>NZ_VSJJ01000001.1 GCF_008369405.1 Streptococcus cristatus
ATAAAGAAAAAGTAGTGAGTACTCTCTCCCGTCGGAGATTTCTTCACTACTAATCTTAGTATGTTTGTCTAGGAAAATGGATAAAACTATGATATAATAAAGAGTAATACCGTGAAAGAGCTAAATTTTAAAACATGAAAAAAATTGTAATTAATGGTGGTCGCCCTTTAAAAGGAGAGGTGACTATTAATGGTGCTAAAAATAGTGTTGTGGCCCTTATCCCAGCTATTATTTTAGCTGATAATGTTGTTACTTTAGATGGTGTGCCGGCGATTTCGGATGTTGATAGCCTTATCGAAATCATGGAAATCATGGGAGCGACTGTCAAGCAGTCTGGCGATTGCTTGGAGGTTGATCCTAGAAACATCAAGAATATGCCGATGCCATCTGGTAAAATCAATAGTTTACGAGCATCTTACTATTTCTATGGAAGTTTGCTAGGGCGTTTTGGAGAAGCGACAGTTGGTCTTCCTGGAGGCTGTGACCTTGGTCCTCGTCCGATTGATCTCCATCTCAAAGCTTTTGAAGCGATGGGAGCTCACATGACCATGGAAGGCAATTACATGAAATTGTCAACAGGTGGTAAATGTTTGGCTGGAGCTAGTATTTACATGGATACCGTTAGTGTCGGTGCTACGATTAATACGATGTTGGCAGCAGTCAAGGCTGAGGGGCGTACGGTGATTGAAAATGCGGCACGTGAGCCAGAAATCATCGATGTAGCTACGCTGCTTAATAATATGGGAGCTCATATTCGTGGGGCTGGGACTGACATCATCACGATTGAAGGTGTAGATAGCCTTCATGGCACGCGTCATCAGGTTATTCCGGATCGGATTGAAGCTGGGACCTATATTTCCTTAGCGGCAGCAATTGGACAAGGTGTCCAGATCAATAATGTCCTTTATGAACATTTGGAAAGTTTCATTGCTAAGCTAGAGGAAATGGGTGTGCGCATGACCATTTCAGAGGATAGCATCTTTGTAGAAGGGCAGAAGGCTTTAAAGGCTATTAACATCAAGACTTCGCCTTATCCTGGTTTTGCCACTGATTTGCAGCAACCGATCACTCCGCTCTTGTTGACCGCTCATGGTCATGGAAAAATCGTTGACACCATCTATGAGAAACGGGTCAATCATGTCGCTGAATTGGCAAAAATGGCTGGTAAAATCTCAACCGCTAGCAATCAAATCGTCTATGAAGGACCAAATCAACTGCAAGGTGCTTCTGTGAAAGCAACGGACCTGCGTGCAGGTGCAGCCTTGGTGATTGCTGGTCTGATGGCTCAAGGCCGAACAGAGATTACCAATATTGAATTTATTTTACGCGGTTATTCCAATATTATTGAAAAATTAAGAAGTCTGGGTGCTGACATCCAGCTCATCGAAGAATAAGCGTTCATCGCTTATTTTTTATAGAGGAAGCATATGAATTTGTGGACACAGTTAGCAACTTTTTCTTTTATTGAAACGGAGCATTCGTTTTTACGGCCGATTCTTTTTGGAGATGCAGAATCCCTTTATAAAATTGCTTCCAATCCGGATAATACCGAGTTTATTTTTCCGACTGAAAGTAGCTTGCAGGAAAGCGAATATGTTATCGCCAATTATTTTATGAAAAATCCTTTGGGAATTTGGGCAATTTGTGATAAGAAAACGAATGAAATGATTGGTTCCATTAAATTTGAGAAAATGGATGAGATAAAAAAAGAAGCGGAGCTAGGATATTTTTTGAGGAAGGACTATTGGGGACAAGGCTTGATGACTGAAGTTGTCCGTGAATTGGTTTTTCTTTCCTTTATAAAATTCGACTTTAAGCGTCTAACAATCATCACGCATGAGGAGAATCTAGCTAGTCAAAAAGTTGCACAGAAAGCTGGTTTTAAGCTCTTCCGTCAGTTTAAGGGGAGCGATCGCTACACGAGAAGGATGCGAGATTATACCGAATATCGCTACGAAAAAGGAGATTTCAATGAGTAAACACCAGGAAATTTTAGCTTATCTTGAAAATCTTCCAATTGGCAAGCGGGTCAGCGTTCGGAGTATTTCAAATTACTTGGGTGTCAGCGACGGAACTGCCTACCGAGCGATCAAGGAAGCTGAAAATAGAGGAATTGTCGAGACCAGACCCAGAAGTGGGACTATCCGAGTCAAGTCGAAAAAAGTTGTTTTAGAGCATCTGACCTACAAGGAAATTGCGGATATTACTGGCTCAGAGGTACTTGCCGGTGAAAAAGGACTAGAAAAAGAATTTAACAAGTTCTCCATCGGAGCGATGACCGAGCAAAATATCCTACGTTACTTAAATGAAGGCGGTCTTCTGATTGTCGGGGATCGGACGCAGATTCAGATTTTGGCTCTTGAAAATGAGAATGCCGTGCTGGTAACGGGAGGTTTTGAAGTCGATCCAGAGGTTTTAAAACTGGCCAATCGTATTGAAATACCCGTCCTAAGAACCAAGCACGATACCTATACCGTGGCGACCATGATTAACCGTGCCCTGTCCAATATCCAGATTAAAACAGATATTTTAACAGTAGAGCAGGTTTATAGGGCTAGTCACGAATATGGTTTCTTGCATGACACAGATACCGTTCGTGACTATCTGGACTTGGTTCGTCGTAACCGCACCAGTCGTTTTCCAGTCATCAATCAACATCAAATGTTGGTTGGTGTCGTGACCATGCGGGATGCGGGAGATAAATCTCCTTTGACCACCTTGGATAAGGTTATGACTCGCAAGATCTTCATGACTGGTCTTTCAGCAAATATTGCCAATATCAGTCAGCGCATGATTGCAGAAGATTTTGAGATGATTCCGGTAGTGCGTGGCAATCAGACTCTCCTTGGAGTGATTACACGTCGGGATATTATGGAAAAAATGAGCCGCTCACAGATTTCCAGTCTACCGACCTTCAGTGAGCAGGTGGGCCAGAAGCTTCATCGCCAAGAGGATATTTTTTCTTTCACTGTCGAGCCTTTCATGCTGGAGCAAAATAGAGTCTTGGCTAATGGCGTCTTGACGGAAATTATCACTCGGATTACGCAGCAGTTGATGACGACGAATAGCCAGAGCTTAATCGTCGATCAGATGATGATGCATTTCTTTCAGGCAGTTCAGATTGATGATGTCCTGCAGATTCGGCCACGTATTATTCATCAAACGCGGCGGACAGCAGTGATTGACTATGATATCTACTTAGATTCGCTCATCGTTGCCAAAGCAACGATTACTGTAAAAATTACTTAGTAAAGAGGTTAATAATGATTACTATAAAATCACAACGTGAAATTGATTTAATGGACAAGAGCGGAGATTTCTTAGCTTCTGTTCATATCGGTCTGAGAGAATTGATCAAGCCAGGTATTGACATGTGGGACATTGAAGAATATGTCCGCAAGCGTTGTAAAGAAGACAATGCTTTGCCTCTTCAGATTGGCGTAGAGGGTAGCGTTATGGATTATCCTTATGCGACTTGTTGTTCTCTTAATAATGAGGTGGCCCATGCCTTTCCTCGCCATCAAAAATTGGTAGAAGGTGATATCATCTGTGTAGACATGGTTGTCGGTTTAGTAGACAAGGCCGAGCTGAATGTCTCTAAGTTGGATTTTGATAATGTTGAGCAGATGAAGCAATACACAGAAAACTTCCGTGGCGGTGTCGCAGATTCTTGCTGGGCTTATGCAGTTGGTCAGATTAGTCCAGAAGCGCAGCAGCTCATGGATGTGACCAAGGAATGTCTCTACCGAGGAATTGCAGCCGCACAAGTTGGCAATCGCATTGGAGACATTGGTGCTGCGATTCAAGAATACGCTGAAAGTCATGGCTACGGAGTGGTGCGTGATTTAGTTGGTCACGGGGTTGGCCCAACCATGCATGAAGAGCCAATGGTACCACATTATGGCCGTGCAGGACGCGGTTTGCGCCTGCGAGAGGGAATGGTTCTGACTGTCGAGCCAATGATCAATACAGGTACATGGGAAATTGACACGGACTTTGAAACAGGTTGGGCGCATAAAACCCTTGATGGCGGTCTTTCTTGCCAATATGAGCACCAATTTGTCATTACCAAAGATGGTCCTGTGATTCTAACCAGCCAGGGAGAAGAAGGGACTTATTAAGCATAGAGGGCTGGGCTTGTCCCAGTCTTTTTGAATAGGAGAGAGATGTGACAGGATTCATCAAGAAGATGAGAGAAAATGAATTTCTCAGAGCTTTTTTCCATTTTTATCAGGCATCGGAGGCAGATATTACCAGTATTGCTGTGGCCTACTATTTTCTGATTTCGATTTTTCCCTTGTTATTGATTGCGGCAAATATTCTGCCCTATTTTCAGATTCGGCCAGATGAGCTTTTAGTTGTGCTGAAAGACTTACTGCCGGAGTCATTGTATCTGACGATTGCCAAGGTTGTCCGAGATGTGCTGACCAAGCCTTCGACAGGTTTGCTGAGTATTTCTATCCTATCTGCCCTTTGGACTTTTTCCCAGAGTATGACTTTTCTGCAAAAGGCTTTTAATAAATGCTATGGTACGAAGCAAGGGCGGGGTCTTATCTGGGAGCGGATCTTTGCTTTTATCATGAGTCTAGGTTTGCAAGTCCTACTAGGCTTGTCGCTCGTTTTGACCCTATTCGGTCGAATGCTGGTTGGGATTCTTTATAATTTCTGGCAGTTTGACCGTGGCCTCTACCAGCAGTTGCTGACCATGACAGAGCCTACGATTTATCTGATGCTCTTTCTTTCGCTGATTCTGCTTTATTTTTCTTTACCCAATGTGAAAATTCCTAAAATCCGCTATGTATTACCGGGTGCGACCTTGGTTCTTGTTATCATTTATAGCCTCATGAACCTTTTTACTGTTTATATTGAAGCTTATCTAGATCGCTTTTTAGATGTGCGTTTTGTCGGCTCAGTGGTGGTTGTGATTATCATGTTTTGGTTTATCCTGATTGCCAAGGTGCTAATCGTCGGTGCTGTCCTCAATGCAAGCATCCAAAGTCGCTTCGTATCCCACTTTGAAAGCCGTAGTGGTGAGCTTATTCTGAGATTTGATGACGAAGGACAAGCAGATAAGGATACAGATGTATAATAGGTGAAAGAGGAGAATTAAAGTATAATTTATACATTTCTATTCTCCATCTGATAATAGCCTAGCCTTTCTATTAGCTGTTTAGGGGGTGTTGCAGAAGACAGATATGAGTTTCAAATTGGAATGACCAGAGGAGTAAGGGGAGCGGAAGACACTCCCCTTTTATGGTATAATGGGACAATGACATTTTTCTTTTGAATCGGTTTGATAATAATTCCAAAACAAATTCAAAAACTTACTAATAGTCTTAATCATGTTAAGGGGAGTAATTCATTAACAGACTTTCAAAAGTATTTCGAACAGAAATATGGTAAATAGGGGGATAGAAATGAAAAAAGTACTAACAATAGTTGGATCTGTCTTGCTGGGTGTTCTGCTTCTATGGGGCTATCATAGTTATCAACAATCAGAGCAGGATAAACAAGAACGGCAAAAATCAGAGCAGGCCAAGCAAGAACGCGAAAAATATGAAAATATGGGTTACTATACAGGAAAATGGGAAATTGATTCTTATGAGTTTTTAGAGGATGGCAGGGGAGTTGCCGTTCATTGGAAGTCGCTGAATCCAGAAGAAGACCGGTTGTTTGCCAAATACAATCCAGAGGTGGCTGAGAATTTTTTAGGCGTTCATGGGGCCTCCAATCAACGCTATATTGTTCGTGATTATTTCCATAATTCTACCTATAGAGGAACACAAAAATTACCTAAAGAGGATCCTGAAGTGTATTATGCCATGTCCATTTACCGAATAGGTGATCGAAAATTGGAAGGGAGTCAGCTCGATATTTATAAACTTGTAGAGGACTATAACCCTGATTATATACCTGAGAAAACTGGTGGTATTATCGAAAAGGATGGGAAAGACTATATTTCCATACAAGTATACAAACGAGGATGGAAACTATCACAGGAAAGTCAATTATGGTTGAATTTAGAAACCAAGCAAATTGATTGGGAAGATGCAAAAAAACAAAAGTATCCTGAAACCCCTTCAGTAGATTTAGGTCCTTTAAAGGACAAAATGGAAGAAATGACAGTAATGTTTGGAACAACTACTGTATTCGATAAGTTTTATCAAAATCAACTTTCTTTTCATCAGGATGTATTGAAGGGAAGTGTTTTGGAGAAAGCTCATCCTAAAGTTTATCAATTATTAAATAAGCAAGATTCACAGTTTTATCTCCTAATTGATTCTAAGATATATAACCATGAGGTTTATGGAGATGTTCCACAGTTTCTCGATTTGTATCAGCTTTTTGTCCCAGCCGATACGAATCTTTACGAAGGGCTGACGATTCCAGCCGAACTCAGTAAGGATGGTCAAGAACATTCAGTCAATACCAAAGAAGAATTTGACTTGTATTACGATATTGCCAAAGACCGCGAGCTGAACAAACAACGTCGAATATTGGTTGAAAAAGGAGAATAAGAGGACGATTCGCTCTATTTATTCAAACTTAAATAAAGGAGGATTTTTACCAAATGAAATACCTAAAGACTCTCAGCTTCCGAACTAAGGTGTTTGTGGGATTGCTTCTAGTTTCTTTGGTGGGCTATGGTGTGTATTCCTATACCTGGCCCATATATGTCCAATGGCAGAAAGACCATGAGGTATTGGTAGTTAAAACAGAGGTGGAGCGTATCGAAACCTTTGGTTCCCAGAACCGTTATGTTTATTATAAAACAAGAGACTCAGTGACTCCAGATGTTTTATCTAACCATTATGTCATGAAGACTGCCAAACTTGTTGGTAGAGAAAGTAATCAACCAGTCGAGTTATCATTCGATGTGTATGATCTCAATCATTTAGAGAATCCACCAAAGACGATTGATGTAGTCAAACTGGTTCAAAGCTATGATGAAAGTTATAAGTTAGACTTTCAGGCAAGAAGAGGCTATACTGATGGGGGAAAGGATTATATCGTTCTTTCTTTAGTGAATAAGGAGAATAAGGAAGGTAAGAAGGAGGTTGCTTTGGATGTAGATTCCGAACAGATAGTGCCAGCTCTATCTACAGATAAAGCAGAATCAAAACGAACCCCTTTTTCGTTCGATTATACCAATCTAGATAAGATAGCTACTGAATACGGCTTCATACCCACTTACCATTTAGCCTACAGTAATGATTCAAAAGTGAGAGAAGACACTAATATAAACTTTATTAGGGATTATCCTGAATATTATAAGGGCATGGAGGGAGCCGCTAATATAGTAGTTAGAAAAGGAGCCTATTATGATCCAGAAGCTATTTTCCAAGATATGCGCCATTGGTTTGCGCCGGTCGGTCAGGATAAGCTAGATGTTGTTGGGATAGATCCCAAAACAAAGGAAGAGACTCCGCTCAACAGTTACCAAGAGTATCAGGAATGGTATGAGAAACACATAAAATAGATTTGGAAGGAATCCACTAGGGTTTAGAGACTGTCAAAAGTTATTTCTGATTTTTTCAATGGTGGTCTGATTGTCTATGTAATAAAATAGTAAGCAAATATTCAACAACTCTTCAAATCTATTTTTGAAGAGTTGTTTTTATTGTATTTGCAATAAAATTCTGTTATACTATCTTCAGAAGGAGGAGATATGTCAATTTTACGTGAGATTGGAATCATTGCTCGGGCTTTGGATTCCATCGCTAATATTGAGTTTCGTGACATAGATTTGGCGCGGGGGCAGTATCTCTATCTGGTGCGGATTGCGGAGAATCCTGGGATTATTCAGGAGGAGCTGTCTGATTTGCTCAAGGTAGATCGCTCGACGGTGGCTCGATCGGTCAAGAAGCTAGAAAGTAAAGGTTTACTGGAACATCGGCCAGCTGCCAATAACCGCAAGAACAAGGAATGGTTCGTCACTGAGAAGGGGGCAACACTCTATCCTTTTATCCTAGCGGAAAACGAATATTCGGAGCAGGTTTCGTTGGAAAGTTTTTCAGAAACTGAGCGGAAAGAGTTAGAGAAGTTACTGGTTCGCGTCCGAGAGAATATTACCAAGGACTGGGAGCTGGTCAAAAAAGGCCAGAAAAGAAATTATTGAGGTAGAACATGAAAATTACAGTTGAAAATGAATTTTGGGCTTTGTTTCCAGAAGCTCAGATTAGTGTTTTAGTGGTCAAGGGACTGGATAATAGTGTGGATGAAAGCAAGGATCCTTATTTCAAATCCCTGCTGGACAAGGGCGCAAAGCGAGCTGCAGACTTTATTCCAGATGAGAATTTCACTCGGAATGAGGTAATTCAGGAGTGGCGGCAGGCTTTCAGCCAATTCAAGACCAAAAAAGGAGCGCGATCCTCTATCGAAGCCCTACTCAAGCGGGTCAGTCAGGGGCGGGAATTCAACCCAATCAATCCTTTAGTCGATATTTATAATAGTGTTTCCCTCTCTTATGCTGTTCCTTGTGGCGGTGAGGATTTGGACAAGATTGTCGGCGGTCTTTATCTAGGAAAAGCCAAGGGGGGCGAAGCATTTTTCCCACTGGGAGCTGAGGCTGATGCACCAGCTTTACCGGAGGAAATCATCTACTATGATGAAGAGGGAGCGGTCTGCCGTTGTCTTAACTGGCGAGAAGCACAACGAACCATGCTGACAGAAGGGACCAAGGACGCCATCTTGGTTATCGAGGCCATCAATGGAGAGCAGGCGGCGCGTGCTCAAGCAGCTATGACAGAACTTCAGACTCTGATTGAGGACCATTTTGGGGTTAAGGGTGATATTACCCACCTGACAGCTGAAAATCCCAGCTTGGAGGTCTAAAAATAAAAATATCTGGATCAGAAATATCTGGTCCAGATGTTTTTGTTTGGGGAAATAGGTTGTTCTATTCTTATTTTGCCTTGTTTTTAAAGACAAAAATCTTGCTGAAGACATAGTTGAGAATGATAATTAGCACTTGAGCAATCAAAGTTTCAATGGTGTTGACCATCTTAATATCGTTGTGGACGAATTGCCCGATAATCTGCGGGAAGCTAGTGACAAAGATAAAGGTTAGCAGTAAATTTAAGGCCATAGTAGCCAGGCGGGCTGTGAAAAATTTGACCAGTCGTACTGGCCAGCCCTGTCTCTTTTGCTTGAAAACGATGGTATCGTTGGTCACAAAGGCAAAGAGAATTCCCAGAATATCACCAATTATCGTAGCCAGTAGTTCGTTTTCCGTTAATTCATAGCAGAGCATTCGACTGACGACGGATACGACAGTTGTGGCCACACCAAAGAAGAGGTAGGATAGGACTTCATTGTCAAAGAATTTTTTAATCAAAGTTTTCATAAGCATAGTCTATCACATTTCTAGGATTTATGCTATACTAGTGAGGTTGTCGATTTGAAGGAGATAACTTTTCCGTCTGAGGCAACCCTTGGCGCTTAACTTCTTTCGCCAAGCATATTACACGCGCTCATGCGCTAAAGGAGAAAACATGAAACAAGAAAACTTATCAGTTCGTGATTTGACACACATTGCCATCGTTGCTGCTATTTATGTAGCCCTTACGATTACACCCCCTTTAAATGCTATAAGCTATGGTGCTTACCAGTTCAGAATTTCTGAAATGATGAACTTTATGGCCTTTTACAATCGTAAATACATTCTGGGAGTGACTATTGGCTGTATGATTGCCAATCTCTATAGCTTTGGAATCATTGATGTCTTTGTCGGTGGTTGGTCAACTCTAGTCTTCCTATCATTAGGTGTCTACCTTTTCAGTCGCTATAAGGATCAATACCTGATTAAAGATTTGCTTCGCTTGGATCATTTCTATTTTTCCATTTTCTTCTCTATTTCGATGGTGACCATCGCTGCAGAGTTACACCTCTTGCAAGGTCTGCCATTCTTCCTGACTTGGTTTACAACAGCCATTGGAGAATTTGCTTCCTTGATAGTTGGAGCTATGATTATTAACCTTATTGCTAGACAACTTGATTTGACAAGATAAAATAGACAGAGAGGCTGGGACAAAAGTCCTAGCCTCTCAATTATCTTTGGATTGTCGGGCAAGACGCAGTGGTTGAGTGGGCTCTACTACGCTGATTTCATCAGCTTTTACAGCCCTACTCAACTGTGCGGAGGTGGGACGACGAAATCGAATTCTAACGAATTACCGATTTCTGTCCCACTCTCTTTTCTCTCCTTTTGTTTTTTAGGAATAATTGGAAACAAATAGAGGAAGATTTTGTGTATTTGTGATAAAATAGAAGTATGAAAGAAAGAATGTCAGAATTAGTCAAATTGCTTAATCGATACGCCCATGAATACTATACGGCAGACAGGCCAAGTGTATCGGACAGCGAGTATGATAGACTCTATCGCGAGTTAGTGGAGTTAGAAGAAAATTACCCAACTGATATCCTGCCTGATAGCCCGACCCATCGGGTGGGTGGGAAGATTTTAGAAGGATTTGAAAAATATCCACACCAGTATCCTCTCTTTAGTTTGCAGGATGCTTTTTCACGTGAAGAGTTAATGGCTTTTGACCAGCGAATCCGCAAGGAATTTCCTCAGGTTTCCTATATTTGCGAACTCAAGATTGACGGGCTCTCTATTTCCCTGACCTATGAAAAGGGAATCTTGGTGGCAGGAGCGACTCGGGGGGATGGCTCTATCGGTGAAAATATCACGGAAAACCTCAAGCGAGTCAAGGATATTCCGCTGACCTTGAAAGAGCCGTTGGACATTACCGTTCGCGGAGAGTGCTACATGCCCAAGGCTTCTTTTGATGCGGTCAATCAGTTGCGGCAGGAGAATGGTGAACCTGAATTTGCCAATCCTCGAAATGCGGCAGCAGGAACCTTGCGGCAGTTGGACACAGCAGTTGTGGCCAAGCGCAATCTAGCAACCTTCCTCTATCAAGAAGCCAGTCCGACTCAGGCTGGCAGCCAGGAAGCAGTTTTGAACAAGCTAGCGGCTTTGGGATTCTCAGTCAATCCGATTCATTTTCTAGCGGATTCGGTTGATGGCGTTTGGGAATTTATCGAAAAGATCGCTCAGGAGCGGGATAGTCTGCCTTATGAGATCGACGGTATCGTTATCAAGGTCAATGATTTGGAGGTGCAAGAGGAGCTTGGCTTTACTGTCAAGGCACCCAAGTGGGCCATTGCTTATAAGTTTCCAGCTGAGGAAAAGGAAGCCCAGCTTCTGTCTGTTGACTGGACAGTTGGTCGGACGGGAGTTGTGACTCCAACGGCGAACTTGACGCCGGTTCAGCTGGCGGGGACGACTGTTAGCCGAGCAACCTTGCACAATGTGGATTATATTGCGGAGAAGGATATTCGTCAGAAAGACACAGTTATCGTCTATAAGGCGGGAGATATTATTCCTGCTGTCTTGCGCGTGGTAGAATCCAAGCGGGTCTCAGAAGAGGCTTTGGAAATACCAAGTCACTGTCCGAGCTGTGAGAGCGAGCTGGTGCATTTCGAGGACGAAGTGGCTCTGCGCTGCATCAACCCGCTTTGTCCAGCTCAGATCAAGGAAGGATTGATCCACTTTGCCAGCCGAGATGCCATGAATATTACTGGCCTTGGTCCAGCAGTGGTCGAAAAGGTCTTTGATAAGGACTTGGTCAAGGATGTGGCTGGAATTTACCGACTTTCTGTAGAAGATTTGCTGACCCTGGATGGCTTTAAGGAAAAATCAGCGAATAAATTGTATACTGCCATTCAAGCTTCCAAGGAAAACTCAGCAGAGAAATTGCTCTTTGGTTTGGGAATCCGTCACGTGGGAAGCAAGGCTAGTCGGATTTTGATGGAGAAATTCCACGATATGATCAAGCTGTCTCAGGCCAGTCAAGAGGAAATTTCTTCTATTGACAGCTTGGGTGCGGTTATCGCGCAGAGTCTGCATTCTTACTTTGAGCAGGAAGGCAGTCAGCTTCTCTTGCGGGAATTGCAAGAAGCTGGCGTCAACCTAGACTATCTAGGGGAGAAAGTGGCAGCTGATGCCGCTCTCGCTGGCAAAACAGTCGTATTGACCGGAAAATTACAAAAATTAACACGGAATCAAGCTAAAGAAAAATTGCTGAGCTTGGGTGCAAATGTCGCTGGAAGTGTGTCTAAAAAGACAGATTTGGTGGTAGCAGGTAGCGATGCAGGCAGCAAATTGACCAAAGCCCAAGAACTTGGAATCGAGATTCGGGACGAGGACTGGCTAGATAGCTTGTGAGGCTGAGTATGGAAAATAAGATAAAAAAAGCAAGATTGATTTATAACCCAACTTCTGGGCAGGAAATTATCAAAAGAAATATTGCCGAAGTTTTGGATGTTTTGGAAGATGTTGGCTATGAAACCAGTGCCTACCAGACGACTCCAGAGCCTTTCTCTGCTCGGCGAGAAGCTGAAAGGGCAGCCAAGGCTGGTTTTGATTTGGTCATAGCAGCTGGTGGAGATGGTACGATCAATGAAGTAGTGAATGGGGTTGCGGGTCTGGATGTGCGCCCCAAGCTGGCTTTTATCCCAACTGGTACGACCAATGATTATGCGCGTGCCTTGAAAATTCCGATGGGAGATCCGGTAGCTGCAGCTCGTATTATTGAGAAAAATCAGACGATTCAGATGGATATTGGTCGGGCTTATGGTAGCAAATACTTTATCAACATTGCGGCGGCGGGCACGCTGACAGAGCTGACTTACAGTGTCCCTAGTGAAGTCAAGACCCGTCTAGGCTATCTTGCTTATGTAGCCGAAGGAGCCAAAATGCTACCGCGCTCTAAATCCCGTAAGGTACGGATTGAGCATGACCATGGCGTTTTTGAAGGCAAGGTTTCGCTTGTCTTTGTGGCCTTGACCAATTCTATCGGAGGCTTTGAAAAACTAGCGCCAGATACCAAACTGGATGATGGAAATTTCACCTTGATTCTTGTAAAAACGGCTAAGTTGTTTGATATGCTTAGTCTCATCATACAGGCGATTAATGGTGGCCAACATGTGACAGATACCAATGTTGAATATCTGAAAACCAGCCAATTGAAGCTAGAAGTCCTAGATAAAAAAGCACCCTTTATGTTGAATCTGGATGGTGAGTACGGAGGAGATACACCAGTAGAATTGGAAGTTTTGCACAATCATCTGGAGTTTTTTGCCAATATAGATGAAATTGATGAGAGTGCTCTTTCCATAGAATAATTAGAATGAAGAGATAAATGAAAATATTAGACTATAAGGTCATTGTCCATTACCACAATCCTAAGGGAGATTACTTTTCTTATGATTTGTGGCAGTGGCGGACAAATCAGTGGGGAAAAGAAGCTTCTTTTTCCAAACTTGATTATTTTGGTATTCAGGGGGAACTGTCTTTTGAAAGTTGGGAGCCTCTCAGTCAGGCTCATGTGATTGTCAAGCGTTCAGACTGGTCCAGCCAATCTTGCGATTATCACATTGATTTATTGCCAGTTCATTTGCCGACAGAGGTTTGGTTGATTGAAGGAGATCACCAAGTCTACTATTCCTTGCAAGCGGCGACGACGAGCCACCAATATTCGCGGCGACGTCCTCATAATTTCGATGTGGCTATGCGCTCAGATTATTTTGACGAATGCTGGGGCTACCAAGGTTGGCTTGGGCATCGTCTGCAGGGGCAGGTAAATGAGTTTAAAGTTTGGGCTCCGACAGCCAAAAAAGTTGAATTGCTAGTCTATGAAACTTCCGATAATCAAGCAGCTGTTTATAAAGAATTCCCTATGGAAAAGGGGGAGATTTACTCGCACGATCATGCTAAAAATACAATCGGAGTTTGGTCGGTGGAAGTGCCAGAAGATTTGGCTGGCATGGCCTACCAATATCATGTTCACTTTGAAAACCAGCATTTTTTGACGCGCGATCCTTATACAATCGCCACCAGTCCAGATGGCAAGCGCTCAGCTATTGTTGCCGAACAGGACAAGACTGTTGCTGGTTTTAAGGTATGTCAAGGCAAGGAGGCAACTTGGCGTTTAGATAATCCAAATCAGGCGGTCATCTATGAGATGCATATCCGCGATATTAGCAAATCGCCTAGTTCTGGTGTTGCAGAACATTTGCGAGGGACTTTTTTGGGGGCATGTCAAAGCGGCACTAGAAATAGCCAGGGAGACCAGACCACTTTTGATTACATTCGCAACCTAGGTATCAATGTCGTGCAGCTCCAGCCGGTTTCTGACCGACATAAGGACTATGATGAAAATGGCCAAGTTACTTATAACTGGGGCTATGATCCGCAGAATTACAATGCACCAGAAACCAGTTTTTCCTCCAATCCAGATGATCCGGGTCAGGCTATCCGAGATTTGAAAACCATGATTCAGGCTTACCACGATGCAGGGATTTCTGTGACCTTGGATGTGGTTTACAATCATATTTATTCCACCTTTGACTCCGCCTTTCAGTCAACGGTTCCCGATTATTACTATCGGATGAATCCCAACGGTTCTTTCCAGAATGGTACAGGTGTCGGTAGCGAGACGGCCAGTGAGCATGAAATGTTCCGCAAATTCATGATTGATTCACTTCGTTACTGGGTAGAAGAATTTAATGTGGATGGCTTCCGTTTTGATTTGATGGGAATCCATGATGTCACCACCATGAATATCATCCGAGAAGAAATGGACGAAATTGATCCACGGATTTTGCTTTATGGTGAAGGTTGGGATATGGGAACAGGCCTGATGCCAGAGTACAAGGCTAAGAAAGACAATGCTTATCAACTGCCGCGAATTGGTTTCTTCAATGATACCCAGCGTGATGCAGTGAAAGGTGCTGAAGTCTACGGTGGTCTGAAAGCTGGTTATGTGAGCGGACAAGCGACTGAGGATATCATAGCCAAAGCCATTCTGGGCAGCAGTGAGTTAGGTTCCTATTTGACACCAACTCAGGTTCTTAATTATGTGGAGGCGCATGATAATTTCAACCTGCATGACTTGCTGGTTGACTTGCACCCAGATGATGATGAGGTCATTCGGACGAAAAGAATTGAGCTGGCAACAGCTATGAACTTGCTCATGCAGGGAATGGCATTTATGGAATTGGGACAAGAATTTTCCCGCACGAAACTAGTAGGAACAGGCGAAGAGGGCCAAGTCCTGCCAAGCGACCGTGACAGAGCCATGAATAGCTACAATGCTCCCGATGCAGTTAACCAAGTGAATTGGGAATTGATTAGCCAACATCAGGAGAGTATTGATTATATTAAGCAAATCATTCACCTAAAGACAAGTCAGAAGGAATTTTCTTATCAAACCTATGAAGAGATTTACAAACATGTCTTTGTAAGAGAAGCCTTTGCTGGCAGTGGTATCGTCATTTTTGAGATTAAAGATGAAAAACATTATGAAATTATTTTTAATGCAAGTGGTCTACCATATTACCTTGAAAATGCGGATCGCCTGCGCTTGGTGGTCGGCAATAGTCGTCATAAGAGGCCCTTCTATGTTGAAAATATGACCGCTTCCGTTTTTGAAGTGATTAAATAAGATTGAATAAAAATCAGAAAAGATTGAAGACAGGTTTTGTAGCTCAAGTTTTCAATCTTTTTTTGTGCTTCAAAAATAAAAACTCTCCCCAAAACATTTTCAATGCTTTAGGAAGAGTTGAGTAGTCTCATAGATATTAGGGACTAGCACTCGAACTGGAGGAGCTAGAAGAGCTGGAGGACTCTCCGCTAGTTCCCTCTTCGCTGCTAGTGCTAGAGTGAAATTGTTCTGGGTGAAGTGCTCGATAACTTGGTGAATTAAAGAGATCCACAGAAGACACACTGCCACGTTTTGAATAAAGGCTAGTCGATTGGTCACCTTTTTCTTTCTCAATGGCCTTGAGGGCTTTCAAAGAGTTGATGTAGTTGTAATCATCAGGGTTGACTTTTCCTAGGTTATTGCCTGTGTAAAAGCGGAATAGATCCCCCGTCTGAATAGCATCGCTCATCTTCAGCTGTGTATTTGCGGCTGTTCGGATAGCTTCTA
Organism: Streptococcus cristatus; assembly: GCF_008369405.1. GTDB lineage: Bacteria > Bacillota > Bacilli > Lactobacillales > Streptococcaceae > Streptococcus > Streptococcus cristatus_G. The sequence continues at coordinate 15,999 of NZ_VSJJ01000001.1, forward strand.
GTTCAGCTGTTGTTGACTCGTCTGGCAGAGTGATCTCCTCACCAGTTTGTGTGTTGTAAATGCGGCCGCTATAACTTGTATATTTTGGTGTTACAAAGTTATTGGTTGATCGGAAGGCTACGATTTGCTGGTGCTGAGGTGTGAGGAGGTCTTGCCCAACTTGGAGGTAATTTTTGGAGTCAATTCCCAATAAATGCTCCAAAGTTGGCAGCATATCGATTTGTCCACCAAAGGTATCGATAATTTTTCCCTTTTCCATTCCAGGTATCACGACCATGTATGGCACTCTCTGTAACATAGCATTGTCATAGCTAGACCATGTCTCAGAATTTTTATTGATCAAAGGTGCCAGAGCTGGATTACGAGAATTAGAAATTCCATAGTGGTCGCCGTAGAGGACGATAATTGAATTTTCATACAGACCAGCTTCTTTCAGGTAGTCAAAGAAGGCTTTGACAGCTGAGTCGAGGTAATTTGCAGTCGCAAAGTAGCCATTAATGGTTTCGTCTTTGGTATCTGCCAGTGGGAAACCAATCTCATCGCCAATCAAGCTGGTCGTATAAGGATAGTGATTAGAGACGGTGATGTATTTGGCATAGAAAGGCTGCTGCAAATGTTCCAGATACTTGATGGAATCTTTGAACATAATCTTATCGTTCAAGCCATACTGGAAGGAGTTGGTCTCGTCTTGCTTGGTAAAGTAAGACGCATCGAAGAAATAATTATAACCCCATTGCTTGTAGGCAGTGTTGCGGTTCCAGAAACTACCCGTATTTCCATGGAAAACAGCAGATGTATAATCTCCGTTTTTTGATAGAATAAAAGGTGCTGCTTGCTGGGTATTGGTACCGCCGTAGTTGACCATGAAGGAGCCTTGATTGAGACCGAAGAGACCAGTTTCAATCATGGTTTCAGCATCAGAAGTCTTACCAGCCTTGACCTGGTTGAAGACATTAGAGAAAGCCAGAGTTGAGTTGGAGTGGTAAAGGGAGTTGAGGAAAGGTGTAACTTCATATTCCTTTCCCTCCATCTGTAGTTTATAATCAATCAGAAACTGCTGGAAGCTCTCTAGATGGACATAGATAACATTGCGGCCTTTGGCAATGCCGTAGTATTCAGAGTTTGGCTCAGCATAGTGGGATTGGATATATTGTTCAACGGGTTCTAGATCCTTGGCAGAGGCTTTGGAACGCTCTTTATTAGCAGCATAAGTTTGATTGGCGCTGTAGCCGAGAAAGGCAGGAAGACCAAGAGCGCGAACGACATAGTAATTTGAAAATCCGCGTGTCAGGAGCTCTGGACGATCAATTTCTGCTAGGAAAAGATTGGCTGAAAAGAGCATAGCTGACAGGGATGTCACGGCAAAGCTGGCACGAATATTAAAAGTACGATGATCCAAGCGAATATACTTTTTATAAAAAAGCCAGCCTAGAATTGGGAAATCAATGATATAGATGGCATCCCAAGGGCGGAAGAGCTCCATGGCTGCTGCTCCGAGACCTGCAGACACCTTGCTGGAGGCCAACATAGTATTGACTGTGACAAAGTCGGTAAACTCACGATAGTAGATGGAGTTTGAGACCAACCAGACAAAAAGCAAGATGTAGATAGCCGTGCTGACACAATAAAAAAGCTTGGTCGGTTTGATATAAAGAGCGAGTCCAATCAGCAAAAGGCCGATGGGGAAAGGGTTAATCAGAGCCAGAAAAATCTGATAGGCTCCTTGAATATCTAAATTAAAATCAACAGTATAAGCCCACATGGTTTTTAACCAGTAAATCGTGAGCAAGCTCAAGACGAAACCGAGCCTTGTACTCATAAAATTGAGTAAATTCTTGGTTGTTTTTTTCACAGAAAGGTACTTCCTTGTCTTATTTCCTAAAAATTCTCTTCTTCTAAGTATATCACAATTTTTCAAGTTGAGGAAAAATTGGGGTGATTTAGTGCTTAGTTTATTTTATTTGTAAAGTAATTTAATAAGGGCAATTATTTCCTAGCTTCAAGGTTGTTAGTAAACATACCTAAGGTTAAACAGGCTTTGCATCATGATAGATAGTGGGAAGTAGGAGTAAGGAAGCTTGCTTGAAAGTTCGCCTGATAAAATAAATATTTAATATATAAAATGTTGAAAATTTCTTCTACTAAAACAAGTATTATTTGAAAATAATAAATATGCTTTGAGAATTTTCACAATATTTGGTATAATAATGCTTATGAAGAAACTTACTGTTAATAAACAGACAGAGGAAAAGTTGAGAAAAGGAATTTTAGTTCTAGATAAGAATGATTTTCCAACTCTTTCGCTCACTGATCAATGTGTGGAATTGCATAGTCAGCAGGGGAAGTTCTTGGGAACAGCTTATCTCTCCTTACAAAATAAGGGACTTGGCTGGCTGATTTCCCATTCCAAGGTAGAGCTGAACTCAGCCTTCTTTCAACACTTGTTTGAAAAAGCTAAAGACAAGCGTTTCTATTACCGTCATGCGGAGGATACGACAGCCTATCGCCTGTTTAACCAAGAAGGTGACGGTTTTGGCGGTTTTACGGTTGATACCTATGAGAAATATGCCGTTTTCTCTTGGTACAATTCCTTTGTTTTTTCAATCAAGGATCAGATAGTTGCTGCTTTCCAGCAGGTCTTTCCTGAGGTTGCTGGAGCTTACGAGAAGATTCGCTTCAAGGGCTTGGGCTATGAGTCTGCCCATCTCTACGGAGCAGAAGCGCCAGCCTATTTTACGGTTTTGGAGAATGGCTTGCGCTATCAAGTCTTCATGAATGATGGCCTGATGACTGGGATTTTTCTGGATCAGCACGAGGTGCGGGGGAGCCTGGTTGATGGCTTAGCTAGCGGAAAAAGCCTGCTCAACATGTTTTCTTATACAGCGGCTTTCTCGGTGGCAGCTGCCATGGGCGGTGCCAGTCAAACAACTTCGGTGGATTTGGCCAAGCGTAGTCGCGAGCTTTCCCAGGCGCATTTTGAAGCCAATGGTTTAGATTTAGAGCCCCATCGTTTCGTGGTCATGGATGTCTTTGATTATTTCAAATACGCCAAGCGTCACGAGTTGAAGTATGATGTGATTGTCCTAGATCCGCCGAGCTTTGCTCGAAATAAAAAGCAGACCTTCTCTGTTGCGAAAGATTACCATCGTTTGGTAGCTCAGGCCTTGGAAATTTTGAGTTCAAAAGGAACATTGATTCTTTCGACCAACGCAGCTAATGTTTCTAAAAGTAAGTTTAAAAAAGAAATTGAAAAAGGATTTGCAGGAGTCCCTCACCGCTATCTAGCGGAATATGGTCTACCAGCAGACTTTGTATACAATAAGAAAGATGAGAATAGTAACTACCTCAAGGTATTTACAATTAAGGTGGACAAATGAAATTAGTCGTTTCAATCATGCCCAGAAGTTTAGAAGAGGCTAAAGCAATTGATGTGAGTCGTTATGATGATGCTGATATTATCGAATGGCGCGCGGACTTTTTGCCTAAAGAGAGCATTCTGAACGTTGCTCCTGCTATTTTCGAGAAATTTGCTGGACGTGAATTGCTCTTCACGCTGCGAAGTCGCGGAGAAGGTGGCGAAATTGATCTGTCAGATGATGAATATGTTGCTCTTATCAAAGAAGTAGCAAATTTTTATTCGCCAGACTATGTTGATTTTGAATACTATTCGCATAAAGATAAATTTGAAGAAATGCTCGAGTTTCCAAATTTAGTTCTCAGTTATCATAATTTCGAGGAAACGCCTGAAAATATGATGGAAATTTTGTCTGAGTTGACTTCTTTGAATCCTAAGGTGGTCAAGGTTTCTGTCATGGCTCACAATGAGCAGGACGTCTTGGATCTGATGAACTATACTCGCGGATTTAAGATTTTGAATCCTGAACAAGAGTATGTGACCATTTCTATGGGGAAAGTCGGAAAGATTTCTCGCTTAGCTGCAGATTTGACAGGTTCGAGCTGGTCTTTTGCCAGTGTTGAGCAGCCGAGTGCACCAGGTCAGGTTTCCCTCGCAAACATGAAGATTGTGCGGGAGATTTTAAATGAAAATTAATGGCCATACTCGTCTAGCAGCAGTGGTTGCTAAGCCGATTAAGCATAGCATTTCACCATTTATTCATAATACTGCCTTTGAGAAGACTGCTGTCAATGGTGTCTACCTTGCTTTGGAAATTGAAGCAGAGGATTTAGAAGCGACCGTTGCTAATATCCGAAGGTATGATATGTTTGGGATAAATTTGTCAATGCCCTACAAGCAGGAGGTCATCCAGTATCTTGATGAATTGGCTCCCAGCGCCCGTCTTATCGGAGCTGTGAATACCGTGGTGAATGAAAATGGTACATTGATAGGATACAATACAGATGGCAAGGGCTTTTTTAAGAGCTTGCCTTCTTTTGCTATTCAGGGCAAAAAAATGACCATTTTAGGTGCTGGCGGAGCGGCGACAGCTATTATCGCTCAAGCTGCTTTGGATCAGGCAGAGGAAATCTTTGTCTTTACTCGGCAGACTTCCTATGCTAATACTGTCAGCAAGATGGTAGCTATCAGTCGCCAGACTAAGAGCAAGATTCAGGTGTTGAACTTAGAAGACTCGGCTACCTTGCAGGAGAAAATTAACCAATCAGACCTTCTGGTCAATGGAACAAGTGTGGGTATGGATGGCAAGACTTTGCCATTAGCTGAAAGTATTCAACTGCTGAGCCAGATTTTAGTTGCGGATGTGATTTATAAACCTTTTGAAACACCTTTTTTAAAGTGGGCTCGAAGTCAGAAGGTAGAGGCAGTGAATGGCCTGGGTATGTTGCTTTATCAGGCCGCAGAAGCTTTTGAACTTTGGACAGGACAACCCATGCCTTGTCAGGAAATTTGGCAGCAGCTAGAAAAGCTGTATAAATAGTCACTCGTACTCAGCTCCTCTATGGTGGAGCAGGAAAAACAAGGAGGCGCTTATGAAATTGAATGTAAATCTCCCTCATCATCCCTATGATATTACCATCGAAAAAGGAGCCTTATCTCAGGCTGGAAGCTGGCTGAGTCAGCTTTGGCAGCCTCAAAAGGTAGTGATCATTACGGACAATCGAGTGGCTCGACTCTATGCGGAAAAGGTCAAGCTGAATGTGGAAGCGGCTGGGTTTGAGGCCTTTGTCTTTGATTTTTTAGAAGGCGAAGCTAGCAAGAACTTAAAAACGGTCAATAAAGTCTATGAGTTTTTGGTCAAGGTTGGTCTGACCCGCAGTGACGGTATCGTGGCTTTGGGAGGTGGCGTTGTCGGTGATTTGGCAGGTTTTGCTGCTTCGACCTACATGCGGGGCATTCATTTCGTGCAGATTCCGACCAGTCTGACAGCCCAAGTGGACTCCTCGATCGGCGGTAAGACAGGTATCAATACACCTTGGGCCAAGAATATGGTCGGCACTTTTACCCAGCCTGACGGAGTTCTGATTGACCCAGAAGTCTTGCAGACCTTAGGGCAACGTGAATTGATTGAAGGTATGGGCGAGGTGATCAAGTACGGCTTGATTGAGGATAAGGAACTCTGGGCTGAGCTGTCAGAAATGGATGGCAGTCTAGAGTCTATTTTGGAGCATGCAGAGAGCATCATCTACCATTCCTGTGATGTCAAGCGTAAGATTGTGGTCGAAGACGAGCTGGATAATGGTGTCCGCCTCTATCTGAATTTCGGTCATACCATTGGGCACGCTATTGAAGCGACAGCAGGCTACGGAAAAGTCATGCACGGTGAAGCTGTGGCGATTGGCATGGTACAGGTTTCCCGCGTCGCTGAGAAGAAAGGACTTATGCCAGTCGGAATCACAGAAAACATTATCCATATGTGTCAGAAATTTGGCTTGCCGGTGGATTACCAGCCTTGGGATGAAAATGCTCTCTATCAGGCCTTGACCCATGATAAGAAGGCTCGAGGCAATTCTATCAAACTAGTACTGGTGCCCGAGCTAGGGTCGGCTAGTATTCACCAGATTCCGCTGGAAGAGATGAAAGAATTTCTGAAGAAATAAGTGCCAGATGGAGTTTAAGACGATTGGACATTTTAGATGAAAAATAGACAGAATGTCCATCTCTTTCTATCCCAGAATAGGAGAAAATGTATGAGATACTTAACAGCAGGAGAATCCCACGGACCACGTCTGACAGCTATTATTGAGGGAGTGCCAGCTGGTCTTCCTTTGACCGCTGACTATATCAATGCTGAGCTCAAGCGCCGTCAGGGCGGTTACGGTCGCGGTGCCCGCATGAAGATTGAAAGTGACCAAGTCGAGATTACGTCTGGGGTTCGGCATGGCTTGACCATGGGCGGCCCGATTACCCTCAATGTTATAAATCTGGATCATCAGAAATGGCTGGAGATTATGAGCGCAGCGGATGTGGATGAAAAGAAAAAAGGGCTGCGCAAGATTACCAAGCCACGTCCTGGCCATGCGGACTTGGTCGGAGGTATGAAATACCGCTTTGACGATTTGCGAAATTCCCTTGAGCGCTCTTCTGCACGGGAAACGGCTATGCGTGTAGCAGTCGGAGCAGTCGCAAAGCGCTTGCTAGAAGAAATCGGTGTAGAGGTGGCCAGTCATATCGTAACCTTCGGGGGCATTGATATTGGTGTACCGGACGACATGACTGTAGCAGAAATCAAGGAAAGAGCTGCTCAGTCAGAGGTTTCCATTGTCAATCCTGAGCGCGAAGAAGAAATCAAGGCCTACATTGATCAAATTAAGAAAGACGGTGATACCATCGGTGGTGTCGTTGAGACCATCGTTGGGGGAGTGCCGGTCGGTCTGGGCTCCTATGTCCAATGGGACAAGAAGCTGGATGCCAAGATTGCTCAGGGAGTCGTGTCCATCAATGCTTTCAAGGGAGTTGAGTTTGGTGTGGGCTTTGAAGCCGGTCGTCTCAAGGGCAGTCAAGTCATGGATGAAATCCTCTGGTCTGAGGAAGATGGCTTCACTCGCAGGACCAATAATCTAGGCGGCTTTGAGGGCGGTATGACCAATGGTCAGCCAATCGTGGTGCGAGGTGTTATGAAGCCCATTCCAACCCTTTACAAGCCACTGATGAGCGTGGATATTGAGACCCACGAGCCTTATAAGGCGACAGTGGAACGGAGCGATCCTACGGCTCTGCCTGCAGCGGGTGTTGTCATGGAAGGCGTGGTGGCAACAGTTTTAGCCACCGAAGTCCTAGAGAAGTTCTCTTCGGACAATCTGGAAGAATTAAAGGATGCGGTAGTCCGCCATCGGGAATTTGTCAAGAACTTTTAGAAGTAAGGAGAAGGGCATGGAGAGAAAAACAGTCTATATCGCAGGTCTGGGACTGATTGGAGCTTCCTTGGCTCTGGGCATCAGGCAAGCTCATCCTGAAATAGAGATTCTTGGCTACAATCGCAGTGAAGAATCGCGCAGAGTTGCATTAGAGCGGGGAATGGTAGATCGGGTAACGGATGATTTTGCGGTCTTTGCTCCATTGGCTGATGTGATTATTCTGGCTGTGCCCATCAAGCAGACCATAGCATTTATCAAAGATCTAGCGGAGCTGAACCTGAAGGAAAATGTTATCATCTCAGATGCTGGATCGACCAAGGAAGAGATTGTGGCAGCAGCAGAAAAGTATCTGCAGAATAAGCCCGTCCGCTTTGTCGGTGCTCATCCTATGGCCGGAAGTCACAAGACCGGAGCCAAGGCTGCCCATGTCACTCTCTTTGAAAATGCCTATTATATCTTTACGCCCTCTAGCCTGACCAAGCCAGGTACTCTTGAGGAAATGAAAGACTTGCTGAGCGGTCTTCATGCTCGTTTTATCCAAGTGGATGCAGCCGAGCACGATCGCGTGACCAGTCAAATCAGTCATTTTCCGCATATCCTAGCTTCCAGCCTGATGGAGCAAGCGGCAGCTTATAGCCAAGAGCATGAGCTGACCCAGTCTTTTGCAGCCGGTGGTTTTCGAGATATGACACGGATTGCGGAGAGTGAGCCTGGTATGTGGACCTCTATCCTCCTGTCAAATCCCGAAGCCATTTTGGAGCGGCTGGAAGATTTTAAAGACCAGTTAGACAAGGTAGCTGCGGCGATTGAGGCTAAGGATGAGACAGCTATCTGGGATTTTTTCGACCGAGGACGGCAAAGCCGCAAACAGATGGAAATTCATAAGCGAGCCGGTGTGGACAGTTTTTATGACCTCTTTATTGAGGTGCCTGACGAAGAAGATGCGATTTTGGGTATTCTGGAGCTCTTGCGCGGAATTTCAGTCGTCAATATTCGTATTAACGAGGAAAACCGTGAAGATATCAATGGTATTCTGCAAATCACCTTTAAAAATCGCCAAGATTTGGAAAAATCTGCTACAATAGTAAGAGAAAATACGGATTACTTAGTGTCCGTAGACTAATATAGATTGGAGAACTCTATGTCAAATATTTATGATTTAGCCAATGAACTCAGTCGTGGACTTCGCGAAATGCCAGAATACAAAGCTGTAGTAGAAAGCAAGCAGGCTATCAATGCGGATAGTGAAGCCAAAGCTATTTTTGATGACTACCTAGCTTTCCAGAAAGAGCTACAGCAACTGGCTCAAACAGGTCAAATGCCGACTCCAGACATTCAGGAAAAAATGCAGAGTTTTGGAGATAAAATCCAAGGAAATGATCTATTATCAGCCTTCTTTAACAAGCAGCAACAACTCTCTATCTACTTGTCTGATATTGAACGGATTATTTTTGAACCGATTCAGGAATTGTTCTAATAGAGAAATTTATAAGATTTTATGAAACCAAGAAGCCAGATTAGGCTTTCTTGGTTTTTCTATGCTTTAGAAAGGCTACTAAGACTGAAAATGAGTATTTTTAATGCAAGAAAGAGGTAGAAAACTAAGCTGTTCTCTATAAAATTAGATTATAGCAACAATTAAAATATATTGGCTTCGCTTTCTATTTACTATTGCCCCAAAGGCTGATATAATAATCAAAAAAGCGCTTACAAATTATTTTTGAAAGGAACTGGTATGACTTTAGAAACAAGGACGATTGCTATTCAAGATACATATGGCGACCGATTTCAACATTGCTGGGGCTGTGGCCCTAAGAATGAGCTAGGCCTACATTTAAAGACTTATCCTAGCTTAGATGGGAAGGAATGTATTACTAGAATACGACCAGAATCTCACTACACTGGTGGTGTGCCGGCCAATCTTTTTGGTGGCATGATTGCCATGATTTTTGATTGCCATGGAACGGCTTCAGCGGCTTGGTTTGCCCATCAAGAGAAAGGATTGGACTTGACCCAAGATACAGTCATTGGACGCTTTATCACAGCCCGCTTAGAAGTTGATTACCAGAGTCCGACGCCTATTGATCAGGAAATCATCGTCACTTCGCAGCTTGAGGAGTTGGGAGCAAGGAAAGCTATTATCGTGATGGAGATGTCAGTAGCAGGACAGCCAAGAGCCAAGGCTAAAATGGTGGCAGTTGCAGTGAAAGATCATATGTAGTTAAACTCCCTTGGTGCCTTATATCAAGGGAATTTCAGCATCTTTGGAGTAATTTTATCTTGATTTTTGCAATTAGGACATTATTTTGGTATAATAGTTACTTGTCTTGGGGTCGTTACGGATTCGACAGGCATTATGCGGCACATTTTGCGACTCATCTAGCGGATGTAAAACGCCAGTTAAATATAACTGCAAAAAATAACAATTCTTACGCTTTAGCTGCCTAAAAAACAGCCAGCGTGACCTGATTCGGATTGCTTGTGTCTGATGACCGGTCTTATTATGAGCAAGCTACGGTAAAGTCAAGTCTAGGGATTTTACAAGAGATTGATAGACTCGCTTAGTTTTGGCTTGAGCCATGTGTCAAAGTTGAGTTAAATGAAGACATGGCCTATGGTCGTAGACAAATGTGTTGGCAGATGTTTGGACGTGGGTTCGACTCCCACCGGCTCCATAGGGATATGTAAATGAGGTTTTTGATGATATGAGTTTTTTTGGAAAAATCTTAGGGAAGAGTCAAGATAGTCATCTACCCATTGAGGAAGTTTCTGTTGATTTAGAAAATCTTCCGAATGAATGGGGCTCTTTTTCGACCCTTATTGATGACCGAATGGCTAGTATCCGTCTAAATTTAGCGTTGAATTCTATCGCTCCCTATCCATCCTATACTTATGCACTACGGTTGAGAATTGCCATTTTGAATGTTGATCCAGAAACAGGGTTTCCAGATTATGACGAATTTTCTAATTTGAACCTCATCGAAGATCGTCTTTCAGAAGCGATGAAGCGCATTGCGGCTATCTATGTCGGAGTAGTCATCACAGATGGTCATATAGAGTTTTATTACTATTTGAAAGATAGAGAGCGGCACATGCCGATTATTGCTCAAGTAATGGAGCAATTTTCGAAATATCAATATAGTTCAGCTACTCTGGTGGATCCTGAATGGAAACAATACTTTGACTTCTTGTATCCAAATGAATATGAGTATCAATCTATTTTAAACCAGCGTATCTGGTATCGCTTAGAAAAAGACGGGGATGACCACAGTCAACTAAGGGAAATCACTCATAAGTTTAGTTTTGAGACTTATGATGATCGTGTTTCCTTTATGGGGGATGCCTCTGCTCTTGATTATGATATTTCTTCTAGGAAAAAAGAAGAAGGCGATCCCCAACCTTACAAACTAGAAATATCCCGATTTGATACCACAGAGCTCCCTAGCATCAACCAACATGTTTGGGAATTAATAGAAATTTCGAAAAAATATAACGGAAAGTATAGCGGCTGGAGCTGCAATGTGGTATAATGGATAAAGTTTTGAGAAAGCAGGTCTTTCTCTTTTATGGAAGATTACTCAAGAGGCTTAAGAGGCTGTGTTGGAAACGCAGTAGGCGTGTAAAAGCGTGCGTGGGTTCGAATCCCATGTCTTCCGTTGTATTTCAAGAAGCGCCTAAAGGCGTTTTTTTGATAGAAGGGCAACGGAAGATTGTCCATTTGAGGATTTGAGTCAAAGATTTACAGGCCAGTAAAATGTTTTGCTAGTAGAGATTGGCTCCTTTAGCTGATGAGTTTGAATTTAATATGTCTCAAACTGTTCCTTTTGCAGAGCTAAGAACAGCGTTCGCAGGGACTTTTAGATCAGTCAGGGGACAAGTCTGAAGCCAAACATCTTGCTTTAATGCGGAAAACAGAGCGCAAGTGGATGCTTTTGCAGGCTGGACTGTCAGCAGGTACATAAGACAAGGGGGGGGGCAGGCATTCCTGAGCACTAGCATCAGCCATATTACGCAGCCTTTATCCTAGATCCGAATGGAAATGATGTAGAGGTAAGTTTGTCACGCTAAAGAGTGGATGGATTCGTTTCCATCTTTTTTATTTAGGAAAAACCTTGAAATTTTTCTGAAAAGGAGTAAACTGTACATAGAAAGTTTCGGAGGTTCTGCATGAAGTTATATGTCCAGTTGATGATTATTTTCTCGATTTCCATCATCGGAGAGGGGATATCAAGTATTTTCAATCTTCCTGTTCCAGGTAGTATTATCGGCTTGATCTTGCTGTTTCTTGCTTTGCAGTTTAAGTTATTGAGGCTACGCCACGTCAGTATGGTCGGCAACTTCCTGTTAGCCAATATGACCATTCTTTTTCTGCCGCCGGCGGTCGGTATTATGGATAAATTTCATGTGATTGCTCCATATCTGTTGCCGATTGTCTTGATTATTCTTGGTGCCATTGTTTTAAATGTGATCGTCATTGCCCTTGTCGTACAGTTCATCAAGCAGCATTTTGAAGGCGATTATGAGGAAGGGGGGGTAGATCATGTCTAATCTATGGAGTAACCCGCTATTTGGCCTCGCCTTGTCCATTTTTGCCTACCTCATCGGGATGCTGATTTTCCGTAGATTTCCTCATCCTTTGACAACGCCTCTCCTTTTAGCAGCGATTTTGGTCATTGCTTTCTTGAAACTAACAGGTATTTCTTATAAGGACTACTATGTCGGTGGGGCTTATTTGAATAATTTAATCGTTCCGTCAACGGTTGCTTTGGGAATTCCGCTTTATAAGACCTTCCACTTGATGAAGCACCACGCTCGCAGTATTCTCCTAGGAACCTTTGTGGCTGTGGTAGTCAATACGACTTTCACGGCTCTGCTTGCGAAATTCTTTGGGATGGACTTCTTTTTAGCGATTTCCCTATTTCCAAAGTCTGTCACGACAGCGATGGCAGTGGGTATTACTGATAAAATGCAGGGCTTGACAACCGTCACTCTGGTTGTTGTTGTGGCGACAGGTATTTTGACAAGTGTCATGGGACCAACTATTCTTAAACTTCTAAAAATTAAGGATCCAGTAGCGGTTGGTCTGGCTTTAGGAGGGACTGGCCACGCGGTTGGTACGGGAACAGCCTTTAAATATGGACAGGTTGCAGGAGCTATGGCCGGCCTTGCAATCGGCGTAACAGGAATCATGTATGTGATTGTCAGTCCAATCGTCGCAGCTATTATCTTAAAATAAAAAAACATGAAGCAGTATTTCTGGGAAATCTTGCTTCATGTTTTATTTTATCTTAGTTGATAGCTGCTAGGAGGGCATCTGCTTGGGCAGATAGCTCAGCAAGCTTGTCTTCTGAAAGGACTAATTGGCCAGTTCCCCAAGCTTCTGGATTGATACCGACACCAGTAAATTGATCAACCACATCCATACGAATGAATGGAAGGAGGCTACGGTAGTGCTTGAAGACCTCGTCAGGTGAAGTGCCGTTAGCAACAGATGAGACAGTCACCACTTTGGCATTGAGGGCAGAAGGACCGCTTGGATCTGACAAATCAAGCGCGCGTGAAGTCCAGTCGAGCAAGTTTTTCACAACGCCTGGGATAGACCAGTTGTAGACAGGAGAGAAGATCCAGATAGCATCAGCTGCAAGGATTTCTTCACGAACCTTAGCAACAGCAGCTGGAGCTGGACTTTCGAGGTCTTGGTTAAAGAATGGTACATCCTTGTAATCAAGATAAGACACTTCAGCTTTGCCAGCCAGAGCCTTTTCTGCTTGAGCTGCCAACTGATGATTGAATGAACCTTGACGAAGTGAGCCAACAATAAATAGTACTTTAGACATAAATGTGTCCTCCATTTTATCCTTATTTTAAGAGGTCTCCCTCTTGTTACTATCTATGTTACAACAATTGTCACTAATTAGCAATAATTTAGCTCAGCTTTTTGAAAGTTTTTAAAATCCGCACTAAATCTTCTTTGTCGTTTTTTGAAAGAATGGCAGTCATGTGGCGGATATTTTCAATATGCTCTGGTAGGACGATCTCGATTTTTTTCTGACCTTGCTCGGTGAGTTCGATGAGAAAGGAACGGCGGTCATTGGGATCGCAGCTGCGACTAATCCAACCATCTCTTTCCATGTTTTTGATGACGACCGTCATATTGCCCGAAGTAGCCAGCATGCTGTCAATCAAATCTTGAATCCGCAATTTTCCTTTGCTATATAAGGTTTCCAAAACGGAAAATTGGGTTGGCGTCAAATTGTGCTTTTTAAAAATTTGAGCTTCGATATTACGGATGGTTCGCTCAGCCTTATGGAGCACAATGATCGTTTTAAGGTCAAACAGGGTTTCTTGATCTAGGTTTTCAGTTATTCTCATAGGCTCATTTTATCAATAAGGAGTAATAAATGCAAATGTGATAAAAGTCCTAGAAAAATCAGGCTATTTGTAGTATAATGATTCAGTGAAACATAAAATTAAAGAAAAGGCTGAATTTCCTATTCGGCAGTATGCTATCGGGCTTTTCCTCGTCCTCACGGCGCTTGTTTTTTCATTTTTTACAGTTTTGCATCTTGCTATGGAACCGCGGCGGTCAGCGATGGAGGGATCTATAAAAGTCGCTAAGGAATATGCAGACTTGGAAACGCTAGCTAGTTTTTCTATTTACAATGGCAAAGAGTCCTACTATAGCTTGATTGGAAAAAATAGAAAAAAAGTGGAAGAAGCCATTCTGATTTCCCAAGATTCTAACAAAATTTATGTGTATCAATTGCAAGATGGGATTAGTCAGGCGGAGGCGGAGCAGCTGGCCAAGGATAATGGAGCGACCTCTATTGATAAGACCACTTTTGGTTATTTAGACGGACAGCCTGTTTGGGAAATTAAGTCTGGAAGCACTTATTATAATATCGGATTTGAAAGCAAGACATTGCTCAGCAAGGAGGGGCTATGAAATTATCCAATCGTGTTTTAAATATGGAAGAAAGTGTGACCTTGGCGGCGGCAGCCAGAGCGAAAGCTTTAAAGGCTGAAGGCAGAGATATCCTTTCTTTGACCTTGGGAGAACCAGATTTTCCGACCCCTAAGAATATCCAGCAAGCGGCGATTGCAGCGATTGAAGATGGCAGAGCTAGTTTTTATACGGTAACAAGTGGCCTACCTGAGCTGAAAGCAGCGGTTGTAGACTATTTTGCCAAGTATTATGGCTATGAGATTCAGGCAAATCAAGTAACAGTAGCAACGGGTGCTAAGTTCACTCTATACACCTTCTTTATGAGCGTGATTGATCCAGAGGATGAAGTCATCATTCCGACGCCTTATTGGGTCAGCTATGCCGATCAGATCTTGATGGCTGAAGGAAAGCCTGTTTTTGCTCAAGCGACAGAGGAAAACAACTTTAAGGTGACAGTTGCCCAGCTGGAAGCCGTCCGCACTGAGAAGACCAAGGTCTTGGTTCTGAACTCGCCGTCTAATCCGACTGGTATGATTTATACAGCAGAAGAGCTGCTAGCTATCGGAAACTGGGCTGTTGAGCATGATATCCTAATCTTAGCTGACGATATTTATGGTCGTTTAGTCTATAATGGTAATAAATTTACGCCGATTTCCAGTCTGTCAGAGGAAATTCGCAAGCAAACGGTTGTCATTAATGGGGTTTCTAAGAGCTACTCTATGACGGGTTGGCGGATTGGCTATGCAGTAGGTGAGCCTGAGATTATCTCAGCCATGAGCAAGGTTGCAGGGCAAACGACTTCTAATCCAACAGCGGTGGCGCAATATGCAGCCATTGAGGCCTTGACGGGCAGTCAGGATACGGTCGAAAATATGAGATTGGCCTTTGAAGAACGCCTGAATACTATTTATCCTTTGCTGGCTCAAGTGCCTGGTTTTGAAGTCGTCAAACCTCAGGGAGCCTTCTATCTCTTCCCGAATGTTAAAAAAGCGATGGAAATGAAAGGCTATACCGATGTTACAGCCTTTACCACAGCAATTTTAGAAGAAGTAGGTGTGGCTCTAGTGACAGGAGACGGGTTTGGTGCGCCAGAAAATGTCCGCCTCAGCTATGCGACTGACATGGATACCTTGAAAGAAGCGGTTCAACGTCTCAAGGATTTCATGGAGAAGTAAGGATGATTGATCATTTTGAGATTAAAGTAAGGAATCTGCAAGTTTCAAAAGATTTCTATACAAGCTTTCTTGCTCCACTTGGTTACAAATTAGCTTATAGAAGTCCTTCGCTACTTAGTTTTGTTGCAGCCAACAGTCCTCATCCTGGTGGAGATTTTTGGTTAGGGAAGGGGGAGCAGTCTCCAGTCCACTTTGCTTTTTTGGCAGAAGACCATGAGCAAGTTCAGGATTGCTATGAAGCCGGTTTAAAGGCAGGAGGAAAAAACAATGGCGCCCCTGATTATAGGAGTGACCATCTTCCTTATTATGCAGCTTTTATTCTAGATCCAGATGGAAATAATGTCGAAGTAGTTTGTCACAAAAAATAAAAATAGAAAAGAGAAAAAAACGTGTCGAAGAAAAATGTAACAATTATTGATGTAAAAAATCATGTTGGTGAAGAAGTGACCATCGGTGCTTGGGTAGCCAACAAGTCAGGAAAAGGGAAAATTGCTTTTTTGCAGTTGCGCGATGGCTCAGCCTTTTTCCAAGGTGTAGCCTTTAAACCTAACTTTATTGAGAAATTTGGCGAAGAAGTAGGACTTGAAAAGTTTGATACTATCAAACGCTTGAGCCAAGAAACGTCTGTTTATGTGACAGGGATTGTCAAGGAAGACGAGCGCTCAAAATTTGGCTACGAGCTGGACATTACAGATATCGAAATCATCGGTGAGTCAAATGACTATCCAATCACGCCGAAAGAACACGGAACTGACTTCCTCATGGACAACCGTCACTTGTGGCTGCGTTCTCGCAAGCAAGTGGCTATGATGCAAATCCGTAATGCTATTATCTATGCGACTTATGAGTTTTTTGATAGAAATGGCTTTATCAAGTTTGACAGTCCAATCTTGTCAGGAAATGCAGCGGAGGATTCAACTGAGCTCTTTGAAACAGACTACTTTGGAACTCCAGCTTACTTGAGCCAATCTGGTCAGCTTTATCTGGAAGCAGGTGCTATGGCTCTTGGTCGTGTCTTTGACTTTGGTCCTGTATTCCGTGCTGAAAAATCAAAAACCCGTCGTCACTTGACAGAGTTCTGGATGATGGATGCGGAGTATAATTTTGTTACTCACGATGAGTCACTCGACTTGCAGGAAGCTTATGTCAAAGCCTTGATTCAAGGTGTATTGGACCGTGCTCCTCAAGCTTTGGAAACATTGGAACGTGATGTAGAACTCTTGAAACGCTATGTTGCTGAGCCGTTCAAGCGTGTTACCTATGATGAAGCGATTGACCTCTTGCAAGCGCATGAAAATGATGAAGACGCAGATTACGAACATCTTGAGCATGGCGATGACTTTGGTTCACCGCATGAAACATGGATTTCAAACCACTTTGGTGTACCAACATTTGTTGTGAACTACCCAGCAGCTATCAAGGCTTTCTATATGAAACCAGTTCCTGGAAATCCAGATCGCGTCCTTTGTGCGGACCTACTGGCACCAGAAGGCTATGGCGAAATCATCGGTGGCTCTATGCGTGAGGAAGACTACGATGCCCTCGTTGCTAAGATGAATGAGCTTGGTATGGACACAACAGAATATGAATTCTACTTGGATCTTCGTAAGTATGGATCTGTTCCACACGGTGGATTTGGTATCGGTATCGAGCGTATGGTAACCTTTGTAGCAGGTACCAAGCATATCCGTGAAGCCATTCCATTCCCTCGTATGCTGCACCGTATTAAACCTTAAAACGAATCAAACGCCCATGTGGCGTTTTTTCAAAGCACTAGAAAGATGAGGTGGAGGTCATGTAAACAGCGGATTAACAAGTGACAAAGGATAGAAATTAGAAAACACTTGTTAAAGGAGAAAATATGTTTAAAAGAAGTTATCGGAAAAATATCGGTCTTATGGCCGGAGTAGAATTCTTTGCCTTTCTAGGCATTACTAGTTTTTGGATTTTGTTTCTAAGTCAAAACGGCATGTCCCTTTGGCAGATTGGGCTTTTAGAAAGTATTTTTCATGCGACTAGCCTTATTTGTGAAATTCCTTCCGGGATGTTGGCGGATCGCTTTTCCTACAAGACCAATCTTTATCTGAGCCGGATAGCTGGGATTGTGTCTTCTGTTCTCATGTTGGCGGGGCAGGGGAACTTTTGGGTTTATGCACTAGCTATGGTGATTAGTGCTTGGTCCTATAATTTTGATTCGGGGACAAGTGCGGCCATGGTTTATGATTCTTCTGTAGAGGCTGGACTCAAGGAACGTTACTTATCCATCTCCAGTTTTATGTCTGGAGTGGCTGAAGCGACCCGGTCTTTGGGAACGGTCTGGGCTGGATTTTTTGTCCATGGACAATTGCATCTGACCTACTATATCATGATTGGCACCTCTATCATCGTTCTTTTCTTGACTTGGATGTTGAAGGAGCCAAGTGTCAAAGCAGAGAAAGCAGAACGTCTGACCATGAAAAAGATTATCTGGGCTGTCAAAGAGGAATTGCAAAGAAATCCTAGTCTTTTTATCTGGATGATTCTTTCCCAAATCATCGGAACACTGATGTGCATGTTTTATTTTTATTATCAAAATCAATTGCCTGACTTAAAAGATTGGCAGATTTCGGCAGTTATGCTGCTTGGCAGTGCTTTGAATATCTTGGCGGTCTATCTAGCAAGCAGGATTGGAAAGAAGTGGCCAGCATTAAAAATTTTTCCACTGGTAGTTCTTCTAACAGGAGTGACCTACCTGCTGTCCTATTTTGGAACGCCAATCATCTATATCTTGGTTTATCTAATCAGCAACGCCTTGTATGCTCTTTTCCAGCCGATTTTTGACAATGATTTGCAAAAGCAGCTGCCAAGTGAAGTGCGGGCGACCATGCTCAGTGTCTACTCTATGATGTTCAGCCTGAGTATGGTTATCATTTTCCCTCTGACAGGCTGGTTGATTGATTACTTTGGCTTTGACTGGACTTTTATAGTTTTAGGCGGCTTCTTATTAGCAACGACACCATTTTTGCATATGGGTCTAAAGAAAATAAGCCAGAACTTACAAGAAGTCTAAGATTAATGTTCTCTTTCTGCTGGTCAGAAGGAGAATATTTTTTACCCTTTGAAAATTATGGTAAAATAAATACAGTTTAACGGAGAAGTAAGCAGTATGAAAGATTTATTGAAATATTTCAAGGGCTATATCAGGGAGTCTTTGCTGGGGCCCTTGTTCAAGCTTTTGGAAGCCTGTTTTGAACTCTTGGTTCCGCTTTTGATTGCGGGGATTGTGGATGAGACCATTCCTAGACACGACAGCTCGCATCTCTACTGGATGGTTTTTCTTTTGATGGGCTTGGCTGCGCTGGGTGTGGTGGTAGCAGTGGTGGCTCAGTATTATTCGTCAAAGGCGGCAGTGGGCTTTACCCGCCAGATGACAGGTGATCTCTACCAGAAGATTCTGCGCTTGCCCAAAGCCAGTCGGGATGAGCTGACGACTTCTAGCTTAGTGACTCGGCTGACGAGCGACACCTATCAGATCCAGACGGGAATCAATCAATTTCTTCGTCTCTTTCTGCGGGCGCCCATCATTGTTTTTGGCTCCATCATCATTGCCTTTACTATCAGTCCGGTCATTACCTTGTGGTTCTTACTCATGGTGGCAATTTTAACGGCTATTATCGTCCTCATGTCTCGTCTGATGAATCCTCTCTATGCCAAAATTCGCCAGCTGACAGACCAACTGGTCAATCTGACGCGTGAGCAACTGCAGGGCATGAGGGTTATACGAGCTTTCGGTCAGACCCAGCGCGAGGTTCAGACCTTTCGCAATCGCAACGAGCTCTATAAAACTTGGCAAATCAGGACTGGAGCTCTGGCTAGTCTGATTAGTCCACTGACCTTTCTCACGGTCAATGCTACTCTGATTGCTGTGATTTGGCAGGGGAATTCTTTTATTGGCAAGGGCTTGCTGACCCAGGGGATGCTAGTGGCCTTGGTCAATTATTTATTGCAAATTTTAGTGGAATTGCTCAAGTTGGCTATGCTAGTCAACTCACTCAATCAAAGCTATATCAGTGCAGGCCGCATTAGTCAGGTCTTCGAGCAAGCAGAAGAAGATGTCCTGCAGGAATTAGTGCAGGAAACAGCTTTGCCGAATCAAGCCATTAAAGTCCAGCAGGTCAGCTTTTCCTATCCAAATGCAGCTAGTCCAGCTTTGACTGGTCTGACTTTTGATTTGAAAAGAGGTCAGACTTTAGGTGTTATTGGCGGAACAGGATCAGGGAAGTCTACTCTGGTTCAGCTGCTGGCTCATCTCTATCCAGTTGCTGCTGGTCAGTTGACCATCTTTTCCCAAGGACGCAGCCCTAAAAATTTGAGCGAATGGCGGTCTTGGATTAGTCTGGTGCCTCAGAAGGCGGAGCTTTTTCAAGGAACTGTTCGCTCCAATCTGACTTTAGGACTGTCAACCAAGCCAACAGACGCAGACTTGTGGCAGGCTTTAGAGATTGCTCAAGCGGCGGACTTTGTATCTCAGAAGGAAGGTGGCTTGGATGCGACTGTAGAGGCCTTTGGCCGGAATTTTTCTGGCGGTCAGCGTCAGCGTTTAACCATTGCCAGAGCTGTCTTGCGGAGGACACCTTTCTTGGTTTTAGATGATGCGACCTCAGCTCTGGACTATCTGACAGAGGCAAGACTCTTGCAGGCTATTAAGAATGAATTGACAGAGACTAGTCTAGTCTTGATCTCTCAGCGGACCAATAGCTTGCGCTCAGCGGATCAAATCTTAGTGCTGGATAAGGGAGAACAAGTGCCTCTTGGTCGCCATGAGGAACTCTTAGTCAGCTCTGCCATTTACCGAGAAATCCATCACTCACAGCATAGTCAAGGAGAGGAGGACAAGCATGAAGCATAAGACATCATCTAGCAGCTTGAGGCGCTTGACTCGAGATTTGCTGCAGGCGCGCTGGCTCTTTCTCCTAGCTAGTCTGGGAACGGTTGCTCAAGTAGCTCTGACTGTTCTTCTACCAGTTTTAATCGGGAATGCGGTTGATAGTGTTCTTCTTCCTCAAGCGGAGCAACATTTGATGCCGATTTTGGGCCAGATGTTGTTGGTCATCTTAGCCAATACGCTGATTCAGTGGCTCAATCCCTTGCTCTATAATCAGCTGGTCTATCGCTACAGCCAGCAGCTCCGACAGGGTGTTATCAAGAAAGTTCACTATCTGCCTTTGGCTTACCTGGACCGGCAGGGAACTGGCGACTTGGTTAGTCGGGTGACGACAGATTTGGAGCAGCTCAGCAATGGCCTACTTATGGTTTTTAATCAATTTTTTGTGGGTTTGCTGACAATTTTAGTGACCATTATTAGCATGGCCAGATTGGACTTTTTCCTCCTGTTTTTGGTCTTGCTTTTGACGCCCCTTTCTCTCTTCTTGGCTCGCTTTATTGCTAGAAAGAGTTTTAGCTTTTTCCAAAGACAGACGGAAGCGAGAGGGGCACAGACCCAGCTGATTGAGGAAAGTCTGACCCAGGAAAGTCTGATACAGGCTTTTAATGCTCAAGAGCAGTTTGATACAGCTTTTACTCGCAGCAATCAAACCTATGCGGACTATTCTCAGGCGGCTATTTTCTATTCTTCGACGGTCAATCCTTCGACTCGTTTTATCAATGCCCTGATCTATGCTTTGATTGTAGGCTTTGGGGCTGTCCGAATCATTCAGGGAACAGGCTTTACGGTTGGGCAGCTAGTGACTTTCCTCAACTATGTCAACCAGTACACCAAGCCTTTCAATGATATATCGTCAGTCATGTCGGAATTGCAGAGCGCTTTAGCTTGTGCAGAGCGGATTTACAGCGTTTTGGACCAAGAAGAAATAGCAGAGCCCGGCCAGGAAATTCTTCAGTCTGAAGATGTAAAAGGACAGATTAGTTTTGAGCATGTGGCTTTTGGCTATGAGCCTGGCAAAGAGCTGATTCAGGATTTGAATATAAGGATTCCAGCAGCTAGCAAGGTCGCCATTGTCGGGCCGACTGGTGCTGGCAAGTCAACCCTGATTAATCTCCTCATGCGCTTTTACAATGTTGATAGTGGTCTTATTTCGCTAGACGGTACTCCCATAACGCATTACACTAGAGCCTCTTATCGTCAGCAGTTTGGCATGGTACTGCAAGAGACTTGGCTCAAGACGGCGACTATTCACGACAACATAGCTTTTGGCCGGCCAGACGCCAGCCGAGAAGAGGTCATTGCAGCTGCAAAGGCGGCCAACGCTCATTTCTTTATCCAGCAGCTGCCTCAGGGGTACGACACCTATCTAGCGGATGCTGGGGACTCCCTGTCTCAAGGTCAGCGGCAGCTCTTGACCATTGCGCGGGTCTTCCTGGCTGTTCCGAAAATCCTAATCTTGGATGAGGCGACTTCCTCAATCGATACCCGGACAGAAGTCTTGATTCAGGAGGCTTTCAGCAAGCTCATGGTGGGACGGACTAGCTTTATCATCGCCCATCGCCTGTCCACAATTCAAAATGCTGACATCATCCTCGTTATGGTAGATGGTAATATCGTCGAACATGGGAATCATCAGGAGCTCATGGCAGCCAGAGGTATTTATTACCAAATGCAGACGGCGCAGGAGTAGAAGGTGAGCTTTATTAAAGCTCACAGATTGAAACTAAACAAAACGAAAAGAGTTGGAATTTCCAACTCTTTTTGCTTATAGCTCAACTTCCTCCAACCCTGTTTCTGTCAGTTTATAAATCTTCTGGCAGACTTCTTTGAGAAAGATACGGTCATGGGAGACAGAGATAATGGCGCCGGGATAGGTGGCTAAGAGTTGACGAACCTGAGGCTGAGAGATGGGAGAAAAGTTGCGGGTTGGCTCATCTAGAAGGAGGACATTGGGGCGGTCTAGGACAATTTTGAGCAGGAGGAGCTTGGCTTTTTGACCGCCAGAAAGCTGTCCAATCGGGTGACGTGCCTCGTCGCGCGTGAACTGGAGACTGGCTAGATGCGTCAGGATTTTCTCTTCCTGAGCCTTGTCGCCAGAGGGGGCCAGAAAGTCCAAAGGAGAGCTTTCGTCATCCAACAAGTCGCCATAGTGCTGGGGCATATAGCCTACTCGCAGATCTGTCCGCTCACGCAGAATCTTCCATAGTTCCTTAAGTAGAGTGGATTTGCCTGCACCATTGGCGCCAATCAGTCCGATTTTCTCCTGACCGCAGACTTCCAGAGTCAGGTTCTCCGCCAGTTGTCGTTCGTCTGCTTCCAGTTTCATTCCTTCTAATTTGAGGATTCTTTTGGTCAATGGCAGAGCTTCTATGTTTGAGAAGTGAAGGCTGATGGCATCTTCCTGTGTCGGGATTTCGGTCATTTCAGCACCTGCCTTTTCAAATCGTTTGCCCTGCGAGAGAACATTTTTCATCTTCTTGGCCACCAATCGACCTGCAGTAGCGTCATGGGTGTTTCGCAAAGTATGTTCCACACTCTGCTTAACCCGTTGGTGTTTTTCCATGGTCTTAGCGTGTTCTTCCCGTTCTTTCCGTGCCAGTTGACCTTGTTTTTCAAAGGCCTCCTGACGCTGATGTCGGTAATTTTCATAGTCCAGACTCTTGACGCTGGTTCTAGCCTCCTGCTTCTTTTTGATTCGTTCCAGATGAACAATCTTGGTCGCAGCTTGAGCAAGAAAGTGCTCGTCGTGAGAGACGAAAAGGACCGTTCTCTGGCTGTGGCTGATAAAGTTTTCCAGCCAAGTCAGAGTTTCGAGATCGAGGTCATTAGAGGGCTCGTCAAGAAAGAGAATGTCCCAATCACTGGCTAGTTTCTTGATGAGCTGAACCTTAAGCTTTTCTCCTCCAGATAGACTAGATAGCTGCTGTTGACTGGCAAAACGCTGGCTGTCAAAGTTGAGCTCTCCAGCATAGCGGTAGAGCTTAGCATAGTCCAGCTCGGTCTCAAAATCAGCAAAGAAATAGTCATTTAGCGTCAGTTGGGCATCCTCTGAAGGCAGCTGCTGGGGCAGGTAGACAGCAGCAGTATAGGACTTGCCAATCTGTCCGCTGTAGCTGGCATAGGAGCTGACAAGTCGCTCGTCTAGCAGGAGCTTGAGCAGGGTGGACTTGCCATTGCCCTCCTCACCGATAATAGCGACCTTGTCTCCTTGATTGATGGTCAGTGTCAGATCTTTGACCAGCTCCTTCAGGTCTTTTAAGTGGGTGATGGTTAGATTTCTTATTTGCAGCATAGATATCTCCTTTATTTTTTAAAACAAAATACAGCCCTGCTTTATTTAGCAGAGCTGTTGAGATTGCACAAAGAAGACACAGGAGTGTCCAAATAGGGGCATTCGTTTTTAGAGTTCTAGCTTGCACCGTCATAGGAGTGACAGGATTGATCTAAAGATAAGCCATAGGAGCTTGAAAGCACAAAAAAACGAAAGTCCCGCGGATATGCAGAAACATGACAAAATCTACTAAATAAAGTTTCCTTTAAAAAATAGACTTAATTTTTCATGTCTCCGTGTACCTCCGAAATCATTCTATCTTTAGTCTAGCAAAAAGGGCAATATAAGTCAACAAAAAATCCTGAAAGATTACTTTCAGGATTCGTCACATTTATACATTGAGCACCTTGTCCAAGAAATCCTTGAGACGTGGATGCTGAGGGTTATCGAAGATTTGATCTGGTTTGCCGTCTTCTAGGAATTCACCGTCAGCGGTAAAGATGACGCGATTAGCGACCTGACGGGCAAAGCCCATCTCATGGGTCACAATCAGCATGGTCATACCCTGCTGAGCCAGATCCTTCATAACGTTGAGAACGTCACCAACCATTTCAGGGTCAAGGGCAGAAGTCGGCTCGTCAAAGAGCATAATGTCCGGGTTCATAGCCAATCCTCGAGCGATGGCCACCCGCTGCTTTTGTCCCCCTGACAAGCTGTCTGGTTTGGCATCGGCCTTGTCCGCCAAGCCTACCTTTTCCAAGAGCTCCATACCAAGCTTATCTGCTTCAGCTTGGCTCATTCGCTTATGCTCAACTGGTGCAAAGGTGATATTTTGCAGGACAGTCATGTGTGGGAAGAGGTTGAAATGCTGGAAGACCATTCCGATATCTTCACGGACATGGTCTACATTTGTAGCCTTGTCTGTCAAATCATAACCGTTGACAGTAATGGTTCCGCTGGTTACTTCTTCGAGCAGGTTCAGGCTGCGTAGGAAAGTTGACTTACCTGATCCAGAAGGACCGATGATACAGACAACATCTCCCTCGTAAAACTTAGCACTAATCCCTTTCAGGACTTCATTTTCTCCATAGTATTTATGTAAATCATTGACATCAATTTTTAATTTTGCCATTACTTAATCCTCTTTTCTAAGCGTTTTGCCAAGCGAGTCAAGAGTGTGATGATGACCAAGTAGAGTACTGCTAGGATGGCATACATCTTGAAGCTCTGATAGTTACGAGCAATGATGATTTTACCTGTTTGGAAGAGCTCAACAAGTCCGATAGCTGATACGATTGTTGTATCTTTGAGGGCGATAACAAACTGGTTGACAAAGTTTGGTAGCATAATCTTGGTTGCTTGAGGCAGGATAATCTTGCGCATGGTCTTTCCATACGAAATCCCTAGACTGCGGCTAGCTTCCATCTGTCCGGCTGGAACAGCTTGGATCCCTCCGCGAACAATCTCGGCGATATAAGCACCAGCATTGAGGGACAGGGCAATGGTCCCTGCGACAAAGTCGTTAATCGGACTCTGTTGACCAGTCATAGATTCAAGGAAGTTTGGAATGCCCCAGAAGATGAAGGCTGCCAGAATCATAAGTGGAATACCACGGATAACATCGACAAAAATTTCTGAAATAATGCGAAGCGCTTTGATTGGGCTGACGCTAAACATCCCAAAGATAATCCCGATGACCATGGCAATCGCAAAGGAAATAAGTGCCAATGAGATAGTGATTCCAAGACCGCTCAAAAGTTGTTTGTAGTTGTTTTGGAGAAGTCCCCAGATAGTTGTTTCGTCAACAGTTGTAGAATCATCTTGATTTGCTGAGAGATATTTATCAAGGATTTCCTGATATTTACCATTCGCTTTCAGATTAGCCAGACCGTTATTGAAC
Organism: Streptococcus cristatus; assembly: GCF_008369405.1. Lineage (GTDB taxonomy): Bacteria > Bacillota > Bacilli > Lactobacillales > Streptococcaceae > Streptococcus > Streptococcus cristatus_G. Next base: position 41,487 of record NZ_VSJJ01000001.1, read on the forward strand.
ATCTCGATGAGCTCAGGGTTGGTGCCTGTTTTTACTGCAAAAGCAAGATCACCACTAGGGGTTCCCTCGATTGGCGTTTTCATTTTCTTGCCTTGGTTGATAGCATATTTGACAACGGGCTCATCATCCATAATAGCAGCGACAGAGCCAGAATTCAGACTATCATACATCGAAGAACCGTCTGAAAATGTTTTGATTTTGTAGCCGTATTTGCTTTGATTTTCGACGAGGAAGGTTTGAGAGGAGGTACCATTTTTGACTCCGACGGTCTTTCCTTTCAAGTCGTCATAAGAGCTAATAGTGCTTGATTCTGTCACCGCAAGGATAGAGTTAGCAGTGTAGTATGGTTCAGAGAAATCAAAGGTTTCTTTGCGGGCCTCTGTCACAGACATCCCAGCAATCATCCCGTCGGCTTGACCAGATTGTACAGCATTGATGGCAGCGTCAAAGCCAGGGTTAGAAATTTCAAGTGTAAAACCTTGGTCTTCGGCAATGGCTTTGATCAAGTCCATGTCAATACCAGTGTATTGGTTGCTATCATTTTGGAAAACGAAAGGAGCAAAGGATGAGTCACTGGAAATTGTATATTTGGCTTTGACTGGAGTGGCTTTTTGACCAGACTTGGTTGTGGTCTCTGGTACTGCTGAATTTGTTGAAGTTTTGGAAGCAGCAGTCCACTTGTTGATGATGTCCTTCAAGGTGCCATCTTTTTTCATCTGAGCTAAGGCTTCGTTAAACTCAGTGACTAGGTATTCGTATTTGCTGCCTTTTTTGACACCAAATGCGAAGCTACCAACAGCCTCACCCTTCATTGAGATTTTCAAATCTTGCCCTTGGTTGATTGCATATTCGATAACGGGTTGGTCATCCATAGCTGCGTCAACTGCTCCGGCTGCTAGGCTGTTATACATGAGGTCGCCTGTATCAAATGTTTTGATAGTAAAACCATACTTGTCCTTGATTTTTTCAAGGAAACGTTGCGCGGCAGTACCGTTTTTGACACCGACTGTTTTTTCTTTAAGTTGATCGTAGGACTTTATTGTATTAGCCTTGGTCGTTGCAATGACAACTTTTGTGTCATAATATGTGTCAGACATGGTAAAGACTTTTTCACGTTCAGCAGTCTTAGTCATACCTGCCATAATGGCGTCGGCCTGTCCTGCTTGAACCGCATTAACAGCCGCATCAAAGCCAGGGAAGGACATTTCATATTCCCAGCCTTTGATGTCAGCTACTTTATTGATAATATCAACATCAATTCCTTTATAGGTTTGATCGGAATCTTTAAATTCAAATGGGGCATAAGCCGTGTCAGATACGATTTTGATGGTATCTGCGTGAGTGGTTGTCCCTAGTGCAAGGATAGGGAATAACGCTAGCAGAAAAGCTATGATTTTTTTCTTCATACTTTCTCTCCTTTGTTAGAATATTGTCTGATTATATCAGAAAAATTTGGAAAAGGCAAATATTTTCTATTTCGATGTTATATCTTCTGACATAATAACAAATATTGGCTCTTATACTATTATGATAAAATATGTTATAATAGATAAATCAAGAAAGGAGATTTCTATGTTTAAATCACGCATGTTAGATAATGTGAAGCTGTCGCGCTACATTCCGCCGATTTGGTTGGCAGTTTTGATTTCTATTGGCTTTATCCAGGTAGGAGAAATCCTTGCATTCATTGGAATGATTCCGATTGGGATCATCATTGGAACTGTGCTTGCCATGGTAAATCCGACAGCTGACCGAGCAACGGTTATGGAAGTGTTCGGGCATTATAATATCTTTTTTCAGCTAGGTAGTTTTTTCTTTATGGCTTTACTTGTTTTTCTGTGGGTCAAGTTTCGAGAAAAGAGACCCTTCTCCAGTCTGGGCTTCTTTAAGGAAGGGTGGCTGAAAGAACTGGGTAAAGGATTTCTGATTGGTTCGATACAGTTTTCGCTTATCGTTGCCCTGCTCTTGCTGACAGGATCTGGGAGACTAGAATTGGCAGAGCTGAGTTTAGAGCCAGTTCTCTTTATTCTTGCCCTGATACCTTTTTGGATTCTGCAAGGTGGCACGGAGGAGTTGGTGACGCGTGGCTGGCTTTTTCCAGCGGTTAGTGCCAAATCAAATATCCTTGTCGGTGTCTTGGTTTCCAGCACTCTATTTGGGGCGATGCACCTCCTCAATGCTGGTGTGACTGTCCTTTCCATTGTTACTATTATTTTGGATGGGATTTTTGCCTGCCTACTCATGATCAAGTATGATAATATGTGGGTCTTGGCTGGTATGCATGGTGCTTGGAATTTCGTCCAAGGAAATGTCTATGGCATCCAGGTCAGCGGGCAAGGAGCTACTGCCTCTGTCTTTAATTACACTTCTCAGACTTCTATTGATTGGCTTTCAGGAGGAGCTTTCGGTGCTGAAGGATCTATTTTTGCCAGTATCGTTCTGATTGGCTGCATTGCCTATCTTTACTGGTCACTCAAGAAAGAAAATCGCCTGCCTCAGGCATTGATGTTTAAGAAATAAAGAGATCGCTCAGCTCAGCTGGGCCTTTTTTATGTCTTTTAACGAGAAGTGTGACAAGAGACAGACGATGGTAGCAGCGTGGCCATTCTACCTACACCAAAATCCAGAGAAAATAGGGCAAATATGGTAAAATGATAGAAGCACAAGTTGAGGAATAAAAGATGATTAACAGAATAACAGATAATAAATTTGAATTGGTGTCTAAGTACGAGCCTTCAGGCGACCAGCCCCAGGCTATTGAGCAGCTGGTGGACAATATCGAGGGAGGCGAGAAAGCCCAGATTCTCATGGGAGCGACGGGTACTGGTAAGACCTATACCATGAGTCAGGTTATCGCTCGAGTCAATAAGCCGACTCTGGTTATTGCCCATAATAAAACGCTGGCCGGCCAGCTCTATGGTGAGTTCAAGGAATTCTTCCCCAATAACGCGGTGGAATACTTCGTTTCCTACTATGATTACTACCAGCCTGAGGCCTATGTGCCTTCCAGTGATACTTATATCGAAAAGGATAGCTCGGTCAATGACGAAATTGATAAGCTCCGTCACTCGGCGACTTCTGCTCTCTTGGAGCGAAACGACGTGATTGTCGTGGCTTCGGTCTCGTGTATCTACGGTCTGGGTTCGCCTAAGGAATACTCCGATAGCGTGGTAAGCCTACGTCCTGGACTAGAGATTTCCCGCGATAAGCTGCTCAATGATTTGGTAGATATCCAGTTTGAGCGCAATGATATTGACTTTCAGCGGGGAAAATTCCGGGTTCGTGGTGATGTAGTGGAGATTTTCCCAGCTTCTCGTGATGAGCATGCCTTTCGGGTAGAGTTTTTCGGAGATGAGATTGACCGGATCCGTGAGGTTGAAGCCTTGACTGGTCGAGTCTTGGGTGAGGTGGACCATTTGGCCATCTTCCCAGCCACTCACTTCGTGACCAATGAAGACCACATGGAAGTGGCGATTGCTAAGATTCAGGAGGAGCTGGAGGAGCAGCTTGCTATCTTTGAGAAGGAAGGCAAGCTGCTGGAAGCCCAGCGCTTGAAACAGCGTACGGAGTACGATATCGAAATGCTACGTGAAATGGGCTATACGAATGGCGTTGAGAACTATTCTCGCCACATGGATGGTCGAAGCGAAGGAGAGCCTCCTTATACCCTTCTGGACTTTTTCCCTGATGATTTCTTGATTATGATTGACGAGAGTCACATGACCATGGGACAGATTCGGGGCATGTACAATGGCGACCGCTCTCGCAAGGAGATGCTGGTTAATTATGGTTTCCGCTTGCCGTCTGCCTTGGACAACCGTCCGCTGCGCCGAGAAGAATTTGAAAGCCATGTTCACCAGATTGTCTATGTATCGGCTACGCCGGGTGACTATGAAAATGAACAGACGGATACTGTTATTGAGCAGATTATCCGGCCGACGGGGCTTCTGGATCCAGAAGTGGAAGTCCGTCCAACTATGGGGCAGATTGATGACCTTTTGGGTGAAATAAATGCCCGTGTTGAAAAGAATGAACGGACCTTTATCACAACCCTGACCAAGAAGATGGCGGAAGATTTGACCGACTACTTCAAGGAAATGGGTGTCAAGGTCAAGTACATGCACTCGGATATCAAGACCTTGGAGCGGACCGAGATTATCCGAGATCTGCGCTTGGGCGTCTTTGACGTTTTGGTCGGGATTAATCTATTACGCGAGGGAATTGACGTTCCTGAGGTTAGTCTGGTAGCAATTCTCGATGCAGACAAGGAAGGCTTCCTCCGCAACGAACGTGGCCTGATCCAGACCATCGGACGAGCAGCCCGCAACAGCGAGGGGCATGTTATCATGTATGCGGACACTGTGACCCAGTCCATGCAGCGTGCTATCGATGAAACTGCTCGCCGTCGGGCAATCCAGATGGCCTATAATGAAAAACACGGCATTGTACCGCAGACCATCAAGAAAGAAATCCGTGACCTAATCAGTGTGACCAAGGCTGCCCTGCCAGACAAGGAAGAAACTGTCGAAATCGAAAGCCTTAATAAGCAGGAACGCAAGGACATGGTTAAGAAACTGGAAGGTCAAATGCAAGAAGCTGCCGGACTTCTGGACTTCGAGCTGGCCGCACAGATTCGCGATATGATTCTGGAAATAAAGGCGATGGATTAAAAAATATGGTTAGTACCAAAGTTGCAAACTAAGCTCTTAATTACATCTCTAGTCAATGAGTCACTATGTGAAAAATAAGTTAGAGAAGTTTAAGTGGAGGAATTGAAGTGAAAAAGGATCTAATTAAACTAATACTTATTTTCTTTATTTCAATTTTTGTCATAGGCATGATACCGATAGTTCAATTGCTTTGGGCATTTTTGCCGACAAAACTTGTTACGAAAGAGGAAAAGCAGCATATTGAATATGTTGTGAACGCAGCTTTTGAAGATAATTTAGGATTGAAGGTTAAGAAAATAGAGATTCCAACGTGGGTCAGTCATTTTTCTTATCAATATGATGTAAAAGTTCAATTAACTGAAGAGGTGGACAAAATTTTAACAAAAAAGTTAGAAGAAAGAACTTATTCCTATTATGCTAATAGCGATGATGAACCATCTTCGATACTAACAAATCTTATCTTTTCTTATGTCTTAGATACAAATTACCATCCTATGTTGAATACCTTATATTTTGACAAAGAGTCTGTTCTAAAGCCAGTGAAATTTAAGGAGCTGAGAACAGATTTAGATTACGATGTAACTGACAACCAAAAAGGGTTTTATCGTGATTTGGTTCAAATTAAAAAGGAACTAAAGTATAATCCCAAGACAGAGAAGTATGAAGCGTCAGCAGAGGACATAAAGAAATTGAGAAAGGATATGATCCGATTATCAGAAAAGTATGGAGCTCAATTGAATCTGTATCTCTTTCTGGAAGGAGATGTTCCTGAAGGTGCGAGTTTAAGTGACTATATTGATTTTACTAGCTTACCCAAAAATGTTTATGTAGTTGTTCGGGGAGAAAATGGAAAATTAGATAGCAATGGTTTTCAGGCGAAATAATTGAGATAGATTTATTCAAGGAGAAAAACAAATGGCCATCACAATCAAATCAATGGAGACTCCTGAGGAGATAGAAGGGAAATCTAGAGTTCATTGGCAGGCATGGAGTGAAGCTTATGATGAGATTTTGCCTGCGGAATTTCAAGAGCAGATGACTTTGGATAAGTGCCGGTTTTATAGTCAAAAGTATCCTGCAAATACCTTGATCGCTTTGGATGATGCTAAAGTGGTTGGCTTTGTTAGCTACGGTGATTTTCGAGATTCAGCTACGATAGCGGGTGAAATTATTGCCCTGTATATCTTAAAAGATTATTATGGCAAGGGTGTAGGACAGCAGTTGATGCAGGCTGCTTTTGCTGCCTTGAATGGTTATCAAGAGATTATATTATGGGTTTTAGAAGATAACAAACGTGCTATCGCCTTTTATGAAAAAATGGGTTTTGTTTTTGACGGCGAGGAAAAGGTCATTGACCTAGGAAAAGCTGTCAAAGAAAAACGGATGATCTACTCGAAAAACTCGAACAGCTAGTTTGGAAATAATAGATATATTTGTAAGGAGCACGCATGCGTTATGCACTTTTACTCCGCGGAATCAATGTTGGCGGGAAAAACAAGGTCGTTATGGCTGATTTGAAGAAGGATTTGGCTGGGTTGGGTTTTGGAAATCCAGTTTCCTACATCAATAGTGGCAATCTTTTCTTTGATAGCGAGGAGCAGGAGGAGAGGATTCGGGAGATTTTGACGGCTTATTTCAGTCGGTCTTATGATTTTCCTCTGCCTTTTGTCCTTGTCAGCTCTGCCATGCTTCAAAAGGAAATATCCAATCTGCCTGCTTGGTGGCAGGATGAAACAGCTTTTCGGCGAGATGTTCTTTTTTATCTGCCGGAGACAGATAGGGAGAGTGTTCAAGAGCTGGCGGGCAGTTGGGCAAATGACAAGGAGCAGCTGCATTTTGGGCAGACGGCTTTCTTTTATAGCAATGCTGACCAAGCGGACTATCTCAAGTCTAACTACCATAAAAAACTGCTCAAATCTAGTTTTTACAAGCAACTGACCATTCGAAACGGCAAGACTTTCCAGAAGATTGTGGAGTTGATTGGAAATGAATGAGTTAAATTTGGAAGATACAAGGGAAGAAAAAGTGAAGCGCTGGAAGTTTTCTAAAGTTATTTGGCTAGTGCTCTATCTCTTGTTATTTATCTTTGTCTTGCTGCATTTTAGCTTGAGTTCGTTTGGCTTGGACTTTACTCCGCTCCTGTGGAATACATGGCTGTTTCTTCTGTCCGTGGTCGTATTTTGTCACTTATGGTTTCGCTTTTTGAAAAAACGGAAATTTCGCTGGTTTCATCTCATCTGGGGAATTCTGAGTGTACCTCTTGCACTTTTTATATGGTTCTCAATTTTCTTTCATTTCTCTATAGTCCAATCAGAAAATTCTGTCCCGATTAATATGGATTACGGGATAGATGGGAGTGAAGTTATTTTACGAAAGGGCCTTTTTTTTGGAGAATATGATGAATACCATGATTTAGTCAATCCCTATATCATGAAAACCAAGGTCAATCGTGTTCGCTATATTGATTGATGCAAGTCTTGCCAATGGAATCTAGCTCCAAAGCTCGTTCAAACAGGCTAGTAGAGGGAGGTGTGTGAATGTGAATAGAAATAGGAATGAGTGGACTTGGCTAGATAAAGTGAATACATGGCTCAAGAGCCATGGTTTTCTAGCTTGGTTATTGGATTTCTCCGTCCTTATGCTTTTCACAATGATTACGGGCACCCTAGTTTTTCAAATCCCCTTCCTCCCTTCATATTTAAAGGGTAATTATGTTTTTCCTTTGTTTATAAATATTCTTGTTTTACTGTACTATGCCTATGGTTCTATTCTCCGTGAAAATAGTGCAAAGAGGGTGACTTCTTTGAGAGACTTAGTCAATCCCCTTCTTTATATAAACCCTATGGCTCTTTTGTTTCATTACTTTGGAGTGAGGAGCCGCCGTCATAGACCTTTGCTACCATTGCCTACTTTGGATCATCGCTATGTCTGGTTCCCAATTGTCACTTATATTATTTTCTTTCTGATAGCAGCAGTCATTACGATTGCAAGCAAAGGGAGTAAGAAAAAATAGAAAAGAAAGTGGGACAGCAATCGCTAATTCGTTAGAATTCGATTTCGTCGTCCCACCTCCGCACAGTTGAGTAGGGCTGTAAGAGCTGATGAAATCAGCCTAGTAGGACCCACTCAACCACTGCGTCTTGCTCGACAATCCAAATACAATTGAGAGGCTAGGAGTTTTGTCCCAGCCTCTTTTGTGCTTGTTCTGATAAATCTAAAGGCATGAAGGCGGCCATGACACGGCCGATAACCTTGGGTTCTTCTTGATGCGGGATAAATTTATCGCTGTATTTTTTATTGAGAGAGATGAGGCGGATGCCAGTTGGGTCATTGAAAACTCTTTTCAAAATGGTTTGCCCGTCGTAATCAATGGCATAGATAGCGCCTGCAAATTCAAAATGTGTATTCTTGACAAGTGCTACAGATCCCTGTGGATACTTGGGTTCCAGCGAATCTGTCCGAATCCAGAGGGCAATATCATAGTCAAGCTCTTTGTCTAACCAGACGATGTCAGCTTGTTCAGGCTTGTTCAAGAAAGTCTGGAAGCTTTCATAGACCTTGTAAGGAAAATAATCATCTTTTAATCTTTCCTCGGTTGTTTGATTTTCCAACTCTTTTTTAGCAAAGTCTGTTACAGCTTGTCTGTGGGTCTGGTCTAGGGCTTGGAAAACATCTGCGAACTCTAGCGAAAATGACGTAGGGCTATGAACTGATAAATAGCGAGGATCCAGCTCTTGAACATCCATATCAAAGAAGTCTGCAATTTTTTGCATATTTTCTAGGACAGGCAGGGAATTTCCTTTGATATAGCCAGTAAGAGTGCTGGCTGGGATTCCTGTTCCTCGGGAAAGTTCAATTTGTTTGATTTGCTTTTGCTTCAATAAAGTTTTGATTTTTTTAGAAATGAGCCGCATTGCCTCCTTATCCTGGGGGCTAGCGACACCGCGTCCTCTGGCCATGATATTCACTCCTTTTCTTTCTTCTATTTTAACGAATTAAATCGAAAAAGTAAAGAGCTGAATAGAGATATTCAGCTCAAAAGGAGAGGATTAAATTTCGTAGCCCATCAAGAGGCCGCCTTCTTCTGCGTAAAAGCTGCAAAGTCCAGAAGTTGGTAGGAAAGAAATGTCGGCTGCTGGGAATTTTTCCTTGATAACTTCCGCAAATTGCTGGCAAAATTTCTCGTTATTGCGATGAGCAATGATAATGCGGCCGCCCTTATATCCAGCTTTCAGAACTTCATCGACAGCAGCAACCAGAGCCTTTTTAGCCCCTCTAGCTTTTTGAAGAAGCTCCAGAGTACCAGTATCACTGGCTTCGCCGACCATGCGAATATTGAGGAGGCCGACAACTGCACCAATCAGCTTGCTGAGGCGCCCATTTTTGACCAGATTGTCTACCTTAGCCAGTACAAAGAGAAGCTTTGTGTTTTTTTGGTAGTGGGTGATGGCTTCCACGACTTGCTCAAAAGAAAGCCCTTCTTTGATGAGGTCGTTCAATTTTTTGACAATCAGATCGACCTCGCCACCAGCCGAAAGGCTATCAATGACATGGATATTTGCTGTTGGATGTTCTTCTAAGAATAGCTTTTTGGCTAGCTGGGCGCTATTGTGACTACCAGAAAGGGAGCCTGTAATTGTCACGACAAAGATATTTTCAGCTCCTTCAAAGCTTCTGAGGTAGTCATCAGGGCTTGGACAGGCTGATTTTGAAGCACTTGAAGTAGCGTACATTTTTTCCATCATGTCATCAATATCGAGATGAGCGTTATCCACAAAAATCTCATTATCAATCTGAATGGTCAGTGGCACACTCTCAAAAGTTGTCTGGTTGGCCAGATCTGCAATCTCACGGTAGTCACAGCCAGAATCGGCAACAATTTTCCAAGTCATTTGGGTTCTCCTGGTCTATCAGTTCTATACATTGACAAAAAACATGTCTTTTCTTACAATTATAACATGAAGATGCTTTGATATAAAGCCTTAATTCTCAGCTGATACAGGAAGAAAGAAATTGTTATGGCGGAAAAGAAAATATCAGAAAAATCCCTTGCAAATTTAAAAACTTATAACCAAGAATCTAATCGAATTACAAAGGAATCCTTGGAAATTTCTCTGATGCAACTGCTAGAGAAGAAAGATTTGAAAAAGATTACCATCTCTGAGTTAGTCGAGCGGGCTGGAGTTTCGCGCGCAGCCTTTTATCGGAACTATAGCTCTAAAGAAGAAATTCTAGAGGGGATTTTCCAAAATACGGTTCAGGGAATTGTCGATAAACTGGAGCAGTTTAATTTCAAGACAGAAATGTACCAGATTTGGCTTTTTCTTTTTAAGGAAGCCAAGAAGGAAGCGCGTGTCATTAGTCTGGCCATTGACTATAATTTTGAAAAGTTGCTGACGCAGGCGGTCTTTGATTTCCTCGAAAAGCGCAGCAAAGGTGGAAAAAAGACAGCTAATTCCTATATGAATTCATTCTGGAGTTCTGCTGTTGTTTCGGTGCTTTCCAAATGGATCAAAGAAGGCATGAAGGTTCCGGCTGAAAAGATTGCTGCTTTGGGCATGCCCCTTTTCCCACAGAAAAAGAAAACGTAAGAGTTCGTACAAATATTTGGCACCAATATATCGGACTGAAATAATAGATCATAAAAACTTACCTAACAAGTAAGTTTTTACTTAGTACTTCTTGGACCATTTAAGACTTCTCAGCTACCATTTAGGATTTGGGAGTCATTTGCGATGCTACCTGTGCTATGCTAGAGCAAAGGAGGTAGACAATGGCTACTATCGTAATCAAAGACGGCAACACTCTTAGAAAGCTGGATCTTTCGACAATTTACTATATCCAGTCCCATCCTCAAAAGCCGCACGTCGTTCTCATCGTGACTGGACAAGGCAACTACAGCCTTAGGGCTTCTCTGACTGAGCTGGCCAAGCTCTATCCTGATGTGCTGGTTCACTGTAATCGTCAAACACTGGTCAATTTAGCCAAGGTCCAAGGGTTTGACAGGGAGCGTAAAAGCTTGTTTTTTGAGCAGTCTGACTTAGGAGATATTGTCTGCTCAAGGCGTCATTTATCCAGTCTCATCAAGCGCTGGTCTCAGGAAGGAAGAAAATAAGATGAAAATTTTTGTATTAGAAGACGACCTTAAGCAACAAGCCTATATGGAGTCAACCATTCAGGGAATTTTGGAAAAGAACGGCTGGGAATGCCAGTTTTTAGAAATCTACGGCAAGCCGGACATGCTGATTGATGCAGTAAGGGAACGGGGGAGCCATCAGATTTTCTTTTTGGATATTGAGATTAAGCAAGAGACGCAGAAGGGGCTAGAGGTAGCAGGAAAGATTCGCAAGTTGGACCCCTATGCTCTGATTGTATTTGTGACGACTCACTCAGAATTTATGCCCTTGACTTTTCGTTATCAGGTATCAGCTTTTGACTTTATTGACAAAGGTTTGTCTGAGGAGGATTTTATCAAGCAGATTGAGCAGGACCTGGCCTATCTTTACGAGAGAAAGGACAGTTTTCAAGCTGAGGAAACTTTTCTCTTTGAAAATTCCAAATCAGATTTTCAGGTGCCTTTTAATGAAATCTATTATTTTGAGACATCAGAAGTGCCTCATAGACTAGTTCTCTATACTAAGAAAGAGCGGATCGAATTTTACGGACAGCTTTCTGAGATTACAAAGCAGGACAAGCGTCTCTATCGGTGCCATCGCTCTTATGTGGTCAATCCAGCGAACATCTCTCAGCTGGATAAGATAGAAAACATAGCCTATTTTCCTAATGGCGCTAGTTGCTATGTATCACGCCTCAAGATGAAAGGATTACGGGCAGCTTTAAAGCAGTAGGGAAGTAAGAAGTAATATGATAGAAGTAGGATAGAAATTATGCCAAGAATAATACAAATTGTTTTACTTGTTTTCGAAATGATAGCTCTGTCTTTCTTATTTTCACGTATCAGTGGAATTAAGTTGACATGGATTAAGTACGTCTTAATACCTTTTATTTATATATTTTTTAATATTCTGCTTTTTGTCTTATTTAGTGAAACTTTTTTAACTTACTTAGATCTTCCAGTTTATTTTTTAATTTTTTCTTTATTATTAACTAGACAGAGTTTTATTCCTATAAAGTTATCTATCTTTTATGGTCTTTTCCCAGTTGTTCTTTGGAATCTTCTATATCGTATATTAACTTTTTTTGTTATTCCTATTTTCGGTTTGGAATATAACCAACTAATAAATGAAGAACAGCTTATTTTAAATATTACGGCTTTTGTAGCTAGTTTACTATCGTTATGGATCCCAAGTTTACTACATTATAAATTTAAGCGGTTAAGAGAATTTAGATTAAATGAGGCTGATAAACACCTAGTCATTTTCCTTGATATATCCATGATTTTTTATATTGTATTTGTACAATTTTTCTCTTATTTAGAAATAACTCATAATGTGGTTAATTTGCCACATAGAAAATTAATTGTGATAATTTATATTATTCTCTTTCTCAGTTCGGTAAATATCCTAGACCGTAATTTGCGGGAGCGAATTCAACAGCAGTTAAGTGAACAAAGAGAGTTACAATTGAGAAATATGTCCGATTACAGTCAGCATATTGAAGAACTTTATAATGAGTTGCGAAGTTTCCGGCATGATTACATCAATATTTTAAGGAGTCTGAAGTTGGGAATTGATACGCACGATTTACCAGCCATCGAGCAGATTTATAACCAAGTCCTTAAAGACTCAGGTCAAGCGCTCAACCAATCTAAATATGATTTGGGTCGTCTGTCCAATATCCACAATGATGCTCTCAAGAGCGTCTTGTCAGCAAAATTTCTAGAAGCTCAGAGCAAGGGAATAGAAATTGGCTTGGAAGTTCCTCAAGAAATCAAACTTCAAGGAATGGAGTTGCTTGATTTTATCACGATTGTTTCCATATTGGCTGATAATGCTATGGAAGCAGCAGTGGAGACTAGTCATCCAGTAGTTTCTTTTGCTTTTTTGGATCAGGAAAATAGACAGATTTTTATTGTTGAGAATACAATAAAAGAGTTTTCTATCCATTCCGATAATATTTTTAAAAAGGGCTTTAGCACTAAAGGAGAAAATAGAGGGCTTGGTCTCTCCAATGTTCAAAATATTATCAGCCACTATCCCAATGTTTCTCTGAGGACAGTCAGTCAAAATTATTTTTTTCGTCAGGAGATTGAAATATCCCTTAAAGACATAAAAGACAATGAATGGAAATAGTATTCATTGTCTCTTATGATTTTTTACTATGGAAGTTAACTCCATTGAGAAGTACTTGATTCAGTGAGTCTCCTAAGATTTAAAAAATTGTTCCAAAAAGCATTAAGCCAATTGTTACCTCCTCCTGAAATTTTTTCTAATTCCTCAGTTGATAATACATTGAATTGTTTGATTGATTCTTTTTTGTTCATAATATGCCCCCTTGTTTTAATGATATTAGTATAACAAAAATAATACTGTTTTAGTGGGTTAAATCTTAATCAGTCTTTATTCACTCCTGAATGGTAAGTTTCTATTCTATCATTTATTTTCCTAATGTGAGGAATTAGACAGTTTAAAAGATATGAAAAGGTAAATATATTCACCAACGTTTGTTTTAGAATTATTTTATGGATGCGATTGGAATGACTGTTTAAGAGTAAATAAGAACCATTTAGGATTTTCTTGTTTTTCTGCTCTAAAAATAAGTTAAACTAGACCTATAAAAATAGAAGGAGTTTATTATGAAAAACAAATGGTTTATTTCGATATTGCTTTGCCCGCTTTTTCTTGGTCTAGGTGCTCTGCCGGTGGCAGCTGATGCAGATAGCATAGTAGTACAAGATGGTCAAGAAAGAGTAGAGGTCAGTAGAAGCACTGATAAAACATTACCGACTGAATCAGATACTAAGTCTGAATCCAGTAGTGAAGCAGAGTCAAGCCAAATTACAAAAACTCAGACTGCAGAGCAGAATTCTAATCCACCAGTTCACACTGAGACTGCTAAAGCTGAAGTAACTATGGAAAGCTATCTAGAAAATGTAGCTGATTTTCAAAAAGTTTCGATTAATCAAGTATATCAAGCTTTTACTGAAGATGGTCAGGATCATACAATCTATGTTGGTCGTCCGACCTGTTATTATTGTCGAGAGTTTTCTTCCGTTCTGAAAGAGTTTAATCAATTAATTGATAATCATCTTGAATATTATAATAGTGATGGGAAAGATTTCGATGATCAGGCAAAGAAATTTTTATTTGAAACAGTTGGAATACCCGGAACTCCGACTATTCTTTATCTAAAAAATGGAAAACTTGTGTCTGGTTGGGCTGGAGGAGGAGTTACAGCTCAACAATTGTATGACCATTTGTATGCTAGTTCAGCAATTAAACAAGATGAGAAAGCGGAACAGTCAAATACAACTGAAAATGGACGTGGTTCTGTAGTTGCTCATTCGATAACTATCCCAACCGCAAAGGATAGCGACAGAGACCTTTCTAAGCCAGTTTTGCAGGAAAGTGCGGATGCTAAGACTAGTCAAACTCTCACTTTAATGGATAGTAATTCAAATAATCAAAAGAGTAAAGAGGCGTTAGTTCATCCGGCTTCAAGAATATTGCCACAGACAGGGGAGCAGAAGAGTGCATACTTCAAATTGCTAGGCATTATTTCATTAGGAGCAATGTTTGCTACTCTCTGTCCAAAGCGTCAGAAGGATTAAATTTCCTTACTAGTCACTTTAAAAGTTAGAAAAGATGCAAAGATAAAACATAAAAATACATTCTCTATTTTGGAGAATGTATTTTTAAAATGACTATTCAGGAGTAAATATCTACTATTCATGATTTTTGTGACCAAAGATTAGAAGAAAGTGTTATACTTTAGGTGTGATCGCGATACACGAGAAAAAACAACAGGAGGTATCTATTATGGATACAAAAGTAATGTCACAGTTTGAAGTGATGGATGAAGATATGTTAACTGCTATTGAAGGCGGTGGAATTGATTGGGGCAAAACAGCTTCATGTGCTGGCAGTATTGCTATGGGAGCAATGGAAGGATATGGTATGGCTGCAGGCTCAACAATATTTCTAGGTCCCTTTGCAATTGGAACTGGGGCAGTTGGAGCGGTTATAGGTGGGATTGGCGGAGCGTTTTACTGCGGTTAATTATTAAATGGGTAGCATAAAAGGAGGTGTGTAAAATATGAGTAAATTATTCAAAAGCCAGTTATTAATGAGAGTTTTAACTGCCCAGCTTCCAGGAATAGCCCTATTTCTGGTAATACTTAATGGCGAATTTTTAAAAATGTCAATTCTTTTCCAAGTCTGTTTCGCAGTCATCCTAGTGGGAAATTTGATTTTAAATCTTTACTTTGTAGATATGGCAAATAAAAGATACAAAACACCGATATTATCTGGACAAATATTTTTTACTACTTTAACTTTTTTCATGCTTCTTTTTAGTACTTACCGGACAGTGGTAGTTAGTAATGACTTTCAAAAATTTATTGCACTGATATGTACAATTATATTGCTTATTTTATTTTCCCTACTAGTTTGGGGAATCAAATATAGTAAATCACACGATAGGAATAAATAATTTTGTACCGATTTATTCGCTTTGATGTATTCTAGGGTTTTGAGCAAAACAAAATGACAATAACAAGGAGGTATCTATTATGGATACAAAAGTAATGTCACAATTTGAAGTGATGGATGAAAACATGTTGGCTACTGTTGAAGGTGGTGGAGGACACTATAATCCTAGCGCACAAGATATTTTTAAAGCAGCAGCTTCTGGTGCAGTTCAGGTTGGAATGACTTGTTTGCCTGCTGGCCCATGGGCTGTTGCTGGTTGTGCATTAGTAGGTGGACTTTGGGGCGGTTATCTTCAATATGAGTTGAGGCACTAAGATTAACTCTTGTTGAAAAACAGAAATAGTAGCGGAGGTGTATGATGCGAAAAAAGAAATATTTGATTATTTACTTTTTAGTAGTTATCCTAGGTTCTATATTTGGCGGTTGGAAGTACGTCGAGCCTCCCATGCTAAATATTGATCATTTGAAAGAAGACTGAATATCTTTCAAATCGCATCTTTAATTTCTATCCGTTTCCGTTAAGAAAGATTATAGGCGTTTGGCTTCTTAGTTGTGAAATAGTTAAATAATGTACAGCATTTGCTTCCAGCAAGTGCTGTTTTTCTTCAAATGACCATTTAGGATGAAATACTGACTGTTTATGATTTTCGGCTTGTTATTTGAAGAAAGCGCGCTATAATCTAAGTAGGTTAAGATTGACTTCTCAAATGGTTGAGGTCTGTTAAGACAAAAAAACTTTTAATCAAAAATTTATGATATAATAACAGCATAATAATCATTTGTAATTTTGGGAAAAAGGTGATTTGCTATATCTAATGGCGCTTTTTAGAATGGAGGGCATCTATGAAGTTAGAAATGATAGGCATTAGCAAGAGCTATGGCTCTAAGTCTGTGCTCAAAGATATTTCCTGTGAATTTACTGAGGGAGTCTATGGTTTGCTTGGGGCAAATGGTACAGGTAAGACGACCTTGATGAATATCATTTGTGATCTCATAAAGCCGAGCCAAGGAAGGATAAAGTTTGATGACGCCTCGCATGCTGAAGAGTATATCCAGTATCTTGGATTCTTGCCTCAAGATTTTTCTTATTATCATAACTTTACGGGGCTTGATTTCCTTTTATATATGGCTGCTCTTAAGGGGATGACGAGGAAACAAGCCAGAGTAGAGAGCGATAAGTTTTTGAAACTTACTGGTTTATATGATGTTCGGAAAAAGAAGATTGTTTCCTATTCGGGTGGTATGAAGCAAAGACTCGGCATTGCGCAGGCACTTCTCAATAATCCCAAAATATTGATTTTAGATGAGCCAACTGTAGGACTGGATCCCAAGGAAAGAGTGAAATTCAGAAATATTATCAGTGAGCTATCGGCTGATAAAATCATTCTCTTATCTACCCATATCGTATCGGACGTAGAAGCGATAGCCAAGGAAATCCTAATCCTAAAAGACGGAAATTTTGTGGAGAGAGGCAGTGCTAAGGAACTTCTTTCATTTATTGATGGACAAGTTTGGGAATTTCGTGTTGCCGAGCGTGAGTGGCAGCGTTTTGCAAAGGATTATGTCATTGTGAATGAGCGGATAGAACCAGACGGTATCGTCTTGCGGGTTATTAGCGATGATAGTCCTTTCGAAGGGGCGCAACGGGTAGTGCCAAGTCTGGAAGATTTGTATATTTATTACTTTAGAGAGGAGGCAAATGGATGATAGCTTTAGTTCCTTTTGAATTGAAAAAATTATTAAAAAAGAAATCAGTTTTAGGTGCAGTCCTGGCTATTATACTGGTTTTAGCTGGATTGTTTTATGCAAATTTTTTTAATGATGGTCAAATTAGTGGATCTTCAGCTGATCGAATACATGGAAAACAAGCAGTTGTGATCAAACAAAAGATTGCTGAAGAGCATACTGGTTATTTATCTGATGAGTTAATGGATAAAATCGTTAATGACTATGCAGCGAATATGCCCTATTTCAAACAGAATGACTTGTATGATATGTTTTCCTGGTATGCCATTGATCGTCTCGCCTCAAATTCTCAAGAAATTTTAACAGATACTTATAAATCTGATGATGTCTTACATTACGATCAGATTAGTCTCAAGTCGCAAGAAGAGCTGCAATCCTATTTTCCCTTAAAAACCTTAAAGCTGGGAAATTTTGCTCCTTGGCATAAGTTATTTAATACCTTAAATGCGGCTTTTAGCTTAATAGTGGTATTTGTGATCTATATTTGCTGCTCTGTTTTCTCAGGTGATCGAGCAAGAAAGATGGATTCATTACTTTTGACAACTAAATATGGTCGCAATCAGTTAACGATTGCAAAGATCTTATCTGTTTTTGGAATTGCTACTTTAACATTTGCCCTTGTTAATAGCCTTATTTTGCTAGTGTTTGGGACCTACTTCGGTTGGAGTGGTTGGGATACCAGCGTCCAGATGAATTTGGAATGGATTTCGACCATTTATAATATTTTGCAATTCCCTGTCCATATGAATCTCTTAGAATTGTTGATTCGCCTTATTCTATTCCAGTTTGTTGGTTTACTCTTTATTCTTGGGGTGATGGTCCTCATATCTAGTTTGACAAAGTCGCCGCTAGCAACATTTGCGAGTTCTGTAGGGATGTTCTTGGCTCCAGATTTTTTGATGAATATTTTCAGAGATGGCCTGATGAACAAGATACTAACTATTTTTTCAATTTCAACCGATGGAACGGAAGGAATCTTATTGAAACTTTCCAATAGCAAAGGATTCTTCTTCAATGATTTTACTACAAATGCTATCAGCATGATTATTGTCCGACTCTTCCTCATGCTCCTCTGCTGTCTGATGACTTATCGGATCATCCGAAAAAGAGGACTTTAAACGAGTTGTTGTCTTTTTTAGAAAAGCAGTTTCGCTTTTCTGATGGAATATACAAGGAAAAAAGAGGTCACTAATATGGAAAAAAATTTGTTTTTTAAAATTTCTCTGCTTATATCTTTTATGCTAACGGCAGGAGGTCTATTATTAACACTCTTTAATTATTTATTTTTTAATTATCCGTTTTTAAACCAAACTACGGTAGGCCTAATTGTCTCTTTTTTAATTGTTTCGCTTATATTTTTTAGTTCTCATCATAGAAATAGAAATTAATTTTTTGAATTACTTGAGAATAAAAAGAAAAAAACTGCTAAAGACATTCTTTGAATTTATCCTTTAAAGGAGTTGATTTTATGGCTAATACTAGGCGAGCAGTGGTTGCTATGGGCTTAGGTTTCATCTTATTATTAGCAGTGGGAATTCTACTGCAGATTCGCTTTGGGAGAATGGTCTTTTTGTTAAGTTTATTCTGTTATGCGGAAGCCTTTATCATCTGGTACGCGAAAAGTAAGTCTAAGTCGCAGATCAGTGGCAGTAGGAGCATTGAACTCTTCTGGCTCTATATCAAGCAGTTGAAAATATTGTATATCACAATTTTGTGTCTTGCGATTCCTTTCGTGTCCCTGTCTTCTGACCCCACTTATGATTTGTTTTTTGTGCTTGGCTTGTTAGTATTCTTGCTCTTAAGCAATTATATCTTTAGCTCTCATGGCATTCAGCCATCTAAGAAAGAGAGAAATGTAAAAGATTAATTGTTTTATCTGTGGCAGTTATTCAGCTTGCTGTTTTCTACAAAAGAAAAGAGGCTGGGACAAAAGTCCTAGCCTCTCAATTGTCTTTGGATTGTCGAGCAAGACGCAGTGGTTGAGTAGGGCTCTATTCAACTATGCGGAGNAGGGCTCTATTCAACTATGCGGAGGTGGGACGACGAAATCGAATTCTAACGAATTACCAATTTCTGTCCCACTCTCTTTTGTAAAATGTGCAGGCTTAGTGTGCTACGCGTTTACGGGCTGCTTTCTTACGATTTTCTTCGATGAAAGCTGCTTTTTGTTCTTCTGGTTCGATGACTTTTTTCTTAAAGGCATAGACTGCACCAGCAAGAGCAGCAACAGTACCTGCTACACCTGTAAGAACGCCTTTTCCAAATCCTTTAGCCATGTGATTTCTCCTTTTCTGAACTTTTATTATTTATGTTATAATTAATAGTAACGAAAAATCAAAATTTTTTCAAGGAAAAACGATGAAAACCAAGATAATTGTAATAGTGGGGCCGACGGCAGTTGGGAAAACGGCTCTGAGTATCGAAGTAGCCAAGCGCTTCAATGGCCAAATCATCAGCGGTGATAGCCAGCAGGTCTATCGTGGCTTGGATATTGGCACGGCCAAGATTCGTCCTGAAGAGCAAGAGGGCATTCCCCATCATCTGCTGGATGTGCGGGAGGTTGGAGAAAGCTACTCGGCCTATGATTTTGTGACTGAGGCGTCTCAGGCTATTCGTGAGATTGCAGCTCAAGGACAGCTTCCCATCATTTGCGGTGGCACAGGGCTCTATATCCAGAGCTTGCTCGAGGGCTACCATCTGGGCGGCTCCGTCCCTCATGAGGAGATTCTGGCCTATCGGGCGCAGCTGGATAGTTGGTCAGATGAAGCTTTGTTTGGAAAAATAGCAGAGCTAGGTATCGAGATTCCTCAGCTAAATCGGCGCAGGGCTATGAGGGCGTTAGAGATTGCCCAACTGGGAGGTTCCTTAGAAAACAGCCAGCCAGACTATGAGGCCCTGCTGATTTGCCTAGATGATGAGCGACAACAACTTTATGAGCGAATTAATCAGCGGGTTGATCTGATGCTAGAAGCCGGGCTTTTAGAAGAAGCCCGTTGCCTGTTTGATAAAGCTCCGACCAGTCAAGCCAGCAAAGGAATCGGCTATAAGGAACTCTTCCCCTACTTTGAAGGCCAGATGAGCCTAGATGAGGCCGTGGACAAGCTCAAACAGAATACCCGCCGTTTCGCCAAACGGCAACTGACTTGGTTTCGAAATCGGATGGCCGTAACCTTTTATCAGGTGGGAAATCCAGACTACAAAGAGCAGGTTATGGAGGACATCAGGAAGTTTTTGGACAAATAGCTGGCTGACCAAGTCTTAGTAAGGATATGAAATGATAGAAACAGAGAAAAAAATAGAGCGTGTCTTTCTGGTCGGTGTGGAACTACCAGATACGGAGAATTTTGACCTATCCATGGAGGAGTTGCAAAGCCTAGCCAAGACGGCAGGGGCAGAGGTCGTCGGCTCCTATAGCCAGAAGCGGGAAAAGTATGACAGCAAGACCTTTGTCGGTTCTGGCAAGTTAGAAGAAATCCGGCAGATGGTTGATGCCGAAGAGATTTCGACAGTTATTGTCAATAACCGTCTGACACCTCGCCAAAATGTCAATCTGGAGGAAAGTTTGGGGGTCAAGGTCATTGACCGGATGCAGCTGATTTTGGATATTTTTGCCATGAGGGCTAGGAGTCATGAAGGCAAGTTGCAGGTGCATCTGGCCCAGCTCAAGTACCTGCTGCCTCGCTTGGTTGGTCAGGGCATCATGCTCAGCCGTCAGGCTGGTGGAATTGGCTCCCGCGGGCCTGGTGAAAGCCAGCTGGAGCTCAATCGACGCAGTGTCCGTAATCAGATTCATGATATTGAGCGCCAGCTCAAGGCGGTTGAGAAAAATCGGGCAACCGTTCGTGAAAAGCGACTGGAATCCAGCATTTTCAAAATCGGGCTCATCGGCTATACTAATGCGGGCAAGTCGACTATCATGAACTGCTTGACCAGTAAGAGCCAGTATGAGGCAGACGAGCTTTTTGCGACACTAGATGCCACGACCAAGAACATCAACCTCAGTGGTCAGCTCAATGTCACGCTGACAGACACAGTTGGCTTCATTCAGGATTTGCCGACGGAGCTGGTATCTAGCTTTAAATCCACTCTGGAAGAGAGCAAAAATGTCGATTTGCTGGTTCATGTTATTGACGCTAGCGACCCTCATCATGAGGAACATGAAAAGACCGTCCTCGACATCATGAAAGAGTTGGACATGCTGGATATTCCCCGGCTGACTCTCTATAACAAAGCGGACAAGGTGGAGAACTTCACCCCGACCTTGACTCCTTATTCTTTGATTTCGGCTAAGGCGGACAATAGCAGAGCTCTTTTACAGCAAGTCCTGCTAGAGCGGATGAAAGAGCTTTTTTTGCCTTTTACCATCAAGGTAGCACCGGCTAAAGCTTACAAGATTCATGATTTAGAGAAGGTCGCTATTATCGGGAATCGAGAATACATAGACGACGTCGAAGTCATTTCAGGCTGGATTGCCGAGAAAAATAAATGGAAACTGGAAGAATTTTATGATTGATTATATTGACTTGGCCCTGAAATACGGTGGTTTTACTAGCCTAGACAGGGTCTACTTAGAGCAAGTATTGACTGGCCTGACAGAGGAGCAGAAGCGTAGCTTTATCACTCCGCCACCTAGCGTTATCAATGCTTACTTTGCTGAGCTTTATCAAAAGAAAAGTCCGGAAGCCGCGACAGCCTATTTTTTAGAAATTACCCAAGCGCTGGACTTGTGGAATCCGGAGCCTAGCTTTGTAGAAAGTAAACCTTTTGTCCGACTCAATCTTTCTGGTAAGTCCTATGGATTTTGCTACGAGAGAGAGGAAGTCGGCTTGGTCTTCCCTGAAAAGCCAGAGGCGGTAACAGCTGACCTACTCTTTGAAATCGCTCAAGTCTTTCCCCAGTACTTGGTTTACGAAGAAGCTGGGAGAATAAAAATGGTACCTCTCAAAGCTGAGCCTCAAGTCGTGGACAGTCAGGCGTTGACTGCCTTGACCGATTGGCAGCAGCTAGCGGATGGTAGCCAGAGAGTTCTGGGCTATAATCAAGACGAAGTTAGTCAGCTGGCTCAGTCCTATGCTGGCAGAAAATACTATCACTTGCAGAATCGCTCTGCCATGATTTATATCATTTAGAAAGAAAAACATGCAATTACAATTTTTAGGAACCGGAGCCGGTCAGCCCTCCAAGACTCGCAATGTGTCCAGTCTTGTCCTCAAGCTTTTGGAGGAAATCAATGAAGTCTGGATGTTTGACTGCGGCGAAGGTACCCAGCACCAGATTTTGGAGACGACGATTAAACCGCGCAAAATCAGCAAGATTTTCATCACGCATCTGCATGGCGACCATATTTTTGGCTTGCCGGGCTTTCTATCCAGTCGCTCCTTTCAGGCTAATGAAGAGCAGACAGACCTAGAGATTTTTGGTCCCAAAGGTATTAAGAATTTTGTCCTGTCTAGCCTGCGAGTGTCAGGTTCTCGTCTGCCTTATCGGATTGATTTTCATGAGTTTGATGAAAATAGTCTGGGTAAGATTTTAGAAACGGACAAGTTCACTGTTTATGCAGATAAGCTAGACCACACGATTTTCTGCGTCGGTTATCGGGTCATGCAGAAAGATTTGGAAGGAACGCTGGATGCGGATAAGCTAAGAGAGGCAGGCGTACCTTTTGGTCCCCTCTTTGGTAAGGTCAAGAACGGTCAGGATATCGTACTAGATGATGGAACCAAAATCAGTGCAGCCGACTATATATCAGCCCCTCGTCCAGGTAAGACCATTACCATTTTGGGGGACACCAGAAAGACTGATTCAAGTGTTCGCTTGGCTGTGGCTGCGGATGTGCTGGTTCATGAAGCGACCTATGGTAAGGGAGATGAAAAAATGGCTCGCAAGCATGGCCATTCGACCAATATGCAGGCCGCAGAAGTAGCCAAAGAAGCCGGAGCCAAGCGCCTCCTCCTCAATCATGTCAGCGCGCGTTTCTTATCGAAAGACATTAGCCAAATGCGTCGCGATGCCAGCGCTGTCTTTGACAATGTCCATGTGGTCAAGGATTTGGAAGAAGTTGAGTTATAGTTTTCCAATTTAGGACAGTTTTGTTGAGAGGAAAATAAGATGGCAGTTGAAAATCGTTTATTCGATAAAGCTGATTGGTATTTTGAGGATGCATTAACCAACTATCTTTACAGCTACCAATTACAAAATGAGGAATTGACAAAAGATGATTACCGAGAGATTCATCGTTGGGCTGCGAATCATATTGGTTTTTTCGTTACTTGGCTCATCCAGCATGATGCAAAGGAAATGATGACTCTTGATGAAGAAACATCATTCCAGAGTGTCAAAGACGAGCAAAGTTTGGGTGTGGATTATGTTCTAGACTGGTGTGATGGCAAATTGGGCACAATGGATGTCAAAAGGGATTTTCAGGCTTTTGTGAACGACTATTATGAACATCAGTACATGAAGGATTATTCTGAATTTGTAGTCAATGACTTATACGACCTACCTTTGGAATTTTTAGGTAGCTGGGAGGATTATCATCTTTTTGCTCCGGTCATTGATCAAGCTTATGCTGACTATTTAGCTGGGAAAAGATTTCATTAAATTAACAACACGAAAGGCAGAACAATGCGTACCATCATCATCACAGGAGCTAGCGGTGGACTTGCTCAGGAAATGGTTCAGCTCTTGCCCCATGACCGACTGATTTTGGTTGGTCGTAGCAAGGCCAAGCTGGAAAAACTATATGGAGAAAGGGAAAACCTTGACCTAGTGGAGCTAGATATCACAGATAGCTCAGCTTTGGAAAGATTTGCTGAGCGGATTGACAACCAATACGGCCAAGTCGATGTCCTAGTTAATAACGCTGGCTATGGGATTTTTGAAGAATTTGACAAAATCAGCTCAAGCGATATCGAGGCCATGTTTGAAGTCAATACCTTTGCCCTGATGAACCTGTCCCGCATCTTTGGAGCTCGCATGAAGCGGGCAGGCCGAGGCCATATCGTTAATATCGTTAGTATGGCCGGCCTCATTGCCAGTAGCAAGTCCAGTCTTTACTCAGCGACTAAGTTTGCTGCTATTGGTTTTTCCAACGCCCTGCGTTTAGAACTCCTGCCTTTTGGGGTCTATGTCACAACGGTGAACTCAGGTCCTATCAAAACTGCCTTTTTCGATCAGGCAGATCCTGACGGTTCCTATGTAAAAGCAGTGGATAAGTATATCTTGGAGCCTGACTTTGTAGCAGGAAAAATCGTCAGCTCCTTTGGCAAAAAGAAGCGGGAAATCAACCTGCCTGGCATTCTCAATCTAGCCCACAAGCTTTATACCCTTTTTCCAAGAATGGCCGACAAGATGGCAGCCAATATGTTTAACTACAAGTGAGGTTTTATGACAGCTAATCTACAAGCCTACAAAGCTCATCTGCAGGCACCTTGGGGCAAGCTTCAGTATGATATTATTTTTGCTTTTCTTGAGTCACTTAAGGGCCAGAAAATTCTTGATTTCGGCAGTGGTTTTGGGATTGTGGCTGATTTTCTAGCGGAAAAGAACCAAGTGACCGCCATCGAGCCGAGCTCAGAAATGATTGCCGAGCGCAAGCAGGACTTTTCCTATGAGCAATTGCAAGGCAGCTTGGACCTTCTGCAAAATCTGCCTGACCAGTCTTTCGATGTCATCGTCTGTCATAATGTCTTAGAGTATGTATCTGACCCTGCTCTTTATTTAGCAGAATTTTCTCGCCTCTTAAAAAAGGACGGCAAAATTTCTCTGGTTAAGCACCACGAGGTTGGGCGCATTATGCATACGGTGGTTTTTGAAAATGCCCCAGAAAAAGCCCAGCAGCTTTTAGCGGGTCAGAAATATCAAACCCACAGCATGGGAGCTGTTAAGGTTTATCAGATTTCGGAAGTGATTTCAGGTCTGCCATTAGAAGTTGAGGATTATCAGGGAGTACGGATTTTTTACGGGCTGCAAACCAATGACTACAAAACGGCCCCTGACTGGGCTGAAAAGATGCTTGAGATGGAGCTGGCTGTCTGCAACAAATCACCTTATCGGGACATCGCCGCCTTTCAGCATGTTTGGCTGAGCAAGCACTAAATCTATTTATTAAGCACAATCTTCCTAGGGAGAACTATTTATGGCAGAAAGAAATGTCAGAGAGCCTGAGCAGCCGATCAACTACGCCATGCTCAGTTTATTTCAGTATCTGGCTTCAATTTTGGTAATTCTGGTTCACTGCCAGAGGCTTTTTGAGAATGAAGTCCTACATTTCACTCAGAAAAGTATGTTTGGCCGCATGGCGGTCCCTTTCTTTTTAATTTCTTCAGCTTTTATACTTAAATCCAGCTTGGCTAAGAAGAAGGAAATGAAGGTCTACATTAAGCGGGTTTTGAAGCAGTATCTTTTGTGGAGCGGGATTTATGTCCCTTATGCCTTGGCCTATTTTTGGACCTTGCCACTTCCTAAACATTATGCTCCATTAGCCTTATTGGCTGGGCTTTTGTATATCGGTTTATGCTATCAGCTTTGGTATATTCCTGCCTTTCTCTTGGGACTTTTACTTGTTCACTATTTTTATAGAAAATGGGGTGCTAGAAAGACGGGGGTATTTTTACTCCTGCTTTATGTAATGGGCTCGATCGAGACATACTACGCTTATTTCTCAAATAGCTGGCTTACCCAGTCATTTGATGCCTATGCTAAAGTTTTCTTCACCACCCGAAATGGCCTTTTCTATACTCCCATTTTTGTTTACTTGGGCTATCTCCTTTATGATTATCGGCATTTCAGCCTTTTTAGGGACAATGTTGGGAAAAAGCTATTCTTGACCAGTCTTCTTTTGCTGCTAGATGGGTGGATTGTTTTTGTTCACCAAGGGATTGACAAGAATTTCTTTTTGGCTTTGCCTCTCTTTGCTTTATTTCTGGTGAATTGGGTTTTACGTACAAGGATTGGTCAAAAATGGCATCTTTATCACCTTAAAGAATTGAGCGTTTTATACTTCTTTTTGCATCCAATTTTTATAGAATCCTCTTTCTATCTGCTCCAGAAGACCGATTTTGCTAAATGGCAGCAGGGAAGGATTGTCTTTTTGCTAACCTTGCTCTTAACTCATCTAAGTGCAGAAGTCATTTTATTGGCTCGGAAGCGCTTGTTCTTGAAGCAAAGACTTACAAAGGGAATAGGATGACGAAAAAAAAGCTAGTGAGTCAGATATGGCGATTGGGGAAATCCTAGCTGGTAAGAGAAAATCCAGCAAAATTGTCCTTGCTCAGATTTTAATCCAGTGAGGAAGTAAGACATAAAGTGATAGAACAGAAGAAATATTCCGTGCCTTTTTCTTCTGTTCTGTCGCTTTTTCATGTTATAATATTCAGACAAGATTGAACGGAGAAAGTGTTTCACTTATCATGATTAGCTCAAAATACGACTGGCAGTTTGCCACTAATTTTACAGACGAAAAATTTTTAAAAAAGGCTAAGAAAGCTGGATTAGAACCCGCAGCTGCCAGTCTTCTTTACCAAAGAGGTGTGCAGACTGAAGAGGCTTTACAGGAATTTTTGGAGCCTAGTTTAGACCAGCTTCACGACCCTTATGACCTTCATGATATGAAGCGGGCAGTGGAGCGCATTCGCGCAGCGATTGAGAATTACGAACAGATTTTGATCTATGGCGATTATGATGCTGATGGGATGACCTCAGCATCGATTGTCAAGGAGGCCTTGGAGCAGCTGGGGGCTGAGTGTCAGGTCTATCTGCCCAATCGCTTTACGGATGGCTATGGTCCTAATAGCAGTGTTTACAAATATTTTATTGAAAATCAGGGTATTTCACTCATTATTACAGTGGATAATGGAGTGGCTGGACTTGAAGCTATCGAGCTGGCCCAGTCTCTGGGCGTGGATGTCATCGTGACGGATCACCACTCCATGCCCGAGGAGCTGCCAAATGCCTATGCGATTGTCCATCCGGAACATAGCGGAGCGGATTACCCTTTCAAACATCTGGCTGGCTGTGGGGTGGCTTTTAAGCTGGCAACAGCCTTGTTGGAAGAAGTCCAAGTCGAACTGTTGGACTTAGTTGCCATTGGCACTATTGCAGATATGGTCAGTCTGACGGGGGAAAATCGGATCTTAGTCAAATATGGTCTTTCAGTTCTCAAAAATACCCAGCGGGTAGGACTTCAGGAACTTTTCAAAATTGCAGGCATTCAAACTGATGAACTGGATGAAGAAACGGTTGGCTTCCAACTTGCCCCTAGACTCAATGCCTTGGGACGGCTGGATGATCCCAATCCAGCTATTGAGCTTTTGACAGGCTTTGACGACGAAGAAGCTCGTGAGATTGCTCTCATGGTTAACCAGAAAAATGACGAGCGCAAGGAAATCGTCCAGCAGATTTATGAAGAAGCAAAAAGTATGCTGGACGCTAAGAGACCAGTTCAGGTGTTGGCCAAGGAAGGCTGGAATCCCGGTGTGCTAGGGATTGTCGCTGGGCGCTTGCTGGAAGAGCTGCATCAGCCAGTCATAGTGCTTAATATCGAGGATGGAATCGCTAAGGGCAGCGCCCGCAGTATTGAAGCGGTCAATATTTTTGAGGCCTTGGACAGCCACCGTGACCTCTTTCTAGCCTTTGGTGGCCATGCTGGAGCGGCTGGAATGACTCTTGAAGCAGACAAGCTGGCGGAGCTTGCAGATATTTTGACAGAGTATATCTTAGAAAATGATTTGGATTTAACTGGCAAAACAGCTCTGTATTTAGATGAGGAGCTACACCTGCCAGAACTAACCCTCGATACACTCAAAAGCTTCGAAAAACTGGCTCCTTTTGGTATGAACAATAAGAAGCCACTTTTTTACCTTAAGGATTTTAAAGTGGACAATGCACGGACTATGGGGGCTGGCAATAGCCATCTCAAGCTGAAAATTTCTCAGGAAGACGCATCTTTTGAAGTAGTTGCCTTTGGGCAAGGAAGCCTGGCGACAGAGTTTGCCCAGACCAAGAATCTAGAGCTGGCCGTCAGCCTCTCTGTCAATAAATGGAATGGACAGACCAGTCTCCAGCTCATGCTGGTAGATGCCCGTGTGGACGGCGTTCAGCTTTTCAATATCCGAGGAAAAAATGCGACACTACCTGACAAAGTTCCTGTCTTGCGTTTCACAGAGGAATTGCCAGATTTGACAAATTGCAGAGCAGTTGTAGTTTATGACCTGCCTGATGATTTGCAGGTCTTGAAGAAGATTCTTCAGTCTCAGGATTTCGAAGCTATTTACTTTAAAAATGAGATTGCCAAGCCATACTATCTGACCGGTTATGGTACTCGTGAGCAATTTGCTAAACTTTACAAGACCATCTATCAGTTCCCTGAGTTTGACGTTCGCTATAAACTTAAAGAGTTGGCAGCCTATCTGAAAATCGACCCGATTCTCTTGGTCAAAATGATTCAGATTTTTGAAGAGCTGGGCTTTGTCAGCATCACCGAAGGCGTCATGACGGTCAATAAGGAAGCAGAAAAGAAAGAAATTGATAGCAGTCTTATTTATCAAGATCTCAAGCGACTAGTCAAGGAGCAGGAACTCATGGCTCTGGGCACTGTGCAGGAGATTTACGACTATCTCATGGATTGCTAGGTGCAAGGCCTCCTTGTTTTACAAATCTTTCATATCTAAAAATATTTGAAAGTCTGCTAGAGCCTTTTTGGATAAAACATGGTATAATAGAGAGTAAAAAATTTTTTGAAAGAAAGAACATTATGAATTTAAAAGATTATATTGCAACTATTGAAAACTACCCAACGGAAGGTATTCTCTTCCGCGATATTAGCCCTTTGATGGCTGATGGCAATGCCTATAGCTACGCTGTACGTGAAATTGTACAGTATGCGACTGACAAGCAAATCGACATGATTGTTGGTCCAGAAGCGCGTGGCTTTATCGTAGGTTGTCCAGTTGCCTTTGAATTAGGAGTTGGTTTTGCTCCTGTTCGTAAGCCAGGCAAACTTCCACGTGAAGTTATCTCAGCAGACTATGAAAAAGAGTACGGTGTAGATACTCTGACTATGCATGCGGATGCAATCAAACCTGGTCAACGCGTTCTGATTGTCGATGACCTTCTTGCAACTGGTGGAACTGTTAAGGCGACCATTGAGATGATTGAGCGTCTTGGTGGCGTAGTGGCTGGTTGTGCCTTCCTCATCGAGCTGGATGAGCTCAAAGGTCGCGAAGCAATTGGCAATTATGACTACAAAGTATTGATGCACTACTAAAGATATAGCTTATTACTATATCTAGTTAGAGAAAAAGTATAATTGAAAACTATATCTCCTTTGAGTATAATAAGTATATTAAACAAAAGGAGATATTTTCATGCCTATCAAGATTGATAAGAAGCTTCCAGCAGTTGAAATTTTAAGCTCTGAGAATATCTTTGTCATGGATGATGACCGGGCAGACCACCAAGATATTCGCCCTCTGAATATTTTGGTACTCAATCTCATGCCCCAGAAAATGGTGACAGAAACTCAGATCTTGCGTCATTTGGCCAATACGCCCTTGCAGCTGACCATTGAGTTTCTTTATATGACTTCTCATACATCGAAGACCACCCAAGCGGAGCACATGCAGACCTTTTACAAGACTTTCGATGAGGTTAAAAATCGCTATTTTGATGGCTTGATTATCACAGGAGCACCAGTAGAGCATCTGCCTTTTGAGGCGGTGGACTATTGGGAGGAGTTCCAGCAGGTGATTGAATGGTCCAAGACTCATGTCTTTTCGACTCTGCATATCTGCTGGGGAGCTCAAGCTGGTCTCTATGCCCGCTATGGCGTGGATAAGCACCAGATGGAAGATAAACTCTCAGGTGTTTACGAGCAGTCGGCTCCAAGTAATAATCTGCTTTTTAGAGGCTTTGATGATGAATTTATCACGCCTCATTCAAGGCATACAGAGGTGCTGAAGGAAGACATTCTGAATCTGACCAATCTAGAAATTCTCTCTGAGGGAGAAAAGACTGGCTTGTCTGTTTTGGCAAGTCGTGACTTGCGAGAGGTGTATAGCTTTGGTCATATGGAATACGACCGTGATACCCTCGCCAAGGAGTATTTCCGTGATTTGGAAGCGGGCAAGGATCCGCATATTCCTGAAAATTATTTCAAGAATGATGATGTGAATGCGACACCTTGTCTGCGCTGGAGTCTGGCGGCAGCTCTCTTTTTCAGTAACTGGGTCAATTATGCAGTCTATCAAGAAACACCATTTGATTGGCAAAGTCCAGAGAATGATGCATCCTTCTTTGCTTATTTATAAAGAGGTACTATGACTTATTTAGCAGCTTACAAAAATGGCAACTTGGTTCTTCCAAGTGCCCTCTTTTTGCATTTTAAAGAAATTTTTGATTCCAGCGATGATTTCTTGGTCTGGCAGTTTTTCTATCTGCAAAATACCACCTCATTGGAGGAGTTTGCGCCCAGTCAGATTGCAGAGCATATTGGCAAGACCTTATCCGAGGTTAATCGTTCCATGTCCCATCTGACGGAAAAGGGCTTGCTCCAGTACAGAACCATCGAACTGAATGGGGAAATCGAGGCGATTTTTGATGCTTCACCAGCCTTAGAAAAGCTAGACGAGATTCTAGGCACTTCCAGTCCTACTGGGTCAAGGACAACGTCTGATGGTAACCTTCTCAAGGAACTGGTTGAGACATTCCAGCAAGAGTTAGGGCGTCTTTTGACTCCATTTGAAATCGAGGATTTGACCAAGACTATTAAGGACGATCAAATCAATCCAGATTTGGTCAAGGCTGCTCTTCGTGAAGCTGTTTTCAATGGCAAGGCCAATTGGAAATATATTCAGGCCATCTTGCGTAATTGGCGGCGAGAAGGCATTACAAGCCCAGCTCAGGTAGAAGCCAAACGGGCGGAACGTGAAGCAAGCAATCCGCAGAATGTAACGGTTTCGGATGATTTCCTCAATGCCATGAATTTGTGGAAGGACTAGTTACAAGTAAGTGTGGTGGGGCTGTGCGAAATGTTTGAAGATTCTGCTTTTCTTTCTACTATCTAGTTTCAGATTTAAAGAGCTTCAAGTCATTATAAATAGTTCCAACTCCGAGTGGTTGCTCAGTAATCGCTGGCTATTGAGCAATAATCTACTATATTGATAGTTTGCTGAACATAATAAGGCGAGAGAGTGGGACAGAAATCGGTCATTCGTTAGAATTCGATTTCGTCGTCCCACCTCCGCATAGTTGAGTAGGGCTGTAAAAGCTGATGAAATCAGCGTAGTAGAGCCCACTCAACCACTGCGTCTTGCTCTACAATCCAAAGACAATTGAGAGTCTGGGACTTTTGTCCCAGCCTCTTTTTTGTCTTAGAACCTATGATTTTGAGGAATTGTGATATAATGAAAAGGTATGTTGGTAATTCTATAAATAAAAGGAGAAGTGAAGATGGGACAAATTAAATCAAGCACTATTTCAGCTGGATCTGCTATCAGCGAGCTAGTTGAAGTTGATACCAGCAATGCACAAAATCAACAAGCCGAATTTTCCTATACAACAGGGATTGCTGGGATGGAAGCTGGCCGTCAGGCCTGCAATCAAATGCTGCAGGCTATCAGTGACTTCAGTTCGGCCGTCTTAACTCAGGCCAATAAATTTCCAGAAATTGCTGCAAAAATTGAGAAACGCGATATAGAGCAGGCTAAGCGCTGGGAGAGTTAAAATGAAGGTAGATAAAAGCGAAAAAGAACGCCAAGCACTTTACGAAAAAATTCTCAAAGTTGACCAAAAAGAAGACGAATTTATGACGATGAAACGTCAATACGAGATTTCCCTGGTAAATTTTGCGACGGATTTCCAATATTTGACGACTCGAATGGAAAATCTACTTTATGAGTATCCGCAAAATACTGCTTCCCTCAGTCGTGATTTAGCAGAGACTCAGCATCTTAACCAACAGGTTAAGAACTATGTGGATGTTCAGATGGATGAACTAGAAAAGCTCGGTCGTCAAACAAGAAAGACTCTGGAAGAAGAACGAGAAAAACTGACCAAAGAAAGGAATAGTCTACCATGGGAGTGAAATATAGTGCAGCAGATTCGGCCCAGCTTATCCAAGCGATGACCAGCAACCTGCAGGTAGCTAATCAGGTGACCGATCGTCTATCTAGTGGCTGCAATCACCTGATTGCCTCTTTGGAGTCGGGTGAGCTGCAGGGAGCGGCTTATACAGCGGGAAAAGGCTTATTTACAGAAATTATAATCCCTGCTATCAAAAAGCTACAAGCTGCTATTGATGATATTCAGGAGGAGCTGAATTCTTATAAATATGCTGACTCCACCGTATCTGAGTATGGGATACTGGATCTTGACTTGCTGAAAGAACAGTTGGAAACAAAACAGGAGATGTTGGAGAAAACCCAAGCTCAGCTAGCAGAGTATCAATCTCTATTTCGCCGGATTATTGATGGACTTGCAGGGGAATTAGCTGACAATCTGTCCAAGACGAATGCTCTGACAGTGCTGGAAAACCAGCTAAATATCGGCATTCGGGAAATTCAGGAAAAAATTGACAAACTTGAATGGTTTGTGGCAGATGTTTCAAAATACTTTACAGACAGTCTAGAAATTTTGAGACTAGCTATTCAAGGAGCAGTGTCATTGAGTCAAATCACAATTGATGCAGAAGGAAACTACTATACAAATGGTGCGGACATGTCTTGGGTTTCAAAACTGAAAAATGAAGAGATTCGTACTTATGGAAGAGGAGTAGATCCTAAGATTTCTTTGATTAATCAGAGTATCAGAGAATTGATGCTACCTGATGAAGCAGCAGCTTACTATCGTAAACACTTGCTGGCCTACTTAGAGGGGAAACCTTCTAGCGACTGGCCAATCTTGATTCAAGAATTCAATCAATCTTTACGCTTTGACCATGAGGGGAATATTCTGACTTTTATACCTACTAAAGTTAGTAATGTACCAGTCGTTGGTGAAGTGTGGGTTGTTCTAAAAAATGGTCATTTCGATGAAGAATACACTCGGCGTCTGAATGATGAGCGAGGTGGACAATTTTGGGAAAGTATCCGAGAAAATGCGGCAGAGTTCTTAGCGGGTCTAGGAAGTATTGCCCTTGGTGCTATGATTGATACAATAAGCTTAGGAGGAGGGGCGGCAGGCTTAGTATTTTCTATACCAAGTTTTGGGACTATAACTATTCCCATAGAAACAGCGGCAGCGGCTGGTTTTGCGACAGGAGCGACGATGATTGCTGGTGGCACATATGCCGTTAATGATGCTATTATAAAGACTTGGACAGCTGATGCTAGTTTAAATGTCAGCTTTGCCCAAAGTTACGACAGATGGCAGGCGACTAAACCGACGAGTAAGACTTTTGGGACTGTTGAAGGTAAAGTCGGAGGAAAGAAAGGGAATATTCGCGTAGATGCAGAACCCCATAGTGGTAAAGTTCAGATTCAGTCAGGAGGAGGAAAATCAGGTTATAGAGTTAATGCACATAGAGGAATGGATAAAATTGTCGATGCGGCAAGTGCTAGAGAATGGATTGATAGACTTCCTGAGTTGAATAAATTATCAAATTATGAAAAAAATCAATTAGTTAAATATATTTTAAAAGCTGTTAAGTGGTTAAAATCATAGGAGGAAAAATGAAAGTTTATATTAAAGGTGATTACACCAAAGAAATTCCATTTGATTATTTAGAATTAGCGAAGAGGATGTGGTTTGAGGAAAAAGATGGAATAGAGCCAGATTTGTCGTATGCTGGGTATCTAGATTTACCAATCGAGAAACTTTCTATTCACTTAGAATTAGACAAGGAAACTCATGATGATAGGTGGAAAAGTGTTCAGATAAAGGAAGGGATAAAATATGATTTTTTATCCCATAAGTCAGAATATATACAGTTAGACTATGAAGATGCTATCATGTCGGATTTTCGTGAGAAAGGTGAATGTTTAAGAATTGCTTCCACACATCTGGACCTTCTCACTGTTGATAAACGTGCTTTCTACATTATGGCTATTGAAATTGCGACTGCGATTGATGGTCAGATTAGCGAAGATGATAAAGAGAGCTGGTTAAGTGTGGAGGAATTTAAAAATCGGCATGAGGATATCCTTTCGATGAGTTATGAAGATGCTAATGAGCTGAGTTTGGAAGAAATTCCCTTTTTGGACGATGTGAGAGACCCAGTCTGGGAAGAAGATGACCGCAGAAATGAAGAATACATCAAAATATATGGTGAAGTGGAGTTGGATGACGAGGACGAATGAAATTATACTTAAAAGGTGATTATACAAAAAAGATACCTTATGGTTATTTGGAACTAGCTCGTAAAATGTGGTTTCCAGAGGATGAGCAGGTTTCTTACTCAAATGCTGGGAATAATGATGCATTGCAAGAAGATTTTTTCTCAAATTTATCCTTGAGGAAAGGCACTGTCGATAAGAGGTGGGTGTTACTTATAATGTTGAAGGGGATTCCTTTACTCCTCTTGCTATTGAGAAAAAACTCCCTATTCTATAAGTGTTAAACAATTTGATGGGAAAGCTTAATTTAGATAGAAGGTACAAATGGCTAAAACAAAATAATTTCACTTGATGATACAGAAATGATATACTGAATAGAAGAATGTTTAGAAAAGAGTAAGCAATGCAAAAAAAGACTATTTCCCAGCGCTTGGAGCGAGTAGCCGCTTTTGTGCCGGATGGGGCAAGGCTGCTGGATGTTGGAAGCGATCACGCCTATCTGCCTATTTACCTGATTCAGCAGGGACGGATTGAGAAGGCTCTGGCCGGTGAAGTGGTAGAGGGGCCTTTCCAGTCTGCTCAGAAAAATGTTGCTGAGCATGGGCTGACGCAGCAGATTGAGGTTCGCTTGGCCAATGGTCTGGCGGCTGTTGAAGCGGAGGATCAGATTGACACCATCGTTATCGCTGGCATGGGTGGTCGCTTGATTTCAGAGATTTTGGAAAATGGCAGAGCTAAGCTTGGGTCTATTTACCGCTTGATTTTGCAGCCTAATAACCGAGAGGATGAGCTCCGCAGCTGGCTAGTATCTAATGGCTTTCGCTTGCTGGCTGAGGATATCTTAGAAGAAGCTGGCAAATTTTATGAAATCCTAGTGGCGGAAGCAGGCCAGCAAACTTTGACAGAGAAAGAAAAGCGCTTTGGACCTTTTCTGATGAAGCAGAAATCGCCTGTGTTTAAACTAAGATGGCAAAAAGAACTGAAGAAACTTGAAGGAGCTCTAGCTCATATCCCAGAAAAAAATGAGCTAGAACGCTCTGCTATGTCCCAAAAAATCGAAAGTATCAAGGAGGTACTCCATGCTAGCAAGTGAAATCATCGCCCGTTATGAAGCCTATTGTCCACAGGAACTGTCCATGGAGGGTGACATTTCAGGCCTGCAAATCGGGACTTTGGACAAAGAAGTGGACAATGTTCTAGTGGCACTGGATATTCGCGAGCAGACGGTGGCGGAGGCTATTGAGGCAGGTGCTGGACTGATTATCGTTAAACATGCGCCTATTTTTCGCCCGCTCAAGGACCTAGTGACGGATAAGGCGCAAAATCAGATGATTTTAGACCTCATCAAGCATGATATTGCTGTTTATGTCAGTCATACCAATATTGATGTTGTGGAGGACGGGCTCAATGACTGGTTCTGCCAGCTTCTTGAGATTGAGGAGCCAAGTTTTCTCAGTCAGACGGGGCCAGAAAACGGTATTGGCCGTGTGGGGAGGATTGCTCCTCAGACCTTTGGGGACTTTGCGGCTAAGGTTAAGGAAACTTTTGGACTAGACGGTTTGCGTCTGGTTACCTATGAAGAAGCAGATCTCGAACACATGATTGATCGTGTGGCTATTTGTGGTGGCAGCGGTCAGTCCTTTTATCCAGAGGCCATTGCCAAGGGAGCGCAGGTCTACATAACTGGTGATATTTACTATCATACAGCTCAGGAAATGCTAACAGAAGGGCTTTTAGCGCTGGATCCTGGACATCATATCGAGGTTCTATTTACGGAAAAATTAAAAGAAAGGTTTGATACTTGGAAGGCAGAAGAGGGATGGGAGATTGAGATTCTGGCTAGTCAGGCTTCAACCAATCCTTTCCGACATATTTGAGAGGGAGCGACATGAAAAAAGTAGCAGTAATTGGAGCTGGGATTGTCGGATCAACAGCAGCTTACTATCTTTCCAAATCCCCAGATGTGGAAGTGGCTGTCTTTGATGACGGCAAGGGGCAGGCAACCAAGGCAGCCGCTGGAATTATCAGTCCTTGGTTTTCCAAACGTCGCAACAAGGCTTGGTACAGGATGGCGCGTCTGGGCGCTGATTTTTATCAGGAATTGATTGCGGAACTGAAAGCGACTGGTATCCAGACAGACTTTTACCAACAGACTGGTGTTTATCTGCTGAAAAGGGATGAGAGCAAGCTGCAGGAACTTTATGATTTAGCTGCTAATCGTCGAGAAGAGTCGCCGCTGATTGGGGACTTGAGTCTTCTCAGCCGTCAGGAAGCCCAGGAAAAATTTCCAGACTTGCAAGGCTTTGAGCGACTTCTCTATGCTTCCGGTGGAGCCCGGGTGGAGGGAGCACTCTTGACAGAGACGCTTCTGAAAGCCAGTAAGGCAGAGTTGGTTGAGAAACAGGTAAGCTTGACAGTAGAGGGAGAACAACTTCTGGTGGACGGACGTAGCTTTGACTGTGTTGTCTTGGCTGTGGGAGCTTGGCTAGGAGAAATCTTGCAGCCACTGGGCTATGAGACAGATGTTCGGCCGCAAAAGGGCCAACTACGTGATTTTAGGCTGGCTGAAAAGACGGATGACTATCCAGTTGTTATGCCTGAGGGCGAGCTGGATATCATTCCTTTTCTGGCAGGCAAGGTCAGCGTCGGTGCCAGCCATGAAAATGATCAGGGCTTTGATTTGACGGTAGATAGGACGGTTCTGAATCAGTTGCAGCAAGAAGCGGAAACTTATTTTCCAAGCTTGGCTACTGCAGAGATTTTAGGCGAGCGCGTGGGAACACGGGCTTATACCAGTGACTTTTCTCCTTTCTTTGGAGCTGTGCCAGACTTACCGCATGTCTACGCAGCCAGCGGTCTAGGCTCTTCTGGTCTGACAACTGGCCCACTCATCGGACGCCAATTGGCTCAGATGGCTTTAGGAGAAGCAGGGGTGTTGAATCCAGCTGACTATCCTATTGAACGGTACGTGGAGAAGAAGATACCTAAGGAAAACAAATGATTATAATATTTCTCATTTTACTTTTACTAGTACTATCCATATTAATATCAATCTCACTTATTCTATTTACTAGACACAAAGATCGTTCTCAACATCCTCTTGTTGTCCAGAATAATGGAGGAAATCAGGAACTAGCAAAGAATCCAAAAAAGAAAATAGGTTTCGGTATTTTGGGCTGTTTCCTATCTAGTGTGGTGGTCATTATTTCCATATCACTCGTCTCTATGTTTCTGAGTTTCATAGATATGTGGGGGATTTTTGTACGAGTGCCGAAATATGAAATGGTACAGGCTGTTCAGCGCTCTTATAAGCAGAGTGGTTTTGAAGGAACGGTCAGAGTTTTAGATGCTGATAAAAACTATACCTCTTTCGCTGGTTATTTAATCAGAGCTGAGTATTCTGAGGAGATTGAGGGGCAAACGGTTAAGATTGGTGACCGAATTGAATATTATACCTCTCGGGATACGAAAAATGGAAAAACGGATATTGACCTACAGCTTGAAAAGGGAGATGCCATTTATCAAGCTTTCCCTAGTATCGCTTATAAAGGACTTGAGCTGAGTCCGGGTTATAGTGAAACTTTACAGAATGTAAAAGATAGTTTTGTAAGAGCGGATAAGAAGAAACTATATCTAGAATCCCTTGATTTTATGATAGACAAGGATGCGCCAAATATTGATGCATACGAGGCTCTTATAAAAAAGAATCGGGCAGAAGGCCAGCCTTTGCAAGGCTTGTACCCAATCCCTATTTCTGACATGTTGGAAAAAGAGGCTCTTGCCATTGAAATGAAGGTAACTTTGAACGTGGAGCAGGACGATGGCTCTATCATTAGTATTGGCCAAGACCAGAAGAATGATGACAAAATCAAACAGATTTTACAAGAACAGCTAGATTTAACTAAGCTACCGAATGCACGCTATCTTATGGCCATTAGTGTTGGAAATGATAGTAAGCATTCTGGATTTGGTAAATACGAAGTTATTGTTCAAAATCATCAGATCGTTCAATTTTCTATCCAAAATAAACACTATTAAGTTAGAATAAGTTTTTTAGGAGCTTGCTTTAAATAACAGCTTGTGTTTATGCAAGTGTCATGATTGTACTTTTCTTAAAGTTACTAGTCCCATGTGGAGAGAGAAAGATGAAAAATTTTTTACCAAACGATGTATTTATTAAAGGAGAATTTGATAGCATACGATATTATTTGTACCGAAAAATCATCAGTGATAAGGTCCAAATATGGGTGGCTGTTTGGGGTTATCATGGGTTGATAGCGGAATCAAATGAAGAGTTTATGGATTTATCATTTCGTGAAATTGAAAGCCGCATTTATTCGATTTGGAGCTTAAATGCGAGATAAAATTATATATGAAATAGAAGAAAATATCTTATCTGACTGAATAGAATGATGAAATATCGGATAAGATATTATGGTTCGTCGATTGCTTAGTGACTTCACTGTATCGGTGAAACCAAGCCGATTTTGTATGATTGATTTTAGAGGATAGGGAGAGGTTATGGACTGGTTACGATCGTAGCCTGTGGTTATGTAGGCATTCTTGGCTGGGCTTTTTACATGGGGGTGTACCATTGTGGGCTCGGCTATCGTATTTTTCTTTAAACAGGTCAGTCGCAAGCTGCTGGATATTATGATGGGCTTTGCGGCGGGCGTTATGATTGCGGCTTCCTTTTGGTCGCTTCTGGCACCATCGATTGAGTATGCGCAGAGTTCTTATGGCAAGCTGTCCTGGTTGCTTGCAGCGATTGGTTTTTTGGTGGGAGGTTTTTCCTGCGGCTGATTGATGCGGTGGTGCCTCACTTGCACTTGAGCAAAGACATTTCGGAGGCAGAGAGTGTTCCTGAGCACAGCCGAAAGAAACTGTCCAAAACAGCCCTGCTCTTTTTAGCCATTACCATTCACAATTTTCCAGAAGGTTTGGCAGTCGGGGTAGCATTTGGTGCTTTGTCCGCTAATCCTAGTCCGGAAG
Organism: Streptococcus cristatus; assembly: GCF_008369405.1. Classification (GTDB taxonomy): domain Bacteria; phylum Bacillota; class Bacilli; order Lactobacillales; family Streptococcaceae; genus Streptococcus; species Streptococcus cristatus_G. Next base: position 80,775 of record NZ_VSJJ01000001.1, read on the forward strand.
CCTTTGTCGGCGCAATTGGCCTAGCTTTGGGAATTGGCTTGCAGAACGTCCCAGAAGGAGCGGCTCTGTCCATTCCAATTCGGACGGACGGTAAGTCTAGGCTTAAAGCCTTTTACTGGGGCTCCATGTCGGCTATTGTAGAGCCTGTCGGAGCAGTACTGGGAGCTGTTGCAGTCATGGCCATGACAGCTATTCTGCCCTATGCCCTCTCCTTTGCGGCGGGTGCTATGATCTTCGTGGTGGTAGAGGAGCTGATACCGGATTCGCAGACCAATGGCAATACCGATGTGGCGACTTTAGGTCTCATGGTGGGATTCGTTCTCATGATGGTCTTGGATATAGCTTTGGGTTGATATCAACTTAGAATCAAATAGCGGAAGAAAGCGGAATTTCCGCTCTTTTTCTTTTGTTTAAGGGCAGTGAAAAGGATGACATCCGCTTTCAAAAATGGTAGAATAAGGAGAATACATTAAGAGAGGAAACTCATATGAAAGGTATTATTCTTGCAGGTGGTTCTGGTACACGTTTGTATCCATTGACCCGCGCTGCGTCAAAACAGCTCATGCCGGTTTATGACAAACCCATGATTTATTATCCACTGTCAACTCTTATGCTGGCTGGTATCAAGGACATCTTGATTATCTCCACTCCGACAGATCTGCCTCGTTTTGAGGATCTTCTGGGAGATGGATCTGAGTTTGGTATCAAGCTCTCTTATGCAGAGCAACCAAGTCCAGACGGGCTTGCACAAGCCTTTATCATTGGGGCTGATTTTATTGGAGATGATAATGTAGCGCTGATTCTTGGGGATAATATTTACCATGGACCAGGTCTGAGTAAAATGCTCCAAAATGCTGCTGCTAAGGAAAAAGGGGCAACCGTCTTTGGCTACCATGTTAAGGATCCAGAACGCTTTGGTGTCGTAGAATTTGATGAAGATATGAATGCTATCTCCATCGAAGAAAAACCAGAACAGCCACGCTCTAACTATGCAGTGACAGGACTGTACTTCTACGATAACGATGTCGTCGAGATTGCCAAGAACATTAAACCAAGTCCTCGCGGTGAGTTGGAAATCACAGATGTCAACAAGGCTTACTTGGATCGTGGTGATTTATCTGTTGAGCTCATGGGACGTGGTTTCGCTTGGTTGGATACAGGAACTCACGAAAGTCTCTTAGAAGCTGCTCAATATATCGAAACGGTTCAGCGTATGCAGAACGTTCAGGTGGCGAATCTGGAAGAAATTGCCTATCGTATGGGCTATATCACTAAAGAGCAAGTGCATGAATTGGCGCAGCCGTTGAAGAAGAATGAATATGGCCACTATCTCTTGCGCTTGATTGGAGAAGAATAAGAAGATGACAGAACAATTTTTTGATAAGGAATTAGTAGCGCGTGAGGTTCCCGGAATTCCTGGAATGCTGGAGTTTGATATCCCTGTTCGTGGGGACAATCGAGGCTGGTTTAAGGAGAATTTCCAAAAGGAAAAAATGCTGCCACTAGGCTTCCCTGAAACCTTCTTTGCAGAAGGAAAACTGCAAAATAATGTCAGTTTTTCTCGTAAAAATGTCCTGCGGGGTCTTCATGCTGAACCATGGGACAAGTACATCTCTGTTGCAGATGACGGTAAGGTGCTGGGTTCTTGGGTAGACCTACGTGAAGGTGAGACTTTTGGCAATACCTACCAGACAGTAATCGATGCCAGCAAGGGGATTTTTGTGCCACGTGGCGTCGCCAACGGCTTCCAAGTTCTTTCTGATACGGTTTCTTATAGCTATCTGGTGAACGACTATTGGGCTTTGGAACTCAAACCTAAGTATGCCTTTGTCAACTATGCAGACCCAGCTTTAGGCATCCAGTGGGAAAACCTAGAAGCAGCAGAAGTCTCAGAAGCAGACAAGAACCATCCACTACTTAAGGATGTCAAACCTCTAAGAAAAGAAGATTTGTAAGAAGAGTGAATGTTTATTTTTATCATTTCCCTCTTTAACTTTTTGGGAACTCTATTTTCTGCTTTTTTAATTGCTGTTGCTCTTTTAATGTTGCAAAAATTATTCCTGATTCTAATTTCATTTTGGAGACAAGAAAATCAATGACTGAATACAAAAAAATTATCGTGACAGGTGGAGCTGGTTTTATCGGTTCTAACTTTGTCCACTATGTTTACAATAACTTTCCAGATGTCCATGTGACAGTGCTGGACAAGCTAACTTACGCGGGTAATCGCGCCAATATTGAAGAAATTTTAGGCGACCGCGTTGAGTTGGTTGTTGGAGATATTGCTGATGCAGCCTTGGTAGATAAGCTGGCAGCTGAAGCTAATGCGATTGTTCACTATGCGGCAGAAAGCCACAATGATAACTCGCTCAATGACCCGAGTCCATTTATCCACACCAACTTCATCGGAACTTACACGCTTTTGGAAGCAGCTCGTAAATACGACATTCGTTTCCACCATGTGTCGACTGACGAGGTTTATGGAGACTTGCCTCTGCGTGAAGACTTGCCAGGTCATGGAGAAGGTCCAGGTGAGAAATTTACCGCTGAAACCAAGTACAATCCAAGCTCGCCTTACTCATCAACCAAGGCAGCTTCAGACTTGATTGTCAAAGCTTGGGTGCGCTCATTTGGTGTCAAAGCGACGATTTCTAACTGTTCAAACAACTATGGTCCTTACCAGCACATTGAGAAGTTCATTCCGCGCCAAATCACCAATATCCTGAGCGGTATCAAGCCAAAACTCTATGGTGAAGGCAAAAACGTTCGTGACTGGATTCATACCAATGACCATTCATCAGGCGTTTGGACGATTCTGACCAAGGGTCAAATCGGTGAAACTTACTTGATTGGTGCTGATGGTGAGAAGAATAATAAGGAAGTGCTGGAGCTGATTCTCAAGGAAATGGGACAGCCAGCAGATGCTTATGACCATGTGACAGACCGTGCCGGCCACGACCTCCGCTATGCCATTGATGCCAGCAAGCTTCGTGATGAGCTAGGATGGAAGCCAGAGTTTACCAACTTTGAAGCAGGTCTCAAAGAGACCATCAAGTGGTACACGGACAATCAAGACTGGTGGAAATCAGAAAAAGAAGCAGTCGAGGCCAACTATGCTAAGACTCAACAAGTGATTAAGTAAGAATAGGCTAGCTATGCTAAGCCTTGTTATACAGGCGATATGCAACTAAGAGGCTGGGACTATTTGTCCTAGCCTTTTCTCACAGGATTGTTAGCTTTTTAATATGTTTGTTACAGAAAATTATGCAAAAATAGTGTAAAATAAGATAAATCCTTGCTGTGTTTTTAGCTAAAGGGATTTTCTCAAATTAAAGGAATACAAACATGAAAATGGTAAAAAGAGTAGTGGGAATTGCTTTGGTGCTGTTGTTTGCAGCGGTGCTATTTCTGGTTCCTGCATCTGTTAATCAAAGTGAACAATTAAAGAATGTTCAAGGCAGTGCTTCCTGGATGAGTATTATTGAGCCAGCTTTGAGCAATGCCAATGTAACGGCTCAGGGAGTCAGCACGGAGGTTTCTCTCAATAGCGTCCAGCTTAATCAGGTGCTCAAGTCTTCTCTGGCTGACTCTGAGAATCAGGAGCTGCTGAACAGTGTTTACAGTATTGAAGGCAATAAGCTACGCATCCAGTATCCAGTTAAGTTGCTCTTTATTGACAGTAAGCTGGACTTAGAGGTGGATGTGACGGTGAGAGATAATGTCTTGCACATCACAATCGATAGTGCCAAGCTGGGCTCTCTTCCTATCCCTAAATCTTGGGTGACAGGCATGCTGAAGCAACAAATGCAGGCTTCTAATTCATCTATCACGACGGAGGGAGATAGTTTCCTTCTAGCTCTGCCGCAGAGTCAATTCAGCATTAATAAAATCAGCTTCCAGAATGGAGCTGCTAAAATTCAGTTCAGCATGGGTTATGGAATTCAATGATTTTAAAATCTAATTTAAACCAAATTTCTAGATTGAAGAAAAGATCTATTTTAGATGATGCTCTTCAATCTTTTTATATTTAAGAAAATTGATCGAATAGAGCATGATGAAAATACCATATTTTGTAACTTTGTAGGTATCAATCAGGAATATTAAAAAATTCTGACAATTTTTTCGGAATTATGCTAAAATGAAGAAAAGGAGGGAAAACGATGAAATTTTACTCAATAGATCCAAATGTTGATGTGGTTGAAACTCCGGTCGAAGAGCAAGGACGTCTCATCCGCCATTTGCACCTTGCTAAAGGAAAACAAATTCCTGAACATAGCGCAGATGCTCTTGTTACAGTTGTCTGTCTAGAAGGAAAAGTGGATTTTACTGCCCTGGGAGAAACTGTACAATTGGTACCGGGAAGTTTTCTGACAATGGAGCCTAATGAACTTCATAGTTTATATGGCGTAGAAGAGAGCCATGTTTTAGTGATTCAGCAGTTGCTTTATCCCTGATCTGCTTGAACAGATGCTCTTTCAACTTTAACTCAAGGAATTTTTCTATTTCTTGAGTTTTTTTATTCTATTTTCCAAGAGGGCTTTGTCGCTAATTTTATGCTATAATAAATACTATGCAAACTAAACCGACTTCTGCCTATGTGCATATCCCTTTTTGTACTCAGATTTGTTATTACTGCGATTTTTCCAAGGTTTTTATCAAAAATCAGCCGGTGGATTCTTATCTGGAGCATTTGATTGAGGAGTATCATTCTTATAATATCAAAAAGCTCTGTACCCTCTATATCGGTGGTGGGACTCCGACGGCTCTATCAGCGCCTCAGTTGGCTTTTTTGCTGGAGAAGCTGACGGACAAGCTGGACTTGTCTTATCTTGAGGAGCTGACCATTGAAGCCAATCCTGGGGACTTGGATGAGGAGAAGATTGCTGTACTTAAAGATTCGCCTGTCAATCGGGTTTCGCTGGGCGTCCAGACTTTTAATGACCGCATGCTTAAGCAAATTGGTCGCAGTCACTCGGAAAAGGACATTTACGAGAATATTGCCAATCTCAAAAAAGCGGGTTTTGACAATATCTCGATTGATCTGATTTATGCCCTACCCAAGCAGACCATGGAAGATGTAAAAACCAATGTTGCCAAGGCCATTGCTCTGGACATTCCTCACATGAGTCTGTACAGCTTGATTTTGGAAAATCACACAGTATTCATGAATCGGATGCGGCGAGGGAAACTGCCTCTGCCCAAGGAAGACTTGGAAGCGGAGATGTTTGAATACATTATAGCTGAGCTCGAAAAGGCCGGCTTCGAGCATTATGAAATTTCAAACTTTTCCAAGCCAGGCTTTGAGAGCCGCCACAATCTCATGTATTGGGACAATGCTGAATATTATGGTATCGGAGCTGGAGCATCTGGCTATGTTGATGGTGTTCGCTATAAAAACCACGGCCCCATTCGTCATTATCTGCAGGCGGTGGAAGCGGGCAATGCCCGTGTACAGGAAGAAGTGCTGACGCTGAAAGAAAAGATGGAAGAAGAAATGTTTCTAGGACTGCGCAAGAAATCAGGAGTTTCTAAAAAACGTTTTGAAGAAAAATTCGGTCTTTCCTTTGAAGATCAATACGGAGCTGTTGTGATTGAACTGACTGAGCAGGGTTTGCTAGTGCCAGACAAAGACATCGTGCGCATGACTAAGAAGGGCCTTTTTTTGGGCGATACGGTTGCTGAGAAATTTATATTGGAGTAAATCATGGGCTTAACTTATCAAATGAAAATGAAAATTCCCTTTGATATGGCGGATATGAACGGCCATATCAAGCTGCCTGATGTCATCTTACTGTCTTTGCAGGTATCAGGCATGCAGTCGATTGAGCTCGGCGTCAGCGACAAGGACATGCTGGAGCAGTATAATCTAGTCTGGATTATCACGGACTATGATATTGATGTGACACGACTGCCACGATTTGCAGAGGAAATCACCATTGAGACAGAAGCATTGACTTACAATCGGCTCTTTTGCTATCGTCGCTTCACAATTTTTGATGAAGCAGGTCAAGCTATTATCCAGATGATGGCAAGCTTTGTCCTCATGGACAGAGATAGCCGTAAGGTTCATGGGGTGGAACCTGAGATTGTTGCACCTTATCAGTCTGACTTTTCTAAGAAATTGCTGCGCGGTCCCAAGTATCCAAACTTAGAAAATCCTATCAGTAAGGACTACCATGTGCGTTTTTACGACTTGGATATGAACGGTCATGTCAACAATAGCAAGTATCTGGACTGGATTTTTGAGGTCATGGGAGCAGATTTCCTTACCCAGCATATTCCTCAGAAAATCAACCTGAAGTATGTCAAGGAAGTCCGGCCGGGCGGGATGATTGCCTCTAGCTATGAACTAGACGGTCTGCAGAGCACTCACCAGATTTCCAGTGACGGCGATGTCAATGCACAAGCTATCATCACTTGGCAAGAGATTGAAAAAGATTAGAAAGTAATGTATGACTTATAAAGGATATTTGATTGATTTAGACGGGACGATTTATAAGGGAAAGAGCCGGATTCCAGCAGGAGAGGTCTTTGTGCATGAGCTGCAGAAGCGCAAGATTCCCTATCTTTTCGTGACCAATAACACTACGCGCACGCCAGAAGCCGTGAAGACCATGTTGGCTGAGAATTTCAATATTGAAACGCCGCTTGAGACTATTTACACAGCGACTTTAGCGACCATTGACTATATGCAGGAGAAAAATCTGGGCAAAAAAGTCTATGTCATCGGTGATGTCGGACTTAAACAGGCTATTGAAGAGGCTGGCTATATAGAAGACACAGAAAATCCTGACTATGTGGTAGTAGGGTTGGACTGGGAAGTGGACTATGAGAAGCTGACAATAGCGACTCTGGCCATTCAAAAAGGTGCTCACTTTATTGGGACCAATCCTGACCTCAATATTCCGACGGAGCGAGGTCTGCAGCCGGGTGCGGGAGCTATCAATGCCCTCTTGGAAGCAGCTACTCGGGTTAAGCCCACCTTTATCGGCAAGCCCAACGCCATCATCATGGAAAAAGCCATAGAGCATTTAGGGCTGGCGCGTGAGGATGTGGTCATGGTGGGGGATAACTACCTGACAGATATTCGAGCGGGAATTGACAATGGCATTCCGACCCTCTTGGTTACGACAGGCTTTACCCTGCCAGAAGAGGTACCAAATCTGCCGATCCAACCGACGCATGTATTGTCTAGTCTAGCGGAGTGGGACTTTGATGCGTGATAAGTTAAGATTTTCAGCCAGCGTCTTGTGCTTGCTGGCAGCAGCTATCTTACTGACTATTTATCTGGCTTGGTTATTTTACCCGCTGGAGATTTCTTATTTCGCTTTGCCTGATAAGGTTCATTTAAAAGCAGAGACTATCCAGTATAATTTCAATATTTTGATGAATTACTTGACCAATCCTTTTAGTCAGCAGCTGGCGATGCCTGATTTTCGCTCGTCAGCAGCTGGGCTGTATCATTTTCAGGCGGTCAAGTATCTCTTCCACTTGGCGCAGGTTGTCTTTGTACTAACCTTGCCGGCTTTTATTTTCTTTATCCAAAAAGTGATCAAAAAGAGATTTTTAGCTCTTTATCAAAGAAGCTTGTTTATCTTGAGTGTATTGCCCTTCGTCATGATTTGCTTGGCTGGCTTGATTGGTTTTAACAGCTTTTTTACGCTCTTTCACCAAGTGCTTTTTGTGGGAGATAATACATGGCTATTTGATCCAACCAAGGATCCAGTTATCTGGATTTTGCCAGAAGAATTTTTCATGCACGCCTTTATTCTTTTTGCTCTTCTTTACGAGGGAATCTTTTTAAGTTTGTATTTTTTCAGTAGAAAGACTCGTAGCTAATAATAACAAAGGAGATTTTATGAATACTTTACCTGAGCCTTTAAATCCCAAGAAAGATTTGGGGAGATTTTCAGCAAGCTGCTTCACTTATTCTATCGTGATGCTTGTGGTCGTTATCCTTTATACTGTCTTTTCCTATTTCTTTGTTCTTTTTCAGCAGGGTTTTGATATAGGTAAGACTGAGGAATTTGTAAAAAGTTTTATGGATAAAGATGGCGGTTCCTACATTATCGCTTCTTGTTTAGGTGTGCTTATTTTCACGATTTTCCGAGGCAAGCAGCTTTTTACTCGAGATTTGCGCAAGAAAAATAAGAAAATGACAGCCAAAGTCTTCTTCTTCATGATTTGCTTCTTGTTTTTCTCTCAGCTGTTCAGCACTGTGACAAGTCAAATCATGAATGCTATTTTGTCGCTCTTTGGTTTGGATCTTTCTGAGATTTTATCACAGGATTTTAGCTCTCATTCAATCACCATGTTTATCTATACAACGATCATGGCACCGATTACGGAGGAGATTATTTTTCGAGGAGCAGGCTTGCGAGCTTTGGAAAAGCACGGAAAAGTATTTGCTATTGTCATGACGGCTCTTCTTTTTGGACTGTTTCATGAAAATCTCTATCAGCTTTATTTTGCTGCTATGATTGGTCTGGGATTTGGTTACATCGCTTTTGAATATTCCATTTTCTGGGTGATCTTCTTCCATATTTTCAATAATTTGGTCATCGCAGAAGGACTTGATTTTCTGACCAACTATATCCCAGAAAGTATCGTGAATCTCATAAATTATGGATTGATGACTGCAGGAACAACGGTAGTATTGATTGTACTCATCCTAAATAGGTCGAAAATTAAAGCTTATATTATTGAAAATAAATCTCAGCCCGGCACATATAGGCAAGCCTTTAAATCAGTTTGGTTCTGGGTATTTTCAATTTTATGTGTGCTTGCTGCCTTTTTACCGATCCTTCTTGTCTATATCACTACAAGATAATAAAGAAATTAAAAGAAGTCTAACATGCTTCTTTTTTCTATATTCAAACAAATGATTTATTTTGACAGAAAATGATAGAAAATGCTTGACTTTGAACTTTAATCTTGTATAATAGAACTGTAATCGATTGCAGAGGAGGTGTTCTATGCTGAAGTCGAAAAGAAAACAGCTGATTCTCGAAAAAGTTACCAAAGATAAATTTGTATCTTTAGAGTATCTAGTACAAGCTTTAAACACTTCAGAATCAACTGTTAGAAGAGATTTAGATGAGCTTGAAAGCGAGCGGAAGTTGAGGCGTGTGCATGGTGGTGCAGAGAGTCTTCATTTCTTGCAGGAGGAAGAAAGCAATCAAGAAAAATCTATCAAAAACATTCAAGAAAAAACCAGAATTGCTCAAAAAGCAGCCAGCTTGATTCAAGAATACGATGTCATTTTTATTGATGCAGGGACGACCAATGAACTCTTAGTCAATGAATTGCACGATCCGAGCGTGACGGTGGTGACCAACTCTATCCACCATGCGACTAAGTTGGTGGAGCGCAACATTCCCACTGTGATTATTGGTGGAGTGGTAAAACGGTCGACAGATGCCAGTATCGGTGGTGTCGCTCTAAATCAAATTGGACAACTAAATTTTGACAAGGCTTTTATCGGAATGAATGGAATTGACAGTGGATTTTTCACAACTCCAGACATGGAAGAAGGAGCAGTGAAACGCACTATTCTTGAAAATGCTAAGAGAACTTATGTTTTGGCTGATGCCTCAAAGTTGGGCAATACATCTTTTGCAAAAGTGGCCCCAATATCGCGCGCAAGGCTTATTACAAACCAAACTGAATCTGAAGTGATTCAAAAGATTAAAGAAAAAACGGAGGTAATAGAAGCATGATTTATACAGTCACACTAAATCCTTCCATTGACTATATCGTCCGCTTGGACAAGGTCAATTTAGGCAGTGTCAACCGGATGGACAGTGATGATAAGTTTGCCGGCGGTAAGGGCATCAATGTCAGTCGTGTTCTCAAACGACTAGGAATTGAAAATACAGCAACGGGCTTTATTGGCGGCTTTACTGGGAAATTCATCACAGACAACTTGGTCAGCGAAGGGATTGCCAGCAATTTTGTCGAAGTGGATCAGGATACGCGTATTAATGTCAAGATTAAGGCGGATGCTGAAACAGAGATTAATGGCCCCGGTCCAGAAATTTCCACTGAAAAGCTAGCTGAGCTCAAGGAAATTCTTTCTTCATTGTCTCCAGCTGATACGGTAGTCTTTGCCGGCAGCAGTCCTAAGAATCTAGGAAATGTTGTTTACAAAGAACTGATTGGTCTGACCAGAAAAACTGGCGCTCAAGTAGTCTGCGACTTTGAAGGACAAACCTTGCTGGATTCCTTAGAATTTGAGCCGCTTTTGGTTAAACCCAACAATCACGAACTAGGTGATATTTTCGGTGTCAAGCTGGAAAACTTGGATCAGATTGAAAGCTACGCCCGTCAAATCTTAGACAAGGGTGCCCAACACGTCATTATTTCTATGGCGGGTGACGGTGCCCTGCTGGTGACTCAGGATGGTGCTTACTTTGCTAAGCCCATCAAGGGAAATGTGAAAAATTCTGTCGGGGCTGGAGATTCCATGGTGGCAGGCTTTACTGGAGAATTCGTCCGTTCAGGCGATGCAGTAGAGGCCTTCAAATGGGGTGTAGCCTGCGGAACAGCCACCACCTTCTCAGATGATTTGGCGACAGCTGATTATATCAAAGAAACTTATGAAAAAGTAGAGGTAGAAAAAAGATGAAAATTCAGGATTTACTGAGAAAAGATGTCATGTTGCTGGATTTGCAGGCAACTGAAAAGACAGCAGTTATCGAAGAGATGATTCAAAGTCTTGTGAAACATGGTTATGTGACAGATTTTGAAACTTTTAAGGAAGGAATCCTTGCGCGTGAAGCCCTGACTTCAACTGGTTTGGGTGATGGAATTGCCATGCCTCACAGCAAAAATGCTGCAGTAAAAGAAGCAACGGTCCTCTTTGCGAAGTCAAATAAAGGTGTAGACTATGAAAGTTTGGATGGCCAGCCGACGGATCTCTTCTTTATGATTGCTGCTCCAGAAGGTGCTAACGATACTCACTTGGCTGCTTTGGCTGAGTTGTCCCAATACCTGATGAAAGATGGTTTTGCTGAAAAATTGCGTAAGGTATCTTCGCCAGATGAAGTTATTGCTCTTTTTGACCAAGCGTCTGAAAAGGCAACTGAACCAGCAACTGTTGCTCCTGCAATTGAGGGAGGGGACTTCCTTGTAGCGGTTACAGCTTGTACAACAGGGATCGCCCACACTTACATGGCTCAAGAAGCCCTTCAAAAAGTGGCTGCTGAAATGGGTGTTGGCATCAAGGTTGAAACCAACGGTGCCAGTGGTGTCGGCAACAAACTGACAGCAGAAGATATCAAAAAAGCGAAAGCAGTCATCATCGCAGCAGACAAGGCTGTTGAAATGGATCGTTTTGACGGAAAACCTTTAATCAGCCGCCCAGTTGCAGACGGTATTCGCAAGACAGAAGAGCTCATCAATTTAGCTCTTTCAGGCAATGCTGAAGTTTATAAGGCTGCTAATGGTGGCGCTGTAGCAGCTAGCAGCAATGAAAAACTGAGTCTAGGCGGAGCATTTTACAAGCATTTGATGAGCGGTGTTTCCCAAATGTTGCCATTCGTTATTGGCGGCGGAATCATGATTGCCATTGCCTTCTTGCTGGATCAGATCTTAGGTGTGCCAAAGGATCAGCTCTCTAATCTGGGAAGCTATCATGAAATTGCAGCTCAATTTAAGGCGATTGGTGGTGCAGCCTTTGGTTTCATGTTGCCAGTCTTGGCTGGATACATCGCTTACTCAATTGCTGAAAAACCTGGTTTGGTTTCTGGTTTCGTAGCTGGTGCAATTGCTAGTAGCGGTGCATCATTTGGTGGTGTTGCCTATGCTGCAGGTGGTGAGAAGACACTCTCTCTAGCAGGAGTATCATCTGGTTTCCTTGGTGCTCTGGTTGGTGGTTTCTTAGCTGGTGGTGTGATTTTAGTCCTTCGCAAGCTTCTTGCTGGTCTGCCTCGCTCACTTGAAGGTATCCGTTCAATCTTGCTCTTGCCACTTCTTGGTGTTCTTGTGACTGGATTCCTTATGCTGGCAGTCAATATCCCTATGTCAGCAATCAATACAGCCCTCAACGATTTCCTTGCTAGTCTGAGCGGAAGCTCTGCTGTCCTTCTCGGTCTCTTGGTCGGTGGTATGATGGCGGTCGATATGGGTGGACCAGTGAACAAAGCAGCCTATGTATTTGGTACAAGTACGCTGGCAAGCACTGTCTCAACTGGTGGTTCTCCAGTCATGGCAGCGGTTATGGCGGCAGGAATGGTTCCACCGCTTGCAGTATTCGTGGCAACTCTTCTTTTCAAAGATAAATTTACTACCGAAGAACGTGATTCAGGTTTGACAAATATCGTCATGGGTCTGTCTTTCATCACAGAAGGTGCGATTCCATTTGGAGCTGCTGACCCAGCCCGTGCAATCCCAAGCTTTATCGTCGGTTCAGCTCTTACAGGTGCTCTTGTAGGATTGTCTGGTATTAAGCTCATGGCTCCTCATGGAGGAATCTTCGTCATCGGTTTGACCAACAACCCAATCCTTTACCTTGTGTATGTTTTGATTGGTGCAGTTGTCAGCGGTATTCTTTTCGGATATTTGCGTAAACCGCTTGAAAAATAAAATATAGGCGAAAGAGAGTGGGACAGAAATCGGTAATTCGTTAGAATTCGATTTCGTCGTCCCACCTCCACGCAGTTGAGTAGGGCTGTAAAAGCTGATGAAATCAGCCTAGTAGAGCCCACTCAACTACTGCGTCTTGCTCGATAATCCAAAGACAATTAAGAGGCTAGGACTTTTGTAGCAGCCTCTTTTTGCCATAATTTGTATAGATGGGATAAGTTCATGAAAACATATATAGATAAGTTAATTGTGAATATGAAAGCAGAAATTGCTTGGGAAGCATTGAAAATGATGGATGAATGGCTCCCTAGTTTGTCAACAAATCAAGCCATTTACTTTAAAGGTGGAGAAGACTTTTTCTACGAAGGAAGAAAGTACCATATTGTGACAAAAGAAGGGATAAAAATGTCTTGCGAAATAAGCGAGGTCAATGAGGAAGCCTTTTGGATTGAGATACATGCGAGACATTCTCTTCTGCATTTGATTTTAAATTGTCAAGTGATTCCTTTGACTTCTTCGACCTACCAATTGGTAAGAACACAATCTTATCCAGGCTTTGTTGGATTTTTATTTAATCTATTCTTTAAGCGTAGAGAAGTAGGTGAGACGAGCGAGTATTTGGAAGTATGGAGGAATTACGCCCAGAATCAGCTTCAGACTTTGTGAGAATCCGTCACCATCTCCTATCTGGATAGAGTCCTGAAAACAATTATCGCTAGAAAGATACATCAAATTATGTTATAATGGACTATCGTATATTTTTAGGAGAATAGTAATGGAATTACAACGTGAACAAGAATTTGTCAGCCAGTATCATTTTGATGCACGCAATTTTGAATGGGAGAAGGAAAATGGAACACCTGAAACAAAAGTTGACGTGAATTTTCAGCTGATTGAAAGAAATGAAGAAAAGAATTCAACATCCATGATTGTGATTTTGACTTTCATGATTGTATTTGATCGTTTTGTGATTAGTGGAACGATTACGCAGACAAATCATATTCAAGGGCGTTTGGTAGAGGAACCTAGTGAGTTTGAACATGAAGAAGTGGAAGAATTGGCGCGTCCTTGCTTGACCATGCTCAATCGTTTGACTTATGAAGTTACTGAAATTGCGCTAGATTTACCAGGTATTAATTTGGAGTTCTAATGATGAAATTAGCGGTTATAACGGATTCGTCCGCTTTTTTACCGGATAGCCTACGTGGAAATGACCATCTTTTTGTGCTCGATATTCCAGTAGTGATTGCTGGAGAGACTTATGTAGAAGGAAAAAATCTGACAGCCAGTGAGTTTTATGAGAAGATGGCTGCTGCAGATGATTTGCCAAAGACAAGTCAGCCTAGTGTGTCAGAGTTGGAGGAGACCTTGACGCGTCTTGCTGGCGAGGATTACACGCATGTGTTGGGGCTCTTTTTATCCAGTGGGATTTCAGGATTTTATCAAAACATCCAGTATCTCAAGGACGAGTTTCCTGATTTAAAAATCGCCTTTCCTGATTCAAAAATCACCAGTGCTCCGCTGGGTCGCATGGTCGAAAATGCTTTGACTTGGGCCGCGGAAGGGCAGGATTTTGAGATGATTTTGACCAAGATTCAGCAGCAAATTGATGGGACCAGTGCTTTTATCATGGTTGACGATCTCAATCATCTGGTTAAGGGCGGTCGCTTGTCCAATGGCGCAGCTATTTTGGGTAATCTCTTGAGTATCAAGCCGATTCTGTATTTTAACGATGCAGGGGTTATCGAAGTTTTTGAAAAGATTCGGACGGAAAAGAAGGCGACCAAGAGATTGATTGAAGTAGTGGAGGAGAAAACTGCCTCTGCTTCTTATCAAGTCATGGTGATTCATGGGAATGCTGAAGAGAAGGCGGAAAGCTTGCGTCAACAGCTGATGGAGGCTGGCATCGCGGATGACATTCCTCTGGCTACCTTTGGTAGTGTGATTGGAACTCACTTGGGTGAGGGCAGCGTCGCATTGGCCTACATTCCGCTAGTCTAGAGTTTTGTAGAGCGGTTAGTCAAGAATAGAGAGAGGTTCGAGATGAGTATAAAAGTCATTATCGCTGGTTTCAAGGGAAATATGGGACAAGCAGCCTATAAGATGGTAACAGAAGATCTTGAGTTGTCATTGGCCGGTCTGCTAGATCCTTTTACAGATGAAAAGGAAGTAGCGGGAGTTCCAGTTTTCAATACTAAAGAAGAACTTACTGGTCTTCAGGCGGATGTCTGGATTGACTTTACGACTCCCAAAGTGGCTTATGAAAATACTCGCTTCGCTCTTGAGAATGGCTTTGCTCCGGTGGTCGGAACGACTGGTTTCACGCCTGAGCAGATTGAAGACTTGACCCAACTATCTCGTCAAAAGAGTCTGGGCGGTTTGATTGCGCCGAATTTTGCTCTAGGAGCCGTTTTGCTTATGCAGTTTGCAGCCCAAGCAGCCAAGTATTTCCCAGATGTGGAAATTATTGAGCTGCATCATGACAACAAGAAGGATGCACCGAGTGGCACGGCTATCAAAACAGCTGAATTAATCAGTCAAGTTCGGACAAGCAAGCAACAGGGAGCGGCTGATGAGGAAGAATCCTTGGCTGGTGCCCGTGGAGCTGCCTTTGACGGCATGCGGATTCACTCAGTGCGTTTGCCGGGCTTGGTCGCTCATCAGGAAGTTATCTTTGGTAGTCAAGGAGAAGGGCTGACTTTGCGGCATGACTCCTATGATCGGGTTTCCTTTATGACTGGGGTAAATCTGAGTATCAAAGAGGTAGTGAAGCGCTCTGAATTGGTCTATGGATTGGAACATTTACTATGAGATTAGAGAAGATGCCTTCTGAGTTTCAGGAGGCTTTGCCAGTATTAGAGAAGATTAAAGAGGCCGGTTTTGAGGCTTATTTTGTCGGTGGTTCTGTACGAGACGCTCTGTTGAATCGGACGATTCACGATGTGGATATTGCCAGCTCAGCCTATCCTGAGGAAATCAAAACAATCTTTCCTCGGACAGTTGATGTCGGCATTGAGCATGGAACGGTTCTGGTCTTGGAAGGCCAGGGAGAATACGAGATCACGACCTTTCGGACTGAGGATGTCTATGTGGACTATCGCCGGCCTAGTCAGGTCTCTTTTGTGCGCTCTTTGGAAGAGGACTTGAAGCGCAGGGATTTTACAATCAATGCCCTTGCTTTAGACCAAGAGGGGGAAATTGTAGACCTCTTTAACGGTTTGGCAGATATGAAAAATCGTACTCTGCGGGCAGTCGGAGTGGCTGCAGAGCGGTTTAACGAAGATGCCCTCCGCATCATGCGGGGCTTTCGGTTTCAGGCTGGTTTAGACTTTGATTTGGAAGAGTTGACCTTTCAGGCTATGGCAGACTGTGCGCCGCTTTTGGAGAAGATATCGGTAGAGCGGATTTTTATTGAGTTTGACAAGCTCCTGATGGCACCTTTCTGGCGAAAAGGTCTGGAGAGCCTGATCAAGGCTGCTGCCTACGATTTTCTGCCTGATATGAAAGATTCAGCAGAGACTTTGCAGGAACTATTAGACGGTTTAGAAGAAGATTTTCAATTTTCTAGTTCTGAGCAGGCTTGGGCTGCGCTTTTGCTGGCTTTGAAGGTAAAAGATGTTCGTAAGTTCTTGAAGCATTGGAAAACGTCCAATGACTTTCAAAAGCGAGTAAATCAGCTAGTGGCTGTTTATGAGATTCGACAAGAACGTAGCCTGTCTAAGCGAGATTGCTATCAGTATGATTTGGATTTGATTCTGCAAGCTGAAAGTTTGAGACAGGCAGCAGGCTTGCCAGTTGAGTTTGAGGCTATTGAGGCGACACATGCTGCTCTGACCATTCATGATAAACATGAGATTGTAGTGACGGGCAGTCATTTGATTCGAGATTATGGCTTTAAACCTGGACCAGAATTAGGACAAATCCTGACTAAAATTGAATTGGCCATTGTCGACGGAGAATTAGCAAATAGCAAGGAAGAGATTATGAACTTTATTAAGGAGCAAGTTGGATGAGTGACTTTATCGTTGAAAAGCTGACTAAGTCTGTCGGGGATAAGACAGTCTTTCAAGAGATTTCTTTTATCATTCACGACTTGGATCGGATTGGACTGATTGGAGTCAATGGGACAGGAAAAACCACCCTTTTGGATGTCTTATCTGGCAAATCAGGCTTTGATGGTGATGTATATCCTTTTTCAGCAAAATCTGACTATAAAATCTCCTATTTGACTCAGGAACCAGACTTCGATGAAGACAAGACGGTCTTGGATACTGTTTTGTCCAGTGATTTGCGAGAAATGCAGCTCATTCGAGAATACGAACTGCTCATGGCTGCTTATGATGAAGCTAAGCAAGCTCGTCTGGACAAGGTCATGGCAGAAATGGATTCGCTACATGCTTGGGAGATTGAGAGTCAGGTAAAAACCGTCTTATCCAAGCTCGGTATCTCAGATTTGGCAGCAAAAATCAGCCAGCTTTCAGGTGGTTTACGTCGGCGGGTCCAGTTGGCGCAGGTTTTGCTTTCAGAAGCAGACTTGCTGCTGCTAGATGAGCCGACCAACCATCTGGACATTGATACGATTGAATGGCTGACAAATTTTCTCAAGAACTCAAAGAAGACGGTTCTCTTTATCACCCACGACCGCTATTTTTTGGACAATATTTCAACGCGGATTTTTGAATTGGACGGCGGGAGCTTGATTGAGTATCAGGGCAATTATCAGGACTATGTCCGACTAAAGGCTGAGCAGGATGAGCGCGATGCTGCCCTGCTACACAAGAAACAGCAGCTTTACAAGCAGGAATTGTCTTGGATGCGCCGTCAGCCTCAGGCACGAGCGACCAAGCAGCAGGCACGTATCAATCGTTTCCATGACCTCAAAAGTGATTTGGCTGGTCAGACCAATCAGACGGATTTAGAGATGAACTTTGAAACCAGCCGTATTGGGAAGAAGGTTATCGAGTTTAAGGATGTGGATTTTGCATACGGAGAAAAGCAGATTTTGTCGCATTTCAATCTCTTGCTGCAAAATAAGGATCGACTGGGCATTGTCGGAGATAATGGAGTGGGCAAGTCTACTCTGCTCAATCTCATTGCTGGTCAGTTGCAGCCTCAATCTGGTCAGATCATAATCGGCGAGACAGTCCGAGTGGCTTATTTCTCTCAGCAGATTGAAGGCTTGGATGAGTCCAAGCGGGTCATCAATTACTTGCAGGAAGTGGCGGAAGAAGTTAAGACAGGGAGCGGAACAACATCTATTGCTGAGCTCTTGGAGCAGTTTCTCTTTCCTCGCTCAAGCCATGGCACTTTGATTGAGAAGTTGTCTGGCGGAGAAAAGAAGCGGCTCTACCTGCTCAAACTTTTACTTGAAAAGCCCAATGTCCTGCTTCTGGACGAGCCGACCAATGATTTGGATATCGCAACCTTGACAGTTCTAGAAAATTTCTTGCAGGGCTTTGCAGGGCCAGTGATCACAGTTAGCCACGATCGCTATTTCCTCGATAAGGTAGCCAGCAAGATTTTAGCTTTTGAAGATGGACAGGTCAGAGAGTTCTTTGGCAACTACACGGACTATCTGGATGAGAAGGCTTTTAGACAATCCAGCGCAGCTATTTCCCAAAAGAAAGAAAAGGAAAAGCCAGTCAAGGCGCGGGAGCAGAAGAAGCGGATGAGCTACTTTGAAAAGCAAGAGTGGGAGACCATCGAGGCGGATATCGAGGAGCTGGAGGCACGTATCGCCGCCATTGAGACGGAAATGGAACAGAACGGTTCGGACTTTACCAAGCTATCGGAACTTCAGAAGGAGCTGGATGACAAGAACGAGAAGCTTCTTGAAAAGTATGAGCGCTACGAGTATCTGAGTGAGTTGGAGTAGTACAGTTACATAGTACATGTGTTCGTTGATAAATGTTTGTGAGGGAGAATGATGGAAATTAGGATTTATAGCCAGCCTAGTCAGGAAATCAAGGATCAGCTTTTTGAGCTGGTTCAGAGCTGCCATGTTACAGATGAGACCTATCGTCTTCCTTATTTGGATAACGCCTATAATTTTGATGGGGATATGCCAGCCTTTTTTCTGGCCAATCTAGATCACCAAACGGTCGGTTTTTTATCGGTTTATGCGGATGAGCCGGGGCAAGCAGAGGTATCTGTCTACGTATTGCCTGACTATCGCAGACAGGGCATAGGGAGCGCTCTTTTACAGGAATTTTCCAAAATTGCAGAAAAATACGATCTATCCCAAATCGAATACATCAGTGAAGTCAAGTTTTTAGCAGACCATCCGA
Organism: Streptococcus cristatus; assembly: GCF_008369405.1. Classification (GTDB taxonomy): domain Bacteria; phylum Bacillota; class Bacilli; order Lactobacillales; family Streptococcaceae; genus Streptococcus; species Streptococcus cristatus_G. Next base: position 99,647 of record NZ_VSJJ01000001.1, read on the forward strand.
CCTTTGCTGAGAAGTTTGACTATAATTTGGAAGAAACGGAAATCTGGCTTGAGCAGGCGGCGGGGACTTTCCCTGAAGAAGAAAAAGAAGGCGTGGAAGTTTTACTGGGGAGAAAGGAAATGGTTACAGAGATTGCAGCTTTTCAGTCGCAGATTTTTGAAATGCCCATGGGGACTGCGCTTCACTATGCTAGTCAAGCGCTGGAGAGCCCAGATAGCTTGCTCTATGTCCTGAAAAAAGATGGTCAAATCGTGGCGTCTTGCTCAGTTGATACAACTTTTGGCAGCAATCACCTGTTTTCCTTAGCTGTGGATCAGGCCTTTCAGGGACAGGGCTTAGGGAGCCACCTAGTCAGGTCTATCCTGAATGACCTTGCTAGCCGAAATGGACAAGTCTGTCAAATCGTCGTAGAAGCCCAGAACACAGGTGCCCTGAGGCTGTATGAAAGATTGGGCTTTAAACGAAAATCGGAAACGGTTTATTTAAAGAGAAAATAAAAAATTAACCTTCAGAGAAGAGCGACATGGAGGTCAGGAGATCTGTTTATGATAAAGAGAAAAGAGCCTTTCTTGGTTCAGGCTGGCTTGGTGCTGGGCTTATTGGCTTTGGGAAATTTAGTCGGTGATGTCAGTCAGTTCTTGCGTTATCTTTTGGCAAGTCTGGCATTCTTATTTTTCCTCCATCTAATGATGGGAATGCTGACGCACAGCAAGCAAGTCAAAGAGCAACTAGGTCAAGCGCTAGTGGCCTCGGTCTTCCCTACCTTTTTCATGCAGGGAATGGTGGCTTCGACCTATCTAGCGAGCTGGACTTTTTTGGGAAATTTTGCCAGAATTAGTGCGCAAGTGCTGTGGTGGCTGAGCTTTAGCGGGCTGGTTCTCTTGATGGTCTATTATATCCTGACCTTTGTCTTCCCTTTCAAGTGGGAGAATGTTTTTCCTGCTTGGACGGTTTTATTTGTCGGGATCGGTGTCGCTCCCCTGACAATTGCAGTTCCCCAGCAGTTAGTTTTGGGGCAACTGGTCTTTTGGTATGGACTTTTAGCGACTATTTTGGTCTTGCCAATCGTCCTTTATAAAACTTATAAAATCGGCTTAGCAGAGAATGTTCGTCCAAACGCGACAACGATTTGTGCGCCTATTTCCTTGATGACAGCGGCTTATGTGGCTACTTTTCCTCAGCCCAATCCTGTCTTGTTGAGCTTGCTCTTGATTTCAGGACAATGCTTTTATGCCTTTATTTTGTGGCAACTTCCTCGTTTGCTCAATCGTCCTTTTTCGGCAGGATTTTCTGCCTTTACCTTCCCCTTGGTCATTTCGGCTGTGGCCTTGAAGCAATCTTTAAACGCATTGAATCTTGGTCTAGCTGGGCAAATTCTGCTTACTTTTGAGGTCTTAATAGCCCTGCTCGTCGTTCTTTATGTCACCTTCTTGTATGCAAAGGATATTTTGGGCAAATGAGGCAGATTTCGGAGATGTATTTCCAAGAGGAAAGTCACTGCCTACCTTTGAGGAAGGCTGAGTTTATGATATAATTAGGAGTATTTGTAAAAGGAAAAAGATATGAATATTCAACAATTGCGTTATGTAGTGGCCATTGCCAACAGCGGAACCTTCCGTGAAGCAGCAGAAAAAATGTATGTCAGCCAGCCCAGTCTATCTATCGCGGTGCGAGATTTGGAAAAGGAACTGGGATTTAAGATTTTCCGCCGAACGAGTAGCGGAACCTTTCTGACTCGGCGGGGCATGGAATTTTACGAGAGAGCTCAGGAATTGGTCAAAGGATTCGATGTCTTTCAAAATCAGTATGCTAATCCTGAAGAGGAAAAGGATGAATTTTCCATAGCCAGTCAGCACTATGACTTTTTGCCGCCTTTGATAACAGAGTTTTCTCAGCGTTATCCTGACTACAAAAATTTCCGCATTTTCGAGTCGACAACCGTGCAGATTTTGGATGAAGTAGCCCAAGGCCACAGTGAGATTGGGATTATTTATCTCAATAATCAGAATAGCAAGGGCATCATGCAACGGATTGAAAAGCTAGGTTTGGAAGTCGTTGAGCTAATTCCATTCCAGACCCACATTTATCTGCGGGAAAATCATCCTCTGACTCAAAAGGAAGAGTTGGTCATGGAGGACTTGGCAGATTTGCCGACGGTTCGCTTCACTCAGGAAAAGGACGAGTATCTCTATTATTCAGAGAATTTTGTCGATACCAGTGCCAGCTCCCAGATGTTTAATGTGACGGACCGAGCTACGCTGAATGGGATTTTGGAGCGGACGGATGCTTATGCAACGGGCTCCGGTTTCCTGGACAGCGATAGTGTCAATGGGATCACTGTCATTAAGCTCCGAGACAATTTGGATAATCGTATGGTTTATGTCAAACGGGAAGACGTGGACTTGAGTCAGGTTGGAGAAGCCTTTGTAGCTGTTATGAAAGAATATTTTGCACAGAAAAGAGAAGTATGAAACGAAAGATTACCATTCCTTTTTTAATTGTTCTTTTGATTGCTCTCGATCAAGCGGTCAAGTATTATATTGTTTCCAATTTTTCCTTGGGGCAGGTCAGGAAGTTTATCCCTAAGATTGTCAGTTTGACCTACCTGCGAAATACTGGTGCCGCCTTTTCTATCTTGGAAAATCAGCAGTGGTTTTTCGCCTTGATTACTTGTGCTGTGCTTGGAGCAGCTAGTTGGTATTTGCTTAAAAATATTCAGGGCTCAAAATGGTTGCTGACGGGACTAATTCTAATTATTGCTGGTGGTTTGGGCAATTTCATTGACCGAATCCAGCAGGGATTTGTAGTGGATATGTTCCAGTTGGATTTTGTCAATTTTGCTATTTTTAACGTAGCGGATATGTACCTGACTATTGGAGTAGTGATTTTATTACTGGTAATTTTGAAGGAAGAAACAAATGGAATTGAAAATTGATGCAGCAGCCGCAGGTCTGCGTTTAGACAAGGCAGTGGCGGACTTGACAGAGCTATCCCGTGGTTTAGCCAATGAACAGATAAAAAATGGCCAGATTTTGGTTAATGGAGAGGCAAAAAAAGCCAAGTATGCCGTTAAAGAAGGCGATGTCATTTCCTATGAAGTACCTGAGCCAGAGGTAGTTGAGTATATGGCAGAGGATCTTCCGCTAGAAATCGTCTATCAGGATGAGGATGTAGCCGTAGTCAACAAGCCACAAGGCATGGTGGTTCACCCTTCCGCTGGGCACACTAGCGGTACTCTGGTCAATGCCCTCATGTACCACATCAAAGACCTCTCTGGCATCAATGGTGTGCTGCGCCCAGGGATTGTCCATCGGATTGATAAGGATACTTCTGGACTTCTGATGATTGCCAAGAATGACCAGGCCCATTTGGCACTTGCAGACGAGCTCAAGGATAAGAAATCCCTCCGTAAATACTGGGCGATTGTCCATGGAAATCTGCCTAATGACCGTGGAGTGATTGAGGCGCCGATTGGCCGTAGTGAGAAAGATCGCAAGAAACAGGCGGTGACAGCTAAGGGGAAACCCGCTCTGACACGTTTCCAAGTCTTGGAACGTTTTGGGGACTATACCTTGGTTGAACTCCAGCTGGAGACGGGGCGGACCCATCAAATCCGGGTTCACATGGCTTATATCGGTCATCCAGTAGCTGGAGATGAGGTTTATGGACCTCGTAAGACCCTGAAGGGCCATGGTCAATTTTTGCACGCGCGAACCTTGGGGTTCACCCATCCTCGGACTGGCGAAGTGCTGGAATTTACGGCTGAAGCGCCAGCTATTTTCCTAGAAACTCTTGAAAAACTCAAAAAAGCCCATGACTAATCATCTCCGAATTTATGAGACTCTAGATAAATGGAAAATTAAGTCGACTGTCTTGGTTACAGTCGTTTTTATTTTCGACAAATCATGATATAATAAATAGAATACCCTAAAAGGATGAGAAAAATGAATTTAGAAGATTTGAAAAAACGTCAGGAGAAGATTCGCAATTTCTCCATCATTGCCCATATTGACCACGGGAAATCAACCTTGGCTGACCGGATTTTGGAGGCGACAGAAACGGTTTCCAGCCGGGAAATGCAGGCTCAACTCTTGGACAGCATGGACTTGGAGCGGGAGCGCGGTATCACCATTAAGCTTAATGCCATCGAGCTCAATTATACTGCCAAGGACGGCGAAACCTATATCTTCCACTTGATTGACACGCCGGGACACGTGGACTTTACCTATGAGGTATCGCGGTCTCTAGCGGCTTGTGAAGGTGCCATTCTGGTCGTGGATGCGGCTCAGGGGATTGAGGCTCAGACCTTGGCCAATGTTTATTTAGCGCTGGATAATGACTTGGAAATCCTGCCAGTTATCAATAAGATTGACCTGCCAGCTGCGGATCCAGAGCGGGTGCGGGCAGAGATTGAAGATGTGATTGGACTGGATGCTAGCGAAGCCGTATTGGCTTCTGCCAAGGCTGGCATCGGAATTGAAGATATTTTAGAGCAGATTGTAGAAAAAGTTCCAGCACCGACTGGAAATGTTGAAGCACCGCTCAAAGCCTTGATTTTTGACTCAGTCTACGATGCCTATCGTGGGGTAATCCTGCAAGTGCGGGTGATGGACGGTGTGGTCAAGCCGGGAGATACCATTCAGCTCATGAGTAATGGCAAGAACTTTGACGTAACTGAGGTCGGTATCTTCACGCCCAAGGCTATTGGACGTGATTTCCTAGCGACAGGGGATGTTGGCTATATCGCAGCCTCTATCAAAACGGTGCAGGATACTCGGGTCGGAGACACAGTAACTTTGGCGGACAATCCAGCATCTGAGCCCCTGGACGGCTATAAGCAGATGAATCCGATGGTATTTGCTGGTCTCTACCCAATCGAGTCCAATAAATACAATGACCTACGCGAAGCCCTCGAAAAGCTCCAGCTAAACGATGCCAGTCTGCAGTTTGAGCCAGAAACATCGCAAGCACTAGGATTTGGTTTCCGTTGTGGTTTCTTGGGCTTGCTGCATATGGATGTCATTCAGGAGCGCTTGGAGCGTGAGTTTAATATTGATCTGATTATGACGGCTCCGTCCGTTATCTATAAGGTCAATATGACAGACGGTGCTTCAATTGATGTGTCCAATCCGAGCGAGTTTCCAGACCCGACCAAGATTGACTCCATTGAGGAGCCTTATGTCAAGGCGCAGATTATGGTGCCTCAGGAATTTGTCGGAGCGGTGATGGAGTTGGCTCAGCGCAAGCGCGGTGACTTTGTGACCATGGATTATATCGATGATAATCGGGTCAATGTCATCTATCAAATCCCACTTGCTGAGATTGTCTTTGATTTCTTTGACAAGCTCAAGTCCTCTACTCGTGGCTATGCTAGCTTTGACTATGAAATTTCTGAGTATCGCTCGTCCAAGCTGGTGAAGATGGATATTCTCCTCAATGGCGACAAGGTTGATGCTCTCAGCTTTATCGTTCACAAAGAATTTGCCTATGAGCGCGGTAAGCTGATTGTGGACAAGCTCAAGAAAATCATCCCGCGCCAGCAGTTTGAAGTACCAATTCAGGCCGCTATCGGTCAGAAAATCGTGGCTCGGACAGATATCAAGGCCCTGCGTAAGAACGTCTTGGCTAAATGTTATGGTGGTGACGTTTCTCGTAAGCGCAAACTCCTAGAAAAACAAAAAGCTGGTAAAAAACGGATGAAAGCTATCGGATCTGTTGAAGTTCCGCAAGAAGCCTTCCTCAGTGTCTTGAGTATGGATGATGAATAACATCTAGTGGATGTTATTCACCCGATTCAAGAGATAAATTAAATGACAGTTTAAAATCCTAGCAAGCTAGGATTTTTTATGTATCGTGTAAAAATGAGCTAGAACAAGATGGAATGAAACTACTATGATGAACAGAAAAGTTGAAAGAAGGGCTTTTCTCACACAATCAATCCCTTACAAAAGAAAGATATACTAGAAAAATCGCTTGAATTTGTTCAAAACTTTTCGTTTCGAGGCTGTCGGAGATGGTTATATTACGTTGTATAGTGCCTCTGGGATGTGTGAGTTAAAAGTGAAACTTTCTTTTTAAAAAATCTTAAAAAGAAGCAGTCTATCAACTTGAGAATGTTCTAAAACAGTTTGTAACAAAAATACCAGAATCAAGCCAGAGTTGGTAGTTCTGACAAAAATTAAATCTTTAGTCAGGTCCAGAGGGGCTAAAATCGGAAGTGTAGCAATCAAATGGAGATATTATTTTTAACTTCGTATAGATTACACCACAATGACGCTCCTTGTCTTTAGTTATCAGATTAGACAGTAAATGTTTTTTGCAAATGGATAAATATGGTAAAATATAGTTATCGGTACAATTTACTCTTTTGGAAAGGAGTTTTTCTATGAAAAAGAAATGGTTTTTACTGCTTATGATGGGCTTAATAGGCTTGACATTGAGTTCTTGTGTATTATTTCCTAGAAAAAAGGGTGGAGTTAAGTCGTCTTCAACGAGTGAGACTTTCTCTTTAAGAGGTGATAGCAGCTCAAGCTCTAGTGCGGATGATAGTTTGGTCACTGCAGAAACCAAACGTGTCGGTTCAGATGACTATGGCTACATCAGCATTCCAAAGAACTGGGTTAAGTTTACTGATTTAGGTGGTGGAGACAGTATCCAGTATACAGATGGTTCCGGCTACAACATTGTCAGCATGAATGCCTATACGAAGGAAAAAGCTAATATTGGAGAAGGTGAGGATTTCACGGCTGAGACAATCGCAAATCGCATATATTATAACTGGAGTGAGAATAAAGAGGCGGAGAAATTTTGGGGAGCAAAAACGACTGTTTCAGGCAATGATGCTTATCAAGTAAATGTCAATATGAAATCTGGTCAATACCTCACTAGCTGGATTTTCAAACAAAAGGATAAGATCTATCTCATCTCCTTTGAAGGGGATTCGGATACTCTCGGTAAATTCGTTTATTATATTGAATACACTTGGGATGAAAAGCTAGAAGAGTCAGGAAAATCGAATATCTAAAAATGAAACAGCAGTTTTTATTAAAAGCTGCCGTTTTTTTATTTTATGGTATAATGCTAAGTGGTAAATGCCTATGAATAGAGAGAATGAGAGACCATGCCTCAAGAAATTGACCTTGAAAAGTACCACCAACTAGCACTGCAAAAGCAGAAAGAGCACCGAAAATTTTTAGCCAATCTCAAGAAAAAGCCACCAAAAAACCTCGATAAGATTGCCCAACAGATTCATGATGAGGTTTTTGAAGAGATTGATTGTACAGCCTGTGCCAATTGCTGTAAAACTCTGGGACCAGACTTTAAGGAAGCCGATATTGTTCGCATTGCCAAGTATTTCAAGATGAAGCTGCCGGCTTTTGAAGAGGAATTTCTGCAGGTGGACGAAGACGGTGACAAGGTTTTCAAGGCGATGCCTTGTCCTTTTTTAGGTGGGGACAATCTCTGCTCGATCTACGATGTCCGTCCCAAGGCCTGCCGAGAGTTCCCTCATACAGACCGCAAGAAGATTCATCAGATTAATCATCTGACAATCAGAAATACCCTGACCTGTCCAGCGGCTTATCTCTTTGTGGAGAAGCTGCGGGATAGGTTGTAAAATCCCCTATAAATCTTGTACAAAAATTCTAGGGCGGAAGTATCTTATATCTGTTAGACTATAGTTAGAATTGAACATGGCCTAAAGGTTGTGTGAAAAAGATAAAATTTTCTCGGAGCAGGAGCCCCTCCGCAAATTTTCCTATTTTCACTTTGCTTTTAACGGCCTTAGTATCTTTTGTGAGGTGAAAAAGAATATGATGCATCAATTCAATCGAACCATGGAATATTTGGAAAGTAAGTTGGACGCGGAAGTGGACTTGCAGCAATTTCAGCAGCTATCAGGCTATTCTTATGCTCTCTTTAGCAGGCTCTTTTCCATCCTAGCAGATATGACTTTAGCGGAATATCTACGCAATCGCAGGCTGTCAGAAGCAGTGACAGACTTGCGGGAAAGCTCTGAGAAAGTCATTGATATAGCACTGAAATACGGCTATGAGTCTGCGGATGCCTTTAGCGCAGCCTTTAAGAAATTCCATGGTGTTACTCCCTCAGAAGTTCGAAATGGAAAACCTTATCGGGTCTTTCCTAGACTTCAATTATCCTTAAAGATTACAGGAGGAAAGAACATGGATATCAAGATTCAAAAGAAACCTGCTTTTACTGTGGCAGGTGTCCTATTGGAAGATATTGACAATAGCCAGTGCCCGTCTGCATGGGAGCAGCTCTATGCAAATCACAGCTTTGAAAGCCTAGAAAGTATGGGCAGTGGCCAATCCTTTGGTGTCTGCTCGGATGTCAAAGAAGGCGAAATCATCAACTATATGGCTGCCTATGATGTGAAGGATAAAGCGAAAGCAGAAGAACTAGGTCTGTCAATCAAAGAAATCGCAGAAGCTGAATATGCTATCGTACCAGTCAAGGGAGCTATACCAGCCAGTATCCACCATGCTTGGAAATATGTCTTGGAAGTCTTTTTCCCAGAAACTGGTTATCGCCACTCAGGAGCACTAGATTTTGAAGTTTACACCGAGGGAGACATGTCCTCCCCAGACTATCAAATGGAACTTTGGATTCCTGTGGTGAAATAAAGTGAAAATCAGCCGTTCATTTTGAGCGGCTGATTTTTTTGTGGCTTGTGGTATAATGAAGCTACTACAGTTTCAGAAAGGACTTGGACCTTGTCATACAAATTTTTATTCTTCGACCTTGACCATACGCTGCTGGATTTTGATACGGCAGAAGATATTGCCTTGACTCAGTTTTTGGAGGAGCAGGGCGTGACGGAGATTCAGACCTACAAAGATTATTATATTCCCATGAACAAGGGGCTTTGGCGGGATCTGGAGCAGGGTAAAATTACCAAGCCGGAGCTGGTCAACACTCGCTTTTCTCGTCTTTTTGCCCATTTTGGCATTGAGAAGGATGGAGCCGAGTTGGCCTTTCTATACCAGCAGCACATCGCTCAGCAAGGACAAACATATGCTGGTGCTAGCGAGCTTTTGGACAGTCTGACAGCAGCTGATTATGAGATTTACGGAGCGACCAATGGCATCACGGCCATTCAGACTGGCCGCATGACCAATTCCGACATTTCACCCTATTTTAACCATATTTTTATCTCAGAAAAGATGGGGACTCAGAAGCCCGAAGCTTTGTTTTATGAAAAAATAGCAGAGCAGATACCAGATTTTGACCTGTCTCAGACTTTGATGATTGGAGATTCTTTGACTGCAGATATTGCTGGCGCTAATAATGCTGGACTGGACTCTATCTGGTATAATCCCAAAAAGCTGATGAACAATAGCAGTGCGCAGCCGACTTATATGGTATCTTCCTATGAAGAAATTAAAAAATTACTGCTTTGAAAAAATTTTAACTCTGTCAAGAAAAAAACTTGACAGCTGTTTTTAATCTGTTATAATAGAACATGTGCTTAATAGCTCGGCTATTTCACCAAAAGAAAAAATATAGAAAAGAGACATTTTAAAAATGGCAGTAAAAATCCGTTTGACTCGTATGGGTTCTAAGAAAAAACCTTTCTACCGTATCAACGTTGCAGATTCACGTTCACCACGTGACGGACGTTTCATCGAAACAGTTGGAACTTACAACCCACTTGTTGAAGAAAACCAAGTGACTTTGAAAGAAGATCGCGTTCTTGCATGGTTAGCTGATGGAGCTCAACCTTCAGATACAGTTCGCAACATCCTTTCAAAAGCTGGTGTTTTGAAGAAATTCCACGATTCAAAATACTCTAAATAATAGAAGTGCAGGTTGATATATGGACACGATTGAAAATCTCATTATTGCGATAGTGAAACCTTTGATTTCACAGCCAGATGCCTTAACTATCAAGATTGAAGATACGCCTGAGTTTTTAGAGTATCATCTTGATCTTGATCCAAGCGATGTTGGACGTGTGATCGGTCGTAAAGGTCGTACTATCTCCGCTATAAGGACGATTGTTTACTCTGTCCCAACCGAGTACAAAAAAGTTCGCATCGTTATTGATGAGAAATAAGAAGCAGCGGGGCCGTGTGTCCCGTTTTTCTATGGCCCTTAATGAAACAAGCCGTTAGGTGTAGTTGAATTTAGGGCCATTGATGCAGTTCGAGCTTTGCGAGAACTACGTTCCTTATTATCCTTAATGAAACAAGCCGTTAGGTGTAGTTGAATTTAGGGCCATTGATGCAGTTCGAGCTTCGCTAGAAGCAAGTATCTCAGTTAAGACAAACGCAAAATCTACACTCGAATTTAAATAAATTCGAAACGGGAGGACATATGAAGCCAGAAGAGTATGCTTGGAACGTCCGTGAGCGCAAGTGTTATGAAAATGATCAAGTGATTTTACCGAGTCCTTACAAGTTGAAAATTCTGGATGATAGTGAGAAGAGATTGGAATTGGAGCTTGTTTTGGAGCAGCTTCCTCAGGGGCAACTGGCTCGATGGGCTATGAAAATGGCGTCAAGCTTTATAGCTCTGATAGATATGGAAGATGAGTTTGAGAAGCAGAAGATTTTGACTCAGGTAAGAGAGGTTTTTCAGGCTCGGCTTGATGGGAGGGCATCTGCCTATGAACTAAGAAAGGCTGGTTTCTTAGCTAACAAACTGTCGCAGCAAGCCCGATCACAAATTGGTAAATATGCTGCGCGTGTTTTTGCCCAAGCAGTCGCAACAGGTCACATGCGGGGCCATGCTATTGTCGCAGCGGATTATGCCATCAAAGTCAGAAACTTGCAGAGTCCAGATGATTTGCAGCGAGCTATCAAGGAAAGAGAAAGACAGATAGAGCTGGCCTCTACTTTTATTAGATCAGGAAAGGAAACTTTATGAAGCATTTATTTTCACGCTTGTCACCAGCGCAAAAGATTATCTTGTCTTTTCTTCTGGTGATATTCTGTGGCTCCTTGCTACTCAGTCTGCCTTGGGTGCAGACGGAAAGTTCCCAAGCGGGCTATCTGGATCATCTTTTTACAGCTGTCTCGATGGTCTGTGTGACAGGGCTTTTTACTCAATCGGTTGTGGATACATATAATGTCTGGGGGCAGCTCCTTTGTATGCTGCTGATTCAGATTGGTGGCTTGGGAATTCTGACTTTTATCGGATTTTTCACCATGGAAAGTCGGAAAAAGCTCAGCCTCAAGGATCGCCGCATTCTGCGGGATAGTTTTAGTTATGGTCACAATCGTACCTTAGGTCAATTTGTCCGTTCGATTTTTATCACAACTTTTACTATCGAAGGACTGGGTGCGCTCCTTCTCATGATTCGCTTCATTCCCAAGTTTGGTCTAAGAAAAGGGATTTTTAATTCTATCTTTTTAGCCGTTTCTGCATTTTGTAATGCGGGCTTTGATAATTTTGGTAATGATAGCCTACTAGGCTTGCAGACAGATGTTTTGGTCAATATCACCTTGGCTCTCCTCATTATTACTGGAGGACTTGGCTTTATGGTCTGGTTTGACTTGGCGACTAAATTGGGAGGAAAACAGAAGGGGCTTCACTTTCATACTAAGGTAGTCTTGCTGCTGACTGCTGGTCTCCTTGTTTTTGGGACGGTCACGAGTCTCTGGACGGAGTACAATAATCCTGGAACGATTGGCAATCTTTCCTTTGGCGATAAGCTACTGGTCAGCTTTTTCCAGACAGTCAGCATGAGGACAGCTGGCTTTGCTTCCATAGATTATACGGCTGCTCGTCCAGTAACCCTGTTTATCTATCTGCTCCAGATGTTTTTAGGAGGAGCTCCGGGTGGTACAGCGGGCGGTCTGAAAATTACCACCTTCTTAGTTCTTTTGCTTTTTGCCCGAAAGGAAATTCTGGGCTTGCCTCATACTAATATGGGGCGGAGGACATTGGCTCCTCAGCTAGTGCAGAAGGCTTTTGGTGTGACAGTGATTTTTCAGCTGACATTTCTGCTTGGTCTTTTGGCTCTTGGGCTAGTGACCGATAGCAGTCATCGTTTTATTTACCTGATATTTGAGACTGTTTCGGCATTGGCTACAGTTGGTGTCACGGCCAATATCACTACCAGCCTCAATACAGCTGGTATGATTGTGATTATGCTGCTGATGTTTATTGGACGGGTGGGGCCGCTGACTCTTATGGTTAGTCTCAGCCATTATCAACCGAAGAAGGCGACTACCTTGCACTACAGCAAGGCAGATATTATGATTGGATAGGAGAAAAGAAATGGCAAATCAAACAGTTGGAATCCTCGGCTTGGGGATTTTTGGACAGAGTATCATTGAGGCCTTGATTTCTCAAGATGTAGAAATCATTGCGATTGATAATCACGAAGAGACAATCAATCAGTATGAAGACATGATTGCCGTCGGTGTGATCGGGGACATTACCGATATGGAGCTTTTGGAGGCGGCAGACGTTGGTTCCTGTGATACGGTCGTCGTGGCAACTGGAGAAAGTCTGGAATCCAGTGTTCTAGCGGTCATGCATTGTAAGGCATTGGGCGTAAAAAATGTTATTGCCAAGGTCAAGGATGAAGTGACCCAGCAGGTACTGGAAAAGGTGGGAGCTGATTTGGTTATCCTGCCTGAAGTGGAGGCTGGTATTTCATTAGCTAAGACCATTCTCTTTAACCATTCGATTGAGGTTTTCCAACTGGATGACGATGTAGTGGTGGCTGAGTTTGAACTGCCTGCTAGCTGGGTCGGGAAAACGGTCCGTGAAGTAGATGCTCGTAGGCTGTATCATCTCAATATTATCGGCTATCGTCTGACAAAAAATCAGCCTTTGGAAAGCCAGTTTACTCCAGACCTTGTCTGGCCAGAAGGAGTCAGCATTATGGCTGTGACTGATAACCAGCATTTGGACTATTTACGTGAAATAGTGAAGTAGTAGCTGGGATAAGTCCTCTTCGCTGGGAAGTCCTATTGGCACTTTCTAGTAATTCGGCATCTTACTATATCTGAACAGGAAATGGATACATAGGAGCTCTTTCAGGGCTCTTTTTTGAAACCAGTTGTAAAATTTGTTATACTATCACTAGAAAAGGAGTGATTTTATGAGCTTAACCAGCCAGATCATTACAGCAGATTTTCCAGATTTGGATAAGGTAGAAGCCTTGAATAATGAAGCTTTCCCAGAAGAGGAAAGGATACCGCTCAGTGAATTTTTACGATATGAGGAACAGGAAGATGCCAATTTTTTCGCCTTTTATCATGAAAAGGAGTTTGTTGGTTTTGCCTTTGCCATCTCCAACGCGCAAGCCTTTTATGTTAGTTTCTTTGCGATTATGCCCCACCTGCGCAGTCATGGCTATGGCGGTGAAATCATCGAAAAGCTGGTCAATTTCTATCAGCGAACCATGATTTTAGAAATCGAGCGTCTAGATGAGCCATGTGACAATCTGGAGCAGCGTCAAGCTCGCTGGGATTTTTATCACAGCAAGGGCTTCCGTTCAGCCAATGCCTTTCTGGAATATGAGGATCTTAGCTTTGAAATCCTTTATCGAGGGGATTCTTTTGACGAAGAAGCCTATCGGGACATTTTCCACCGACTTCAGGAGGAGAATTATTTCGATTTTGAAATCAAACATAGACGTTTCAGCGATTATTAAAAGGAAGTTCTCTGGAGCTCAATTGCGATTTGGAGCAATAAAAGATTGCTTTGCTTTTACTAAATGGAGGTTAGAATGAGACTCTGGCATCAAGCACTGATTCCCAAGCTTCCCCGTCCGCAACTGCTTGGCCAGCATCGGGAATGCTGCGCTCTTCGTGGCAAAGGCTGGGGCAAGAAACATGCGACTGTTGACTATGTTTTTACTCACTCTCCTTACTTGCTTTATCGCTACCATGAGCTGATTATGGAGGAGATGACAAGGCGAGGCTATCGTGTGTCCTTAGAGTGGCTGGAGAGGGACTATCGTGGCAAGACTTGTCCAGCTTATGAGCATCTGGAAGAAATGGCTGTGGCGAGCACTATTTACCCTGAGCATGATGCGTCTTACTATGAGGAATGCCTGCAAAACCTCAAAGAAAAAGGCATTGACTTATAAGCTTTTCCGCTGTCTGAGCTAACTGCCTGTCTTGAGAAAAAGCCAGCAAAATGATACAATAAAACGAATAGTAAAAAGGTTAACTGGAGTAAAAATGAATTATTTTAATGTTGGGAAAATCGTTAACACCCAAGGTCTGCAAGGTGAGATGCGGGTTTTGTCAGTGACGGATTTTGCAGAAGAACGTTTTAAAAAAGGTAATAAACTGGCCCTTTTCGATAAGAAGGACCAGTTTGTCATGGACGTGGAAATTGCTAGCCACCGCAAGGTCAAGAACTTTGACATTATCAAGTTCAAGGGGATGTATCATATCAATGACATCGAGAAATTTCGTGACTTTAGTCTGAAAGTAGCCGAAGAAGACTTGGCTGATTTGGAAGACGGAGAGTTTTACTACCATGAGATTATCGGCCTTAAAGTCTATGAAAATGATGTTCTGTTAGGTACGATTAAGGAAATTCTCCAGCCAGGAGCCAATGATGTCTGGGTGGTCAAACGAAAAGGCAAGCGTGACTTGCTTCTGCCTTATATTCCGCCAGTGGTGCTGGGAATTGACATCGAGCAAGGTCGGGTTGATGTAGAGATACCGGAAGGACTGGACGATGAAGATTGATATTTTGACTCTCTTTCCAGAGATGTTTGCGCCCTTGGAGCACTCTATCGTCGGTAAAGCTCGGGAAAAAGGCCTCTTAGAAATCAACTACCACAATTTTCGCGAAAATGCGGAAAAATCTCGGCATGTGGATGACGAGCCCTATGGTGGAGGTCAGGGCATGCTACTGCGGGCCCAGCCTATTTTTGATGCCTATGATGCCATTGAAAAGAAGCAGCCGCGCGTGATTTTGCTGGATCCTGCCGGACGGACTTTTGACCAAGCCTATGCTGAGGAGCTGGCTCAGGAAGAGGAATTGATCTTCATATGCGGTCACTATGAGGGGTATGATGAGCGGATCAAGACCTTGGTGACGGACGAGATTTCGCTGGGTGACTATGTGCTGACCGGAGGAGAATTGGCGGCTATGACCATGATTGATGCGACAGTTCGCCTAATTCCAGAGGTTATTGGCAAGGAAGTCAGTCACACGGACGACAGCTTTTCGTCTGGACTATTGGAGTATCCTCAGTATACTCGTCCCTATGACTATCGCGGCATGGTCGTTCCGGAAGTTCTCATGAGTGGGCACCACGAGAATATCCGCAAGTGGCGTCTTTATGAAAGTCTGAAAAAAACCTATAAGCGTCGTCCGGACTTGCTGGAAAAATATGAATGTACAGTCGAAGAAGCCAAAATGTTGGAAGAAATTCGAGCCAATAGTAGGGATAGTGAACACTAGTCCTTTCTATAAAATAGTAAAATTTAGATATCGTTTTCTCAAAGCCACGTTTGTGGCTTTTTTATTTGGATGAATGGTTGGAAAATTTTTGAAAAAATTCAAACTTCCTTCTTGACAGAAAAAATAAAAAGGAGTATTATCTTAACTAGTTAATAAACCAGTTAACAAAAGAAGCTATTTTTGAAAGCAATTCTTGGGAAAGAATGTTTTGAAAATAGTTATTTCTTTGAATGATTGCTAAACTGGTTAAGGAGTTGAAATGAAAATCAAAAAAGTTTTGATAGCTCTAAGTCTAGCCTTGCTGGGCCTTGGCCTTGCCGCTTGTAGTAAAAAGGAAGCAAGCGGTGCTGGTAGCAAACGCGGACTCAATATTGTCACGAGTTTTTACCCGATTTATTCAATGGTCAAAGAAGTATCAGGAGATTTGAACGATGTCCGGATGATTCAGTCGGGTGCAGGGATTCATGAATTCGAGCCGTCAGCCAGCGATGTAGCGGCTATTTATGAAGCAGATGTCTTTGTGTATCATTCTCGAACTTTGGAGTCTTGGGCTGGTAGTCTGGATCCTAGTTTACAAAAGTCCAAAGTAGCGGTCGTAGAAGCTAGCAACGGGATGCAGTTGGACAAGGTGGCTGGCTTAGAAGAAGTGTCTGCTGAGGAAGAGATTGATGAAAAGACCCTCTATGATCCACATACTTGGCTAGATCCTGAAAAAGTGGCAGAAGAAGCGCAACTCATCGCTCAAGAATTGTCCAAGCTAGATAGTAAAAATGCGGCTACCTATCAGAAAAATGCTCAAAAATTTGCAGAGAAGGCAAAGGCCCTGAGCGAAAAATATAAAGGAGTATTTAGCGGACTAGATGAAAAAACTTTTGTGACCCAGCATACAGCTTTTTCTTATTTAGCCAAGCGTTTCGGTCTCAAGCAATTGGGGATTTCAGGCATTTCGCCAGATCAAGAGCCTAGTCCAAGGCAGTTGACGGAGATACAAGATTTTATCAAGACCTATAAAGTCAAGACGATTTTTGTTGAGAGCAATGCTTCTTCTAAGTTGGCAGAAACCTTGAAGAAGGCGACAGGAGTCAACCTAAAGGTGCTAAATCCTCTCGAAGCAGATCCTGAAAATGATAAGACCTATCTTGAAAATTTAGAAGATAATTTAGAAATTTTAGCCAAAGAATTAAAACATTGAGGTGATGTATGAAAAAGAAATATATTATTAGTTCAGTTGCGGCACTAGCTACACTTGGTGTATGCGGTTATGCAATCATGCAGTATCAAGCAGATAAGCCACAAGAACAAGCAACAAATCGAGTGGCCTATGTAGAAAAGAAATCTACAAATAAGCAGGACAATAAATCTAAAAAAGCCGATAAATTGACACCTGAGCAGATTCAGGCCAAAGAAGGCATTACTGCTGAGCAGATCGTTGTCAAGATTACGGACCAAGGCTATGTGACTTCACATGGTGATCACTATCATTACTATAATGGCAAGGTTCCCTTTGATGCAATTCTAAGCGAAGAGTTGATCATGCGGGATCCAAATTATCAATTGCAAGAATCAGATATTGTCAACCAAGTGAAAGATGGCTATATTATCAAGGTTGCAGGAAAATATTACCTCTATCTGACCAATGCCAAAGAAACTAGCAATGTTCGTTCTGTTGATGAAATTGCACGGCAAAGACAAATTCATCCTAGCAAGGAAGAAGGCGAAAGCGGGTCAGAAGCTAAATCGACCCAAACTGTTAGCAGAAAAACGCAAGACTTCAGTCGTCCAAGTGCCGCCTATGCTGCAGGAAAGAGGACCTATCAAGCAGAAGGCACTGCATCGAGTCGGAGCAATGGCGCCTATACAACAGATGACGGCTATGTTTTCAGTCCATCTGATGTGATTTCGGATACAGGAGATGGCTTCCTTGTGCCACATGGCGGTCATATGCATTATATTCCAAAAAGTGATCTGTCGCCAGGTGAGTTAGCGGCTGCCCAAGCCTATTGGGATTCCTTGCAGCGAGGCAAGCAAACAGCTAGTCCAGCTGAAAATCCTAATACAGGAGGAGAGGCTTCTGCTCCTACAGGTAAAGCATCAGAAAATCAACATGCAGGAACTGCGACTAAGCCAGCGCATCAAGCTGACAAGGGACAGACTGCTAAGCCAGCTCAACCGTCCAAACCTGCCCAATCAGATGCTGGGCACGGAGTTAAACCAGCTGAAAAAGTAGAAGATGCACCATCAAGTTACCAAACCTTACTTGAGAAACTCTATCGTACACCAAAAGAAAAACGCTATGTTGAAAAAGATGGTCTTGTCTTTGATCCAAGCAAAATCGTTAGACGGACCGCAGAAGGAGTGGCCATTCCACATGGAAATCACTACCACTTTATCCCTTACAGCAAACTGTCTGCTCTAGAAGAAGAAATAGCTCGGAACATTCCTGTTGCTGGTCAGAAGACTTATCCTAAGGCTGCTGCAAGTACACCAAGCCAGCCTAGTCAACCAGCAAATCCAAATCAGCCAGCTAAACCAGCTGATAAAGATGAGCACGATCATGGTTTCCATGCTGAGAATGTCATCTCAAAAGATGAAGAAGGTTACGTTGTCCAACACGGCGGGCATGCACATTATTTCTTCAAAAAGGATTTGACCAAAGATCAGATTGCAGTAGCAGAAGCAAACCTGGCTAAGCACAAAGATTTAAGCCAATCCAGTCAAGTCAGCACAGAATATGACCGTTTTTCTCGTGACGCAAGTGACGAAGAGAAAATCGCTTATATTTCCAAGACTTATGGTGTACCGCGTGAAGCGATTAAGATTTCAAAAGGCTTCTTTGTCTTTAATAATCCAGATCAAGACTACGATCCGACACACATCCATCCATACGCTGTTCGAAAAGAGCACGTTCGGATTCCTTTAGAAACTGGAAATCCAGAGCTGGACTTCCTAAACGAGCTTTATACAACAGCACTGCGTTCAGGTCTGTCTCCATACAGTATTCAGGTTGAAAATGGTCAGTTTGTCATACCGCATGGCGATCACAACCACTACATCCGTGTCCAATCCAAAGGATTGAATCTAGGCTTGAAGAATAAAATTCCAGCCTTGCAGTCAGCTTATCTAGAAGGAGCTTATGATCAAAAGGCCGTTCTTGAAAAGGTGGATGCCCTCTTGGCAGCTAGCCGAAGCATTTATGCTAAAGACTTGCTTATGCAACGTCGAATCGAGCTAGCTCTCGGTAATTTTGTAGAAACCATGAAGCAATTGCCAAGCAACTCAACAGAGGGATATTTGGCAAGTCTAGATCAATTTGATAAGCACTACATTCATGTTGATGAAAAAGCGAAAGCGGAAGAGCTGACCGAAGTTGATAAAAAATATCAAGAATTGGTTGACAAGATCAAACGTTTGGAAACGGATAGCTACAATGTGAACAAAACCAGCTTGCTCGGTGAATTGCAATCAGCTAAGGTAGAAAAAAATCAAGCTAAGATGGCTGAGATTGAGCAGCTATTGGCAAGTCTGCAAGATTATCAAGATCGGACAGGTGTGACTTCCGTTGAGTATCTCAAGGCTTTCTATCTTGCGGTTGATGATGCTCGTTTGCAGCCAGAACTTCGTAAGAAAGTTGCTGATTTGACGCTTAAGCTTTATAAATCCCAAGCTTTTATCGAAGCGGTCGATCTGAAAGCTCTTTTCTTGGAACTCTATCAAACCAAGCTCGAAGTTGATAAGGCTCTGGCAAGTGGCGAGGCTGCTTCAGCCAAGGATAAAACGGTTCTGGATACCGAAAAGCTGGACGACCACAGTTATAAGACGGCTATCTATGGTTTCTTGAAAGAATTGTATGGAGAATTTGCACCGCAGCCTACGGAGGAAATCTCAGAAGAAACTCTCCAAGCTCTCTTCCAAAAAGGCCAGGAACTTTTGGAAAAAGTAACGGATTCGACACTGCAAGAAAATTATCAAAAGCAACTCGCAGCACTTCGAACCGATTTGCAAGAAACTCGCAAAGATAGAGAAACAATCTTAGCAGAAACGAAAACACTCTTGGCTCAGATCGTTGAAACCCTAAAAGAACAGCAAGCATCTGCAGCGCTCAAGGATAAAGAGACCTATCTGAAAATTTACAATTTGCTGATGTCCGCCCACAAGATGCTTGAGGAACAACAGGGGACAGATGAGCAATTTGCCAAGGTAGATGCCCTATTGGATAAATTATCCGATCCGAGTGTAGACAAAGTAGCCCTGCTAGCCGAAGCAGAAGCGTTCGTTAATCAGCTTCAAGCCAACAAGCCGGCTCCTACTGAAACTAAAACTGAGCCGGAGGCTAGTTCGACTGAGGAAACTAAGGAAGAAAAAACTAGCGAGTCTCCTAAAGAAACAGTGGAAGAGTCAAGCTTGCCAGCTACTCCTAAAGTAGAAGAAGCGAATGCAGCAGCTCCTTCAGAAAAAGAGGCTGAAAGTCAAGTGACACCAGAAGAAAATAAGCAGTAAAGATTTTTTCGAAATAAATGGAACAAGGAGCGGAAGAAGCTGGAAAACGCTTTAAATCCGCTCTATTTTCACTTTATTAGGATGAAGTGTTCGATTTTTGTCATAGAATTGTAATAAAATTTCTATTTAAATGATATGGTTTTGACTGGTTTAACCAGTCATTTTATGTTAGTATTATAGCATAGGACTAAAATATGAAATGATACATGTGCTATTAGAAGGAGATGTCTATGGACAAGAAAATTGGTAAATCCGTTGTAGCGACTGGCATTGCAGCGACAACGATTATTTCTGGTGTGCTCAGCCATCAGGTCAAAGCGGATGAACTCGTTGAGTCAACAGCGACGAAACCAAAGGCAACAGCAGTTACCGAGAAACCAATTACGGCAGCGGATGTAGCAGAAGCCAAGGAAAAAGCGGATGCTGCCAAAGAAAATGTGAATCAACAACAAGAACAAACTAAGAAAGCTGAAGCAGACCTTGAAGGAGCAAAAGCAGCAGTTTCAGAAGCTCAGGAAAAGATAGATACAGCTACTGAAAATGAAAAGGCAGCAACTGAAGAAAACATTTCTCAAGCAGAAAACAGTGTTAAAAAAGCTGAAGAAGAAGTTACAGCAAAATCAGAAACTGTCAAAGAAGCAGAAACTGCAGTCCAAGAAGCAGGTAAAGCAGTTAAAGAGCAAGAAAATACCATTGCTGGCCAACAATCATTGGTGGATGTGGCAGAATCTGAGTTAAACAAAGCCAAAGAACCAGTTCATACGGAAACTGCAGCTGTAGAAACTGCTAAAAATCAAGAAAATCAAGCTCAGACAGCTGTGGAGCATGCTAAAAATGAACTAGCAAAAGCGGAACAGGCAGCAAGTGTTGCACCACAAAATCAAGCAGAAATTCAAAACAAAATCAATCAAACTCAGGCTAACTTAGAGCAGACCAAGCAATTGATTACTGCAACAAACACTGAGTTGGCGCATGAACAGAAAAATGCAAGTACGGCGCCAGTTGATCTACGGAATACGACCTATTCGCAATTTTTAGAGAATCTTCGAGATAATTCGAATAACGAAGCTGTAAGAAATGCTGCAGCTGATGCTTTAGCCCTTTACAAACGTGGTCAGAATGAATTCAACGTCACTGTTGGTTCAGATCCATCTAGCCCAGCTAGCTTGGAAAATAACTTGCAGGCCTTGGAATTGGTTAAGGCTATCAATGCCTACCGTCGTAATGCAGGACTGCCAGAACTTTTGGTGGATCCATATGCCAATGTTGCCAGCCAAATTCAGACCTTGTACTTTGAAAAGGCTAACTGGCACATGGGCAAGCTGATTGGCAATGAAAACGTAGCTATTAGCTTTGATCCTCAAGGTGCGGTTAATTTCTGGCATAGTGAAAAAGCCTTGTATCAGAAGATTGCTGCTCAATACGGTCTGCCAACTGATGAAAGACAACTGGATGCTAATGCCATTTATATGAAAGTGGGTGCGGAAGTCTTTGCTAAAATTGGTCACTATGTCCAAATGATGGATAATAAGGCCAATGCTATTTCTGCTGCCTATGATACTCATCCAAATCAATGGGGAACTCCACACGGAACTTCAGAAGTTGGATTCCACAATGTTCGTAATTTCAACCAAAGAGTCAATAATGGCACACTGCTAACAGTTGAAGCGATGGAGAAACTTCTCCGCAGCGGCGGCAGTCGTGGGGCTGCTTCAAGTGCCAATGTGACAGCGTTGAAGAATCGTTTGGCAGAGTTACAAGCGCAGAAAGTTAGTCAAGAGTCTAGCCTGAATCTTTTAAATAATCAGCTGACGGATTTGTCTAATGAGCAGAAAAATCGTGTGGCTGCTGTTATCAAAGCTAAGCAGAACCTTGAAGCTGCTGAGAATGGTCTAGCCCTGACTCAACAAAACTTGTCAGATAAAAAGGCTGCTTTGAGATCAGCGACAGCGAGAATCGCTTCTGCCCTCTCTCCATACCAAGCTAAATTGCAGAAAGCCCAAGCAACCTTGGAAGAGGCTAAAAACCAGCTTGCAGCCTTGAAGACGGCTGAAGAAAACAAGAATGCAGCCTTGGAAGCAGCTAAAGCTGAATTGGTCGCTGCTCAAAATCGTGTGGTGGCAGCTAAGAAGAAAGTTGTAGATCTGAAAACAGCTCCGCAGCAATTGGAAAAAGCTAAGCAAGATTTGGCAAGAGCAGAGGCTGACCTGAAAGCTAAACAGGCCCTCGCTGAGACCGAAAATAAAAAATTAGCTGATTTGCAAACAGCCTATAATGAGTTGCTAGCAAATTATAATTATTTGCTAGACCTTCTTCCAAAAGAAGAGCGTCAAGCCCTAGTATCTGCCACTACAACTACTTATCAAGCAAATGGTGGACTTAATTTTGCTGCAGCAGGTGCAGGTAGTCAAACGCTTCTGACTTCGAATGCAAATCCAGTTTCTCAAGATGAGAAGGATGCGCAGGTTGAACCGACAGCTAACGTAGCTGCTCAGGCTCAGCCAAAAACTGATAATAATACTAATGCTACATCGACTCCATCGACTCCTAAAGCTTCGCCTAGCCAGTCAGTTGTTCTTCCTAATACAGGAATGGAAGCGGAACAATTAGCCTTCCTTGGAATGACTCTCGGTGCAGCTCTTCTAGCAGGTGCAGTGAAACATCGCCGCAGAAAAACTTTATAGTATATAACAGTGAAGTGAGTATTACATCTCACTTCATTTTTTATTGGTGAATTAGTTTGATTGAAACAAATTTAAGAAGAAAAGTTTTTGAGACTCAAATAATTCTTAATTTAGCTAGAAAACATTCCTTTTATCTGCTTTTCAGGGGATATCATGTTATAATAGCAGAGGATTTTATACAAAAAGAGGAACTTATGACTAAAAAAGCTATTCTAATGATGACCTTTGGATCGCCAGAGGGTTATACTTTTGAGGATATTGCAGAATTTTTCACGAATATCCGTCGTGGTGTGCGACCTACTGACCAGGAGATTCAGCACCTTCATGATAATTATCAGCGTATTGGTGGCAGCCCCCTGCAACGCATCACGCGGACAGAGGTTGAGCTGGTGAAGGAAGCTTTAAAAGGAGAGTATGCTGTCTATTTTGCTAATAAATTTTCTCGCCCCTTTATTCCAGATGTTATTAAGCAGATGGAGGATGACGGGATTGAGGAATGTATCTGCTTGATTTTAGAACCGCATTATTCTTTTTACTCTGTCATGGGGTATGAAAAATTTATTACGAGCCAGACAATTAAATTCCATATTATCAAAGAATGGTATCAGGCTGAGGACTTGCTTCGCTTTTGGGAGGAAGAAATCAGGAAAATCTTGCAAACGCAAGTCAAAGATGAAAGTTTTAAGGTCATCTTCTCAGCTCACAGTGTCCCAGTTTTAGCGCTTGATTTTGAAGATCCATATATTGATCAGATTATTGAAAACTCACAGTTGATTGCCCATCGGCTGGGCCTTGCTCCATCTGAGTATACCAATACTTGGCAGAGCGAAAGCGATATTGGATTGCCGTGGATCAAGCCAGATGTCTTAGAATATCTCCGAGATCAAACGAACCACCCGCAACATTATATCTTTGTCCCAATTAGTTTCATCAGCGAACATATCGAGGTACTGTTTGATAATGACGTGGAGTGTCAGGAATTGTGTCAAGAACTCGGTGTGGCTTATCATCGCCCACCAATGCCTAACACAGACTCCCGCTTGATTGCTGCATTATTAGCAACTATTCGTCAGCATGAAACAGAAGAGCTTCGATACATGCACCCAGAAGAAACAACCTTTGATGAATTGGCTCCTTCAGAAGAAAGTAATCAAATCTTAAGCGAAACTGAAGAACTTCAAATGCCTGAATTTGTCAAAAAGTTGATAGAGAAAAAGGGCAGAGAAAATGTCAAAATGCCTTATTTCATAAAGAAAATGTTAGAAAAAAGGGCGCAAGAATCAAAGTAAGTCTAAGATCTACCAGCCTAGAAAGAAACATTTGCAATGAGGAATGATCATGAATTGTTAGGAAAGTGCATGTTCTAGGAAAATGAAAAATTTCTATTGAAAAGATAGGGTTTTGGAGAAATATGTCTACAAACAAGCTAATTCAATCCAAGCTGGAACTGTTGCCGACCAGTCCCGGCTGTTACATTCACAAGGACAAAAACGGTACTATTATCTATGTCGGCAAAGCCAAGAATCTCCGTAATCGGGTTCGCTCTTACTTTCGTGGCAGCCACGACACCAAGACGGAGGCTCTGGTTTCCGAGATTGAGGATTTTGAGTTTATTGTCACTGAGTCTAATATCGAGGCTTTGCTCCTAGAAATCAATCTAATCAAGGAAAATAAGCCCAAGTACAATATCATGCTCAAGGACGATAAGTCCTATCCTTTTATTAAGATTACCAACGAAGTCTATCCGCGTCTGATTATCACGCGCCAAGTCAAAAAGGATGGCGGTCTTTATTTTGGTCCTTATCCAGATGTCGGTGCAGCCAATGAAATCAAACGCCTGCTTGATCGCATTTTTACGTTCAAAAAATGTACCAATCCACCTGCAAAAGTCTGTTTTTATTATCACTTGGGGCAATGTGAAGCCCATACGATTTGCAAGCGGGATAACCAGTATTTCAAGAACATGGCCCAGGAAGTGTCGGACTTTCTCAAAGGTCAGGACGACAAGATTATCGATGAGCTCCGTGATAAGATGAATAAAACAGCTGCAGCTATGGAGTTTGAGCGGGCGGCTGAATACCGAGACCTGATTCAGGCTATTGGAACCTTGCGTACCAAGCAGCGGGTCATGGCCAAAGATCTCCAAAACCGCGATGTTTTTGGCTATTATGTGGACAAGGGCTGGATGTGCGTGCAGGTCTTCTTTGTGCGCCAAGGCAAGTTGATTGAGCGTGATGTCAATCTTTTTCCCTATTACAATGATCCCGACGAAGATTTCCTGACCTATATTGGCCAGTTTTACCAAGAAAAGTCCCACCTCAAGCCCAATGAAATCTTAATTCCAGCGGATATTGACGAAGAAGCTGTTCGGGCCGTTGTGGATACAAAAGTAGTCAAGCCTCAGCGAGGCGAGAAGAAGCAGTTGGTTAATATGGCTATTAAGAATGCTCGGGTCAGCCTCCAGCAGAAATTTGACCTTTTGGAGAAATCCGTTGAGAAAACGCAGGGGGCTATAGAAAATCTAGGGA
Source organism: Streptococcus cristatus (assembly GCF_008369405.1). Lineage (GTDB taxonomy): Bacteria > Bacillota > Bacilli > Lactobacillales > Streptococcaceae > Streptococcus > Streptococcus cristatus_G. The sequence continues at coordinate 124,761 of NZ_VSJJ01000001.1, forward strand.
AGCTCCTCAATATTCCGACACCCGTTCGGATTGAGTCTTTCGATAACTCCAACATCATGGGGACCAGTCCTGTCTCAGCTATGGTGGTCTTTGTAAATGGTAAGCCGAGTAAGAAAGATTATCGCAAATACAAGATCAAGACCGTGGTAGGGCCGGACGACTACGCTAGTATGCGAGAGGTTATCAAGCGCCGTTACAGTCGGGTGATTCGTGACGGGCTGACGCCACCAGATCTGATTGTCATTGACGGAGGACAAGGTCAGGTCAATATCGCTAAAGAAGTTATTCAGAACCAGTTGGGGCTTGATATTCCTATCGCTGGACTGCAAAAAAATGACAAGCACCAAACCCATGAATTGCTCTTTGGCGATCCTCTGCAAGTCGTAGAACTGTCCCGTAATTCTCAGGAATTTTTCCTTCTCCAGCGCATTCAAGATGAAGTCCACCGCTTTGTCATTACCTTCCACCGCCAGCTCCGGTCTAAGAATTCCTTCTCATCGCAACTCGATGGCATCGAAGGCTTGGGGCCAAAACGCAAGCAAAATCTCATGAAACACTTCAAATCTCTGACAAAGATTAAAGAAGCCAGTGTGGATGAAATCGTCGGAGTGGGCGTACCACGAGCAGTGGCAGAAGCTGTGCAGGCAAAACTCAATCAAACAGAGCCATCCCGTCCCTTGTTAGAAGTGGCGGAACCTTTGGCAGAATTGGATAGTTAATATATAAACTAAGACCGTGAAAACGGTCTTTTGTGGTATAATGGAGGTATTCTAGGAGGAAATATATGAACCACAAAATCGCGATTTTATCAGATATTCATGGAAATGCGACTGCACTGGCTGCGGTGATTGAAGATTCCAAAAAGCAAGGAGCAACAGAATATTGGCTTTTGGGGGACATTTTCCTCCCTGGTCCGGGGGAAAATGATTTGCTATCCTTGTTAAAAGGTCTTCCTATCACAGCGACTGTCCGGGGAAACTGGGATGATTGTGTCTTAGAGGCTTTAGATGGACAATATGGCTTAGAAGACCCACAGGAAGTCCAGCTCTTGCGTATGACTCAGTATTTGATGGAGCGAATGGATCCTGATCAGATCGCTTGGCTGCGGAGTCTGCCTATGGTTGCGAAGAAAGAAATTGATGGCCTGCGTTTTTCGCTCTCTCATAATTTGCCTGACAAAAACTATGGGAGTGACTTACTGGTTGATAATGGGACGGAGAAATTTGACCAGCTACTTGATGAGGAGACTGATGTGGCAGTTTACGGTCATGTCCACAAGCAGTTGCTTCGCTATGGCAGTCAAGGGCAACAAATCATCAATCCAGGTTCGATTGGGATGCCCTATTTTGATTGGCAGGCTTTGAAAAATCACCGTGCCCAGTATGCCTTGATTGAAGTTGAAGACGGGGAACTGGTAAATATCCAATTCCGAAAAGTCGCCTATGACTACAAAGCAGAGTTAGAATTGGCCAAAGAAAAAGCTCTCCCTTTTATCGAAATGTATGAAGAATTGCGACGTGAAGATAACTACCAAGGCCATAACCGAGAGTTGTTGGTTTACTTGAATGACAAGTACGGTTACACTGAGGATGTGAGAAAATTTTTTGGAGAAAATGACGATTAATCCCCTGAAAGAAGGAAAGGTGAAAAAGAAGGCTAGAGTAGCTAAATCATCTAGTCATACTAATGAAGTTGTTGGATGATAATAGACTGGAGCAGTATCATGTTAGACATAAGAAAGCAAAGTGTAAAGCCCCTTTTAGCAACATCCTAGTATTTGGAATTATTATCTAGAATAGAGGTAGCAGAACTTGAAAAGGGAATTTGGCTGGCTTGCCACAAATGTGCTTCAGCTATGATTTGACAATAAAATAATTTTGTATTATAATATATGTATTCTTTATTTACAGGAGACAATAATGAAAAAAATTATTACAGCTAGTGTAGCGCTTTTATCAGTTATCACTTTAGCAGCATGCTCAGGAAAAACACCTTCAGAATCTTCTGGCAAAGCTTCAAGCTCTGTAGAAAAAAAATCTACTTCAGAGAATCAATCAAGTGGCTCTGAAACTTCATCAAAAACGGCTAGTTCAGATGCAGAACTGTCAGAAATTGTTCTCTTGACTGACGAAGAAATCGACAATGCTAAGACAATTGGCGATATGAAAGCTCTCTTTGGGAAGCTGATTGATAACTACCAAAAATACATTACTGAAATCGGGAAGAAAGTCCCAGAGGCTGGGAAAGAAGCTTACAATCAACAAGTAGAACCTGCAATTCAGTCTATGGAAGCTTCTAGAAAGGCATTTAATGACACGCTTTCAAGTGTTGGCTCAGACGATGCAGAACTTCCAGAACAAAGTCGTGCCCTATTCGTTCAACAGTTGAAAACAGGACGTGATACCATGAAGAAAGCGATTGAAGGGGCTTATAAAGCTCTTGCTCCTCTCACATCTGGACAATAATATCAACAAAGTAGGTGAGCTATCACCTGCTTTTTCTGTGCTAAAATTAAAAAAGAGAAGCAAAGAAAGGACACTTTGAGAGAAAAGTTTGAATATACAAGTTCCTGAGTGTTTTCTCATTTAGAGAAATCTGTAAAAATAGAGAATAGCTACTGAAAACATTCCTAACACTTTTTTAGTCAGGTTCCTTTCCATGAAAAATCTCTGCAAACTCTTTCAATTTGTGGTAAAATAAGAGTAACAGAAATTAGAAAAGGAAATCAATTATGAAATTTCTTGAATTAAATAAAAAGCGTCATGCGACTAAGCATTTCAATGATAAACCGGTAGATCCTAGAGATGTCCGTACAGCTATTGAGATTGCGACCTTGGCACCGAGCGCTCACAATAGTCAGCCTTGGAAGTTCGTGGTGGTGCGTGAGCGAAATGAAGCCCTAGTGGGCATTGCTTTTGGCTCTAACCAAGATCAAATCAAGGAAGCCCCAGTGACAATTGCCCTCTTTACAGATACGGATTTGGCTAAGCGGGCACGAAAAATCGCGCGTGTCGCTGGAGTAAGAAATTTTTCTGATGAACAGCTTCAATTTTACATGCAGAATTTGCCAGCTGAGTTTGCTCGCTATAATGATCAGCAAAAGAGTGATTACTTGGCCCTTAACGCTGGCTTGGTAGCTATGAACCTTGTTTTAGCTTTGACTGACCAAGGTATTGGCTCAAATATCATCCTAGGATTTGATAAATCAAAAGTCAACGAAGTTTTGGAGATTGATGAGCGCTTCCGTCCGGAACTTTTGATTACTGTTGGTTATACAGATGACAAGCTAGAACCTAGCTATCGATTACCAGTTGACGAGATTATCGAAAAGCGTTAATAAAGTAGAAAATAGAAATCGCGATTTAATTCAGATAGTTTAAAACGAAGTGTTTTATAGAGGTGAGAAAATGACAATTGATTTTAAAGCAGAAGTTGAAAAACGTAGAGAAGCTCTGTTGGCGGACTTGTTCAGCCTTTTAGAAATTAATTCAGAGCGGGATGATTCAAAGGCAGACAAGGAGCATCCTTTTGGACCGGGTCCTGTAAAGGCCTTGCATAAGTTCTTGGAAATTGCTGAACGTGATGGTTACCCAACTCAAAATGTGGACAATTATGCTGGTCACTTTACTTTTGGTCAAGGAGAAGAAGAACTGGGAATATTTGCCCATATGGATGTGGTACCTGCTGGAAGCGGTTGGGACACAGATCCTTATACGCCGACGATTAAGGATGGCCGTCTCTATGCCCGTGGTTCTAGTGATGACAAGGGACCAACTATGGCATGTTACTACGGCTTGAAAATCATCAAAGACTTAGGCTTGCCGGTTTCTAAGCGCGTGCGCTTTGTGGTGGGGACAGATGAAGAGTCTGGTTGGAAAGACATGGAGTATTACTTTGCTCATGTAGGCCTGCCTGAGCCTGATTTCGGCTTCTCGCCAGATGCTGAGTTCCCGATTATCAATGGTGAAAAAGGAAATATCACAGAGTACCTGCATTTTGATGGTGAAAATGCTGGCGCAGCACGCCTGCATAGCTTTACTGGTGGCTTGCGGGAGAACATGGTGCCTGAGTCTGGAACAGCTGTCTTGTCAGGTCACTTGCCAAATCTAGTTGATAAATTAGAGCAGTTTGCTAAGGAAAATGGGCTAGATTTTACTTATGAAGAACTAGCTGGTGACCAAGTCACTGTAACCATTATCGGTAAGTCTGCGCACGGTGCTTCTCCTCAGTCTGGTGTCAATGGCGCAACCTATTTGGCCAAATTCCTAACGCAGTTTGACTTTGCTGGACCAGCTAAGGATTACCTAGATGTGGCTGGAAATATTCTCCTAAATGACCATGAGGGTAAGAACTTAAAGATTGCTTATGTGGATGGGAAGATGGGGGCTCTGTCAATGAATGCGGGCGTTTTCCGCTTTGACGAAAACAAGGCTGACAACACAATTGCCCTCAATATTCGTTATCCTAAGGGAACTAGTCCAGAAGCCATTCAGAATGTTTTAGAGCAGTTGCCAGTTACCAAAGTGACCTTGTCTGAGCACGGACATACTCCTCACTATGTACCGATGGAAGATCCGTTGGTGCAGACCTTGCTGGCTGTTTATGAAAAACAAACTGGACTAAAAGGTCATGAGCAAGTGATCGGTGGTGGTACCTTTGGACGCCTCTTGAAACGTGGTGTCGCTTACGGCGCGATGTTCCCAGACTATATCGACACTATGCACCAAGCCAATGAATTTATCGATGTTGAAGATTTATTCCGTGCAGCTGCTATCTATGCGGAAGCTATTTACGAATTGATCAAATAAGATAAGAACTCATTTGGCTATGCCAGGTGAGTTTCTTTTCAAGGAAGGAAATATGATGCAGACAATAGAGGATATTACCAAGGCCATTATATCTGACCCACAGAATAAAGATTTCACAGAGCAGGGGATCAAACCACTCTTTGCAGCGCCTAAGAATGCTCGGATTAATATTGTTGGCCAGGCACCAGGGCTGAAAACCCAGCAGGCGGGGCTTTACTGGAAGGACAAGAGTGGTGACCGGCTGAGAGAATGGTTGGGTGTTGATGAGGAAACTTTCTATCAGTCTGGATATTTTGCAGTTCTCCCCATGGATTTTTATTTCCCTGGGCATGGTAAGTCTGGGGACTTACCACCTCGTAAGGGCTTTGCTGAGAAATGGCATCAGCCGATTTTAGAGCTCCTACCAGATATTGAGTTGACTATCTTGATTGGCCAGTATGCACAGAAATATTATCTGCATCAAAAAGGAAATGTCAAACTGACCGAGACGGTTCAGCATTATCAAGACTACCTACCAGAATTCTTTCCCTTGGTACACCCATCGCCCCGCAATCAAATCTGGATGGTGAAAAATCCTTGGTTTGCAGAGCAGGTTGTGCCAGAATTGCGAGCATTGGTACAAAAGATTATTCATCATTAAAGGAGGAAAACTATGGATGCTTATCAACATGTAGCTAATAAGTTGCAAGAGTTGGGGATCCCCTTTGATGTGGTGGAGCACCCACCTGCATTTACGACAGAGCAGGCTGACTCCTATATCGAAGGAATCGAAGGAGTCCGGACTAAGTCTATGTTTTTGACCAATAAGAAGAAAACTCAATATTATCTTCTGATTATGGATGACAAGAAAAGTCTGGATATGGACCTATTTAAAGAGCTGGTTTCAGCCAACCGTATTCGCATGGCTTCAGCGGAATCCCTCTATGAAAAAATGCAGCTACCACCAGGAACAGTATCGCCTTTTGGTTTGTTAAATAATGAAGAAAAAGATATTCAAGTTTATTTTGATAAGGACATTGTATCAGAGGATATCATGACTTTCCATCCCAATACCAATGAAAAGACGATTTTTGTCGCCACCCAAGATCTTTTTAAGTTCCTGGCTCATCTGGGCTATGATTATCAAATTTTGGAACTATAATTTTGAAAATGCTGTGGGGCTTCTTGACCTTGCAGCATTTTTCTTGACACAAAAACTTTAGGACAATTATTATTCATTTCAAAGAGCAAGAGAAAGAGAGAAATAGAAAAGAGAGTGGGACAGAAATCGGTAATTCGTTAGAATTCGATTTCGTCGTCCCACCTCCGCACAGTTGAGTAGGGCTGTAAAAGCTGATGAATTCAGCGTAATAGAGCCCACTCAACCACTGCGTCTTGCTCGATAATCCAAAGACAATTGAGAGGCTAGGACTTTTGTCCCAGCCTCTTCTTGGATAGATTGAATATAGTTTTTAGTTGGATGCTTGAGTGCTGGACTCTGTTGTTGTATGCTGGTCTTGGCTTGTCGAACTGCTGTCAGTGGAAGGAGTTGTATGGCTCGTATTCGCTTCTGCGCTTGAGGAGCTTGATGATGTTTCGGTCTCAGTAGCAGCTGAAGTTTCTGTTGGAGTCGAGCTAATAGATGTAGACTCTTTTTCTACCTCTTTGATAATGGTAGTAGTCGTTGTCGAGTTGCCTGTATCAGTTTTTGATTTTGAGTCATTGTTGTTCATAAGGTTCATGATGGTAAAGCAAGCAATGACGATTGAAAGAAGACTGGCAATTGTAGCAATAGTCTTTTGTAGGGCAGAAAAGCCAGTTTTAATATGCTGACTGGTTGGTTTTCGATTTGAATTGCTGTTATTTTTTTCTCTGCGAGAATATTTTTCCATGTAAAAGTCGCTCCTTTTCGTTCTTAATTTATTATACGTCTTTTATTTAGAAAAGTCTTCCAAAAATTTGAAAATTTAAAATGAAAACGTACACAAAAGATAAATAACAACAGCTCTAAAAGGCGGAGAGATAAGCCTCTTAGAGCTGTTAGTTTTATCAAAATGTTAGAGCTTTTTTGGTGTCGTTTCAGAGTTAAGGGCAGCTTGGGCCACAGCTAGCCGAGCTGCTGGGACGCGATAAGGGGAGCAAGAGACGTAAGTGACTCCGATTTCTTGTAAGAAAGGAATGGAAGCTGGATCACCACCAACTTCGCCACAAACTCCGATGGATAAGGTTGGATCTACTTGGCGAGCTTTTTCAATGGCCAATTTCATCAATTGGCCGACACCTTCTTGATCAAGGCTTTGGAAAGGATCCTGGGTGAGCAACTTTTTCTCTTTATAGTCGTTGAGGAATTTTCCGATATCATCCCTTGAAAAGCCAAAGGTCATCTGGGTCAAGTCATTGGTTCCAAAGCTGAAGAAGTCCGCTTCCTGAGCCAGCTGATCAGCAATGAAGCAGGCTCTCGGCAGTTCGATCATGGTACCGATGTCATATGGGAATGGAGGGCATTGATACTTTTTGAAAATCCATTCGATATGCTTGATGAGCAGCTCTTTGAGATAGACAAGCTCTGATTTTGTAGCAATTAATGGAATCATAATTTCAGGACGGACTGGATGTCCTTCTTGCTGTAGTCGAATGGCGCTGCTAAAGATAGCTTCTATTTGCATCTTATAGATATCTGGCAAGGTGATTCCCAAGCGACAGCCGCGATGGCCTAGCATAGGATTTGTTTCTTGCAATTGCGTGATTTTTCTTTCTAGTTGACTGGCTTTTTTATTGAGCTTTTCAGCCAGTAGGGCAATTTCAAGTTGGTCTTTAGGGAGAAATTCGTGCATTGGAGGATCCAATAGACGGACAATCATGGGTTTTTGGCCAACAGTCTGGAACATTTGATAGAAGTCTTCGGCTTGGTAATCTAGGAGATGGGCAAGTGCCTCTCGTCTTTCTATCTCATTCTCGGCCAGAATTAATTTCCTCATTTGCAGGATTCTTTCCTCACCGAAAAACATATGCTCTGTTCTTGCTAGTCCAATTCCTTGAGCTCCAAAGCTAATAGCGGTTTGCAAATCTTGAATCGTTTCAGCATTGGCGCGGACTGTAAGTTTAGCTACTTCATCAGCCCAAGTCAGCAAGAGCTGCAAATCCTGATCATTTTCTACAGAGACTGTCGGGATTTGCCCTAGATAGAGAAAACCAGTCCGACCATCTACCGATAGAATATCTCCTTCATTGAGCAAGATATCTCCGCACTGGATGGTCTTGCTGTCCTCTTGGATAAGTAGATCTCCACATCCTGCTACACAGCAGGTTCCCATTCCTCGGGCGACAACTGCCGCGTGTGAGGTCATTCCACCTTGGCTAGTGACGATTGCTTGGCTGACAATCATTCCTTCTATATCTTCGGGAGAGGTTTCTTGTCGGACTAGCACAACTTTTTCGCCAGCTTCATGTAGTTCTTTAGCTCGCTTGGCAGTAAAGACAATTTTTCCTGTTGCAGCACCGGGACTGGCTGGCAATCCCTGCGCTAAAATTGTCGCTTGCTGGAGCTCATTTTCATCAAAAACTGGGTGAATCAGCTGATTGATATGAGCCGGGCTAATCCGGCGAATGGCCTCGCACTTGTCTATCTTGCCTTCTTCTACTAATTGCAGAGCGATTTTCAAAGCAGCCTTGACTGTTCGCTTACCATTACGAGTTTGCAGGATATAGAGCTTGCCTTTTTCGATTGTAAATTCGATATCCTGCATATCTTTATAGTGATCTTCAAGGATGTGGGCATATTCTTGAAAAGCAGCATAGGCTTCTGGCATCTTTTCTTGCAGATTTTGAATGGGCTCGGGCGTACGAATACCAGCAACGACATCCTCTCCTTGGGCATTTAAAAGAAATTCGCCAAAGAGGCCCTTTTGACCAGTTGCTGGATTTCGAGTGAAGACGACACCAGTTCCACTTTCTTGATCAAAGTTGCCAAAGACCATGACTTGAATATTAACGGCGGTTCCCAAATCTTCTGGAATCTGATTGAGCTTGCGATAGACTTGGGCGCGTGGATTATTCCAAGAGCGGAAAACAGCTTTGATAGCAGTGAAGAGTTGTTCCTTAGGATTTTGAGGAAAAGTCTGATAATGCTCACGATAGAGCTGCTTGTATTGATCGATGAGAGCTTGGTGCTCTTCTAAGCTAAACTCGTAGGCAGTCTTACCAGCATTCTTCTCAAAATAGGAGAGCAACTGATCGAAGTCCTCTTTGGGAATTTGGAAAACGACATCTGCATACATCTGAAGCAGCCTGCGGTAGCAATTATAGGCAAAAGCCATATTGGTTTTGGAAGCCAAGGTTTGGGTTCGCAGGTCATTTAGTCCCAAGTTTAAAATCGTATCCATCATGCCAGGCATAGAAAACTTGGCACCACTACGCACAGAGACTAGCAGTTGGTCCTCTTCGTTTCCTGAGAAGTATTGGCCAGTTTTTTGCTCTAGTTCGGAAATAGCCTGCAAAACATTCTCTCTTAATTTTTCTTCAAAAAAATAGGGGCTGTTTAAAAAATGAATACAGGCTTGCGTCGTAATGGTAAATCCTGGTGGAACTGGCAGTCCTAAATTGGTCATTTCAGCCAGATTGGCCCCTTTACCACCCAGAAGAGCATTTTGCTCGGCTCGTCCTTCCTCAAAGGAATAAATCCATTTCGTCATATCTTACCTCCAAATAGACAAAAATGTGTCATATATATCTGTTTTATATTCTAATATACATCACATATATTTGTCAATGGAAAAAACGTTATATTTCATTGATATAAGATAAAAATATGATATAATATGACAGAAAAATATGAAAAATAAAGTATTCTATCTCTAAAAAGGAGACATATTGTATTGGAATTATCAGCACGTCAAAAGCAGATTGTTGACATTGTCAAGAAAGAGCAGCCCGTCAGCGGGGAAAAGATTTCTGAATTGATGGAGATTTCTAGAGCAACTTTACGCTCAGACCTGTCCTTTTTGACGCTGGTTGGCATTTTAAAAGCGACGCCCAAGGTTGGCTATACTTATTCAGGGAATGATTTGGAAACCTTATTTTTCTTTGACACTTTTCGCAAGAAAGCGGAAGATATCATGGTTTCTCCAGTTTTGGTGCCTCAAGATACTTCCATCCAGGATGCGGTGATAAGGCTCTTTATGTATGACGCGGATGTTCTTTATGTCATTGATGAAAAGAAGCTACTCTTAGGAATTGTCTCGCGCAAGGATTTGCTACGAGCGGCTTTATCCAGTAGTATCGGAACAACGCCTATTGCAGTTTGTATGACTCGGATGCCTCATCTTAGAACCTGCCATAAGGATATGAATATATTAGAGGTGGCTGCTCTTTTACAGGATTTTGCCATTGATTCACTGCCTGTGGTAGAAAAAGATAATGAGCGCAAGATTTTAGGGACGGTGACTAAGACAGCCCTGCTGGACTATATCATTCAGGAAGCGCGCCAAGCGGAAGTAAAGAGACAGGAGTAGTGACAATGAAGAAAGAAATTATTGTATATAGCATTTCGGATTCTTTAGGAGGAACCTCGCAGCGACTCTTGTCAGCTGTAAGTGCGCAGTATCCAGATTTGACATTTAATAATAGCTACCGTTTTCCTTTTATAGACAAAGAGCAAGAATTGCTGGAAATTTTGCAAGATGCTTTAAAAGATGATGCCTTGGTCATCAGTACTTTGGTAAATGGAGAATTAGCTAGACTAGCTAGAGAATTTAGCCAAAACCACAAGCTGGCCTACATTGATCTCATGCACCCTTTCTTTGAAATCATAGGGGAAAAGACTGGGATTAGACCGATTGAGATACCAGGAACCTTGCACCGTTTGGATACGGAATATTTTAATAAAATATCAGCGATTGAGTTTGCAGTAAAGAATGATGATGGAAAATCTCCGCAAGGATTTTTGGAGTCGGATCTAGTTCTACTGGGAGTTTCACGGACTTCAAAAACTCCTCTCAGCATTTTTTTGGCCAATAAGGGCTACAAAGTTTCCAATTTGCCTTTGATACCAGAAGTTCCGCTTCCTCAAGTTTTAGACAAGGTGGACAAGCGTAGGATGATCGGTCTGGTCTGTGAGCCAGAAAAATTAGTCAAAATTCGTAGCAACCGTCTTAATTCGTTGGGCTTGTCCCACTCGACCAGTTACACAGATTTGGAAAAGATTTATCAGGAATTAGACTATTCCAAAGAAGTCTTTAGAAAATATCAGACGGAGGTCATCAATATTACAGATAAATCAATTGAAGAGACAGCTTTCCTGATTGAGGATTATTTAAAAAAATTAGATATGATTGGCGAGGCGAAGTAATCGTCTTCAGGGCTGGTTCCTAAATTTATCAGATAGGAACCAGCCCTTTTCTTGTCCCTAGGCTCGTTTCGTGTTACAATAGGAGTATTGATTTTTACTGATAAAAACAGAGGAAAAAGATGATTTATTTAGATAATTCAGCGACAACCAAGCCCTATCCAGAGGCGCTGGCTACCTATACAGAAGTGGCTTCTAAAATCTGGGGTAATCCTTCTAGCCTGCATAGTTTGGGCAGCCAGGCTACCCGTCTCTTAGAGGCCTCTCGCCGTCAAATAGCAGAGCTTTTAGGTAAGTCTTCGTCGGAGATTTTTTTTACGTCTGGAGGGACAGAAGGGGACAACTGGGTACTTAAGGGAGTTGCTTTTGAAAAAATTCCTTTTGGCAAACACATCATCGTATCTAACATTGAACATCCAGCGGTTAAAGAATCAGCCCTCTGGTTGCAGAGTCGGGGATTTGAAGTCGATTTTGCTCCAGTTGATAAGGCAGGCTTTGTTGATGTAGACAATCTAGCGGAGCTGATTCGACCTGACACCACTCTGGTTTCGGTCATGGCAGTCAATAATGAAATCGGCAGTATTCAGCCCATTCAGAAAATATCCGAACTGCTAGCAGATAAGCCGACTATTTCCTTTCACGTGGACGCTGTGCAGGCTGTTACGAAGATTCCGACAGCTGCTTATCTGACGGATCGCGTGGATTTTGCAACATTCTCCAGTCATAAATTTCACGGCCTTCGGGGCGTAGGATTTGTCTATATCAAGTCTGGCAAGAAAATCAGTCCGCTTTTGACTGGTGGTGGTCAGGAGTCGGATAAGCGCTCCACAACGGAAAATCTAGCAGGCATTGCAGCCACAGCCAAGGCTCTTCGTCTGTCCATGGAAAAACAAGAAACGTTTGCTCAGCGAACGTTTCAGTTGAAGAAGATTATCTTTGAAGAACTGCAGAAGTATCCAGATGTGGTGATTTTCTCAGACATGGAAGATTTTGCGCCTCATATCCTGACCTTTGGTATCAAGGGAGTGCGGGGTGAAGTCGTCGTCCATGCTTTTGAAGACTATGAGATTTACATATCGACTACCAGCGCTTGCTCTTCCAAGGCTGGAAAGCCAGCAGGTACGCTGATTGCTATGGGAGTCGAAAAGTCTCTCGCTCAAACTGCTGTCCGTATCAGTTTGGATCTTGATAATGATATGAGTCAGATGGAGCAATTTTTGACAACCTTTAAAATTATTTACGAAAAAACCAGAAAAGTAAGGTAAACAATGCAATATTCAGAAATTATGGTGCGCTACGGCGAGCTTTCTACCAAGGGCAAGAACCGCATGCGCTTTATCAACAAACTTAAACGCAATATTCAGGCTGTTTTGTCAGTCTATCCGCAGGTCCATGTCAAGGCCGACCGTGATCGGACTCATGTCTATCTGCACGGAACAGACTATCAGCCAGTCGCCGAGTCACTCAAGAAGATTTTTGGGATTCAGAATTTTTCACCATCTTACAAAATCGAAAAGTCTGTACCAGCCCTAATCGAAGCTGTCCAAACCATCATGAAGGAAGTTTATCAAGAAGGTATGACCTTTAAGATTTCCAGCAAACGCAGTGATCACAACTTTGAATTGGATAGCCGTGAGCTTAATCAGACGCTGGGAGATGCTGTTTTTAAGGCCATTCCCAATGTTCAGGTCAAGATGAAAGCGCCTGATATTGAGCTTCGTGTCGAGATTCGCGAAGAAGCAGCCTATATCTCTTATGAGACGATACGCGGTGCTGGAGGCTTGCCAGTCGGCACTTCAGGCAAGGGTATGCTTATGCTGTCTGGTGGGATTGACTCACCAGTGGCGGGCTATCTGGCTCTCAAGCGCGGGGTGGATATCGAGGCGGTTCACTTTGCCAGTCCTCCCTACACTAGCCCAGGTGCGTTGAAAAAAGCTCAAGATCTGACGCGAAAATTGACCAAATTTGGTGGCAACATCCAGTTTATCGAAGTTCCTTTTACAGAAATTCAGGAGGAAATCAAGGCCAAGGCTCCAGAAGCCTACCTGATGACACTGACTCGTCGCTTTATGATGCGCATTACAGACCGGATTCGAGAGGAGCGGGGTGGTCAAGTCATTATCAACGGAGAAAGTCTAGGTCAGGTGGCAAGTCAAACAATTGAGAGTATGCAGGCTATCAATGCTGTGACCAATACACCAGTTATCCGTCCTGTCGTGACCATGGACAAGCTTGAAATCATTGATATTGCAGAAAAAATCGATACTTTTCAAATCTCTATCCAGCCATTTGAAGACTGCTGTACTATTTTTGCACCTGACCGACCTAAAACCAATCCGAAAATCAAGAATGCCGAGCAGTACGAAGCTCGCCTAGATGTTGAAGGTTTGGTAGAACGCGCCGTCGCAGGCATCATGATTACAGAAATCACACCGCAAGCAGAGACTGATGAAGTTGACGAGATGATTGAGGACTTGTTATAGGAGTTTAAAAGTAGCTTTTTACTGAAAGAATCTGGAAAACTATCTATTGATGATGAAGATAAAAGGGGATATTTATGAACGAATGGGATTCCTTTTTGAGTGGACTCATGGGAGCATTGTCTTGGAAAGATGGACAAGATAATGCTTTGCTGTTTGGAATGCCCAGTTGGACTTATTTACTTGGTCTCTTAGTTCATTTTCAGATTTTCCTAAGCTTGTATGCTCTCTTATTTTGGGGATTTCATTTAAGCATTAAGGAAGCCGGCTCTGTCAAGAAGGCCATGAGAAATAAATGGAAAACCATACGCCAAAGCCATAAAAGTAAGGGCAGAGCTATTTTTGTTACAATAATTGGCTCTCTTCCTATATTTATTATCTTTCCTGCTTATGAAGGCTATCGAATGACCAATGGTATCTGGCGCTATCATTACTTTACTAATCAGACAACCGAGCTAAAAACGGCTTTAGTGACTGGTGTTGATGCCGAGACCGGAGGAAGCAAGTCTACCTATTCTCGTATTACCTTCACTATTACGGTTGATGGGAAAGAGCGAGAGGTTAATGTTTCAGATAGTAATAAAAGTCTTGCCAGATCAGCTAAAAAACACTTGAAGCCTCCGATAGCTATTGAGGTTCATGTCAATCAAGAAGGGCAGATTGTATATTTGAAATAAATGAAAGTAAAGAATGATAATATTTAGTTGAAAATCCGTTTTCATCAAATAAAATCACTTGCCAAAGGTTAGTAGAAGTGCTATACTAAGAATGTTGACTATGCACAGCCTGTGCAACCGCTCGAACATCGTAGCTCATATTTAGTGAGTATTAAGTGGTTCGTCCCACGATGCTAGGCGAGTCTTCACAAAAATACGGGGAAATCCCAAAAAAATCATAGGAGGTGCATAATGAGCACATACGCAATCGTTAAAACTGGCGGAAAACAGGTTAAAGTTGAAGTTGGTCAAGCTATCTACGTTGAAAAATTGGATGTTGAAGCTGGTCAAGAAGTGACTTTTAACGAGGTTGTTCTTGTTGGTGGTGATAAAACTGTTGTCGGAACTCCACTTGTTGCTGGAGCTACTGTAGTTGGAACTGTTGAAAAACAAGGAAAACAAAAGAAAGTTGTTACTTACAAGTACAAACCTAAAAAAGGTAGCCACCGTAAACAAGGTCACCGTCAACCATATACTAAAGTTGTCATCAACGCAATCAACGCTTAATTTATAGGAGAACACATGATACAGGCAGTCTTTGAGAAAGCCGAAGATGGCGAGCTGAGGAGTGCGGAAATTACTGGACACGCCGAAAGTGGCGAATACGGCTTTGATGTCGTGTGTGCATCGGTTTCTACGCTTGCCATAAATTTTATCAATTCAATTGAAAAATTTGCAGGCTACGAACCAATCTTAGAATTAAACGAAGAAGAAGGCGGATATTTACGAGTAGAGATCCCTATGGATATTCCGCCGCATCAGAGAGAAATGACTCAGCTTTTCTTTGAATCATTTTTCTTGGGAATGGCAAACTTATCGGAGAACTCTTCTGAGTTCGTCCAAACTAGAGTTATCACAGAAAACTAACACGGAGGAAAAACACTATGTTAAAAATGAATCTTGCAAGCTTGCAACTTTTCGCCCACAAAAAAGGTGGAGGTTCAACGTCAAACGGACGTGATTCACAAGCAAAACGTCTTGGAGCTAAAGCAGCTGACGGACAAACTGTAACTGGAGGATCAATCCTTTACCGTCAACGCGGTACACACATCTACCCAGGTGTTAACGTTGGCCGTGGTGGAGACGATACATTGTTCGCAAAAGTTGAAGGCGTAGTACGCTTTGAACGTAAAGGTCGCGATAAGAAACAAGTATCAGTTTACCCAATTGCGAAATAATTCATTATTGATAAAAATCCCTGTCTCAAGATCGGGATTTTTATTTTTGGTAAAAATTGAAATCGTTTCCTTGACATTTTCTCTTCTTAGTGTTTTAATATACCCTATAGGGGTATAAAGGAGAAAAATATGTTTCATTTTTTTACAAAGATAGATAGTATTTCGACGGATGAGTTGGAGAAGCGATTGAAGTCCAATATCCAACTAATTGATGTACGGACGCCATTTGAATTTCGTAGAGGACATATCAAAGAGGCCCAGAATGTTCCTTTGAGCCAAATTGGTCAATTTTCTCCAGCTAAAAAGGAGACGATTTACGTCATCTGCCATTCAGGCATGCGGAGCAAGATGGCAGCGAAAAAGCTGAAGAAAAAGGGCTATGATGTTGTCAATGTCCGAGGTGGTATGAGCGCTTGGACAGGGAAAACCATTTAAGTAGAAGGGGTTAAACAATGAAAATTATTATCATTGGTGGAGTTGCGGGTGGTATGTCTGCGGCAACACGCTTAAGACGGCTGATGGAAGATGCTGAAATTGTAATTTTTGAAAAAGGTCCTTTTGTATCTTTTGCGAACTGCGGCCTGCCTTATTATATTTCTGGTGAAATTGCTGAGCGAGAAGCTCTCTTGGTTCAAACACCTGAAAGTCTCAAGGCACGCTTTAACTTGGATGTGCGACCTTTTCATGAGGTGGTGAAAATTTCGCCTGAAGAGCACACGGTGACGGTGGCTCATGATGGTTCAGAGTTCACAGAGCAGTATGACAAGCTGATTCTTTCACCTGGGGCGAAGCCTTTTATTCCTGAGATTGAAGGACTTTCAGAAGCAACTAATGTCTTCACTTTGCGCAATGTTCCAGACTTGGATCAGATCATGTTAGCCTTGGATGAAGAGCCACAAGAGGCTGTGGTCATCGGTGCTGGATTTATCGGCCTAGAAACGGCTGAAAATCTGCGTAAGCGTGGCCTGAATGTGACAATCGTAGAAAAGGCACCGCATGTCTTGCCTCCACTGGATGAGGAGATGGCAGCTTTTGTCCAAGCTGAATTAGTCGATAAGGGAGTGAAAATCATCACTTCCCAGTCGGCTACTCGCTTCGAAGAAAAGGGCAAAGTGATCGTCTTGGAAGATGGTCAAAAATTGGCTTCAGATGTGACTATTCTCTCTGTCGGGATCCAGCCTGAAAACAGCTTGGCCAAGGCAGCAGGTATTGAGACAGGTCTTCGTGGGGGAATCTTAGTTGATGAGCATTATGAGACGAGTCAGAAAGATATTTTTGCAGTCGGAGACGCCATCCTTGTCAAGCAGGAAATTACTGGCGACGATGCTTTGATTGCTCTAGCTTCGCCTGCTAATCGACAAGGACGTCAGGTGGCAGATGTAATTGCTGGCTTGGAGCGGAAGAATAAGGGAAGCATTGGCACGGCTATTGTGCGTGTCTTTGACATGACAGCCGCTTTAACAGGTCTGAACGAGCGTTTCCTTCAGCAAAATCATTTGCCTTGCCAAGTGATTCATGTCAGCGGTAAGGATCATGCGGGCTACTATCCAGGTGCGACTGACTTGACCTTGAAATTGCTCTTTGAGCCAAAAACTGGCAAAATCTATGGTGCTCAAGGTGTAGGGAAAAAAGGCGTTGATAAGCGGATTGATATTCTGGCGACGGCTATTAAAGGAAATCTGACGATCTTTGATTTGCCAGAGCTGGAGTTTACCTATGCACCACCTTTTGGCTCAGCCAAGGATCCAGTCAATATGCTGGGCTATGCAGCCATGAATCTAGCAGAAGGCTTGAGTGAAAATATCCAATGGCACCAGCTGGAAGACGAGTTGGCTAGCGGGAAAGTCTTTTTAGATGTCCGAACACTTAATGAGTTTAAGCAAGGACGCCTGAAGACAGATAAGACAGTCCATATTCCGCTGAATGAACTCAGAGAACGCTTGGATGAGCTAGATAAGGAAGCAGAATATATCGTGAGCTGTCACAGTGGTCTGCGCAGCTATATTGCCGAGCGAATCTTAAAACAAGCAGGATTTGCAGTGAAAAATCTAGACGGAGCTTATGCTTTGTACAAAATGGTAAAACCAGAAGGAGTAGAAAAATGAAAACTATATCAGCAGCTGACCTAGAAAAGCAGTATCAATCTGAAAAAATGGCCATCGTAGATGTGCGCGAAAGACATGAATTTCAAGCGGGTCATATCCCAAATGCTGGAAATCTTCCACTCAGTGAGTTGGAAACTGGCTATAAAAAGCTGAATCCTGACTACAAATACTATGTCATTTGCCAAGGAGGAGCGCGTTCAGCGACTGCTTGCCAATTTCTTGCCATGCAGGGCTTCGATGTGACCAACGTATCAGGTGGCATGAACGCTTGGTCTGGAGAGACTGAATAAAAGATAAAAGGATTCAAGTCGTTGCTTGAATCCTTTTTTCCTGTCCTTCTTATTTTCGATTTACCAGAAAATGAATAGCTTTCTCTATTCTTTCCCTTTGTTTTTTCGGATCATCAGCTGGATTTTCTAGGCAATCCGTTAAATTCTCAGTGATAACCATCTCAATAACACGGTCAACGCTGGAGCGGACGGCTAATAACTGTGTGAGAATATCTGAACATTCCCTGTCCTCTTCAATCATTCTTTGAATGCCTCTTAACTGACCTTCAGAGCGCTTGAGGCGGGTAATATAATTATAATTCACTGTGATTTCCTCGTTTGCTTACATTGAGTTTATTATATGCTTAATCTGTATATTTGTCAATTGGATTGGTTGGAGGCTGTTTTCAGAAATTTTCCATAATCACTCTCTGATTCTTCTATTTACTTTTCATTATAATTTTGGTATAATAGTTTATGTTATAAAATGTAACATAGAAATTGGACTAAGATTAATATTGGATCAAATAAAGGAACAGCTTTATTTTTACTTCTCTTATTCTTAGGCTTCTCTCGATTTTTGGAGGTGTATTTATGAAAGTATCAAAAATGCTTTTAGCTACTGGAGTGGTACTTAGTGCAGGCGTGTTCTTGTCAGCTTGTGGCAAATCCTCATCTAGTACATCAATGTATTCTTATGTTTATGCCAGCGATCCTGATAGCTTGAACTACCTGACAGCTAACCGTGCTACCACGTCAGACGTTATTACAAACCTTGTTGATGGTCTTTTAGAAAATGACGAATATGGAAATTTAGTTCCCTCTCTTGCAGAATCATGGACAGTTTCTCAAGATGGCCTGACCTATACATATAAGCTCCGTAAGGACGCTAAGTGGTTCAATGTTGAAGGTGAAGAAATTGCAAACGTTAAAGCTCAGGACTTTGTGACAGGTCTTAAGTATGCGGCTGATAATAAGTCTGAGGCCCTTTACCTGATTCAAGACTCGATTAGTGGCTTGGATGCCTATGTCAAAGGCGATGAAAAAGACTTCTCAAAAGTTGGAGTGAAGGCAGTAGATGATTACACAGTCCAATACACGCTGACTCGCTCAGAACCTTATTGGAACTCAAAAACAACCAATAATATCTTGTTCCCTGTCAATGAAGAATTTTTGAAGTCTAAAGGAAAAGATTTTGGTTCTGTTGATCCTTCCAGCATCCTTTACAATGGTCCTTTTCTTTTGAAGTCTTTGACGTCTAAGTCTTCTATGGAATTTGTTAAAAATCCAAATTATTACGATAAGGACAAGGTCAGTCTAGAAGATGTCAAATTAACCTACTATGATGGGTCAGACCAAGAATCTTTAATTCGCAACTTCAGCGATGGTGCTTATAGCGGTGCTCGTCTCTATCCGAATACTTCAGGATACGCAGCAGTTAAAAAGAAATATGCGGACAATATCCTTTATAGCCCACAGGATGCGACCTCATATTACTTTAATTTTAACTTCAACCGTCAATCGTACAATCACACTTCCAAAACAAGTGATGATCAAAAGAATGCAACAAAAGAAGCGGTTTTAAATAAAGACTTCCGTCAGGCCGTCAATTTTGCCCTTGACCGGACTTCTTATGGTGCGCAAAGTAATGGTAAAGATGGAGCTACCAAGCTGTTGAGGAATACGCTTGTCCCTCCAACATTTGTTCAAATTGGCGATCAAACATTTGGCCAAGTTGTTGCCTCTAAATTAGTAAATTATGGCACAGAATGGGCGAATATCGACCTGACAGATGCTCAAGATGCTTATTATAATCCAGAAAAAGCCAAAGCAAGATTTGCTAAAGCTAAGGAAGCTTTAGAGTCTAAGGGAGTTCAATTCCCAATTCATTTAGACCTTCCTGTAGACCAGGCTGACAAGGTGAGTATCCAATGGGCAAGTTCAGTAAAACAATCAATTGAATCAACCTTGGGTGCAGAAAATGTAGTGATTGACCTGCAGAAGATTAGTGTGGATGATTTGAACAACATCACCTACTTTGCAAATACTGCAGCTCAAAAAGACTATGACTTCTATACAGGAGGCTGGTCAGCTGACTATCAAGATCCATCTACCTACTTAGATACTCTAAATGTAAATAATGGTGCTAGCTTGCAAAACTTTGGTTTTGAGCCAGGCCAAGACATGGACAAGATGAAAGAGCTGGGCTTGGACACTTATACTAAGATGTTGGAAGAAGCAAATGCTGAAACAACAGATGTGAAAGTTCGCTATGAAAAATATGCGGATGCACAAGCTTGGTTGCTGGATAGTGGAATTATCATGCCGACCATTTCAGGAGGCGGTAGTCCTTCTGTAAGTAAGTCCAAACCTTTCAGTCGTGCCTATTCACTCGTTGGAATTAAGGGATCTGGCTTCAACTTTAAATATACAAAACTCAGAAGTGAAATTGTAACGACCAAAGAATATGAAGAAGCTAAGAAGAAATGGCAAGAAAAAACCTTAGAATCTAACAAAAAAGCCCAAGAAGAGCTAGCAGATCATATCGAGAAGAAATAAAATATATAAAGAGGCTGGGACAAAAGTCCTAGCCTCTCAATTGTCTTTGGCTTGTCGAGCAAGACGCAGTGGTTGAGTGGGCTCTACTACGCTGATTTCATCAGCTTTTACAGCCCTACTCAACTGTGCGGAGGTGGGACGACGAAATCGAATTCTAACGAATCACCGATTTCTGTCCCACTCTCTTTTGATTTGCCCTAGATTAGAAATTTCATAAAAGGAGCCATTTAGGCTTGTTTTTTTGTGAAAAATTAGTTATAATAAATAAGTTGCCACCCTTAGTGTAATGGATATCACGTAAGATTCCGGTTCTTGAGATGGGAGTTCGATTCTCTCAGGGTGGATGATTTAAGCTTGGACTCGTGAGAGTCCTTTTTTGTCATCTAAGGGAGGAAATTGCTATGGCAGTAAAGTTAATCGCTCATACCTTGATTGAGAAGGATGGGCAGTATTTGCTTATCAAACGCTCTAAAATAAAGCGTGGACTTCCTAATGTCTATCCGGGCTACTGGGATGTTCCAGGCGGAAGTGTCGAGGAAAACGAGGCTGGGACAAAAATCCTAGCCTCTCAATTGTCTTTGGATAGTCGAGCAAGACGCAGTGGTTGAGTGAGCTCTACTAGGCTGATTTCATCAGCTTTTACAGCCCTACTCAACTGTGCGGAGGTGAGACGACGAAATCGAATTCTAACGAATTACCGATTTCTGTCCCACTCTCTACGTGAAGCTATGGAGGAAGTCAATCAAAAGATTCAGCTTGATAGGATTATTCATGAAGATAGTCAATTTGACTCAAGTAAAAATGCTGTTTTTACACGCTTGGTTTATGGGGCGAGGACTATAGAGCAGCGTGATATTATATTAGATCCAGAAGAGCATACGGACTTTGTCTGGATTTCTTCTTTGGAAGATATGGAGGGAGAGCTGATTGTTCCATATCTGATTGATATTTTTGATGATAAATCCATATAAAAAACATCCCCTTTTAGCAAGGAGATGTTTTTTCTGATTAGTTTTTAGATGCTGCTTGGAATTCTGGATTTTTCCATGCTTCATCAATGATTGCTTGCAATTCTTTAGCAGATGCTTGCATCTTTTGAGTCTCCGCATCGTTCAATGGGATGTTTACTGGGCGTACGATACCGTGTGCACCAACGATTGCTGGTTGGCCGATAAAGACATTTTCAACACCGTATTGACCTTCTTGGAAGACAGAAAGTGGAAGAACTGCATTTTCATCGTCAAGGATAGCTTTAGTAATACGAGCAAGAGCTACAGCGATACCGTAGTAAGTTGCACCTTTCTTGTTGATGATTGAGTAAGCAGCGTCACGAACAGAGATGAAGAGATCTACAAGGTCAGCTTCGTTCAAGTCGCGGTTTGCTTGCAACCATTGTTCCAATTTAACACCGGCAACGTTAGCGTGTGACCATACAGCAAACTCAGAGTCACCGTGTTCACCCATGATGTAGGCATGGACAGAACGAGCATCAACACCGATTTTATCAGCCAAAGCTTGACGGAAGCGAGCTGAGTCAAGTGATGTACCTGAACCGATAACGCGTTCTTTAGGGAATCCTGAGAATTTCCATGTAGAGTAAGTCAAGACGTCAACTGGGTTAGCTGCCACAAGGAAGATTCCATCAAAGCCTGAAGCAACAACTTGTTCAACAATTGATTTGTTGATAGCAAGGTTTTTACCTACAAGGTCAAGACGAGTTTCACCTGGTTTTTGAGGGGCACCTGCAGTGATGACTACGAGGTCAGCGTCCGCACAGTCTTCGTATTTAGCTGCGTAGATTTTCTTAGGTGAAGTGAAAGCAAGCGCATGGCTAAGGTCTTCGGCATCACCAACAGCTTTGTCAAACAATTGAGGGATTTCGATGATACCCAATTCTTGTGCAATTCCTTGGTTAACGAGCGCAAATGCGTAAGATGAACCTACGGCACCGTCACCGACAAGGATGACTTTTTTATGTTGTTTAGTAGCAGTCATTTCTAAACATCTCCTTATTATATTTAGGGTTTTTCCCATACACCTACATTCTACCACTTTTGAGACAGTTTGTCACGGCTAATCATCGGATTTTGACCCCCTGAGCACTATGTAAACGTTTTTATATCCGGCTTTAAATACTGAAAATATAGCTAAAATGTGGTATAATGAGATGGTGATTTAATATTGAAACGAGGCATTTTTTAATGCAAGATAGAAACTTAGTAGATGTCAATTTGACCAGTGAAATGAAGACCAGTTTCATCGATTACGCAATGAGTGTTATCGTGGCTCGGGCGCTTCCAGATGTTCGCGATGGTCTTAAGCCGGTTCATCGCCGGATTCTTTATGGCATGAATGAGCTGGGCGTTACGCCTGATAAGCCTCATAAGAAATCAGCTCGTATCACAGGGGATGTCATGGGTAAGTATCACCCGCATGGAGACTCCTCTATTTATGAAGCGATGGTGCGGATGGCTCAATGGTGGAGCTATCGTTACATGCTGGTGGACGGTCATGGAAACTTCGGTTCGATGGACGGAGATGGGGCCGCTGCCCAGCGTTATACAGAAGCACGTATGAGTAAGATCGCTCTTGAGATGCTTCGTGATATCAATAAAAATACTGTTGATTATATCGACAACTATGATGCCAGCGAGAGAGAGCCGGTGGTTCTTCCTGCTCGCTTCCCTAACTTGCTTGTAAATGGAGCGACAGGGATTGCTGTTGGGATGGCGACCAATATCCCACCTCATAATCTAGGCGAGTCTATTGATGCAGTTAAGCTGGTTATGGACAATCCGGAAGCAACGACTCGTGACATCATGGAAGTCCTGCCTGGACCAGATTTCCCAACTGGAGCGCTGGTGATGGGCAAGTCTGGTATTCACCGGGCTTATGAAACAGGGAAAGGTTCGATTGTTCTTCGTTCTCGTACTGAAATCGAAGAGATGAAAAATGGCCGCGAGCGAATTGTCGTAACCGAGTTTCCTTACATGGTGAATAAGACCAAGGTTCACGAGCATATTGTTCGTCTGGTGCAGGAAAAACGCATTGACGGTATCACAGCCGTTCGTGATGAGTCCAATCGTGAAGGGGTTCGTTTTGTCATTGAGGTTCGTCGTGACGCCTCTGCTCATGTCATTTTAAATAACCTATTCAAGCTGACTCAGATGCAGACCAATTTCAGCTTCAATATGCTGGCTATTCAAAATGGTGTGCCGAAGATTCTGTCTCTACGTGAGATTTTGTTGGCCTACATTGAGCACCAAAAAGAAGTAGTGACTCGACGGACGGCCTTTGATAAAGAAAAGGCGGAAGCGCGAGCTCACATCTTGGCTGGTTTGCTGATTGCGCTGGATCACATTGATGAAGTGATTCGCATCATCCGTAATAGCGCGACGGACGCAGAAGCTCAGGCTGAATTGATGGCTAAGTTTGAACTTTCTGAGCGCCAGAGTCAGGCTATCCTTGACATGCGTCTGCGCCGTCTGACTGGTTTGGAACGTGATAAGATTCAGTCAGAATATGACGAATTGATTGCTTTGATTGCGGACTTAGCTGATATCTTGGCTAAGCCAGAGCGCGTTGTCGCTATTATCAAGGAAGAGTTAGACGAGGTCAAGCGTAAATATGCGGATGACCGCCGAACTGAGCTGATGGTGGGAGAAGTTCTTTCTCTTGAAGATGAAGATTTGATTGAAGAAGCGGATGTTTTGATTACCCTGTCTAATAAAGGCTATATCAAACGTCTAAATCAGGCAGAATTCACTGCTCAGAAACGTGGTGGACGCGGTGTTCAAGGAACGGGTGTCAAAGATGATGACTTCGTCAAAGAGCTGGTTTCAACGAGTACCCACGATAGACTGCTCTTCTTTACCAATAAAGGCCGAGTCTATCGTCTCAAGGGCTATGAAATCCCTGAGTACGGCCGAACAGCCAAGGGCTTGCCAGTGGTAAATCTCTTGAAGCTTGATGAAGGAGAGACCATTCAGACCATTATCAATGTTCAGCAGGACAGTAGCAATCATTCCTACCTCTTCTTTACAACCCGTTTGGGTATGGTTAAACGAACCAGCGTAACAGAATTTGCTAATATTCGTCAGAACGGTCTCAAGGCCTTGAATTTGAAAGATGAAGACGAGCTTATCAATGTCTTTCTGACGGACGGTGATGCGGATGTTATCATTGGTACTAAGTTTGGTTATTCGGTCCGCTTCAATGAGACAGCTGTCCGGAGCATGAGCCGCAGTGCGACTGGTGTTCGTGGGGTCAATCTGCGTGACGGCGACCAAGTCGTTGGAGCAGGTGTGATTACTGAGGGTGACGAAGTGCTTGTCATCACCGAAAAAGGCTATGGTAAGCGTACTCTTGCTAGCGAGTATCCAACCAAGGGCCGTGGTGGTAAAGGGATTAAAACAGCCAATATCACTGATAAGAATGGGCCTCTCGCTGGTCTGATGACCGTTACTGGCGAGGAAGATTTGATGATTATCACTAATACTGGTGTTATCATTCGGACCAGTGTGGCTAATATTTCTCAGACCGGTCGTTCGACCTTGGGAGTGAAGGTCATGCGTCTGGATCAAAATGCACAGATTGTCACCTTTACAACGGTTGCGCCTGACGCAAAAGACGATGAGGAAGAAGTAGAATAAGAGGAGGATGAATGTGAAGAAATCTAAGAAGAAATTCAAGCTCAGAAATTTTATCATTAACTGTGCAGTTTTCCTTTTATTTCTGGTTGCCTTAGCGCTGATTTTCAACTCCTCTATCCGAAATATGATCATGGTTTGGCACACAAATCAATACCAGGTTAGCAAGGTTTCCAAGGAGGAAATCAAGCAAAATAAGGCAGTCGAATCGAGTTTTGAGTTTAGCGAAGTCCAATCTCTTTCGACAGAAGCGGTGATCAATGCTCAGTGGCAGGCTCAAAAACTACCAGTTATCGGTGGCATTTCAATTCCTGAGGTTTCGATGAATCTGCCAATTTTCAAGGGCTTGGATAATGTTGGACTTTACTATGGTGCTGGTACCATGAAAGAAGATCAACAGATGGGACAAGGAAATTACGCCTTAGCCAGTCATCACGTCTTTGGAATTACTGGAGCCAGTGACATGCTCTTTTCACCGCTAGATCGGGCCAAAATAGGGATGAAAATCTATATCACGGATAAGGAAAAGATCTATACCTATACGATTTCTAGTATAGAAAGTGTCGCACCAGAGCGCGTGGATGTTATCAATGACACAGAGGGAGTGGCTGAAATCACTTTAGTCACATGTGAAGATGCAGCCGCAACCAGTCGAACAATTGTCAAAGGTACACTTGAAAGTACAATTGACTATGATAAGGCACCAAAAGACATTTTAGATGCTTTCAGTCAATCTTACAATCAAATGCAGCTATAATGCAAATTTTATCAAAACGAAGTAACAAGAGTTGCTTCGTTTTTTGATTGATAAGACCTGCAAATGTCTTCAATGGAATTTAATGATTTAGATACTGTATGAGAATTTAATCTTTTTTTTTACTTAATCTCGAATTAATAAGTAAGGAGGTTGATATGTATCGTATTTCATTGCAGGATGACATAAGCATGATGCCGCGTGAACGGCTGATAAGAGAAGGAGCAGATAAACTTAGTAATCAGGAATTGCTATCTATATTTTTGCGAACAGGCAGCAAAAAAGAAACTGTTTTTCAAGTTTCTCAAAGGATTTTATCATCGATTTCTAGTTTGAATGATCTGAAATATTTGACTTTACAGGAATTACAGACAATTTCAGGAATTGGGCCTGTGAAGGCTGTTGAGTTGCAGGCCATTATTGAGCTTGGTTGTCGTATCAACAAAGCTGAAGTGCTGGAGAGGGAGCAAATTCTTGGCAGTCAAAAGCTAGCTCGTAAAATGCAGGTAGAATTAGGAGATAAAAAGCAGGAATGTTTAGTCGCTATTTATCTAAACAGTCAAAACCAGATCATCCATCAGCAGACAATCTTTGTAGGAACGGTAACTAGAAGTATTGCTGAACCGCGCGAGATTTTGCATTATGCGCTCAAACACTTGGCGACCGCTATTATACTTGTGCATAATCATCCTTCTGGAGTAACACTGCCAAGTAAGAATGACGACGAAGTCACCAAACATATGAAAGAGGCCTGTGAGCTAATGGGCTTGGTTCTTTTAGATCATTTAATCGTCTCAAAACATGATTATTATAGCTATCGTGAAAAAACAGATTTGATCTAAAGTTCATGCACCACATAATCAAACAAGGCTAAATCCCCTGGTCTTGTATGGAAGAGGTATTCTGGATGCCACTGAACACCGAGGAAGGGACTCCCATCAGTCGAGGTAACCGCCTCAATGACCTTGTCACGAGGATCGTAGGCTATAACTTCCAAATTTCTTGCTAAATCTTTGATACTTTGGTGATGGAATGAGTTAATTTGGCAAGTAGAACCGTATAATTCATGGAGGATGGAGCCGTTTTTAGTGACCATAGTCTGTGTGGTATATTGAGCGGTGCTATCTTGCCAGTGATTTTCAATGTCTTGGTGAAGTGTGCCACCCATGGCGACATTGTAAAGCTGGGTACCGCGACAGACGCCAAAAATAGGCTTGTTTTGCTTTCGCGCTTCTCGGATGAGAGCCAGTTCAAAGAGATCCCTTTGAAGCAGATAATCGTCACTTACGATAGTCTGCTCTTCGCCGTAGAAATGAGGGTTGACATTTTGCCCACCAGTCAAAATCAGTTTGTCAATCATAGTAATATAAGACTCGGCTAATTCCTCATCACCAATGGGCAAGATAATTGGAATGCCTCCGACTTGTTTGATTCCCTCAATAAAGCCAGTTGCAGTATAACTTATATGAATGAATTGGTCATTTGGGATGTCCCTTTGGTTTCCTGTTATACCGATAATCGGTTTTTTCATAAAGTGGATGTTTCCTTTCTCATCTTACTCATCATCTTTTCTCATGAAATAGAGCAAGGTTTGGAGTTCGCTGGTTAGGTCTACGTACTGCACAACAACATCTTTAGGGACAGACAAGTGCACAGGAGAGAAGCAGAGAATTCCTTTGATACCAGCATCTACCAAGATGGATGCGACTTCTTGCGCCTTAACACTTGGTACTGTCAGAATGGCAGTCTTTACATTTCCTTCTTGGACTTTTTCTTTAATTTGAGAAATTCCGTAAATAGGAATCCCATCATTTGTGGTGGTTCCAACATCAGAATAATCATCTGTATCAAAGGCCATCACGATTTTCATTTTATTGCGTTCATGAAAGCGGTAGTGTAAAAGAGCACGTCCCATATTTCCGACACCAACAATCATGACATTAGTAATCGAGTTATCGTTGAGAAGATTGGCAAAGAAATTCATGAGTTTCTTGACATCGTAGCCAAAACCTCTGCGCCCCAACTCACCGAAGTAAGAAAAATCACGCCGAACAGTAGCAGAGTCGATTCCAATCGCCTCTGCAATTTGTTTTGAATTGGCTTTTTCGATATTCTCAGAGTTAAATCGCTTGAAAATCCGATAGTAGAGCGAGAGCCGCTTAGCAGTAGCACGTGGAATAGAATTGCTTTTTTCAGTTTTCACAAAATCACGACCTTTCTATTTCTATTTTATAGAAAGTTTGTGAAAAAATCAACTAATTTGATGAGCAAAATATTATTATACTAATAAAGATAGATAAAATAATAGAAATAAGCAAAATTCTTAGAATTTCGCTTATTGGGGTGTTTTTTCAAAAATATCTCTTTCAACTAAACTATCCATCAAGAAATAGAATTTTTGCTGAATAATATGGTGTTTTTCTGATTTGAAGATATTAACCAATCTTAAACCAGACTTGTCCGTAATATTGATTTTTACTCCGCTTAGATCTTTATTAACGATAATCTTAAGCAAGAATCCATCGCCACTATTGGGAACAGCTTCGAGTAAACGAGAAAGCTCATAATTACCAACTTTTGTTTCAGCAAATGTATTGTCCCGCAAGGTAAATTTCTTAACGTTTGGATGGAGCGAATAGGTGAAGTTGCAGTTTGCTAAGCTAACAGATGTTTGAAAAGCCATCTTATCCTCCTAGTATTTCTTTTAGTTTTTGGCTGAAGAGTTTGATTTCTTGGATGCTAGTTTGGTCTGACACACTGATACGAATGGATTCTTTTAGGCGTTCAGAATCTTGTCCATAGATAGCTTGAAGGACATGGCTGGGCTGTACAGCACCTGCTGTACAAGCAGAGCCAGTCGAGATTGAAAATCCATTAAGGTCCATTTGAAGCAAGATAAGATCGTTCTTATGGTTTGGAAATCCAATATTGATAACATAAGGCAGGCTAGGCTGACTTTCGTTTAGATAGAAGTCTAAATTTGCCAAATCGTCCAGTAGCGTATCTTTTAACTGTTGGGCATGCGCAAGATTTTCTTCTAAATGGGCAACACTTTCAGAAAGGGCAGTTGCCATCCCAACAATGGAAACGAGGTTTTCTGTACCTGCTCTATGTTTGTTTTCTTGATCGCCGCCATGCATGAAATTATCAAAATCCATCTGGTCAGCATAAAGAAATCCAACTCCTTTTGGACCGTGGAATTTGTGAGCTGAGGCACTCAGGAAATTGATTCCCCATTCTTCAGGATAGATAGGGAGCTTGCCAACGGCTTGGACTGCGTCAACGTGAAAAGCAGCAGGATGATCTTTTAGCAGTTGACCAATTTCTTGAATCGGCAAAATGTAGCCTGTTTCATTATTGACTGCCATGATTGAGACAAGAATAGTATCTGGTCTGAGAGCATTCTTGATATCTTCCGTTCGGATTTGCCCATCCACTGGCTGGATAATAGTCGCTTCAAAGCCAAAGTGCTCCACCAAGTATTCAACGGGTTCTAAAACCGCATGGTGTTCAATGGCAGTAGTGATAATATGCTTGCCTTGATTATGATGGCGTAGGGCATATCCCTTGATTGCAGTGTTATTACTTTCAGTACCACCTGATGTAAAGAGAATATTTTTGCTCTGTGTGTGTAGAACTTTAGCAATATCTTCGCGAGCTTGTCGGAGCAGTTTTTTAGCTTCTCGACCGTGGCTGTGGGTACTGGATGGATTGCCGAAGACTGTCATTGCCTGAGTCATGGACTCCATCGCAGCAGGCGATAAGGCAGTTGTAGCAGCATTATCTAAATAAATCACAAATGTATCCCTTATTTCTTTTGAAAAGCAAAAAGTGGGCTGACTGGTTTTCTTTCTTGAATACGCACGATAGCATCGCCAATCAACCCGCTAGCAGTGATATAGTGAACATTCTTCGGAGTCTTTTCTTTGGTATCAACAGAGTCAGTCACCAAGATTTCTCGGATAGGAACACTGTCTAGTAAGTCTGCAGCCTCATCTGCAAATAAACCATGACTTGAGACAGCATAGATTTCGACAGCTCCTTCACGTTCAACGATTTTAGCAGCTTCTGAGAAGGTACGACCGGTATTTAAGATATCGTCAATCAAAATTGCTTTTTTGCCTTCAACCTCACCGATGATATATCCTTCGGAGCGTCCTGCTTCATCTTCACCATAGTCGATGATGGCGATTGGAGCGTCGAGATATTCTGCCAAGCTACGAGCACGTTTCACGCCAGAATTTTTCGGGCTAACGACGACAACATCCTCGCCGGTTAATCCCATATTGCAATAATGTTCGGCAAACAACGGAATAGTGAAGAGATTATCGACAGGAATATCAAAGAAGCCTTGTACTTGGACAGCGTGAAGGTCAAGTGAGATGACTCTATCTACGCCAGCTCCAACGAGCATATTGGCCACGAGTTTTGCAGTAATTGGCTCGCGAGGAGCCGCTGTCCGATCTTGGCGAGCATAACCAAAATAGGGCATAACCACAGTTACTGTATTGGCACTTGCTCGTTTACAAGCATCAACCATAATCAATAACTCCATCAAGTGATTATTGACTGGGAAGCTGGTAGACTGAATGATATAGATATCATAGCCACGAACACTCTCCTCAATGTTGATTTGAATCTCGCCATCAGAAAATTGGCGGGAAGAAAGCTTGCCTAAAGGTACTCCGGCAGCTTCAGCAATCTTCTCAGCAATTGAGTGATTGGAATTGAGGGAGAAAAGCTTCATATTTTTTTTGTCTGACATTAGAATGACCATCCTCTTTTTGTCTCTTTAGATTTATAAATATTATTTTACCAAAAAAATGAGATTATTTCAGCATTTTTACAAGTTTTCGGCAAATCTAGCGATCTTACTTTTACCAGACTTGTATTGGATTTGATTTTCGTTTAAAAAGTCTTTGAACTTTTGCTCCCCCTCTTCAATATCGTTGATCTCTAATTCTAATTCGAAATCTTTTTTACCAAAGTAACGACTTTCGTCTAAGGCAAAAAGGCCAATTGCATCTTGTTTTTCATAGCGAATATTTTCAAGGGTTCCGAGTATTGTTAGTTTGTCAACTGGGATTCCCTTCTCTTGGAGTTTGTCTAGGATTTCTCCCTGAGGGAATTGCAATTTTTCTGTAATTTTCTTAAATTCATCTTTGGACAAGGCTTGGTTATACTCGAAATTTCCAAGTTTTTGAGGAATTTTCAGAGTGAACTCAGCAGCGTCAGGAGTGGTTCGGACTCGCAGAGCCATACGAGCTTCACGGAGAGCAAAGTCAGCCGAATCAATATAATAGTTGACTTGGAAAATTGGCTGGACATGATCAAAGAAGGTCAGAAGTCGTTTATGTTCGTCTTCCGTTAACATTGTTTTGTATTCAATTTCTAAATGGTTCATTTTTAAATCCTTTTCTTTATCTGAAAGCGATTTTATGTTATAATAACAACTGTGTTTATTTTATACAAAAAACGAATAGATGACAAGGTATGTATATGACAATAGATTGGGAAGATTTTCTGGATCCATATATTCAGGCGGTTGGTGAGTTGAAAATCAAGCTTCGTGGTATTCGCAAACAGTATCGCAAACAGCAACGCCATTCACCGATCGAGTTTGTAACCGGTCGCGTAAAACATATTGAAAGCATCAAGGAAAAAATGGAACTTCGAGGGATAACTGAGGAAAACTTAGCCCAAGAGATGCAGGATATTGCTGGTTTGCGTGTCATGGTTCAATTTGTAGACGATGTGGATGAAGTTTTAGAAGTTTTGCGAAATCGGACTGACATGCGTATCGTCCAGGAACGTGATTACATCAAAAACAAAAAAGCCAGTGGTTATCGTAGCTACCATGCCATCGTTGAATATCCGGTAGATACGATTAACGGAAACAAAGTTATCTTAGCAGAAATTCAGATTCGTACCTTGTCCATGAACTTTTGGGCAACGATTGAGCACTCTTTAAACTATAAGTATAAAGGAGAATTTCCAGAGGAAATCAAACGGCGCTTAGAAATAACAGCTAACCTCGCTTACCAGCTAGATGAAGAGATGGGAGCCATTCGCGATGCTATTCAAGAAGCACAAGCACTCTTTGATCCTCTGCACCGCAAGCTAAATGACGGTGTTGGAAATAGTGACGATACAGATGAAGAATACAGGTAAAAAAATTGCGATTATTCGCAATCGCAAAAGGCAGAGTGAGGAAGTATTTCAAACTCTGATGCAAAAATTGCGGAAAGCAGGCTTTATCCTGACACCCAAAAATCCAGATATCGTGATTTCTGTTGGTGGTGATGGGATGCTGCTATCAGCCTTCCACAAGTATGAAGATCAGCTGGATAAGGTTCGCTTTGTCGGTGTCCATACAGGACATTTGGGTTTCTATACGGACTATCGAGACTTTGAAATTGACAAATTAGTGGAAAATCTGAAATTGGACACAGGTGCTAAGGTCTCTTATCCGATTTTGAATGTCAAGTTGACCTTTGAAAATGGTGAAACGCGGACTATTCGAGCGCTCAATGAAGCAACCATTAAACGCTCCGACAGAACCATGGTTGTTGATGTGGTCATCAATAATGTTCACTTTGAGCGATTCAGAGGAGATGGAATTTCTGTCTCAACGCCGACTGGTAGCACGGCCTACAATAAATCTTTAGGAGGAGCAGTCCTACACCCAACGATTGAAGCCTTGCAAGTAACAGAAATTGCTAGTCTCAATAATCGTGTGTATCGTACTTTAGGTTCCTCGGTTATTGTTCCTAAAAAAGATAAGATTGAGCTGCTGCCAACACGCAATGATTACTATACCATAGCGGTCGATAATCAAACATTTTCTTGTAAAAATATTGTTCGACTGGAGTACCAGATTGATAATCATAAGATTAACTTTGTGGCTTCGCCCAGCCATACCAGCTTTTGGAATCGCGTGAGAGACTCCTTTATCGAGGAGTGCCAAGAATGAGATTTGAGTTTATTGCGGATGAGCATGTCAAAGTCAAAACTTTTTTGAAAAAGCATGAAATTTCAAAAGCCCTTTTGGCCAAAGTGAAGTTTGCAGGGGGGAATATTCTTGTCAATGGTCAATCTCAAAATGCCATTTATTTGCTGGATACTGGCGATAAGGTGACAGTAGATATCCCTTCTGAGAAGGGATTTGAAAGCCTAGAAGCCGTGGATCGTGATTTATCGATCGTGTATGAAGATGAGCACTTTCTAGTTTTAGATAAACCTGCTGGAGTAGCTAGTATTCCTAGTGTCAACCATTCGAATACGATGGCAAACTTTGTCAAGGCCTACTATATTCGTCAAGATTATGAAAATCAGCAGGTTCACATTGTGACAAGATTGGATCGTGACACCAGTGGTCTCATGCTCTTTGCAAAACATGGTTATGCCCATGCAAGACTGGATAAGCAACTGCAGAAAAAAATGATTGAGAAGCGCTATTACGCACTCGTTCAGGGGCGCGGTGAGCTTAAACCAAAGGGGGACATTATTGCGCCAATTGGGCGCGACCCTGATAGCATCATCACCAGATGTGTGACAAAGGATGGCAAATATGCTCATACCAGCTACAAGGTTGTAGAGCAGTTTGGCGATATCTATTTGGTAGATATTCGCTTGCACACTGGACGAACCCATCAAATTCGTGTGCACTTTGTCCATCTTGGCTTTCCGCTCCTTGGAGATGATCTCTATGGCGGGACTTTGGAAGCGGGAATTACACGTCAGGCCTTGCATTGCCACTCCCTATCTTTTTATAATCCATTTTTGGAAAAGCAGCTTCAATTGGAATCCCAGTTGCCGATTGATTTCCAAAATACTATTACATCGTTAACAAAAAATAATTAAAATTTTAAAGGAGAAACTCATGGAAGTTTTTGAAAGTCTAAGAGACTCAGTTGTTGGTAAAAATGTTCGTATCGTCTTGCCAGAAGGACAAGAACCGCGTATTCTTCAAGCGGTGAAACGCATAGTAAAAGAGTCAGAAGTTACACCAGTTCTTTTGGGAAATCCAGATAAGATCCGTATTTACTTGGAAATCGAAAACATTATGGATGGATATGAAGTCATAGATCCTAAAAACTATGACAGAATGGAAGAAATGGTAGCTGCTCTTGTGGAACGCCGTAAGGGCAAAATCAGTGAAGAAGAAGCTCTCGAGCTTTTAAGAACAGACGTTAACTATTTTGGAGTTATGCTGGTTTACCTCGGTATCGTAGATGGTATGGTTTCTGGCTCTATCCACTCTACAGCTGCTACAGTGCGTCCAGCCTTGCAAATCATTAAAACGCGTCCAAATGTAACAAGAACTTCAGGTGCCTTCCTCATGGTGCGTGGTTCAGAACGTTATCTTTTCAGTGACTGTGCCATTAACATCAATCCTGACTCAGAAGCCTTGGCAGAAATTGCGATTAACTCAGCTGTGACTGCCAAAATGTTTGGTATTGATCCAAAGATTGCTATGCTTAGCTATTCAACTAAAGGTTCTGGTTTCGGAGAAAGCGTTGATAAAGTGGTTCATGCGACTAAATTGGTTCATGACTTGCGCCCAGACCTAGAAGTTGACGGGGAATTGCAATTTGATGCTGCTTTTGTACCAAGCACAGCAGCCCTGAAAGCTCCAGGAAGCAAGGTTGCAGGTAAAGCGACTGTCTTTGTCTTCCCAAGCATTGAAGCAGGAAATATCGGTTATAAAATGGCAGAGCGTTTAGGTGGATTCTCAGCAGTTGGTCCAGTTCTTCAAGGATTGAATAAGCCAGTAAACGACCTTTCTCGCGGATGTAATTCAGATGACGTCTATAACTTAACATTGATTACAGCTGCACAAAGTGTTGACCAATAAAATAATTAAAAAGAGTCTGGGACAAAACTCCTAGCCTCTCAATTGTCTTTGGATTGTCGAGCAAGACGCAGTGGTTGAGTAGGCTCTACTAGTCTGATTTCATCAGCTTTTACAGCCCTACTCAACTGTGCGGAGGTGGGACGACGAAATCGAATTCTAACGAATTACCGATTTCTGTCCCACTCTCTTTTTTGTCTGCTTAAGTATAAGAAAAAATGTTAGATTTAAAAAAATTTGGAATTGAAATGTGGGAAGAGGAAAAAATTGCCTCTTTTCGTAAGAAATTACTGACTTGGTATGATGAACATAAACGTGATTTGCCTTGGCGCCGAACAAACGATCCTTATCATATCTGGGTTTCTGAGATTATGTTGCAACAGACTCGGGTAGATACGGTGATTCCTTACTATGAGCGTTTTTTAGACTGGTTCCCGACTGTAGCAGATTTAGCTCAGGCGCCAGAGGATAGATTGCTCAAAGCTTGGGAAGGGTTGGGCTATTATTCACGGGTGCGAAATATGCAAAAAGCGGCCCAGCAGATAATGACGGATTTTGATGCAAAATTTCCCGATAGCTACGAAGAAATTGCTAGCCTCAAAGGAATTGGGCCTTATACGGCTGGTGCCATTGCTAGTATTGCCTTTGGCCTTCCTGAACCCGCGGTAGACGGGAATGTCATGCGGGTGCTGAGTCGCTTGTTTGAGGTTGATTTAGATATTGGTCAACCCAGCAATCGTAAGGTCTTTCAGGCTATGATGGAGATTCTGATTGATCCAGACAGGCCGGGAGATTTTAATCAGGCCCTGATGGATCTGGGGTCAGATATTGAAGCTCCTGTTAATCCTCATCCAGAAGACAGTCCTGTAAAAGAGTTCAGCGCAGCTTATTTGCACGGAACAATGGATAAATATCCAATCAAAGCACCTAAAAAGAAGCCAGTTTCGGTCTATCTTCAGGGCTTGATTATCGAAAACGAGCAAGGACAGTTCTTGCTTGAAAAGAATGAAGCTGCTGGCTTGCTATCAGGTTTTTGGCATTTTCCCTTGATTGAAGTCGAGGAATTTCAAACCGAAAATCAGATCTCTCTATTTGAAGTGGCTGAAAATCAGCCTAGTCTGGATCTGTCTCCTCAAGAAAGTTTTGAACAGGATTATGATTTGACTGTCGATTGGCAGCAGCAGTCCTTTCCAAAGGTGCAACATGTCTTTAGCCATCGTAAGTGGCATATCCAGCTGGTTTACGGCCGAGTTAAAGATAGCCAGCACACAGCTGACGGAGAGGTCTTGTGGCTACATCCAGAGGCATTTGAGAAGTACCCTTTTGCCAAGCCCCAGCAGAAGATGTGGGAGGCTTTTAGGAACGTAAAAGATGGAAACTAGAGTCAATAGTCTGTTGTACTCGATTTAATTTACGAAGAATAGGAAATCATTAAAATATGTCCCATATCCCTAGTCCTCCAGATAAAACTTTTGTTGGACGTCGTAGCAAACTTGCCTGTGTCATTTATTTTATATTAGGTGCTTTGAATTTCTTACATTGCCTTCTTTATTTTCAGTGGGTATTTTCTCCAACGGTGAAACCTGACTTCGTCATTATTCCAATTTTTA
Source organism: Streptococcus cristatus (assembly GCF_008369405.1). Taxonomy (GTDB): domain Bacteria; phylum Bacillota; class Bacilli; order Lactobacillales; family Streptococcaceae; genus Streptococcus; species Streptococcus cristatus_G. The sequence continues at coordinate 161,065 of NZ_VSJJ01000001.1, forward strand.
TAGGCTTAAATATTTATTTTTTGACTCGCGAGTTTATCTATAAATGCTTCCATTGGTGTGGCTATCATGCCTTACCTGAGTTAGTTGAGTTCGGGAGCGGACGCTATTCCTTTCACTTGCCTGTCTTCGAAAGACATACCGAAAACTATAAAGTCTATTACAGTAAAAGATCAAAGAAACATCAATTTCTCTTCTTTGTGAGCTATATTTTATATGTGAATTTGATTTTAGTAGTTCTTCTGCTTTTCTCATGTGTATATTGGGCTATGTTCATTGAGAGTTCCTCGAAATTTCAAGATTGGCACGCTTTTCTATTTATTTTTTTAATAATCATCCTGTATATCTGTATTGAGGCTTTATTTAAAAAATATAAACATTGGTTTAAAAATTATTTTAAACTAGATGATAAAATAGTAGAACACGGCTTTCCTATATATACTTTGAAAGAAAAATAAAAGACAAACAATATAGTTTGTCTTTTTTGTTTTAAAAATAACTTATAGTCCTTCTCGCTCTGTAAAGAGAGAGGCAAATAAACTACCCTTTAGATGGAGACATGTGCTTAAATCCCAGCAAAAGCTTTAATTTCATCTGCAGTCATAGAAGAATCACAGCGAACAGCAACTTGGCCGTCTTGAACATGCACGAAACCAGGAACCGTCGGAATGCCGTATTCTGAACGGAAAGCTTGCAGTTTGTCTAATTCGCTGGCTTCTTCGCTGTTGATGAAGAAAATATGCGCCTTGGTATCAGCGACAACGCCAGCAAGAGTAGAAGCGAATTTACGGCAGTAAGGGCAAGATTGGCGACCGACGAAGAAAGTTGCTGTCTCTTTGTCAGCAATCGCTTGACGAGCACGGTCAACAGTTGTGACCTCCAAGTCTTTAATATTTTGAGCAAATTGTTCCATAAATAATCCTCATTTCTTTTGATAAAACTAGTATGCCATAAAATGCAGAAAAATGCTTGATTTGGAAACGAAAAACCAGAGAATGCGAATTTCATCCTCTGGTTGATTGGTTGATAGTGTTATTTTACTTGATAAAGGCATTAATCTCTGCTTCAATAGCAGCAATTTTTGCTTGCGCATCTTCATTGCTGTCACCGACAACGGCAATGTAGAACTTGATTTTTGGTTCTGTACCTGAAGGGCGAACTGCAAGCCATGAACCATCAGCCAAGGTGTATTTCAGCACATCGCTTGGAGGAGTTGTCAAGTTTGTAACAGTACCATCTGCAGCAGTAGCAGTTTGAGCCTTAAAGTCTTCTACAACAGTGATAGCTGTTGCGTTCCATTCTTTTGGAGCATTATTACGGAACTTAGCCATGATAGCCTTGATTTGCTCAGCTCCATCAACACCAGACAAAGTCACAGAGATAGTCTTTTCAGCAAAGTAACCATACTCTTTGTAGATTTCTTCTATACCGTCAGCCAGAGTCAAGCCACGTGAACGGTAGTAGGCAGCAAGCTCAGCCACGACCAAAACAGCTTGGATAGCGTCTTTATCACGTACAAACGGTTTAATCAGATAGCCGAAGCTTTCTTCAAATCCCATCATGTAGGTGTGGTTGTGTTTTTCTTCGAATTCTTGAATCTTTTCAGCGATAAATTTGAAACCAGTCAAGACATTGAACATGGTTGCGCCATAACTTTCAGCAATCTTAGTTACCAAGTCAGTAGAAACGATAGACTTGCAGAGAGCTGCGTTAGCTGGCAGAGTTCCAGCACTCTTATGAGCTTCCAAGATGTACTTAGCCATAATGGCTCCGATTTGGTTACCTGAAAGGTTGAGATAGCTGCCGTCTTTTTGCAGAACTTCTACACCGACACGGTCAGCATCTGGGTCAGTTGCAACCAAGACATCTGCACCAACCTTGCGACCCAATTCCTCAGCTAAAGCAAAGGCTGCTTGGCTTTCAGGGTTTGGAGACTTAACAGTAGAGAAGTCAGGGTCAGCTACAGCTTGAGCTTCAACAACTTCAACAGAATCAAATCCTGCTTGAGCCAAAGCGCGACGAGCCAACATTTCACCAGTACCGTGCAGAGGAGTATAGACAATCTTCATGTCCTTACCGTATTCATCAATCAGTTTTTGGTTGATATTGACATCTTTAACTTCCTTGAGGTATTCAGCATCAATAGCATCGCCAATCACTTCAATCAAGCCAGAAGCTTTTTCAGCTTCAACATCAGCTACCTCAATAGCAAAAGGATTTTCAATCGCACGGATGTAGTCAGTCAATGCATCCGCATCATGCGGAGGCATTTGTCCGCCGTCTTCACCATAGACCTTGTAGCCGTTAAATGGAGCAGGGTTGTGGCTGGCAGTAATCATGATACCAGCAAAAGTTCCCAAATGACGTACCGCAAATGAAAGTTCTGGAGTTGGGCGCAGACTTTCAAAGACATAGGACTTGATGCCGTGTTTAGCTAAAACAGCAGCAGATTCAAAGGCAAACTCTGGTGAGAAATGACGAGAGTCGTAAGCAATCGCAACACCGCGTTTTTTGAACTCATCACCTTTTTCTTCAATCAAGCGAGCCAAACCTTCGGTTGCTTGGCGGACAACATAAATATTAATACGGTTGGTACCAGCGCCGATCAAACCACGCATACCAGCAGTACCAAACTCAAGGTTTGTATAAAAGGCATCTTCCTTAGTTTTTTCGTCCATACCTTCTAACTCTTTCCGAAGATAGTCAGGAAGTTCAGCGAAGTCAAGCCATTTTTTGAAGTTTTCTTGATAGGTCATAGATGGAGTCTCCTTTATATTTAAGATAGAAAATCACTGTGTGGTTTTAAGAAAGGGCACAAGATTTTCTTGTTTGTTCAATCGCTTTCATTGTAACATATTTTCATATTTTTTGAAAGCACTGACCTAAAAAATAGTGAAATACTTTGAAAAAATGAGCATGCTTGGATCAAAAAAATAATCACGCTAGGTGATTATTTTTTAAGTTTTTCAAGTGCTGGAACGATTGCAACTGTAAGGATAGCGGAAATAATCATTTCTGAGATTGCATTAGCTGAAAAAATCAATGCAAGCATGGCTTTGATGTCTCCATTGTAAACAGATGAAAATAGAATGAAAATTCCTCCGAGAACGAAGATGGTGTTAGTCATTGAGCCCACAGCACCAGCTAAAACTAAACCTGGCTTAGTTTTCATCCATTTGTAGACAAAATACGGAGTGATTCCGATTAGAATACGTGGAACCATAGCGATGATCAATGAATTGATGTTGCCGTTTTCTACAAAAGGACTGAAGAGGTAGCTAGTTGGCAGCTGGACAACGGTGTTGGTCACCACACTGATTACTCCCATCAGGGCTCCAAGAACAGCTCCAATTCGCGGTCCATAGATAATACTAGCGATAATAACTGGAATATGAATAATGGTCGGTTTAATCGGTACCGGTAGTAGGTTGAAAATAACAGAGCTCAGCAGATGGAGCACTAACATAATAGCAAAAAAGATAGCAATTTGCGCGATACTAGATTGTTTTCTCATTTATAATTTCCTTTACTTTTTCTATAATAATATTGACATCAGCTAGAGCACCAGTTCCATGATCTCCGCAAGCTAGAACAGCTTCACGCGGTTCGATAATCTCCCAGCCGAATTTTTTTAATCTTTCCAAATTGTGCTGAGTTAGTGGATTTTCATACATCTTGGTATTCATAGCTGGTGCGATGGCTTTTTTGACATGAGATGGGAGAGCAAGGGCTGTAGCGGTTACCATATTATCCGCTAGACCATTAGCCAGTTTGGCGATGGTATTAGCTGTTGCGGGAGCGACTAAGAAAAGATTTGTTTCTTTGCCGATTTCAATATGGTTTACCTTGTCTGGCCTCGGCTCGTCCATTAGGTCAAGGGAAACAGGATTCTTTGATAAAACCTGTAAAGTCAGCGGAGTGATAAAGTGACTGGCAGCTTCCGTCATGAGAACAGACACACTGTAGCCTAGCTTACCCAGCTGGCTCGTAATATCTGCTGCCTTATAGGCCGAAATACTTCCCGTGACAGCGAGAGTAACATGGGTCATGAACTGTCTCCTTTCTGGATAAGGCTTAACAATTGTTTAGCAATTTCTTCCTTGGAGAAAGCTTCTGTAACAGTGTTTGCTCCTAAGAGATAGGCGTGGTGTTGCCCGTTAGAAATTTCAGTCAAATCGTTGGCTACAATTAATTCAGCTTGATTTTTTTCAAGACTGGCTCTAGCAGTAGCCAGTAACTCTTCTTTAGAAACAGCTACCAAGAGCTTAAAGCCAATCAATCGAATATTTGGATTCCATTCTTTGACCTTGCTGATGATTTTAGGATTTTTCTTGAGGAAAAGTACCTGATAGTCATCAGCAGAAGAAATCTTACTTTCAGCATTACTTTTTCCCAGAAATTCTGCCAAATCTGAACTGGCAAGAACCTCCTCAAATCCTACCATATACACTGGTTTATAGTCAGAAACAGCCATCGAATGAATGAGTACGTCATGAGCAGGCACTAGTCCTTCCATAACTGTCAGGAGCTGCTCCGTATCTTCAATGATCTTAATCGTTAGGTTTTGATGCGGATCCGGTTTAACAGCTTTTGCCGTTGTCAGCAGAGTCACCGAAGCACCCTCTGCCAAACAATGCTCAGCTATCATTTTCCCAAGTTGACCCGTCGAATGATTAGTGATAGAGCGGACTTGGTCGATTTTTTCACTCGTTCCGCCAGAGGTAATCAATATATTCATAGCTTTATTCTACAAGAAAAAACGAATTTAGTAAAATAAAATAAACTTAAAGTTTTATTTAGCTAAACTTATTTTTTTATGAAAAACTCTCTATCCTCCAAAGGAATATAGAGTAATTACCGAACGTTGTGTTGTTATTAGACTTTAAATGTGCAGTTTTAATTCTTATCTGGTATAATAGTTTTATCAAATTAGAGGAGTTCCTAATGAAAACAGATATCGAAATTGCTCAGAGTGTTGCCCTGCAGCCTATTGTGGATGTAGTAAAAAAGGTTGGTATTGATTACGATGACTTGGAGCTGTATGGAAAGTACAAGGCCAAGCTCAGTTTTGAAAAGATTCGTGAAGTAGCAGAAAATCCTGTCGGCAAGCTGATTTTGGTGACGGCAATCAATCCGACTCCAGCTGGAGAAGGTAAGTCGACCATTACCATTGGACTGGCTGACGCGCTCAATAAGATTGGCAAGAAAACGATGATTGCTATCCGCGAACCGTCTCTGGGTCCTGTTATGGGAATCAAAGGAGGAGCAGCTGGTGGCGGTCACGCGCAGGTCCTACCGATGGAAGACATTAACTTGCATTTTACTGGTGACATGCACGCCATTACGACTGCTAATAATGCTCTGTCTGCTCTCATCGATAATCATTTACATCAGGGAAATGAGCTGGGTATCGACCAACGTCGTATTATATGGAAACGGGTTGTGGACCTAAATGACCGCGCTCTTCGCCATGTGACGGTTGGCTTAGGAAGCCCGCTCAACGGTATTCCGCGCGAAGATGGTTTTGATATCACGGTTGCTTCTGAAATTATGGCGATTCTTTGCTTGGCAACAGATATTGAAGATTTGAAAAATCGCTTGGCAAATATTGTCATCGGCTATCGCTATGACCGTACACCAGTCTATGTTCGTGACCTTGAGGTAGAAGGAGCCTTGGCTTTAGTCTTGAAAGATGCAATTAAGCCAAATCTGGTACAGACTATTTACGGAACACCAGCCTTTGTCCACGGCGGACCATTTGCTAATATCGCCCACGGCTGTAACTCTGTTTTGGCGACTAGCACAGCGCTACGCTTGGCGGATTATACAGTGACTGAAGCTGGCTTCGGTGCGGACCTTGGTGCTGAGAAATTCTTGGATATTAAGACTCCAAACTTGCCAACTTCTCCAGATGCAGTCGTAATCGTTGCAACACTTCGTGCTCTTAAGATGAATGGTGGCGTTGCTAAGGATGTACTTACAGAAGAAAATGTTGAGGCAGTCAGAGCTGGTTTTGCCAATCTCAAACGTCACGTTGAAAATATCCGTAAGTTCGGTATTCCAGCGGTCGTAGCCATTAATGAATTTGTCTCTGATACGGAAGCTGAAATTGCAACTCTTAAGGAACTCTGTGCAGAAATCGGGGTACCGGTTGAGCTTGCCAGTGTCTGGGCTGATGGCGCTGAAGGCGGTGTGGCTCTAGCTGAAACTGTTGTCAAAACCATTGACGAAAGTTTAGCACACTACACTCGTCTCTATGACAATGACTCAACTATCGAAGAGAAAATCGAAAAAATTGTCACAGAAATCTATCGTGGTTCAAAAGTGAACTTTGAGAAAAAAGCGCAGACTCAGATTCGTGAAATTGTCAAGAACGGCTGGGACAAATTGCCAATCTGTATGGCCAAGACCCAATATAGCTTCTCAGACAATCCTGCTGCGCTGGGGGCACCAGAAAACTTTGAAATTACCATTCGTGAATTGGTACCAAAACTTGGGGCAGGCTTTATCGTGGCTTTGACAGGAGATGTCATGACCATGCCAGGCCTACCAAAACGCCCTGCGGCACTCAATATGGATGTGGCAGCAGACGGCACAGCGATTGGTCTGTTCTAATTGAATTTAAGATATAAGAAGAGGTTGGGCTAAATAGCGCTGGGCCTCTCTTTTTTTAGACTTAAATTCCAGATATTTTGATATAATAAAGCCATATTCCCATCACCTAGTTTTTGCTCATAGGAGGATGAACATTGAAAAAAAGAAGTCTCAAACAGGAATTAATTTATTTGGCCTCAGGGGAATCGATAAGTGTCGTGTTGTTTTGTATCGTGTATGTCCTGTATACGAAACCAGAGACCGATTTGCCACATCCAGTGCCGTCCTTTATTTCCCACTGTTAATTCTTAATCTGATATTACTCCAAGGTTCCATCTATTGGCTTAACTGTTTGAAACGAATCCAAAAGAAGAAGGCCTTGGAGACTCAACTGCTTGCACCTCTTTATAAAGGGCTAAAAGCGTTGGATTTTATGATGCTGCTTGCAAATATACCGATTTGGATCTGGTCTTTTAGAGTGAGTAGTAGCAGTAATATCATTATTGGTGTTTTACTTTGGTTGTTTGCCATCATTGAATTTGTAAATTATTTTTACTATCGCCTGTCTTACTATGCAATGGGTGGCTTAGGACTGCAAGTGATGAGGCCTCTCAAGTTATTATTGACGGGAAAAGCAGCCAAATCACAAATTGCAAAAGAAATTTCCTTATACGAAAAAAATATGGAGCATAAATAATGAAAAAGAAACATTTATTAATAACTCTTCTAAGCATTGCCCTTTTGACCTTGACTGGCTGTCAGTCCGTTGAAAAGTGGTTCAAAAATGCCAAAGAGGAATGGTTGGGGTTGGAGATGACGGTTCGCACCTACGATGAGAATTCCCAGCTCATTGACCAAATGTCGGGCAAGTCCCTATCCATCTCGCGTAACGAGGAGTTCGACTCAGTTGATGCGGAAGGTAATTCAAAGGAAGATTCATCTGTGCTCAAAATCACCTTGGGTAAGTATGAGATTGACCATGTGGGCTCTTCCTTGATCGCAGAAGAAAAGGGATTGAAAGACGTGTTTGCTCAATATCAAAAGACTGCAGATGTTGAGGAGAATAGCCATGCAATCCCTGTTTTAAATCGTATGATTTCTGCTTTTAAAAACGACTTTAACGGCAAGAAGAAGGTTATTCTGATTCGCTCTCAAAATGGCACTCCACTAGCAGCTTATGCTGGGGACCGTGTCTCTCTCGATAAATCTGATGCTCCCAAAACTTCTGAGTTGCTGATTGACAGCAAGCGCCTCGTGATTTACCGCTGCGACTACACTATTTATGACCGTGAATTGCTGGAGTAAGCTATGGATGTAGAGGAATTATTTGAAAATCTGAAAGCAGTAGCTAACCCTAATGATGCGGTAGCTATGAAAGCCTATATGAAAAACAAATTTGAGTTTCTAGGAGTCAAAACTCCAGCCAGGCGGAAACTCGCAAAGGCTTTTTTCAAACAACAGACTGACTTCGTCATTGACTGGAATTTTATAAATGAAGCTTGGAAGAATCCCTATCGAGAATTGCAGTATGCTGCGCTAGATTATCTGGAAAGTCGCAAGAAACTATTGACTCCATCTGACTTGCCACGTTTGAAAAAGCTGGCTCAAACAAAATCTTGGTGGGATACCATTGACTTTTTGGACCGCTTGGTTGGATCAATCATTGCTCGATTTCCAGAAACATTGGTTGCGGCGCTTGGCTATTGATCATCAGCTGTTGCGAAAAGAAAAAACAGACACAGAGCTCTTGGAGAAAATTTTAGTGAATAATCTAGGCCAAACAGAATTCTTTATTAACAAGGCCATCGGCTGGGCGCTGAGAGATTATTCTAAAACTAATCCAGACTGGGTCAGAGATTTTATCCAGCAACATCGGGCAGAAATGACTGCGCTTAGTATTCGAGAGGGAAGTAAGTATCTGTGATGGTTGACTAATCTTTATGGCTTGACATTTTCTACGCTATAGCTTATGATAGATAAGTGCGATGAGTCGATATGCAGATTTTCTGCAAATTGAAGCATGGGAGGTCATAAACGCAGGAGCGGACCTTGATCAGTTGTGTGAACCTGCTGATCACACGAAAGTGCCCTTATCCCCAGTCTACGGATTGGGGATTTTCTATTGCTCTTGATGAAGCAACTTCGCAGAAGGCAGTTGAGGCATAGAGCAATGGATGCAGTTTTGTTCGTGAGAACAAAATCTGTAAACCTTGAAACCTCTCTTAGAGAGGCAAGACTCTTAGTCGCATCCGAGTTTAGAGACATTGATGCTGAGACGGTTAGCGTTGTGGGGGCTACATATTTCGACAAAATAAGGCCGTAATTCTTTAGAAATATTTGCATTTTTCCTTAAAAATAGTATAATACTAGAATATACAAAATTTTTAGAAAATTCAGAGGTGGATTGTATGGGATATACAGTTGCTGTAGTTGGTGCCACTGGTGCTGTTGGCGCTCAAATGATTAAAATGCTGGAAGAATCAACACTTCCAATTGACAAGATTCGTTATTTGGCTTCTGCTCGTTCAGCTGGTAAGGTTCTTCAGTTCAAGGGACAAGATGTCACCATTGAAGAAACAACGGAAACTGCCTTTGAAGGTGTAGATATCGCTCTTTTCTCAGCTGGTGGCTCTACTTCAGCAAAATATGCTCCGTATGCAGTTAAAGCTGGTGCAGTCGTAGTGGACAACACCTCATATTTTCGCCAAAATCCTGATGTGCCTCTGGTTGTTCCAGAAGTCAACGCCCATGCACTAGATCAGCATAAAGGGATTATCGCTTGTCCCAATTGCTCAACTATTCAGATGATGTTGGCCTTGGAGCCAGTCCGTCAGCAATGGGGCTTGGAGCGTATCATTGTTTCTACATATCAGGCGGTTTCTGGTGCAGGTATGGGAGCCATTCTTGAAACGCAACGTGAGCTTCGTGAAGTGTTGAATGATGGTTTGAATCCACGTGATTTGCATGCGGAAATCTTGCCTTCAGGTGGTGATAAGAAACATTATCCTATCGCCTTTAACGCTCTTCCACAAATCGATGTCTTCACTGACAATGATTACACATACGAAGAGATGAAGATGACTAAGGAAACTAAGAAAATCATGGAAGATGACAGCATTGCAGTATCTGCAACATGTGTGCGTATTCCCGTCTTGTCAGCTCACTCTGAGTCTGTTTACATCGAAACAAAAGAAGTAGCACCAATTGAAGAAGTGAAAGCAGCTATTGCAGCCTTTCCAGGTGCAGTTCTTGAGGATGATGTAGCTCACCAAGTCTATCCGCAAGCCATCAATGCAGTTGGTTCACGCGATACTTTTGTAGGTCGTATTCGTAAAGACTTGGATGCAGAAAAAGGAATCCATATGTGGGTCGTTTCAGACAACCTTCTCAAAGGTGCTGCTTGGAATTCTGTCCAAATTGCTGAAACTCTTCATGAGCGTGGTTTGGTCCGTCCGACGGAAGAAGTTGTTTTTGAATTAAAATAAACTGTCTGAAAATACGTGACAGGTCGAGGATTGAATATCTGTCATTCAATCCTCTTTTCATACAAAGAGAGGTAAGTCTATGGCATACGCAGATTTGAAGAATTGTAAAATCATCACAGCTTTCATTACGCCTTTTCATGAAGATGGCTCCATCAATTTTGAGGCCATTCCAGATTTGATTGAGCACCTTTTGGCTCACCATACGGATGGGATTTTGCTAGCTGGAACGACTGCGGAGAGTCCAACCCTGACCCACGATGAAGAGTTGGAATTATTTGCGGCTGTACAAAAAGTTGTCAAGGGTCGCGTTCCTTTGATAGCTGGTGTTGGTACCAATGAAACGCGTGACTCCATCGAATTTGTCAAAGAAGTAGATGCATTTGGTGGTTTTGCAGCTGGTTTGGCCATTGTTCCCTATTACAATAAACCGTCTCAAGAAGGCATGTATCAGCACTTTAAAGCCATTGCGGATGCTTCAAACCTGCCTATCATTATCTACAATATCCCAGGACGGGTAGTAGTTGAGATGACGCCTGAGACCATGCTAAGGCTGGCAGAACACCCAAATATTATCGGCGTGAAAGAATGTACCAGTCTGGCGAATATGGCCTATCTGATTGAACATCGTCCAGAAGAGTTCCTGATTTATACGGGTGAGGATGGCGATGCCTTTCATGCTATGAATCTGGGTGCTGATGGGGTTATTTCCGTTGCTTCTCACACAAATGGTGATGAAATGTTTGAAATGCTGGACGCTATCGAGCACAATGACATCAAAAAAGCGGCTGCCATTCAGCGGAAGTTCATTCCAAAAGTCAATGCCCTGTTCTCTTACCCAAGCCCTGCTCCAGTCAAGGCCGTCCTCAATTATATGGGCTTTGCAGCAGGTCCAACCCGCTTACCGCTTGTGCCAGCTCCTGAGGAAGATGCTAAGCGTATTATCAAGGTTGTGGTTGATGGCGACTATGAAGCGACTAAAGAGACTGTTAAAGGGGTTCTAAGACCAGATTATTGATCGGTAATTTTGGTTTAGAGTTTATATAGATAAGTAAGGTGTGATTAAATAGTATGACAGAAAAGCATAGTCAACGAATCGAAGAGTACAAGGCAAAGCGCAGTCTGGAAAAACTTGAGGGGAAGAGAGTTTACGACAAGCCAATTATTCGAACTGGTGATAAGGCAAGTTTCTATGGCGCAGGTTTAATTTTGTTAGGGTTTGGTTTGGGGGCTCTTTATTTACTCCTTAACCTTATAACAGATTGGGATTTAAAACTTTTCTCTCTCATATGGGAAACACTTGCTGGATTAGGGATTGTTGTCAGTCTTTTCGGTGCTTTTAAAATTGGTCGGTTAGAGTTGCATACTGTGCCAATGATAGCCGACAAAGAGAAGAATTTTGACATTAAAAGGGCTTTTAATCTTTATAATGTCGTTCACAAACCGACGAAGAAAGTTTTACTTCAATACGATAGCGAGGATGATAGTTTAATTTCTCTAAACGCTGGGGGTGACTTATTAGTTGAGCTCCTAAAGAGAGTTGAGGAAGAGAAATTGCCTTTTAATAAGATTAACAAAACTCTGAAATTAGAAGAAGTGTCTGAAAATCATTGGAAAATGCATTATCGTTACAAGAAACAAGATATTGTATTAGAGCAAAATGAGAGTGGGACAGAAATCGGTAATCGTTAGAATTCGATTTCGTTGTCCCACCTCCGCACAGTTGAGTAGGGCTGTAAAAACTGATGAAATCAGCGTAGTAGAGCCCACTCAACCACTGCGTCTTGCTAGACAATACAAAGACAATTGAGAGGCTAGGACTTTTGTCCCTGCCTCTTATTAGTTAGTTCTATTAACTTGATAAAAGGACTAGCATTTATAGTTGTCTGAAAAATATTTCAATAGGATTGCATTTGAACGGTACATCAAACGTTAGATAAAATTATAAGGATTGTGACTCGGTTCATCTCTGCAGTCCTTTTTCTAGATGTTCCATTCTTTTTGAAAAAAACAAGAAAAAATTGTATAATGATAGGGTAAGTTCTAGCTTGAGAGGTGATAAAATGCGGGTTCGTAAGGCAAGCAAGGATGATTGGCATCAAATCCAAAAAATATGTAGAGAAACTTGGCTGACTACCTATAAAGATATTTATTCCTCTTCCTACATAGAACGAGTGTTTGACATGTTCTATAGCCAAGAACGTTTGCACAAGGACTTGACTGAACTTTCTACCGAATGGAACGGCTATTGGCTGGCAGAAAGGAATGGGCAGGTGCTTGGTTGTATTGGTGGTGGAATGAGCGAGGACGGCAGAGCCAATGTCTACGTTCTCTATGTCTTGCCTCAGGCTCAACGTTTGGGAATTGGTCATGAGTTACTGGAGACCTTGACAACTTATCAAAAATCACAATATCAGGCTAAAGAACAAGCCGTCACAGTAACCGAAGGAAATGCTATTGGTCTTCCTTTTTATGAAAAAGAGGGCTTTGTCTTTGACTCTGCTACTGAAAATTGGATTGATAGCAGCCAAGCCAGAGATTTACATTACATCAGAAATATATAAATAAAGGAGTATTTTATGAAAGTTATTAAACGTAGTGGGGAAGTCGTTGATTTTGACCCAGATAAAATCTATCAAGCGGTATTAAAAGCAGCTCAAACTGTTTACGTCTTGACAGACGACCTCCGTCAAAATCTAGCCTTGGTAACAAAAAAAGTCGTGTTAGATTTGGAAGAAGCCAAGGTTGAGCGTGCGACTATCAGTATGATTCAGTCTATGGTTGAAAATCGTCTCTTGGGAGCAGGTTATATCACCATTGCTGAGCATTATATTTCTTACCGCTTGCAGCGTGATTTGGAGCGCAGTGGTTACGGTGATCATATCGCTGTCCATTTGCATTTTGAGCAAATCCGATAAAAATGCTGAAAAGCCCACATGGGCTTTTTCTTTTTCAAAACTCAATATAAAAAGTCAGTTCAAGGTAGATCTTTCTTCAAAGTTTGTAACCGCATTCAAAGATTTTTTCCTAGTTTTTATAAGAAAAAGACCTTTCAAAGCCAGTCAAATCAATATGTATAACCTCAACTTATGGTCTTATTAATCTTTCTTAAGTAGACATCATAACATATTAGATATAAAATGAAAGCGTCAACAAATACTGAGCCGCAAAATGAAAGCGCTCTTATTACAAATAAAAACTATACAAAAGGAGTCAATAAAATGGCAACTAAAGAAGAAATTTTGCGTGAACTATACCCTGAGGATCTTTTCCACTATGCAGATGGCTTGACATTGGGAGAAGCTGAAGTATTACAAGAAACTCGTCGTTTGATTGAAAAACACCTTCGTCCTGTAATCAATGAATATTGGGAAGCACCTGATTTCCCATTCGAACAATTCTATACTGTTGCTAAAGGCGCTCAAATCATGAACAACCCTAAATTGTTCGAAGGTCGCGAAGGCAACTACAAACCATCAGAACTTTATATCGCATTCTTGTATTTGGAATTAGCTCGTTTTGATGCGTCTATAGCAACTTTCTTCACAGTTCATGGTGGACTTTGCTACAACACAATCTTGCTTGGTGGTGACGAGCGTCAACAAAAAGAATTCCTTCCTAAATTGGCTGCATTTGACTGGCAAGGATGTTTCGCTTTGACTGAGCCGTTGTCAGGTTCTGACATTGCTGGAGGTCTTGCTACAACAGCTGAGCGTGTTGGCGATAAATGGATCTTGAACGGAGAAAAACGTTGGATCGGTGGATCAGATACAGCTGATGTTGTTCCAGTATTTGCCCGCGACGTTGAAGATGGAAAAGTGAAATGCTTTATCGTTCGTAAGGGAGCTCCTGGATATCATGCAGAACCAATTCCACATAAGATTGCTCTTCGTTGTGTCCGCAATGGTCATATTACTATGAAGAACGTTGAAGTGCCAGATTCAGACCGTTTGGTAAACATCAATGGATTTGGCGATGTAGCTCGCATCTTGACATTCACTCGTGCGGACGTTGCTCACATTGCTATGGGAGTGACTTGTGGATCATATGTTGCAGCTCTTAAATATGCTAAAGATCGTGAACAGTTCAAACGTCCAATTGCCAAATTCCAAATTGTTCAAGAAAAATTGGCTCGTATGCAAGCAAATGCTGTAGCAGTTATTGCTTATTCAACTCGTATTGCTGAGATGCAAGAGAAAGGTAATGAATTGATGCTTAACTCTGCACTTGCTAAGATGCACAACTCATTGGTAATGCGCGAAACAGTTGCCCTTGCTCGTGAAACTTGCGGAGGTAATGGTATTACACTTGAGACAGACGTTGCTCGTTTCTTTGCAGATGCTGAATCAATCTATACATATGAAGGTTCTCATGAAGTGAATGCTTTGATCGTAGGTCGTGAAATTACTGGCGTTGGAGCATTTGTATAATAATGAATTTGGAACGATTGCTCAGCATTTGCTAGTAATCGTTCCGATTCTTTCTTTTTGAAGTTTATATTTTGATAGTAAATAGGAGAAAAAAATGAGTATTTCAAAAGTGATGATCATTGGATCAGGTCAAATGGGAAGCGGTATTGCACAAGTCTTTGCTCAATCAGGTTTCACAGTTTATCTCAATGATATCAAGGAAGAGTTTGTTCAAAGAGGACTAGATGGTATCGCTAAGCAATTGTCTCGTTCTGTTGAAAAAGGTCGTTTGTCAGCGGAAGATAAAGACAGCATTTTGGCAAATCTGATTCCTTCTACATCTTATGAAGATGCAAAACATGTTCAATTGGTTATTGAAGCGGCTACTGAAAATCGCGACATCAAATTGAGCATCTTTAAACAATTGGATGAGTTGACTGACCCTCAAACTATTTTAGCTTCAAACACTTCATCTCTATCTGTTACTGATATTGCAGCAGCGACAGTTCATCAAGAACGCGTTATTGGTATGCACTTCTTCAACCCAGCACCAGTTATGAAATTGGTCGAAGTTATTCGTGCGCTTCAAACTTCAGATGAAGTTGTGAAAGCTGTTCGTGAATTGACTGAAAAAATCGGTAAAACAGCTGTAGATGTGAAAGATTCTTATGGCTTTGTTGTGAACCGTATCTTGATTCCAATGATCAATGAAGCTATTTTCATCTTGGGTGAAGGTGTTGCTTCAGCAGAAGAAATTGACGAAGCAATGAAACTAGGTGCTAATCACCCAATTGGCCCATTGGCATTGGCTGACTTGATTGGTCTTGATGTCTGCTTGGCTATCATGGGAGTGTTAAACAATGGATTTGGAGATCCTAAGTATCGTCCTGCTCCACTTCTGAAGAAGATGGTTGAAGCTGGTAAGCTTGGTCGCAAGACTAAAGAAGGATTCTTTAAATACTAAGATAATAAGGAGCAAGAAATGAAAGAAGCAGTTATTGTAGCAGCAGTCCGCACACCTTTAGGTTCTTTTGGTGGAACTTTAAAAAATGTTTCGGCTGTTGATCTAGGTACTTTGGTTATTAAAAGTGCTATTGAACGAGCAAACTTGAAACCAGAACAAGTTGATGAAGTTATCATGGGTAACGTTCTGGGTGCAGGTCTTGGTCAAAACGTAGCTCGTCAAATGAGTGTTAATGCAGGTGTTCCAGTAGCTTCTCCAGCTTTCACTATTAACAAAGTTTGTGGATCTGGTTTGAAAGCAGTACAATTGGCAGCTCAAGCTGTATTATGTGGAGATGCTGATATCGTTGTAGCTGGTGGGGCTGAAAACATGAGCCAAGCTCCTTATGTTCTTCAAAATCAACGTTGGGGCGCTCGTATGGGTGATTCTAAAGTCGTCGATACGATGCTTCGCGATGGTTTGACTGATGGATTTGAAGGTTTCCATATGGGAATCACAGCTGAAAATGTTGCTGAACAATATGGAATTACACGTGAAGACCAAGATAACTTTGCTGTGCAATCTCAAAAACGTGCAGTTGCAGCTATCGAAGCTGGTCGTTTCAAAGAAGAAATTGTTCCTGTTGAAATTCCGCAACGTAAAGGCGATCCTATCGTATTTGATACAGATGAATTCCCAAGAAAAGACGCTTCTCTTGAAGGTTTGGGTAAATTGCGCCCAGTGTTCAAGAAAGATGGTACTGTAACTGCTGGTAATGCTTCAGGTATTAACGACGGTGCAGCAGCAGTTGTTGTTATGAGTGCTGATAAAGCTAAAGAATTGGGCGTTCCAGTTTTGGCAACGATCAAATCTTATGCAAGCGCTGGACTAGATCCAAAAGTTATGGGTTGTGGTCCGATTTACGCATCTCGCAAAGCCCTTGAAAAAGGCGGATTTACAGTGGAAGATTTAGATTTGGTTGAATCTAATGAAGCATTTGCAGCGCAAGCGTGTGCCGTTGGAAAAGAATTGAATCTTGATCCTGAAAAAGTCAATGTAAATGGTGGTGCAATTGCTCTTGGTCACCCAATCGGGGCTTCAGGCTGCCGTATTTTGGTAACACTTTTGCATGAAATGCAAAAACGTGATGTTAAACGTGGCCTTGCTACCCTTTGTATCGGTGGCGGAATGGGTACAGCGGTCATCGTAGAACGCTAAACCCTAGTTCATTTTTGAAGTTTTCCATTTGCTTCTACTATATAAACAAGTCCTATCGATGTGCTGTTTTTTGCAAACAAGCCTTGATGGGACTTGTTTTATTCTTCGGAAATTTAATTTGAACATCAAAACTATAAGCTTAGCTTATTGATGTATAAATGATGATTAAGTAGACGAAGTGTGAGAAATGGTATATCATAATAATGTAAGCTCTTACATTTTGGGTTTAAGTATTTGTTGACACCATACTTAGTCATTCAATTTTTATAAGTAGGAGCATAAAAATGAGTAAAACTGTTTTATTAGAAGTTAAAAACGGGATTGGATATATCACTATCAACCGTCCTGAAGCTTTGAACGCCTTGAGTTCTCAAGTTTTGGCTGATTTGAATGAAGTTCTTGATCAAGTTGAGAAAAGCGAAGAAATTCGCGTTGTTATCGTAACTGGAGCAGGAGAGAAAGCATTCGTCGCTGGAGCTGACATCAAGGAAATGGATTTGATGTCACCTATTCAAGCATTTGAATACATGACATTTGCAAATGATACATTTACTCGCCTTTCAGATTTACGCCAACCAACGATCGCAGTCCTCAATGGTTATGCACTCGGTGGTGGTATGGAGCTAGCACTTTCAACAGATATTCGTATCGGATTTGAAAAAACAGTGGTTGGTTTCCCAGAAGTTGGCTTGGGTATTATTCCAGGATTTGCCGGTACTCAACGGATGTCTCGCTTGATTGGAACTAGCCGTGCCAAAGAACTTATTTTCACTGCTCGTACAGTGAAAGGTCAAGAAGCCTATGACTTAGGTATTCTTAACAAACTGGTTCCTGCTGAAGAATTGTTGTCTTCAGCTGAAGAATTAGCTGCAGCCATCATGAAGAATGCACCGTTAGCGGTTGAAAAAGCAAAACATGTCATTCAAGTTGGTGCGGAACTTCCTCTTAAAAATGCAATCCGTCTGGAAACAGAAGCAGAAGCATTGCTCTTCTCTACAGAAGACAAACTAGAAGGAATGCGTGCTTTCGTTGAAAAACGCAAAGCTGTTTTCAATCGTAAGTAAAAGAGGAGGTATCAGCATGAAATCAGTTGTATCATTATCAGAAGCTATTTCTAAGGTCAAATCGGGTGATATCGTTGGAATATCTGGATTCCTCGGAGTCGGTGAACCTTTTGAACTGATTGAAGAATTAGTAAAACAAAACCAGCAAGACTTGACTTTGGTATCAGTGGTAACATCTCATCCTGGTAAAGAAGTTGGGGTTGGACGACTTTGTGAAAATCACCAAGTTAAAAAATATATTGCAGCCCACGTAGGAACATCTGCAGCAGCTCAACGTGAATATTTCAGCAAGACTATGGAAGTTGAATTTACACCGATGGGAACTGTTGTTGAACGTCTCCATGCTGCTGGAGCTGGCCTAGGAGCTGTCTTGACTCCGACAGGTGTTGGGACAATATTAGAAAAAGATTATGAAAAAGTAGAACGTAATGGCCGTGAATATTTGGTCTATGATCCACTTAAAATCGATGTTGCGTTGATCAAAGCGACTAAAGCTGACAAATATGGCAACTTGTATATCGATGGCACTACGAAAAATATTTCCTTGCAATTAGCTCTCGCAGCAGATACTGTTATCGTTGAAGCGAATGAAATTGTTGAAGCTGGCGAAATTAATCCGAATGATATTTATATTCCGGGCATCCTTGTTGACTATGTCGTACAAAGCTTGACTCCAGAAGAACACCATAAGATGATGGGTGATCTTTGGACTGAGACTAAAAAATTGGCGGGGGTGAACTAATATGAAAGCAAAAGAAATTATTGCAAGACGTGTTGCACAAGAATTTAAAGATGGAGATGTTGTCAATCTAGGATTTGGTATTCCAAACGCATCTGCTGACTATATTCCTGACGGAGTAAACGTTATTCTTCAGGCTGAAAATGGAGCTCTTCGCTTTGGTGAAACACCAACGAAAGATACTTACAATCCAAACCTAGCAAACTCTGGAGGAGCGCCAATTACTCTCTTACCTGGAGCAGCATTGTTTGACTTGCAGACTTCCTTCGCGATCATCCGTGGTGGACACGTTGACGCGACCGTGCTAGGAGCTTTGGAAGTAAGTCAAGATGGTAGTATCGCTAACTGGATTATTCCAGGTAAGTTTGCACCAGGAATGGGTGGAGCTATGGACTTGTTGGTTGGAGCGAAACGTGTTATCGGTGCAATCCAGCATACTACTTCAGATGGTGAATCTAAACTCTTGCCAGAGTGCACTTTGCCACTTTCTGCTAAAGGAGTGCTTGATCTAGTCATTACAGAGTTGGCTGTCTTTGGTTTCCAAGATGGTAAGTTCCTCTTGAAAGAACTTGCTCCTGGCGTTACCTTAGAGGAAGTGCTTGAAAAGACAGCAGGAGAAGTAATTGTCTCAGAAGACTTGAAAACGATGTCAATCTAATAAGGTTAGTAAGCAATTAATCTCCTCTTTCTCTGAAAGTGTGTTACTATGTGTTTATAACAACTTGAGCGATGATTAGTTTTTAATCAGAATACTAGCAACTGGTCATCATGCTTTCGAGGGCCAGTTGCTGTTTTATTTATGGCAAATTACCTCGTAAAAATTTGAAAGATGGGAGACGAAAAGTGGATATAATTCAAATGACTTACTTTATCAATATCGTCGAATGTGGATGCAATCTTTCTATCGCGGCTAAGAAAATTCATATCAGTCAGTCAGCCTTGAGTCAGTTTGTCACAAATTTTGAATCAACGGAAGGAATCCAGCTCTTCAATCGTAGAAATGGAAGATTAGAGAGTCTGACGGAAGCTGGTGGTAAGATTTACCGCTTTGCCACAGAGATTGTCAACCGGCATGAAGAGATGCAATCAATGATTCATATGGAAGCCCTCAAACAAAAAGGGACCTTTAACTTGGGCATTCCATCATTGATTTTACGTGTATATTTTTCTAGTATTTTACCAAAATTTTTACAAGACAATCCGCAAGTTAACATTCAAGTTACTGAGGATGGAAGTAATGAATTGCGCCAAAAGTTGGTTATGGGTGATTTGAATTTTGCGGTAGTGATTGAACCTACCAACCTGGATCCAAAGAAATATGAACAGTATATCATCCAAGTTGATGAATACGTAGCTTATATGGATAAGAATCATCCTTTGGCGGATAAAGAATTATTGGAGTGGAAAGATATAGCTCAGTACGGTTTAGCGACCTTTAATAAATCATTTACAACCTACGATTTAATCACTGAAAAATTAAAGAGTAAAAAGATAAAAGCAAATTTTGCCTATTTATCATCGACATGGGATTTCTTGATAGAGTCAACTTATCAAAACGATATGATTGCACTTTTACCTCGTCCTTTGGAGTATTTTGTCGATAAGAATAAATTCAAGGTTGTGCGCTTTAAGGATCCGGTGCCTTTCAATATTTGGTTCTGCCGGCCTTATAAAGCAAGCTACAATGAGGTAGAAGCATACGTATATGAAGAGCTTTTAAAAGGTTATTATCAGCCTCTTTCTGAGCCACATTCATAGAGGGAGAATTGATGATGAAGTCCAGTACTAAAACAGCAGCATTGAGTTCATATGTAAATACAGCTATTAGAGACTACATGAAAAATCATGATGAATCAGTCGACTTTCCTCAGGAGATTTGGGAAGAATTGACGACGGATTTGGATATTTTTTCACCGATTTTGTCAGAAGACGACCAGGTTTTGGCTTCTGATTTTATCAGCTCTATTCGAATGATTTCGAATGAGTTCCCAGCTCTTTCAACTATATTGCTGACCCAAGGTTGTTATGGTGTTTATCCGATTTTGAATTTTGGTACGGGGCAACAGAAAGAGCGTTATCTGGACAAGTTGGTAAAGGGAACTTGTAAAGCAGGTCTTGGATTTTCTGAGTCTAAGCATCTAAATACTTTGGCAGATTTGGAGACCTATGCGATCAAGACAGAGACAGGTTGGCAACTTTCGGGAGAAAAAGCCAAGGTGTCAAATAGCAGCATTGCGGACATTCTCTTGGTCTTAGCTAAAGTAAGGGAGGATGGAAAGCCTGATTCTTACGGCTTCTTCATTGTGGAGACGAATGCTTCGGGTGTGCTCATTGGTGAGCAGATAGAAAAGCAAGGTTTACTAGGACTTCCACTAAGTTCTGTTACCTTAGATAATGTACACCTGCCGGAAACTGCCTTATTAGGCGGAGTCTTGGCTGGAAATGAGCAATTTAATGATATCATAAAGAATATGCAACTTGGCTTGAGTGCGGTTGCTTTAGGAGTTGCCGAAGGTGCTTTTTATAAGGGTCTTGAGTTTGCACGTGTAAAAAGAGGATTCGGCAAGCGACTGATGGATGTTGAGTTGCATCAGTACAAGTTCGCAGATCTATACAATAAAATTTGTGCTGCAGATGCTTATTTCTCATCCTATCCTAATCAAATAGAAGAAGATTCCAAGTTTGTTGCACGGATAAAGCTCTATATGACTAAGGTAGCGCTAGAGGTTACAGATGAAATCCTCCGTCTTATCGGACCTTTACAAAAATTTGATCATGTGAACATCAAACGCTATTTTAAAGATGCTGAAATTATTGAGAATTATGGACGGTCAGGAAATTCGATCAGAAAAGAAATCGCAGAAAGATGGTTAAAGGAGTAAAAAATGACAGAACTCAAATTACAAGAGTATCAGTTTGGGGAAATGAAGCTAACTTGGTTGCGTGGAGCGGATAAGCTCACAGATGCAGGTACCTTATTTGGCCCTGTACCAAAGGTTGTTTGGTCGCGTTATTATCCAACAACAGAAGAAAATATGATGGCTGAACTGACAGATCCGATTTTGATTCAATACAAGGGGCAAAATTATTTAATTGATGCGAGTTTTGATACGGCTAAACTTTCTGATAAACAACGTCGCAATCTAGGTATTCTTTCTGAGAGCCGTGTTGAAGAAAGTTTGGCTCTCTTGGGATTAAAACCGGAGGATATTTCCCATATTTTAATGACGCACATGCACCATGATCATTCTGGCGGTCTGACTAGATTAGATGAAAACAATCAGCTTGTTTCAAAATTCCCAAATGCAAAGATTTTTGTAAATGAGGTGGAATGGTACGAAATGCGAAATCCCAATAGTCGGACAAGAGGAACTTATCTGAAGGAAAATTGGGAGCCAATCCAAGATCAGGTTGAAACCTTTACTGAATATCTGAATGTCATTCCAGAAATTCAAATGGTTCATACAGGCGGTCACAGTAATGGTCACAGCATCATCTTACTGAAACAGGGCGAGGAAACCATGATTCATATGGCTGACTTGGTGCTGACTCATGCTCATCGGAAACCTCTATGGGTTGCTGCGGTAGATGATTATCCAATGCGTTCAATCGCAGCTAAGGACAAATGGCTCAACGAAGCTTTTGAAAACCACTATAAGTTTTTCTTTTACCACGATCAATTTTTCGCAGTTGCTGAGTTTGATCAGACTGGAGAGGAGTTTGTTGATTATGTGACTAGGATTCGTGAACCGCGAGTTCCATTCACAGATAAACAAGACCGCAAACCGTCATTTTTATAAGAATAGAGAATCGCTTCTATCAATCTGAGGGAGCGATTTTACTATTTTATTCTCTATTTTTTTGGTATAATGAGATACTAGAAGATTGTAAGAAAGAGGTTTTTAATGGCAACGATTCAATGGTTTCCGGGGCACATGTCCAAGGCTCGGAGACAGGTTCAAGAAAATATTAAATTTGTAGATTTTGTGACGATTTTGGTGGATGCGAGGCTGCCTTTATCCAGTCAAAATCCTATGCTGACTAAAATTGTTGGGGATAAGCCCAAGTTGTTGATTTTAAATAAGGCCGACCTAGCGGATCCGACCTTGACCAAGGAATGGCAAGCTTATTTTGAAAGTCAGGGAATCAAAACCTTGGCTATTAACTCTAAGGAGCAATCTGCAGTTAAAAAAGTGACCGAAGCAGCTAAGAAATTGATGGCTGATAAGCTAGCTCGCCAGCGGGAAAGAGGAATTCAAATTGAAACCCTGCGGACCATGATTATCGGGATTCCCAATGCTGGAAAGTCCACGCTGATGAACCGGCTAGCTGGTAAGAAAATTGCGATAGTCGGCAATAAACCAGGGGTCACCAAAGGTCAGCAGTGGCTCAAGTCCAATAAGGATTTGGAAATTCTAGACACACCGGGGATTCTTTGGCCAAAATTTGAAGATGAAATGGTGGCTTTGAAACTCGCTTTGACGGGTGCTATCAAGGACAATTTGCTACCCATGGACGAAGTTACTATTTTTGGACTCAATTATTTTAAAGAGCATTATCCTAAGGCGCTGCAGGAGCGCTTTAAGCAGCTGGATTTAGAGCTGGAAGCGCCAGACATGATTATGGATATGACTCAAAAACTAGGCTTCAAAGAGGACTACGATCGTTTTTATAGCCTCTTTGTCAAGGAAGTGCGTGATGGCCGCTTAGGTCGTTATACACTGGATGGTCTGGAGGAATTGGATGGCCACGATTAAGGAAATCCAAGAGCAACTGGCTCAAGTTTCTGACTTGAAGGATCCGCTTTTTCAGGCTTTAAAGCAGGATGAGCGGAGCGGTGTTCAAAAACTCTTACTCAAGCGCCAAAAAGAAATCCAAGCAGAGCTAGATGAGGATCTGCGTCTGGAGTTTATGCTGCGCTATGAAAAAGAACTCTACAGTCAAGGCTTCCAAGCCCTGGCTGGCATTGATGAAGTCGGACGAGGTCCCTTAGCTGGTCCAGTAGTCGCAGCAGCAGTTATTCTGCCTCCTGACTGTAAAATCAAGGGGCTGAATGACAGTAAAAAGATTCCTAAGAAAAAGCATGAGGAAATTTATCAAGCAGTGCTAGATCAGGCCTTAGCCGTTGGCTTGGGGATTATGGACAATCAAACGATTGACCGAGTCAATATCTATGAAGCGACCAAGCTAGCCATGACAGAAGCGGTAGCCCAGCTCAAGATTAAGCCAGATTACCTCTTGATTGACGCGATGAAGTTAGACTTGCCCTTGCCTCAGCAGTCAATTATTAAGGGCGATGCCAATTCCCTGTCCATCGCAGCGGCTTCTATCGTAGCCAAGGTGACGAGGGACAAGATGATGGCGGAATTTGATCAGGTTTATCCGGGCTACGACTTTGCCCAAAATGCCGGCTATGGCACCAAGCTGCATCTGGAAGGGCTGGAAAAATATGGTATCACACCGATTCACCGTAGAAGCTTCGAACCGATTAAATCCATGATAAATTCATAAGAAATCCTAATCGTAATGAGGAGACAAGTATGACCAGTGAATACCAAAAAATGATTGCAGGGGAGAACTACAGTCCTCAGGATCCTGAATTGAGAGGATTGGCTGCTCGCTCGAGAGATTTTCAGTATCGTTTTAACCAAGAACGAGATGTTGAAAAACGCAGTGCTATTGCCAAGGAGTGGTTTGGCAGTACAGGGGAGAATCTTTGGTTGCATCCAGATTTGGTCTGTGATTATGGAGTTAACATTCACTTGGGGGAGAATTTCTATTCCAACTGGAATTTGACCATGCTGGATGTCTGTCCTATTACCATTGGAAAGAATGCTATGCTGGGTCCCAATTGCCAGTTTTTGACGCCGCTGCATCCACTTGATCCGGTGGAAAGAAATTCTGGTATTGAATACGGGGCGCCCATTAAGATTGGTGACAATTTCTGGGCTGGTGGCGGCGTAACGATTCTGCCAGGAGTGACGCTAGGAGATAATGTGGTAGTCGGAGCAGGTGCAGTTGTGACCAAATCATTTGGCGATAATGTAGTCCTAGCCGGCAATCCTGCTAAAATCATTAAGGAAATTCCTGTTCATGGAGAATAGAATAACTCAACCATTTTCTCAATAACTAATCGAATAAGAAACAAGGAACTGTATTGCAGTTCTTTTTTGAACTTTTTTACGAATAAGAAAGTGAGGTGATAAAAATGAATAATTTTGAAATTTATAAAATGAAAAAAGCTGGCTTAACAAATCAACAGGTCTTAAATATCTTGAGATATGCAGAAAATAAAGAGGGAGAGCTATCTTTGCGAGACAAGGCAGTCGTCTCTGAGTGCCGCAATCCTGCTCTCTTTATGGAGAAGTACAAGCGGCTCGATCTGCAAGCTTTGAAGGAAGAGTTTGACCGATTTCCATCCTTTTCTATTTTGGATGATGTTTACCCTTGGGATTTATGCGAGATTTATGATGCACCGACTTTACTATTTTATCAAGGAAATTTAAATTTGTTAGAAATGCCCAAGATAGCCATTGTCGGTAGTCGAGACAGCAGTAAGCAGGGAAATGCTGCTGTGCAGAAAATCATTAAGGAGTTAAATAATGAGCTGGTTATCGTCAGCGGCCTGGCTCGTGGGATTGATACCGCAGCTCACATGGCTGCCCTGCAAAATGGTGGCCAAACTATTGCTGTCATTGGAACGGGGCTAGATGTCTTCTATCCCAAGGCCAATCAAAAACTGCAGGCTTATATTGGCAAAAATCATTTATTGCTGACGGAGTATGGGCCAGGTGAGCAACCCTTGAAATTCCATTTTCCAGAGCGAAATCGTATCATCGCTGGTCTCTGTCGAGGAGTCATTGTGGCAGAAGCCAAGATGCGCTCAGGCAGTCTGATTACTTGTGAGCGGGCAATGGAAGAGGGGCGGGATGTCTTTGCTATTCCAGGGTCAATTTTGGATGGAAGATCTGACGGCTGCCATCATTTGATTCAAGAGGGTGCAAAGTGCATTACATCAGGCTCTGACGTCCTTTCTGAGTTCAAATTTTAAAATAAGTTTTCCTATAGAAATAGTTACGAGTTGACATCTATCAAAAAATAGTTTAAACTCTATGAGATTTATTTCTTATAGAAGGTGTCTAATTTGGTAACAAAAACAAAGAAAAAGTCTGCGGTCAAGAAAAATCTTGTTATCGTAGAGTCGCCTGCCAAGGCAAAAACAATAGAAAAATATCTGGGACGAAACTATAAGGTTCTGGCCAGTGTGGGGCATATTCGCGACCTGAAAAAGTCTACCATGTCCATCGATTTTGAGAACAACTATGAGCCACAATACATCAATATTCGTGGTAAGGGTCCTTTGATTAATGACTTAAAAAAAGAAGCCAAGAAAGCCAAGCAAGTCTTTCTAGCAAGTGACCCGGACCGCGAAGGAGAAGCTATTTCTTGGCATCTGGCCCACATTCTCGATCTAGATGAAAAAGAGAAAAACCGTGTCGTTTTCAACGAAATTACCAAAGATGCGGTCAAGAATGCTTTTAAAGAGCCACGTCAGATTGATATGGATTTGGTCAATGCCCAGCAAGCTCGTCGGGTTCTGGACCGTTTGGTTGGTTACTCCATTTCTCCTATTCTTTGGAAGAAAGTCAAAAAGGGCCTATCAGCTGGTCGGGTGCAGTCTGTCGCCCTCAAGCTGATTATCGACCGGGAAAATGAAATCAATACCTTCAAACCTGAAGAATACTGGACAATTGACGGAACCTTCAAAAAAGGAACTCGTCAGTTTCAGGCTAGCTTCTACGGCATGAATGGCAAGAAGATGAAGCTGACCAACAACGATGAGGTCAAAGAAGTTCTGTCTCACCTCAAGGGTGATGACTTTACTGTCGACAGCGTTGAAAAGAAGGAGCGTCGACGCAATGCTCCGCTACCCTACACGACCTCCTCTATGCAGCAGGATGCCGCTAATAAGATTAATTTCCGAACTCGTAAGACCATGATGGTGGCTCAGCAGCTTTATGAAGGGATTAATATCGGTTCTGGCGTACAAGGTCTCATTACCTATATGCGTACCGACTCGACTCGTATCAGCCCTGTGGCGCAAAATGAAGCAGCAAGCTTTATCACAGATAAATTTGGTGCTAAATATTCCAAACATGGCAGCAAGGCTAAGAACGCCTCTGGCGCTCAAGATGCCCACGAAGCCATTCGTCCTTCCAGCGTTTTCAATACACCGGAAAGTATGGCAAAGTATCTGGATAAGGATCAACTTAAGCTCTATACGCTGATTTGGAACCGCTTTGTTGCCAGCCAAATGACTGCAGCAGTCTTTGATACAATGAATGTCAAGCTGGGGCAAAATGGTGTCCAATTTGCAGCTAATGGCAGTCAGGTCAAGTTTGATGGTTATCTGGCTATTTACAACGACTCTGACAAGAATAAAATGCTGCCAGATATGGAAAAGGGCGATACCGTCAAACGTGTCAATACCAATCCAGAACAGCACTTTACCCAGCCGCCTGCACGTTATTCTGAAGCAACTCTCATCAAAACCTTGGAAGAAAATGGTGTTGGCCGGCCGTCTACCTATGCACCGACCATTGAAACTATTCAGAAACGATATTACGTTAAGCTAGTTTCCAAGCGCTTTGAGCCGACTGAACTAGGTGAGATTGTCAATTCGCTAATTGTCGAATTCTTCCCAGACATCGTAAATGTGAAATTTACAGCCGAAATGGAAGCAAAATTGGATGATGTAGAAGTTGGCAAAGAGCAGTGGCAGAAGATTATTGACGAATTTTACAAACCTTTTGAAAAGGAAGTAGCAAAAGCTGAGTCTGAGATGGAAAAAATCCAAATTAAGGATGAGCCAGCCGGTTTTGACTGTGAGGTCTGTGGCAGTCCCATGGTTATCAAGTTGGGTCGATTTGGCAAGTTCTATGCTTGTAGTAATTTTCCAGACTGTCGTCACACTCAGGCTATCGTCAAGGAAATCGGCGTGACCTGCCCGCAATGCCAGAAAGGTCAAGTTATCGAGCGTAAGACTAAGCGAAATCGCATTTTCTACGGCTGTGATCGTTATCCAGACTGTGATTTCACATCTTGGGACAAGCCGGTCGGACGTAACTGTCCAAAATGCGATCATTATCTGATTGAAAAGAAAGTTCGTGGTGGCGGTAAGCAAGTGGTCTGCAGCAATGGTGACTATCAAGAAGAAAAAGTGAAATAGTTGTATTGTTCAATCTATTTTTAAAAATAAGGAACAGACTATGATGGATAAATTTGTAGAATTTCTAAAAATCGCGTCTCAACTGAACAAGATAGGAATTGTTCCACTGCTGATGGGTTCTCTAGGTCTGGAGCAGGTTACTGGACAAGACTGGCAAGCGCGGGATATCGACATTCACGTTCATGGCGATGAGCGTGGCTGGGAAGCGCCTGATGAAGAGCGTATTTATGATATGGATAAGATTGAGCCCATGGTGGAGCGCTTGGGCTATCGCTTGGTCGATTTGCACGAGCATGAATTTCAAAAAGAAGATCTATCTATTGAGTTTGGTGTCATGGAAACCTTGGAGGCTTTTTCAGGTGTACCAATAGTGGAGCTGACTCGAAGAGATGTAGAGGGTGTTGAATTTCTACTGCCAACTCCAGCGCAATTTCTGGCGATCTACCGTGCCTCTTCTCAAGATTCTTACCGAAATGATAATAACAATCATAAGGATTTTGCTAAGATTGCTTATTTAGAAAAAATGACAGAATGATGGACAGCCAGGAATCCTCCTGTCTGTCTTTTTTACTATCTTTTTGTTATAATGGTCAGAGTGAAAATCTAGAAATATCCAAGGGAGAGTATCATGTCATCATCCTATATCAATGTTATCGGAGCTGGTCTTGCGGGCAGTGAAGCAGCTTACCAGATTGCCAAGCGCGGAATCCCAGTCAAACTCTATGAAATGCGGGGTGTCAAATCGACGCCTCAACACAAAACTGAAGACTTTGCAGAACTGGTCTGCTCTAACTCCCTGCGAGGAGATGCGTTGACCAATGCAGTCGGTCTGCTCAAAGAAGAAATGCGGCGGCTGGACTCGGTCATTTTAAGAGCTGCAGAAGCGACTCGGGTGCCGGCTGGTGGCGCTCTAGCGGTTGATAGAGAAGGTTTTTCGAAGATGGTAACGGAGCAAGTGACCAATCATCCATTGATTGAAGTCATTCGTGAGGAAATCACTGAAATTCCAGAGGATGCCATCACAGTCATTGCGACAGGGCCTTTGACCAGCGATGCGCTAGCAGAAAAAATCCACGCGCTCAATGGGGGCGATGGCTTTTATTTCTACGATGCAGCAGCACCAATCATTGATGTCAATACCATTGATATGACCAAGGTCTATCTCAAATCCCGCTATGATAAGGGCGAAGCAGCTTATCTCAATGCGCCCATGACCAAGCAAGAATTTATGGATTTCCATGATGCTTTGGTCAATGCTGAGGAAGCACCGCTCAATTCCTTTGAAAAAGAAAAATATTTTGAAGGCTGTATGCCAATTGAAGTTATGGCTAAGCGAGGCATTAAAACCATGCTTTATGGCCCGATGAAGCCGGTTGGTTTAGAATATCCAGATGACTACCAAGGGCCTCGTGATGGAGACTTTAAGACGCCATACGCTGTGGTGCAGCTTCGTCAGGACAATGCAGCAGGCAGTCTTTACAACATCGTTGGCTTCCAAACTCATCTCAAGTGGGGCGAGCAAAAGCGGGTCTTTCAAATGATTCCTGGTCTTGAGAATGCAGAATTTGTCCGCTATGGTGTTATGCACCGCAACTCTTACATGGACTCTCCAAACCTGCTGGAGCAGACTTTCCGCTCTAAGAAACAGCCCAATCTTTTCTTTGCTGGTCAAATGACTGGAGTTGAAGGTTATGTAGAGTCAGCAGCTTCTGGTTTGGTAGCAGGTATCAATGCCGCTCGACTCTCCAATGGAGAAGAAGCGCTTGTCTTTCCAGAAACAACAGCTATCGGTAGTTTGCCACATTATATCACTCATGCGGACAGCAAACATTTCCAGCCGATGAATGTTAATTTTGGTATCATCAAAGAGCTGGAAGGACCTCGGATTCGTGATAAGAAAGAGCGCTATGAGAAGATTGCTGAGCGGGCACTGGCAGATTTAACGCCCTATTTAGATAAGTAGAGTAAGTTTTCCCTGAAAATCTCAAAAAAGTTAGGTATTTCCTAACTTTTTTACTTAAATTGTGATATAATAAATAAAAAATTTTGAAAATAGAAAGTTTTCTGAAAATGAATAAATCCTATTTCTATCTTGATATGAAAACCCATGAGTTGCTAGTTCCTTACACCAAACAAAAGCGGCGCGTGCGAGTGTTGCTTCCTAAAAACTATGAACAAGATACTGAAAAGACCTATCCTGTCGTTTATTTTCACGATGGCCAAAATGTCCTTTATAGCAAGGAGTCTTTCAGTGGCCATTCTTGGAAAGTGATTCCAACAATCAAGCGTAATCCCGATATTGAAAAAATGATAGTCGTGGCAATTGACAATGATGGACCACGACGGATGGATGAGTATTCTGCTTGGAAGTTCCAAGAGTCCAATATTCCTGGCATGCAATTTGGTGGTAAGGGCACAGAGTACGCTGAGTTCGTCATGGATGTCGTCAAACCTTTTATCGACGAAAACTATCGGACGAAGGCTGACCGCCAGCATACGGCTATGATTGGTTCCTCATTGGGTGGGAATATTACCCAGTTTATAGGCATTGAATATCAGGATCAGGTCGGCTGTCTGGGCGTTTTTTCATCAGCCAACTGGCTCCATCAGGAAGCTTTTGATCGCTATATAGAACGCCAGAAGTTGCACTCTGACCAGCGAGTTTTCATCTATGTCGGAACAGAGGAAGCTGATGATACTGATAAGACCCTCATGGCAGGCAATATCAAACAAGCCTACATTGATTCTTCGCTTAGTTATTACCGTCAGCTGATTGCTGCTGGTGTGGAGCTGGACAATCTCCACATCAAAATCCAGTCAGGAGCGATTCACAATGAAGTGGACTGGGCGGAAAATCTGCCCGACTGTTTCCGCTTTATCAGTGAAAAGTGGTAGGAAAAGAAGCAAAAAGGAGAAAAGAAATGCATGTAGAATTTTTAAGTCATTGGAGCGGTCATTTGAACCGTGAAATGTATGTCAATCGTTACGGTCATGCTGGAATTCCAGTGGTAGTCTTTGCTTCGTCAGGTGGTTCTCACAACGAATATGCTGATTTCGGCATGATTGAAGCCTGCTCTTGGTTCATCGAGACAGGGAAGGTGCAATTTTTCACCTTGAGCAGCGTAGATAGCGAAAGCTGGCTAGCTGACTGGAAACATCCCCATGACCGTGCTGAGATGCACCGTGCTTATGAGCGTTATGTTATTGAAGAAGCGATTCCCTTTATCAAACACAAGACAGGCTGGTTTAACCCAATGATGACGACAGGCTGCTCTATGGGGGCTTATCATGCTGTCAATTTCTTCCTCCAGCATCCAGATGTTTTCAATAAAGTGATTGCCCTCAGTGGTGTCTATGACGCACGCTTCTTTGTTGGTGACAATTTGAACGACGAAGCCATTTATCAAAACTCGCCAGCTGACTATATTTGGAACCAAAATGATGGTTGGTTTATTGACCGCTATCGACAGGCTGATATTATTGTTTGTACTGGTTTAGGCGACTGGGAGCAGGATGGTCTTCCTTCATTCTATACACTGAAAGAAGCCTGCGAGCACAAAAATATTCCAGCCTGGTTTGCTGAATGGGGCCATGATGTGTCTCATGATTGGATTTGGTGGCGCAAGCAGATGCCTTATTTCTTGAGCCAGTTAAATCTCTAAAATGTTAAGTAGAAAGGAAGTCTTACTATGAATTATATTGTTATTTCACCTTATTATCCGGAAAATTTCCAGCAGTTTACGATTGAGCTGGCTAACAAGGGCATTAGAGTGCTTGGTATCGGACAGGAGCCCTATGAGCAGTTAGGTCCAGGCCTCCAGAACGCATTGACCGAGTATTTCCGTGTTGACAATTTGGAAAATCTGGACGAAGTGAAACGTGCGGTAGCCTTCCTTTTCTACAAACATGGACCGATTGACCGCATTGAATCCCACAATGAATACTGGCTGGAGCAAGATGCCCAATTGCGGGAACAATTTAACGTTTTTGGAGCCAAACCGAATGACCTGAAAAAGACCAAGTTCAAGTCTGAAATGAAGAAACTCTTCCAGAAAGCTGGTGTGCCAGTCGTTCCAGGTCAGGTTGTTAAAAAACTATCGGATGTGGATCAAGCTGTCAAAAAAATCGGTCTGCCTCTGATTGCCAAGCCAGATAATGGAGTAGGGGCTGCAGCCACGTTTAAGATTGAAACAGCTGCTGATGTTGAGCATTTCAAAGCTGAGTGGGATCAGGAAACTGTCTATTTCTTTGAAAAATTTGTGACTTCTAGTGAGATTTGTACGTTTGATGGGCTGATTGATTCTGAGGGAAATATAGTCTTTTCAACGACTTTTGACTACGCCTATACCCCGCTAGACCTCATGCTTTATAAAATGGATAATTCTTACTATATCCTCAAGGAGATGGATCCAAAACTTCGTGCTTATGGCGAGGCCATCGTCCAAGCATTTGGCATGAAAGAGCGCTTTTTCCATATCGAGTTCTTCCGTCAAGACGGTGATTATATAGCTATCGAATACAATAATCGTCCAGCAGGTGGCTTTACCATCGATGTTTATAACTATGCTCATTCGATTGATCTCTATCGTGGATACGCGAATATTGTGGTGGGTGAGCCTTTCCCTGAGTCAGACGTAGAGCCATTATTCTGCTTGGCAACGTCTCGTCGCGCAAGCTCGCATTATGCTTATTCAGAGGCGGATTTGCTAGAGAAATATCGGGATAATTTTAAAGTCAAAAAAGACATGCCAGCGGCCTTTGCAGAGTTGCAAGGAGACTATCTCTACATGCTGACCACTCCAAGTCGGGAGCAGATGGAAGAAATGATTGCTGACTTTGGAAAGAAAGCAGAATAGAACCATTCAAAAAATCTAGGAATAATAGTTTGTGAAATTGTTATTTTTGTTTCATCAATCAGCGTATCCATGCGATATGCTGATTTTTTCTTTGTGAAAAAATCTGAGCAAAACTTTTGACAGTGCTTTCAACATTGGTTAGAATAGAAGGGAAATAAATAATGCTTATACCCTGTATCATTCGGAATTATAGGACAATTCGAGCGCGTGGGATATTCATGAAAGCTCAGTACGACTTGGTCAGCTACCAACGATTGTCTTAGTTCACGATTGAACAGTGTTCTAGAAAGGCAAAGAAATGTCAACTTTAGATAAATCTCTCTTATTAGAGATGTTCCGTAAGATGGAAGAGATCCGTCGCATGGACTTGAAAATTGCGCAACTTGTAAAAAAAGGAAAAGTTCCAGGCATGACTCACTTTTCAGTTGGTGAGGAAGCAGCAAACGTTGGTGCAATGTTAGCTTTGAACCCGGATGATTTAATCACTTCTAATCACCGTGGACACGGTCAAGCCATTGCCAAAGGCATTGACCTGAATGGCATGATGGCTGAAATCCTTGGTAAGTATAATGGTACTTGTAAAGGAAAAGGCGGCTCTATGCATATTGCCGACCTGGATGCTGGAAACCTTGGTGCCAATGGTATTGTAGGTGGCGGTATGGGAATCGCTGTCGGAGCAGCTCTGACCCAGCAAATGAAAAAGACAGGCAAAATTGTTGTCTGCTTCTTTGGTGACGGTGCAACCAACGAAGGTGTTTTCCATGAAGCAGTCAACATGGCTTCCATCTGGAATCTACCGGTAATTTTCTATTGTATCAATAACGGCTATGGTATTTCTGCTGACATTAAGAAAATGACTAATGTTGACCATATTCACCAACGTAGTGCAGCCTATGGCATTCCAGGCATGTTCATCGAAGATGGAAACAATGTTCTCGATGTCTATGAAGGCTTCCAAAAGGCTGTCGAGCATGTTCGCAGTGGTAAGGGACCAGTTCTAATCGAGAGTGTGACCTATCGTTGGTTGGGACATTCATCTTCTGACCCTGGTAAATACCGTACTCGTGAAGAAGTAGACGAATGGAAGAAGAAAGATCCAATCGAAAATCTTCGTAAATACCTACTGGAAAACAAGATTGCAAGCGAGGAAGAGCTAGAAGCTATCCAAGCTGGAGTCAAAGAAGCAGTAGAAGCATCTGTCAAGTTTGCAGAAGAAAGCCCATTCCCGCCGCTTGAATCTGCCTTTGAAGATATTTACGCAGACTAAAGAGAGGAGAAAAAGAAAATGGAAACTAAAACTATGTCTTTTCGTGACACCATTATCCTCGCTATGTCTGAGGAAATGCGTCGCGATGAAAATGTACTCTTGATGGGAGAGGATGTCGGGGTCTTTGGTGGAGATTTCGGAACATCCGTTGGTATGCTGGAAGAGTTTGGACCTGAGCGTGTACGTGACTGTCCGATTTCAGAAGCAGCTATTTCTGGAGCAGCAGCAGGAGCAGCCATGACTGGCCTTCGTCCAATCGTCGATATGACCTTCATGGACTTCGCTGTGATTGCCATGGATAATATCGTCAACCAAGCGGCTAAAACTCGCTATATGTTTGGCGGTAAAGGGCAAGTTCCAATGACCATTCGTTGTGCGGCTGGTAATGGAGTTGGCTCTGCGGCTCAGCACTCTCAGTCTTTGGAATCTTGGTTTACCCACATTCCAGGATTGAAGGTAGTAGCACCAGGTACTCCAGCTGATATGAAAGGTCTCCTCAAAGCTTCTATCCGAGACAATAACCCAGTTATTATCTTGGAATATAAGTCTGAATTTAACCAAAAAGGGGAAGTGCCAGTCGATCCTGAGTATGTTATTCCGCTTGGCGTTGGCGAAATCAAAAAAGAAGGTACAGATGTAACAGTTGTTACCTACGGAAAAATGCTGCGCCGTGTCATGCAGGCAGCTGAAGAATTGGCAGAAGAAGGTATCTCTGTAGAAGTCGTTGACCCACGTACATTGGTGCCGCTTGATAAAGACATTATCATTAACTCTGTTAAAAAGACTGGTAAGGTCGTTCTGGTCAATGATGCTCACAAAACCAGCGGTTTTATTGGTGAAATTTCAGCGATTATTGCCGAGTCTGAAGCATTTGACTATCTAGATGCACCAATCCGCCGTTGTGCCGGTGAAGATGTGCCAATGCCTTATGCACAAAACTTGGAAAACGCAATGATTCCGACTGTTGAAAGCATCAAAGACGCTATTCGGAAGACATATCATAAAGAATAAGGTATAATAAAGAAAAGGCTTTCTCATGGATTAGATTACATAGATTATTTTATGTAATCTAATCTTGTGTAGAGGCTCAAAGATGTTAAAACTTTCGTGATGGCTGATAGTCGTTACAAATAGCATTAAAATAACTTGTAGGGTTACGACTGGAAGGAATTAAAGCTACTTTTTCTTTGCAGTCAGTGCCTTTAGTATCATAATTAGAATTGGAGAGGTCATGGCTGATGATAAGCTAAGAGCGACTCCTGCTGCTAGAAAGTTAGCGGATGATTTGGGAATCAACCTCTATGATGTTTCTGGCTCAGGCGCAAACGGTCGTGTCCACAAAGAAGACGTGGAAACTTATAAAGATACAAACGTGGTGCGGATTTCACCACTGGCAAAACGAATTGCCCAAGAACATAATATCGCTTGGCAAGAAATTCAAGGAACTGGCCATCGTGGCAAGATTATGAAAAAAGATGTCCTTGCCTTTCTGCCTGAAAATATTGAGTCGGATACGATTAAGTCTCCTGCTCAAATCGAGAAAGTGGAAGAAGTTCCAGACAACATCACTTCTTACGGTGAAATTGAGCGGATTCCGATGACACCGATGCGGAAGGTCATCGCTCAACGGATGGTAGAATCTTACCTGACGGCACCAACCTTCACTCTCAACTACGATGTCGATATGACAGAAATGCTGGCCTTGCGTAAAAAAGTGCTAGAGCCAATCATGGAAGCTACTGGAAAAAAAGTAACGGTTACAGACCTGCTTTCTCTAGCTGTTGTCAAGACATTGATGAAGCATCCTTACCTCAATTCGACCTTGACAGAGGATGGCAAGACCATTATCACACACAACTATGTGAATTTAGCCATGGCAGTCGGCATGGATAACGGCCTAATGACACCAGTTGTCTACAATGCAGAGAAAATGAGCCTGTCCGAGCTGGTAGTAGCCTTTAAAGACGTTATTGGACGCACTTTGGATGGCAAGTTGGCTCCAAGCGAGCTGCAAAATTCAACCTTCACGATTAGTAACTTGGGAATGTTTGGTGTACAGTCTTTTGGACCAATCATCAACCAACCAAACTCTGCTATTTTGGGTGTCAGCTCAACGGTTGAAAAACCTGTCGTTGTGAATGGAGACATCGTTATCCGTCCAATTATGAGCTTGGGCTTGACCATTGACCACCGTGTAGTTGATGGAATGGCTGGAGCTAAGTTCATGAAGGACTTGAAGGCTCTGATTGAAGACCCAATTTCAATGTTGGTATAAGATTTTCTTTGCTAGTCTGAAAAGCAAAGAAGCGCTCAGCAAATGAAGAACTAATTAGAAAAGGAAATAAAAATGGCTTTAGAAGTAATTATGCCAAAAGCCGGCGTGGATATGACCGAAGGACAAATTGTCCAATGGAATAAAAAAGTCGGTGAATTTGTCAAAGAAGGGGAAATCCTTTTGGAAATCATGACTGACAAGGTCAGCATGGAATTGGAAGCAGAAGAAGATGGCTACCTGATTGCCATTCTCAAGGGTGATGGCGAAACTGTCCCTGTAACGGAAGTTATCGGTTATCTTGGTGAAGAAGGCGAAAATATCCCAACAGCAGGAGCAGCAGCGCCAGCAGCTAGCCCTGCACCAGCAGCAAGTGCCTCAAATGATGATGCTAAGAGCGATGACGCTTACGATATCGTTGTTATCGGTGGTGGTCCTGCTGGATATGTAGCTGCCATCAAAGCGGCTCAACTTGGTGGCAAGATTGCCTTGGTTGAAAAGTCTGAACTCGGCGGAACGTGCTTGAACCGTGGCTGTATTCCAACTAAGACTTATCTCCACAATGCTGAAATTATTGAAAATATTGGTCATGCAGCAAATCGTGGTATTGTCATTGAAAATCCAAACTTCACTGTAGATATGGACAAACTCCTTGAAACCAAGTCTAAAGTTGTCAATACCTTGGTTGGTGGTGTTGCTGGTCTTCTCCGCAGCTACGGCGTAGATGTTCATAAGGGTGTTGGTACCATTACTAAAGACAAGAATGTTTTGGTTAATGGTTCAGAATTGCTTGAAACCAAGAAGATCATCCTTGCTGGTGGTTCAAAAGTCAGCAAGATTAACGTTCCTGGTATGGAATCATCTCTTGTTATGACCAGTGATGATATTCTGGAAATGAACGAAGTGCCAGAAAGCCTCGTTATTATTGGTGGTGGAGTTGTTGGTATTGAGCTCGGCCAAGCCTTCATGACCTTTGGTTCAAAAGTTACGGTTGTTGAAATGATGGATCGTATCGTTCCAGCCATGGATGCGGAAGTTTCTAAGAACCTTCGCCTCATCTTGGAGCGCAAGGGTATGACAATTCTGACTGAAACTAAGTTGGAAGAAATCATCGAAGAAAACGGCAAACTTCGTATCAAGGTTGAAGGAAAAGAAGATATCCTCGCAGATAAAGCTCTGCTTTCTATCGGACGTGTGCCAGATCTAGAAGGTATTGGCGATGTCGAGTTCGAATTGGATCGTGGCCGTATCAAAGTCAACGAGTACATGGAAACTTCTGTTCCAGGTATTTACGCACCAGGTGATATTAACGGTACTAAGATGTTGGCTCATGCAGCTTTCCGTATGGGTGAAGTAGCGGCTGAAAATGCCCTTAAAGGTAACCATGTTGTTGCGAAACTTAACTTGACTCCTGCAGCGATCTACACTCTTCCTGAAGTAGCAGCAGTAGGTCTAACGGAAGAACAAGCTCGTGAGAAATACGATGTTGCCATCGGTAAATTCAACTTCGCAGCCAACGGCCGTGCCATTGCCTCTGATGCAGCTCAAGGTTTCGTTAAAGTCATTGCTGATAAGAAATACGGAGAAATCCTTGGCGTCCACATCATTGGTCCTGCAGCTGCAGAATTGATCAACGAAGCATCAAGCATTATTGAAATGGAAATTACTGTTGAAGAAATGCTTAAGACCATCCACGGACACCCAACTTATTCAGAAGTAATGTATGAAGCGTTTGCGGATGTTCTAGGAATGGCTATCCACTCACCTAAGAAGAAATAAAGGATGTCTCGTCAATGAAATATATCATTAACAACAGCAATGATACTGCCTTTAATATCGCTCTCGAGGAGTATGCTTTTAAGCATCTCCTTGATGAGGATCAAATTTTCCTGCTCTGGATCAATAAGCCATCGATTATTGTCGGGCGCCATCAAAACACGATCCAAGAAATTAACCGCGACTATGTGCGGAAACACGGTATTGAAGTGGTGCGTCGCATTAGCGGTGGCGGAGCAGTTTACCACGACCTTAACAACCTGAACTACACGATTATTTCCAAAGAAGATGAGAATAAAGCCTTTGATTTCAAATCTTTCTCAACGCCTGTAATCAATACCTTGGCTCAGCTTGGCGTAAAGGCTGAATTCACTGGCCGCAATGACTTGGAAATTGATGGCAAAAAATTCTGTGGCAATGCCCAAGCCTACATCAATGGACGTATCATGCACCATGGCTGCTTGCTCTTTGATGTGGATTTGTCAGTCTTGGCCAACGCCCTTAAAGTTTCCAAGGATAAGTTTGAATCCAAGGGGGTTCAATCTGTCCGTGCTCGTGTAACCAATATTGTGGACGAGCTGCCAGAGAAAATCACTGTTGAAGAGTTTAAGAACCTTCTTCTGGGCTATATGAAAAAAGAGTACCCAGAGATGACTGAATACGTCTTTTCAGAGGAAGAATTGGCGGAAATCAATCGTATCAAGGATACTAAATTTGGTACTTGGGACTGGAATTACGGTAAATCACCTGAGTTTAACGTCCGTCGTGGAACAAAATTCCCTAGTGGTAAGGTCGAAGTCTTTGCCAATGTTCTCGAATCAAAAATCCAAGACATCAAGATTTACGGTGACTTCTTTGGTATCGAAGACGTCGCAGCAGTAGAAGATGTCCTTCGCGGTGTTCGATATGAACGTGAGGATGTCCTCAAAGCACTGGAAACAATAGATATTACCCGCTACTTTGCCGGTATCAGTCGTGAAGAAATCGCTGAAGCAGTAGTAGGATAAAATCATAAGAGAGTGGGACAGAAATCGGTAATTCGTTAGAATTCGATGTCGTCGTCCCGCCTCCGCACAGTTGAGTAGGGCTGTAAAAGCTGATGAAATCAGCGTAGTAGAGCCCACTCAACCACTGCGTCTTGCTCGACAATCCAAAGACAATTGAGAGGCTAGGACTTTTGTTCCAGCCTCTTTTTTGAACTCATTTTTACCTATAAATAATTTCTAATATATTGCTTTTATGATATACTATAGATGAATAAAGTCATTTGAAAAGCTTGAAATATCTCTCTTCAATCTCTCTTTAGAAAGTGTGATCTTATGAAACGAGTCTTTATTATCTTTTCTAATCTTTTTATCACCAGCTTTCTTCTTTGGATTGCCTTTATTTCGCCAAATACGCTTATCCACCGAAGTCTCCCTGTGGTAGGAGTTCTTAAACAAGAAAGAAATATCACCAATGAGGAGCTTTCGGCCAACTTAGATCAGTTAGCAAGGGAAAGCAATAGTGTAATCGCTCGCCAGATTCAACAAACAGATTCGCAAGGTCAGATCAAGTTCTCCTATGATATCTACGGAGAGGGAGAGCTTCCAAAGGGCATCAAAAAAGCAGATAAAGAAGTTGCTTCTAAGAAAAGCTTACTTACCAATTACTATATACTCTCAGGGAAGTTACCACTCGAAAAGTTGGATCAAAAACTACACGAACTTGCTTTCTCAAAGACTTTCATGAATAAGCCTAATCTCTTGCAGAATTTTATGGCATTTTTTGGTTCCGGTTCCCAATCCTTAGCCTTGGTTATTTTTATTCTTAGCTTTAGTGCATTGGCCATTATTCAAAAAACACTTGAATTGAGGAGTGCAGGGATTCGTTACATTGCAGGGATGAGACGGTACCAACTCTTTGGACGTTCTCTCATGGAAGACAGCAGAGAGCTGCTTTTAGGATGTATTGGAGCCAGTGCCTTAGGATCCATTTTGATTTATTGTTTACAATTAACCCCCTTTGCCTATTCCTTCATCATTTCGAGTAGTATCATTTACAATATGCTCTTACTCATCGTATCAGCTCTCCTGTCCTTTATCTTTGCTTTCAGCATCCAGACTGTGCACTTGGTTAGCCTTTTAAAAGGGAAAATTCCAGTAAAAAGGATTTTAGTTTTTCTATTTACCTGTCAATTTCTCGCTGTTGCTCTCATTGGCCTTGCTATCCATCGAGTCAGTATCTATGGTTCTGTCTGGCAGACTTACCAAGAGGGGAAAGTGGCTTGGTCTAAAGAGACGAATTGGGTTCAAATTGGTGTAAATCGGGAGGATTTTTCACAGAGTACAAACAAAGAGACGCAAATTGAGAACAGAGCCAAATGGTCTAAGCTCATCGAGTCTGGCATCGAAAAAGGTGGTCTCTTGGTCTATCATCAGCTCGCATCTTTTGATTCAAAAGGCTTCATGAATGATCCTAGAACAGGGAGAGATCTTTCGATCACGGATTACGATCCTCTTGCCAATACCCTTTATATCACTCCAAATTACCTTGATATCCAAAGGATCTCAGTTTCCCCTGAGGAAAAAGAGCGCTTGAATCACTTACAAGCTGGAGAATTTGGACTCTTGCTCCCTGAAAAATTGAAGGGTCAAGAAGAGGAGTTGAGAAAACGCTATGAAGATTATCTGACTCCTAGAGATGATCAAGGAAAGAGCCAGTTGCCTATGAAAGCACGGGTGACCTATCTTCCTAACAACAAAAAACGCTTTATCTATAATAATACACCGATGAACTATCAGCAATTTCTGACAGATCCGATTTTGGTTGTTGTTCGACCTAAAAGTTTTGGTGGCTACGACAATCCTTATTTCTCTCATCTCAATTCTTATCTGTATTTTGATGGACTTGAAAAAAGCAAGAAGCTAGTAGCTGAGAATGGGCTTGAAAAAAACGTGAGTCAATATGACTATGCAGCAGCTGTCTATCAGCAGATGATGCAATCCATTCAATTAGAGAACCTCATGACCATTGCTGGAGGTGTATTCGGAATGGCGACCTCCATTCTACTCTTTAATACCATGAATTTCCTCTATTTTGAAGAGTTTAGAAGACCGATCTTTCTGAAGAAAATTGCGGGTATGGACTTTTTGAAAATTCACAAAAGTATGCTCGTATCAGAGATTACCATGCTGCTATTAGGTAGTGTCCTGATTTTCTTTCTCACACAGGAATGGTGGATCGCTCTCGTCACGCTTTTATTATTTGCGACCAATGCATGGCTGATTCTCCTTTACCGCTCGCATAAAGAGGAGCATTTCTTGCCCATTATTCTGAAAGGAGCCTAATATGATAAAAATAGAACGCCTGGCAAAATCATTTGGAGAACGGACTGTTTTTCAGGATATCAATCTGCAATTTGCAGCAGGAAAAGTCTATGCCCTAATCGGAAATAGCGGTTGTGGCAAAACAACCCTGCTCAATATTCTGGCTAAGCTAGAACCTTATGATAAGGGAAGCATCAGCTACCGAGGGCAAGAGCTTAAGAAAATCAAATCTCATCACTTTTTCAAAAATGAATTAGGCTATCTCTTTCAAAATTTTGGTCTTCTTGAAAACGAGACCGTAGCGGCCAATTTAGAACTTGGATTGATTGGTCAAAAATTGACTAAACAAGAGAAGAAACAACGAGAAGAAGAAGTCTTAGAAAAGGTGGGATTGAATTATCTCACTCTCGATCAAAAAATCTACGAATTATCAGGTGGAGAAGCGCAACGTGTCGCCTTGGCCAAAGTCATCCTCAAGGATCCTCCTTTGATTTTGGCAGATGAACTGACTGCAGCACTTGATCCAGAAACTTCACAAGAAATTATGAACTTGCTTTTATCATTGAAAAAGCCCGACCGCTTGATGATTATTGCAACACATAACCCAGCGATTTGGGAAAAAGCCGATGAAGTGATTCGGTTAAATACTATTTAATTCAAGTAAAAATGCTCTATGATTAAAAATTGTAGAGTATTTTCTATGTGTGGCATAATTTTAATTATGTAAATCAAAGCTTATCTAGAGCATTCTTTTGTTCATCATTGACGATATGGGTATAGAGGTCAGTGACTTGTGTACTGGCGTGACCTAGCTGATGGCTGACGAGAACTTGAGATTTGGTTGCATCATACAAACGTGTAGCAAGTGTATGGCGGAGTTTGTGAGGTGTCACCCGCACCTTGAAGTCCTCAGAATACTTAGCCACCATTTTTTCGACACTGGAAGCATCGATACGGTTGGGAACACCTCGGTAGAGTGTCAAAAAGAGTGCTATATCCGTTTTTTCCGTCTTATAACGTTGATTTCGAATGGCTAGATAATTCTCTAAATAGAGTTTGGCAAAAGCAGCAACATTGACTGAGTCACGTTTGCCACCTTTCCTTGTCACCTCAATAACCATCATCTTGAGATTGATATCTTTCAGATCCAGATTAACAGCTTCAGATAGACGCACACCAGAGGCCAGCAGCAAGGCAATGATCGCTAAATCTCGTTCCTTGTTTTTGTTGAAAGAGGATAAAGCGCGATTAGAGAGCTTCTTAGGGTACTCCGTATCGATATATTGGAGAAATTCCTCGGTTTCATCTCCTAAAAAGAGCTTC
This sequence comes from Streptococcus cristatus, assembly GCF_008369405.1. Classification (GTDB taxonomy): domain Bacteria; phylum Bacillota; class Bacilli; order Lactobacillales; family Streptococcaceae; genus Streptococcus; species Streptococcus cristatus_G. Next base: position 203,542 of record NZ_VSJJ01000001.1, read on the forward strand.
TGTTTGATGTTCTCTGCACGAGCAGCCAGAGTTTCCTTTTTCTTCTTGGTAGCGACTTTCTTCATCACATTTCGATAGAAGTAGGGCTCCCCCTGTTCGTTTTCAACTTCCTCGGTCAAATATTTGTAGAGGCTAGACAAAGCCGAAAGAGTTCGATTGATGGTTGTCTGGGAAACACCGTTTTGGGTTGTATTGGCATTGAGAAGCGGCCTCTCTCGCAAATAAAGAATGAAAGCTTCCATGTCTTTTTTGGTCATATTTTCCAATACCGAGAGAGGAATCTCAGCAATCTTTGAAGCGTCAGATATACCAGAGTCTAAAACCCAGCGAAAAAATCGATCGTATTCCTTGAGGTATTCATATAAGGTTGTAAAACTATAAGGCACTGCCAGTTTGGATTGGTAGTATTCTAGAACGTACCAGGGCATAGTGGCCTTGAGTTTATCAATTCTTTCTAATAACAGTTCACGTCTCATCATATCTCTCCGTTTTTTCTATAACAGTAGTATAGCATATCTAGATGTATTTTTCAAGAAAATTATAGTTTTTCGGAAAGATGTTGGAGGGGAGGTATATGACCTAACTTCACTACAAAACAGATAATAAAAACAAGACAGAATTGAGAAACTAAACTCTATCTTGTTTCACCAAAAACTTATTCTTCTAATTCGATTTTTGAAAATAATCCAGTTGCCATTTTTGTGTTGCACGAGCTGTTTTATTTAAATTTGTGCACCAGGACGGATAAAAACGCATAGCCATCTTTCCTTTACAATCCTTTGTAGAAAGAATTTTTTTACTGGTAGCCACCTCTTTGGGAATTATAAATAAACCGCAATGACAGTCGTCGATGACGACAATATCCAGTTCATCACCTAAGTCTCTATCAGTATAAGGAATATTCTTGTTGTCGTGGTCTTTTTTCCAAAATACTGTAAAGTATCCTTCTTTTTTGGGTGTTTTCCTTGCCAAACGGCATCTTTTATATTTGTGATCAACCTTTGGCTTAATTAAAATGCTTTCATAGTCTTCGTTCCATTTTTCATTTATCAGATCAAAATCACCATAATACCTATGAAGAATCTCTACCATTTTCATTGTTTTATTGTCTTTCTAATTTTTACTGAAATTAAATTATGTAAAATAATTATTGAAATAAAAACCCTTTAATCAAATCAACTACCTGTTCATTTTGTGGTAGAGATGAATGATGAGCAACCTTGCCTGTGATGACGACTTCTCTATACGAAGCAATCTTTTCTTTGTAAATCAAACTCCCAGCCTCTACACTGCTTTTATGGACAATTCCGTCACCATCTCGGAAAAATATTCCTAAAATCGACAAATGCTGCAGCTTCTTAGGCAGTTTTCCTTGGTTGGCTACAAAATCATCTAACATCGGAACTCGATCACTGACTTCTTTTTTATTCAAATTATAAGGACTGCCAATAGTCAGGAGCTTTTCCATCTCCAATCCAGAATGGTTTGCTAGGAATTGCTGCAGGAATACTGTATAAACCAGTCCGCCATTAGAATGCCCCAAGCCTTTAAACCTGGTAAAAGAGTACTTCTCTCGCAAAACAGTTATGGCAGCATTAAACATAGCAGCCTGCTTCTTGATATTTTTGTAACCATCGCGATTATTTTGAAAACCAATCACAAAAATGGGGTTTCTGTCCTTTCTCTTCAAATGCCCACGATAAGTCATTCGACCGTCATTCCAGACCTTGATACGAATCAGACTATGGTGAGGATGCTGGCCGTGATTGAGTTTTCTAACCATTTTGTTAAAACGATTCTCCGTTGCTGAACTGCCGGGAATCATAATAATTGGTTCTATGTCAACTTTACTCAAGGGTAGATGGATGATGGGATGGGAAGGGAGTTTGTTTTGTATTTTGGTGTAAAGCTGAATCAGGTACTTAATAAACTTTTTCATTTCTTTTTTCCTAAGTGTACAAAACAAGTTACATAAAATAAATTATGTAACTTGTCTGCGATTACTTCCGTTTTTTCTTGTTCTTCTTCATTTGCTTGGCCATTTTATTCATGCTGCGGCGCATGAGAAATTCTCCAGCTTTCCCTTTGAGGCCACCGCCAAAAAGTTGGCTCATATCTGGCATGCCTGCTCCGCCTAGGGCAGATAAATCCGGCATACCCCCTTGGCCCATCATGCCTTCTAAAGCTGACATATCTGGCATGCTGCTCGGCATATTTTTAGGCAGATTGTTAGGATTGAATCCCATCTGTTTCATCATTTTGTTCATATCTCCAGATAGGACACCCTGCATCATCTGTTTGGCTTGGTTAAAGTCCTTGATAAACTTATTGACTTCGACAAAGCTATTACCAGAACCAGCTGCAATCCGACGACGACGACTTGGGTTAAGCAGGTCTGGATTTTCCCGTTCGGCTGGTGTCATAGAGGATACGATGGCACGTTTACGGGCAATTTCTTTTTCATCTACTTTGATATTTTTCAGAGCAGGATTATTGGCCATACCTGGCAGCATCTTGAGCAGGTCTTCCATAGGTCCCATGTTCTGCACTTGGTCCAGCTGGTCGATGAAATCGTTGAAATCAAAGGTATTTTCCCGCATTTTTTCAGCCATTTCAAGCGATTTTTTCTCATCGTACTCTTGAGCGGCCTTTTCAATCAGGGTCAGCATATCCCCCATACCGAGGATACGGCCAGACATACGGTCTGGGTGGAAGGTTTCGATATCGGTAATCTTTTCACCAGTACCAGTAAACTTGATTGGCTTGCCAGTGATCTGACGGACTGACAGAGCTGCACCACCACGAGTATCCCCATCAATCTTGGTCAGGATAACCCCGGTTACTTCGAGTTGATTGTTAAATTCACGGGCTACGTTTGCTGCTTCCTGACCGATCATAGCATCGACTACCAGCAGAATTTCATTTGGCTGTGCTAATGCCTTGACATCAGCTAGCTCCTGCATGAGCTTTTCATCAATTTGTAGGCGACCAGCCGTATCAATCAAGACATAGTCGTTGTGATTAGCCTTGGCTTGCTCCAAACCTTGACGGACAATCTCTACTGCTGGAAACTCGGTACCCAAGGCAAAGACTGGCACATCAATCTGTTGCCCCAGTGTTTTCAGCTGATCAATAGCCGCTGGACGGTAGATATCCGCCGCAATCATCAGAGGACGAGCATTTTCTTCTTTCTTGAGTTTATTGGCCAATTTACCCGCAAAGGTCGTTTTACCAGCCCCCTGCAAACCGACCATCATGATAACAGTCGGAATCTTTGGTGACTTGATAATCTCGGCAGTATCAGAACCCAGAATGGCTGTTAGCTCTTCGTCTACGATTTTGATGATCTGTTGAGCTGGATTGAGCGTGTCAATAACTTCGTGTCCGATAGCTCGCTCACGAATCTTTTTAATAAAGTCTTTGACAACAGGTAGGGCAACGTCAGCCTCCAAGAGAGCAAGACGAATCTCCTTGGTCGCTTCCTGGATATCACTCTCAGAAATTTTCCCCTTTCTGCGTAGGTTTTTAAAGACGTTCTGCAAGCGTTCAGTTAAATTTTCAAAAGCCATAAATATTTCTCCTCTTAATTATCAAATGATGGAAATGAGTCTGGGACAAAAGTCCTAGCCTCTCAATTATCTTTGGATTGTCGAGCAAGACGCAGTGGTTGAGTGGGCTCTACTACGCTGATTTCATCAACTTTTACAGCCCTACTCAACTGTACGGAGGTGGGACGACGAAATCGAATTCTAATGAATTTCCGATTTCTGTCCCACTCTCGTTTTATTCTCGGTTATCAATGCTGGACAAAACTGCAAGCTGCTCCTGCAAATAGGGATCATCGGGGTATTTCTCCATAATCTGATCGAAAATCTGACTTCGGACGATATAGTCAGAATACATATGCAGCTTCATTTCATAGTCTTCCAGAATTTTCTCTGTCCGCTTGATATTGTCATAGACAGCTTGGCGGCTCACGTTAAACTCCTCGGCAATCTCAGCAAGGCTGTAGTCGTCTGCGTAGTAGAGCTCAATATAGTTCATCTGCTTGTCAGTCAGCAAAGCCGCGTAAAACTCAAACAGAGCATTCATTCGATTTGTTTTTTCAATTTCCATAAGGAATATTATACCAAATAATCCCTTTAAACTCCACTCTTTCGGTATATTTGAAAATGGAGAATTATAAAAAAACTGCCGACTGGCAGTTTTATGCAACGTAATTTAAATTATGTAATCAATTGTTTTCTAAATAAAACTCAAAGCGTTCGCCGACATATTGACTTTTTACATACTCGAAAGCTGTTCCATCATCAAAATAAGAAACCTGTGTTAGGCCTAAAATAGCGTGACCACGGGGAATTCCTAGGTATTTAGCGATTTTTTCCTTGGCCAAACGGGCGTAAATAGTCTGTTGGGACTTGCCAATTTTATAGCCGTGCTCTTGTAGAGTTTGAAAGAAATGACTAGTCACTTCTTCTTTTTTGAAATTCTTTATATATTTCTCTGGAATCGAGGCAACTTCATAGACAACTGGGATATCATCAGCATAGCGAACCCGTTCCATACGGATGATATTCTCTGTCTTATGGATGCCCAGCTTTTCGACTTCTCGCTCGCTTGGCAGCGTCCGACGGTAGGAAATTAGCTGGCTGGACGGTATTTTTCCTTGAGACTTCATAATTTCTGTAAAACTAGTTGTTCCACGCATTTTTTCCTGAACGCGTGTGCTAGCGACATAAGTCCCGCTGCCGACTCGACGCTCTAGAACCCCTTCCTCCACCAGAAGCGTGATAGCTTGGCGCAGGGTCATTCTGCTGACCTCGAAAGTTTCAGCAAGATCACGTTCGCTTGGCAAACGCTCGCCAATCTCCCAAATCCCCTCGTCAATATCTTTTTTTATTTGATCATGTATTTTCACATAAGCAGGTAACATCAATAGCCCTCTTTTCTGATTTTAAGCAGCTTTTTATACATTTATTGTATTATCAATTAGTTTAAAAGTCAAACTAAATATCAATCAATGTAGGGAAATCCTATTTTATTATCAATTCTTAGAGCAAATGTCCTTACTTTCAGTTATTTTTACTTGCAGCTAGTCTTATTACCTTGGAAAAATTCGATTTTTGTGATAAAATGAGGGGAAAAGATTACTTCTTTTAAGAAAGGGAAAAGATGACAACTACAACTGAATTGCAAGATGTTGAAAAAATCATCGTGCTTGATTACGGCAGCCAGTACAACCAGCTGATTTCACGCCGTATCCGTGAAATTGGTGTATTTTCTGAACTCAAGAGCCACAAGATCACAGCGGATGAAGTTCGTGCTATCCATCCTGTCGGGATTATCCTTTCAGGTGGACCTAACTCAGTTTATGAAGAAGATTCATTTGATATTGACCCAGAGATTTTTGAGTTGGGGATCCCAATTTTGGGGATTTGCTATGGTATGCAGCTTTTGACTCATAAATTGGGCGGGAAGGTGGTGCCAGCAGGTGATGCCGGTAATCGTGAATATGGACAATCAAAACTAACACGTACTACTTCTCCTCTCTTTGAAAGCACACCAGAAGAGCAGCTTGTCCTGATGAGCCACGGTGATGCGGTGACAGAGATTCCTGCAGACTTTGTACGCACTGGTACATCTGCAGACTGTCCTTTTGCATCTATTGAAAATCCTGACAAGAAAATCTACGGAATTCAATTCCACCCTGAGGTTCGTCATTCTGAGTACGGTTACGATATTCTGCGCAATTTTGCTCTCAATATCTGTGGCGCTAAGGGCGACTGGTCTATGGATAACTTCATCGATATGCAGATTCAAAAAATCCGTGAAACAGTTGGTGACAAGCGTGTCCTGCTCGGCCTATCAGGCGGTGTTGACTCTTCTGTCGTAGGTGTCCTCTTGCAGAAAGCTATCGGCGATCAATTGATCTGTATCTTTGTAGATCACGGTCTTTTGCGTAAAGGCGAAGCTGATCAAGTTATGGAGATGCTGGGCGGCAAGTTTGGCCTTAATATCGTTAAAGCGGACGCAGCGAAGCGTTTCCTTGACAAACTTGCTGGCGTTTCGGATCCAGAGCAAAAACGTAAAATCATCGGAAACGAGTTTGTCTATGTCTTTGACGATGAAGCCAGCAAACTGAAAGATGTGAAATTCTTGGCTCAAGGTACACTTTATACCGACGTTATCGAATCTGGTACTGACACTGCTCAAACTATCAAGTCTCACCACAATGTTGGTGGTCTGCCAGAAGATATGCAGTTTGAGTTGATTGAACCTCTAAATACACTTTACAAGGATGAAGTGCGTGCTTTGGGTACAGAGCTTGGTATGCCTGATGAAATTGTCTGGCGCCAGCCATTCCCAGGTCCTGGGCTTGCTATCCGTGTCATGGGAGAAATCACTGAGGAAAAATTAGAAACTGTCCGCGAATCAGACGCTATTCTCCGTGAAGAAATCGCCAAGGCTGGTCTTGACCGAGATATCTGGCAATACTTCACTGTCAACACAGGCGTTCGTTCAGTAGGTGTTATGGGCGACGGTCGGACTTATGACTACACAATTGCCATTCGCGCTATTACTTCTATCGATGGTATGACAGCTGACTTTGCCAAGATCCCTTGGGAAGTTCTGCAAAAGATCTCTGTCCGTATCGTCAACGAAGTAGACCATGTCAACCGTATCGTCTACGATATTACAAGTAAACCACCTGCAACTGTGGAGTGGGAATGATTTATAAACATGATTTGAAGTGAAATGGTTGATTTAACAGCATTTTCAGTTGTTATAAAAGGTTAAAAATAAATCAAAATTGATTGGTTCCCCACCAAAAATCCCACCAGAAATATTCTGATGGGATTTTTTTTATATTAAATTTTATTTTTCTATTATTTGATGCTTTATAAGCTTTCTTAAGACCTGGTTTGACACAGTTGGATTTCAGGTACTTTCAGTTTAGCTTTATATCAACCATCATCAAAATCCAACTATTTTCTTATTTTAAAAAATATGAATAAGTTTGATTGAATGAGGGAATTTCTTTAAATTTTTTCTTAGCACCTATAAGTTAATAATACTATTCTTTAAATTATAGTTTATAATTATCTGATGTTTCAATGACCACAAAACAAAGTACAGCGAATCACTTCCTTTAGTCAAACATATAACTGAACAACATTGTTTATCTTCCTGCACTTTCATATTTTTTCAATCCTTTTCTAAAAATTGTACGACTGATAATAATCAAAAAAACTGTAAAAACTATTTGATAGAAAAATAGGTTCAATGTATCTTTCCCTAAAAATATTAATACTGCAGGATTGGCAATTAATAAATTGGGAACAAATAACATAGTGATCAATCTGTTAATACCTGTAAAAATATTATATGGATACTTAGAAATTCCAATATAATTCAAAAATACATCTACTTTTGAAAATTTAGTTGGGAACCAAAATGAACTAATCGTTATTAGAAACCAAATTGAATAATATATAATACAACCACACATTAAAGAAAGGATATAAAATAATATTTTTAATGAATTTAAATGTACATTTAAATTTCCATAACTTATAAAAATGATCGCAAGACCAAAAAAAGTATTCACGAATTGAACTAAATTAAATGATCTAAAAATATAGAACAACTGAGTATCAAACGGCCTCAATAAAATTTGATCCAAGTTACCACTCAAAATATCTGATTCTAAAATTCCCATACTTCTAATTAACAATCCCATCATAACTCCATCTACAATAGTGTAGGAACCTACCAAAAATAAAATTTGATAATAGTCCCAACCATTAAAAGAGTCTATGTTTAAGAAAATCAATCTAAAAAATACAATAGGTAAACCAATCCACAGTATCGACGAAAATAGACCACAAAAGAAGTCAAAATGAAAATTCATATCAGATTTAAAACCAAAATGAAGTAGCCTAAAAATTACTTTTATTCTAAACATTTTATCCTCCCACATTTGAGAAGTGCTCCACTCCTTTTCTCAATATGAATCTTGATATAATATAAAAAATGATGCACCAAATCAATTGAATACAAATAATTCTCAAATAGTCTATTAATTTATATGTATCATTACTAAACATCTGAAGCGGTTCATATACTAAGTATTTAAAAGGTAATACATCTAAAAACAGACGAAAATTATTTGAAAAAAAACTTAAAGGCAATAATATTCCTGATAAAAACTGAATTACTATTTCTTTAACAGTAAGGACAAAAAATATATTTTCTAACCAAAAAGAAAGCATACCTACACAACATGATATTAAAAACCATAGAACCATAGATAGAATAATTGCAATACTTCCTAAAATAAGAATTTCAATGGTTAATAACTCATTCTTGTAATAAACACTGGAGAATAAAATGACAGGAATGATGATAAATAATAAATGAGCAAGCCTATCTCCAAGCATTTTACAAAAATAATACTTATAAAAAGTAACAGGTTTTATTAATATGCTAAAAAAATTTCCTGAATGAACATCGTCATTGATTTCCCAATCAACTGGATAAAAAACAAAATATGAAAAAATTATAGTCCCCAAATAGTATTGAACCATTGAGGTAAAATCATATCCTGCTATATTTATCTGGTTACTCTGATATATATACGTCCATAAAAATACTGATATCATAATTTGTATACTTGCCTGTAACATTAACAATAGTACACTTGATTTATAGTTCAAAATAGATCGAAATGATATCAGAATAATAGACATTTCTTTTTTCAATTGTGCTCCTTTTTTGTAAAATAGTTTTGTAAAATAATTTCTTCTAAAGAAAGATTTGATATTTCAAAATCTTCTATATCTACAAGCTTATTGATTGATTCTAATGTCTCAAAGACAAAATCTCTAGGTATTTTTAGTATACATTCCGATTTTGTTTGAGAAATGACTACTACTCCTTTAACAGAGCATAACTCTGGTACCAAATCTAATGTCATTTTTATCTTTAAATATTTAAAATCAGAAAATTTAGATAAAATAACATCCATTGACTCCTGCAAAATAATTTTTCCTTTGTCAATGACGATTAATTCGTCACAAACAGACGAAATATCATCCATATCATGACTCGTTAAAATAATAGTAGTATGACATTCTTCATTCATTTTCTTTAAAAATGTTCTGATATCTTTTTTAGACTGTATATCTAACCCTATAGTAGGCTCGTCTAAAAATAATATTTCCGGACTTGTTAAAGATGCCGCGATAAACTCCATTTTCATTTTTTGTCCAAGAGAGAGGGTCCGGACCTGCTGGTAAAGCTGATCTTTTACATTCAACAAATTGCTTAATTCCTGAATTCGTTCTTGTAAAATCGCCGGTTCTACCTCATATAAAGTACCAATCAATTGAAAATAATCCATAGCCGAAACATCTTGAAATAACTGTAATTTATTTCCTACTACTATTGAAATTTTTTTTCTAAAATTTATACTTCTTTTAAATGGAATTTCTCCATTCACTTCTAATTTTCCGGAACTAGGATAAAGAGTCCCAGTCAACATTTTAATCGTTGTGGATTTACCAGCTCCATTACTCCCAATAAAGCCAACTATACTCCCTCTCTTAATCGTAAAACTAATATCTTGAACAGCTCGAATCGTTATTTGATTACGTTTCAAAAATCTCTTGATAAATGGGAGTCTTGAATCAAAATTATAAAAATTTTTAGATAAATTCTGAGCATTAATAACTATTTCACTCATATATCTCTCCTTTCGATAAAATATATTTACTTGTACTTTTTCCATACTTTACCAAAATGCTAAAGATTGAGCTAAAATCTTCGGGATGGGTAAAATAATATTTGTCTTTAAAAAGTTTCTCAAAACCTTCAAGGCGATTATTGAAATCATTAAATTTTGTATTGTCTAGCTGGTTGAATGTCTCTTTAATATCCATAAACTTTCTCCGTGATTCTTTATTTCACTTTATAAATAGAAGAGTGTCTATATATTTATAGATCCTCAAGAACTTGCATTTTATCAAGTATAAGTAGAATAGTATGTAAGGGTTTACATATTCATATTATATGATTACTTAAGGAATCCGTCAATTTTCCACATTATTATATGACAAAATGTATTTTTTAAAAATGCAAAAATCTATGAGCAAGATGTTTGACTTCCTTTTTTAAAGTATATATACTTATATTAACCTTAGAAAAGAAAAAATGTTTGAACAGATATTCAATAATAATTACTTTTTTTAAAATTAAAATTCGAACTTTAAATTTTTATCTTTTTTATATTATTGAGTAACCTAAATTGCCCAATTTGTAAAATTTAGCTAGACAAAAAAAGACATCCAAGAGAAATTTCTTAAATGTCTGTAAACGTTGATATAAGCGTGTTGATTAACGTTTTGATAATTGTGATGCTTTACAAGCTTTCTTAAGACCTGGTTGGAAACATTTTTATTTGAATAAGTTTCAATATCCGCTTAAAATCAATGTTTTCCCACATTTACAGAAAATAGAATTTCATCTAATTTGAATCAATTTCAGTTGAATGGTGTGAATTTTACCCTAAAAATACACAAATTGAGCTAGATTTTACCAAAAAGTTCACACCATTGATTCAATTATTTTTTGTTACGTACGTTTTTCTTAGATGATAGACCTCCTAATGTATTTCTTATAGCATTTGAGCAAACCTCCGTTAAAGGTTCTCCTATTGCCTCCTTGTAATTAAATCCTAATAGTTGCATAGTCTTTAAAGTATCCTTATTAAGTAGAGCAACCAATTGTTTCATTGAATCTTCTTTCCCATCTTCAACATTAGTAAATGAAGATAGAAGAGAAATAACCCGTTCTAAAGTGTTGTGCAAATACTCAATATCTTTATCATCAATATGTACTTTTTCATATTCTTCTTTATATGCCTGAGCAATTCTAATTGCCTGTTCTCGTTCCGAAAGTAACTCATTTACAATTTCATCATAAGTATTTCGTAATTTATCGGCGTTACGTTCTTCCTTTAATGATTGAATTTTACTATTCACTAGTGTTGTTGTTCCCTTAAATGTTAGAGTTCCCAACTCAATCCCTGCTCTTACTAAAGCTTCTGTAATATATGGCTCCATGCTATACCTCTGTTATTTCTTTTTATAGTAAAACTATTTTATCATAAATCTACATTAAACATAATATATCTTATAGTCTCTATCCCTTTAGGTAAAAATACCGATTTTATGGTATAATAAAGGTAACATTATATAAGGAGATGTGACATGACTCTTGATGTAAATAAAGAAGAATTAACAATTTTAGGGATTCCCTTTGATAACTTTTCGGATTTTGATACTGTCTGGTATGCTATTGGATCATCAATGATTGAAAATTATGAACCTACTGTTCAAGATGTGATTGATTTAAAAACTTATGTTGTCAATAGACGAAAGGAATTGAATATTGGTTAAAAATCAATACGAAAGCTATAAGTACATTGACCCTAATCACCAATATACTTATCCAAATTCCACAGTCTTAATCAACAAACAAAATATTACAAATATTGAAGAAGCCTACCGGAATGAGCATTTATTCGTTACTAGAAGGCTTGCAGACTTGCGCTTGAAAACCATAGAAGTCTACTCCATTAGTGATATTTTAGCCATTCATAAATATTTATTTCAAGATGTCTATGCTTGGGCGGGACAATATCGCAAGGTGAATATCTCAAAAAGCGGGAATCCCTTTATGCCAATACAATCTTTCAATACTGCCCAAGACTATATCAACCATCTTATTCATTCCTATCATCAAACTGCCAACTCAAAAGATGAAATAATTAAACATTTAGCAAAAATTCTTGATAATCTTAATTATTTCCATCCCTTTCGAGAAGGAAATGGACGAACTCAACGAGAAGTTATTCGTTCCTTAGCACTATCAAAAGGATATTCTGCACAAATACGAGTGGAACAAGATGATGAAATTTACAACCTTTATATGGACGGAACTGTCTATGGAGACTTAGGGAAGCTAGAAGAATTATTTGGTAAAATATTAAAAGAAATATAGATTGTAATACTTGATAATTACAAAAGTGAAGTGATTAGATATATTAAAAGCCTATGAAATCAGCATTTCAAAGGCTTTTTTCTTTTAATTTTAGCAAAATAACTGAATTTTAACTGATTATATCACTTTAGGAGTGCAATAACAGATATAATGGTAGCAATGATGGAGACTATCGTAGCAACGATAGAACTTATGGTATTTGTCTTTGTGTAATTTATCTCAGTAAGCATATTCAAATAGGAATAATTTTCTTTAATTACATTTCGATAATATGACAAATTTTTATGAAATAAATTTTCTAGCTGAACTTCGTCATTTGATACAAATATAGTCCAAGAATCTTCAAAGTCTTTTTTAAAATTAGAAATATCTATTCTGTTTTCTGACTCCGATAGGCTTTGTATCTTTTTCAAAAGGTTTAAAAAATTCTTATTAAACATTATGTTCTTTCTTCCTGATACATATTTCGAAAAATCTCTTTCAAAAATGTGAAGCTCTCGCTCTCCAAATAATAAGTAATAGAGCTCGTTCCCATATTGTGATATAGACCCTAAAATACTAAATCTAGGAATGAAATTATTTCCTGAGTATAGAACATAATCACTATCATTAAAACTATTTGAAATATAGTAATTGCCTTTTTTATTATATAGACTATAACTAATATCCCCGAAGTATATTTTATCTATATCAACTTTGTCTTTTCGAAAAGCAACTGTTAGATTAATTAATTTGTTCATTTTCCCATTTTCGCTATATAAAAACGTAGTTATGTAATGTTGACATATCAAAGAAGGAAGTTCATTTGTCATCTGATCAATAGATAGATAATTAAGCTTATCGTCCTCATCATCCAGAATATACCAATTAATGTAATCTTTTTTACTCAAGTTTTTGATATTATCAGAAATAAATAATTGAAGATTAGACTCTGTCAATACTTGTTTGAAATGAAATCTATATTGAAAAATAGCATAATAATTATTTACTGTCGCCCAACTTATTTCAATACTGCTGAAAAAATTATCTCCAATTATCTCAATTTCAGCAAAAATTCCGACTCCATGCCTTAAATATTCTAAATGGACATAGTCGTATTTTTTAAATATAGTAGGTTTTTTATAATAATTTTTCACTTTAAATTTCGACTTTGGCAACGAATATAAACGCTTCGTTAATTTATTAACACCCTCATTTGAAAGTGTATCTAAAATAATAAACTCGCCAATTGAGAATTCATCAAAATAGTCTGTCCGTGTCCTCCATTCGGGATGTTTTTCTTCAATGTACCTTTTATGAAATTCTAATCCTTCCTGCTCATGTCTTTGATAATAAGATTGATATTCTTCTGTTGCAACTATTTTTAAATAATAATCAAAAAACTTCTTAGCTTGTCTATTTATCATACCTACACCTAATTGATACTTTATATCACTATCATATCATTTTTTTAATGAAACTGAATCAATAACCACAACTATTACTCATTTTATGATTTTAGCTAAATCTATCATGGCTTGTTCAATTTTATGTTTTCCTTTTTGCATGACATGAAGATAGATTTTTTCTATCTCTCTACTATCTTCTGAATGTCCTACAAACTCTCTAATAACGTTTAGGCTTACAATCTTATCAGACATGACTGAAACAAAACTATGTCGGAACATATGGGGAACTATGTGAACAGGTCTATCAAAATCGACTAGATCGTCAATATCCTTATAGGATTTTCTACTTTTCTTATTATACTTAGCGGACTGACTAGTTCCACCTCTTAAGAACATTGAAATTTCTATATGATACAATGCTCTGCCCTGTTTGTTATTTATAGAAGTAAAATAGGGATTCACTACACGTCACTAGACGGTATAGACCTTGATTCAAAGCGATTTTTGAAATTCTAAATTTCACTACATTGCAATATAAATCAACCGAATCACTACCTTATTTGAAATAAAAATGATGATTCGGATTTTTAAAGGAAGAGGGACTGAACTACACCCCAAAAGTTAGTCTTTTTCTGTCTAACTTTTGGGGTGCAGTTTGCTTGGTCCCAGTATGTTTATTTCATTTTGGATAACTTCATCAATAAACTTAAGCGTTCATCATTTTTGAGCTCTGATAACAAGCAAATCAACCGCTCATATCCAAGTTCTTTCTTCTGCTTGATTAATGAATTCATCACAGTCACCAAATCTTCTGGCGTAAAATTCCTTAAGTAAAGTGTAATATAACTTCCACTATTAGAAAATAGGCTAACATGAATTGCATTATGTTCTTTTTGTCTAATTTTCATTCCTCCTGTAGACTCCCTGATATGGAACTCATACACTGTCTTTTTGGGGTAGCAATCAAATGAGTTTTCGAATTCTCTACGATTTTTATAGAGAATATAGCTAATAAGTGAATAGTTTTTGAGAAACATAGTGGTTTCCTCCGTAAGTATTATTATAATTTTAGTATGCCATAAATTCCAAAATAAAAAAAAATAATTAAGAAAAAACGATACATAAGTTGTTTCTCTTATTAATTTTTTTTGTAGTTTTTCCTCTTTCTCTCATCCCTCAATTTTTTGCGCTTCTGATTTTTCTGTGTGTTTAGCGTTGACAGGAACGTATGTGTAAGTCACGCTAAACACACAGTACTAGGTAAAAGTGAATAACGTAAAAAAATCTTATCCTAATTTTTTTATTTTAAAATTTATGGCATACTAATAATATCAAGATAATTGATTGAGTAGAGACGTAACTAATATAGCTACGTTTTTTATGTTTGAAAGGAGGTAGCTATCGTGGAAACAGTAGGTTTAAGCTGGGTTAGGAAAGAACCAGTTTTGTATTTCATTAACTAAAAAAAAAAATAAATGTATAGATAATAAAAGAGATGTCAATAGCAGTTTAAAAAAAATTTTTTGATCGTAACAAAGTAAAGAATAAAAGTAAAAAACGAAAGTAAATAACAGGAACCAATTTTTGTATTTCATTTACCAATAAAAAATAAATGTATAGATAATAAAAGTAATGTCAACAGCAGTTAAAAAAATTTTTTGATCATAACAAAGTAAAAAATCAAAGTATAAAAACTAAAGTAAATAACAAAAGTCTAAAAATCAAATACAAAAACTAGCTTAGCTCAGTCGCTAAATTCAGAGCATTTAAACCTGAAAAAGACTAACAAGAAAAAACAACAGATTTTTTTCTGCAAGATGGAACTCTACATCTTATTTGAATTGAGTCAACTTGTCATGTTGTAAAATGACTTGGTTATCTTCTTAGCCATCAATTAAGAAGCGCCCTAAGCAAAGGGAAGATACTACATCAGTGAATATAAGCTTAAGTCACTGCACTACTTCAACTTGAATAAAAAAGACCTTAAGATTTTTCTTAAGATCTTCTTTAAAAGCACATTATCTACTATAGAAAGGAAAGAACTATGACAAAGAAGAGACGTAGTCGTGCTGATCGACGAAAAGCTAAAGAGAAAGCTAAGAAACAACAGATGGATTCTCTAACTACTTTCGAAGGCCGTAAACAATTCGTCCAATCAAAAGGACTAACTAATCTAGTCACGCGCTTTAAAAAAGGAAAGGGTATCAAGCGAAATGAATCCAAAAAAACGGGAGAGGACATTCATTTAATCCATACCGACCGAACTCTTCATAACTACGCTGGTTCCTGGAGCAGATTTGCTTCCTTTGTTGCCTCAATAACTACTACCGAAGATTTAGAAGCTCTTGATAAATCTAACGATATTGAGGGATGGATTGACTTAGTGAATCAATACTTAGAACATTGTAAGAAATTAGGACTTTCTGCTCCAACCCAGTCAACCTATAAAGCAGCATTAGCCAAAGTTTTAGGAGTACCTTCTACCGCTTTTGTTGCAACAGATATTCGATATCGAGCCGACAAAAAGAATAATCGTTTGAAGTCTAATGACGACAGGATGTCTGAAGAAACAAATAATCGCTGGTTCTCAATCGTATCTGCCACTGGGCTACGAAAAAATGAATTAAAAGCTATTACTGGAGACTCCCTCTACCAACGTGAGGATGGCCAATATTATCTTAAAATTATTGGTAAAAAGCATAAATCAAAAGGAGCACGAGACCGATGGGTTCCGATTATTACGCGAGACAAAGAAGAATTAGAAAGGCTTGTTGAAGAATTTAAACTAGCTGGTAAAAAGCGTGTGTTTCAAGTTCCATCTGCTTTAAAACCTCATAAATATCGTGCAGAATACGCAAAACGTCTTTATCTTCTTGTCGCGCGAGATCCCAAAGATATCAAAGATAAAAAAGAAAAAATTTATCTACGAGGCGAATTAAAAGGTGTTGTCCTTGATCGAAAGGCTTGTTTAATTGTATCACGTGCTCTCGGACACAATCGACCAGAAGAGTTTCAAAAATCCTATGCATATAAGTTAATCGCACAAGCAAACTAAGTAACTTTTTCCAAACATTATGATATATCTCTCATTAAAATTAAAAAATTCAACTAAATAAGAATCGTACTGAAAGTATTGATCTTTTTCTCAACATCCTAAATTTAAATGAAAAATAAAAAAATTTTTTTTAGAAAATAAATAAAGTAGATAAAAACTTACTTTTTCCTTCAAAACCTTGTCACATCAATAAAAGATCGTACTGAAAGTATTGATTTCTTTCTTAACATTCTTGTTCTAAACTAAAAAAATTAAATTAGGTAAGAACCTAATTTTTTCCTTCAAAACCTTGTTACGACGCGTTTTTAAAGCACTCTTAATTGAGTGTTTTTTTGTTTTTTTAAAAAAAAATTCCATTTTTTTTTTTTAGGCGTTTTCGGAAAGATTTGTGGCATACTAACTAATGTAAAAAAATAAGGAGGTAAATAAATGGAAACTTAATAAAATAAACTAACCTTTAGAAAAAGATGTTGATCTTAGCCCAAACAACATACTTTATCAAAATACTATGTGAAAGGAACTTAATAGAATGGCTAGAAGAAAATTAACACCGGAAGAAAAGGAAAGACGTTTAGAAGAAAAAATCAATAATGAAAATAGTATATTAGAGGTTTTCTCATCAAAGTCTTGTTTTGCTGGAATAGATAAATGTAAAGTATCCCTACAGGATTTTTCTGTAGAGCGTGTAGAAATTAAGAATTTAAAGCAGGACAGTTCATGTAATCTAAAAACCTCTATAGATGGAGAGTTACTTGGTTTAGATATTAAATCAGAATTTTTTGGGAAAATCACTATTTCTTTTGATACATCAGATTTTAAAACACCCTACTGTTACATTGAATTAATTCACGGAGGTTTAAATTTCGAAACGGTTGGTATTGAGGGGATTAAAAATAGATTAGCAAACGCAATCGATTTTATTAAAAATAATTACGGTATTATCATTACATACTCGACTGCCCTCTTTCTCGAAATTGAACTTGCTTATACTATTGCTTTTGATAAAACTCCAAACCTACAGCTCAGAAGTTTTCTACACAAATGTCTTTCATCAGGAAACCCTCCTAATTTTGGAAATGAGAAAAGTAAAAAGAACAACTATGACTATCCAATTTTGAGTTGTAAGATTAGTAATGAAGAATTAACTGTTACTTACGATAAAATTGAAAAAGCAAAAAGAAAAGGACAAATCAGAAGAAATGGTTCAAAACTAGATAATATTAATGTCCAAAGATTTGAACTAGTATTAAAGAAAAATAAAATAGAAAAATTTTTGGGAACCAATTCCTTAGATTTGCTGAATGATGCACAATTGATAGAATATTTGGAAACAAAACTTCATTCAACAATAAATGTGTACATAAAGTTAATTGAAGAATCAAGTATTAAAACTAAAAAAGTGATTCAAGATGTATATAACAAACACGGTCCTAAAAATTATATTAAAGCACTTTTTAATCAAGTAAATAACCATTCTCTTAGAACTTTGTCTCCTTTGGTGTTAGATGAAGAAATTATAGCATTGACGAATATTAGTCCTTTCAAAAATAAAGCTAGAACCAAAAGAACAATAATAGAATCCTTCCAAAATAGCGAAGAAGATTATTCTGAAAAAAACGAGACTGGATTAATGATTACTTGGCACGTTCGAGATATATTTAAACTATTTTATGAATCACTAGAAGTTGCTAGGGAAAAAGGGTTAGGATGTCATAAGGATACTACATCGACTCATACATATAAACACGTTTTAAAAGATTATCCATTAGGTTATAGGAATAATATTTTCGACGAAATTATAAAATCTAATACTCGAAATCAAAAAAATAAAATTAGAAATCATGTTTTAAAAGAATTTCCTGATAAAGATTTAGATATCAATAAAAAATAACGCAAATTAAATAATAACTTTTTTATATTTATTGCTGTAAACCTTGATATAACAACGAACATATTTTTATATGTAAACAGTTTGAGTTTAATATTTGAGAAAGGAAATAGATATGTGTAAATTTTTTAGAACAAAAAAAGAGCTTGTTTCCAAACTTTGGTCGGTGTCAGAAACAAACTCAAAATATACTAGTAATAATATCTATTACCTTCTTCTATTATCGCAATAAAATTTAGAAATTTCAAGAGGATTATTAATTATGAAACAAACAATGAACAAAGAAGATTTAATTAAAATGGGTTACAATCCCTATACTGCCATTACAATTATTAGACAAGCTAAGCAAATTATGGTACAAAAGGGATATGCCTTTTATAATAATCGACGTTTAGGGCATGTCCCTATCGTTGCTGTTGAAGAAATTCTGGGTGTTTCACTTCACAAGGAGGAATAATGCCACAAAATCAACAGAAAACTAAATTTCCTGGAGTCTATACTGACAAAAACGGAAAATTTTTTATTCAAACCGAATTTGGTATAGATAGAGTAACCGGGAAACGTGTACGAAAGAAATCAAGGAAAGATCAACACGGAAATCCATTTAATTCAGCTTCAGAAGCATATAAGGAATTAACTCGACTGAAACATGAATATCATCAATCTCAAGGTTATTCTAACTACCGGATGAAATATCGGCAATTTATGGAGGAACATTACATTCCTTATTATAGAACAACAGTTGAGCACAGCACATTTTCAGTTCGAGAGAAAAACCTTTTACAGCTTTGTGATCGTTTTGGTGACATTACACTTCGTTCGATTACCCTCGAACAAGTCCAGAAGTTTCGAACATGGTTACTGACTAGTCAAGATGAGGATGGTGCCGGATATTCACAAGGATATGCTAGCCTCATCTTTGGCATGTTTAGGAAATCATTGGACTATGCTTTGCAAATGGGATATGTGGAAAAAAACATTTCTAAGCAATCTAATGCAATTCCTAAAGGAAAAAGTAATGTCCCATATTGGACTAAGAGCGAATTTGAAGCTGTTATTTCGCAAATTTACATTGAAGATGTATATGAACATTTAAACTTCGTGATGATTTGGGTATATTTCATGACTGGCGTACGTGTAAATGAAGGTTGTGCCCTTCAATGGAATGATGTTGACTTTGATAAGCAACGCCTACGAGTTCATCATATGCTTATTGTTAAAAACAAAAAAGAATGGACTCGTAATTCGTATTCGAAAACTAAAGACGGAAAAAGGATGATTAGTTTAGATAAAGATACAATTGATGTGTTAAAAAAATGGCGTGAAGCTCAAAAAAAGATTGGACTAGGACACGAGAACGATTTTATCTTTTCATACGATGGCTTACCTATGTTGAAATCTACAATCTCAAGGATTATTAAAAGGTACGCCAAGATTGCTCACGTAAAGCCTATCCAAGCGAAAGGTCTCAGGCACAGCCATGCTTCCCTACTAATTAATGAATTAAATGCTACTGTACTTATTCTATCAAAACGTTTAGGACACTCTTCTCCTGAAATCACATTGAAACATTACTCACATCTATGGGATGGCGCTGATGAAGTTATCACTAATGAAATGGTAGGAATTATTAATGTTTCTTTCCCATCTTCTAGCTTAGTACATTTCAACGGGAACCAATCAATTTCAAAATAACATTCCCACCAAAAACCCCACCAAAGAATTACTAACTCCTTAAAAAGCCTATTATATAGCAATTCTCAAGGAGTCTGCAACCGTTGAGTGGGAATAAGAACTATGCAAAAAACCAGCTAGATTCTAGCTGGTTTTTTGTTATATTTTTAAAGACAGTCTTATTGACCTAGCAGGCCCTTAAAGAAATTGACGATTGCATTCCAGATATTGCTAAAGAAATTACCGCCATCTTCAAGAAGTCCGTTTGCATCAAAGTTAAGATTGATATTATTGAATGTGTCACCAGCCTTTGAAACAATACTGTTTTTTAAGTCGGTGAGCGTCTTTGTGAAATCAGAATTTGTGATGACTCCACTGTTTGAAAGATTGACTGCAAAGTTAATAATCAGATTAATTTGGTCAGCTGTGACTGAACTGCTGAGACCGTAGTTTTTCAGTGTTTCTTCAACGATTTTACGGACATCAGCTTCGGTCAAATTGCTGTTATTCTTTTTAGCATTAGCAACAGCTGTTTTAATATCTGTCAGTGCCACATTCAGCTTATCGGCATCGTAGCCTTCCTTACCTTGGTTTTCAGCATTGATATTTGAAAGTGCGGCTAATTCTTCCTGAGCCAAGTCTTTATTTTCCTGAGGAACACTAGCTCCATTTTCCTCCAGCGAGTAATAAATACCAGCTAGGGCACTTTCTCCAGTCACAGGGATAGGTGCTGCTACTGTAATTTCTGCATGCTGTACGCCCAAGGTGACTGCCGCATTGCGATACATATCCTCTGTAACCTTGGTGATGTTTTGCGGCGTAACAATCTTGACTTGAAGCGGCTTCTTGTTGCCCAACTTCTTAATCTTAACAGAAGAATATAGCTGCAAACTAGGATCATTTGCTACATTCATAATCTTGGAATAGACATCAGGTGTCATTGTTTTCAGAGGTTTAGAATCACTCGATGCATTGTAGCCTAAGAGCTGAAGTGTTTGCTCTTTTTGACTGTCATCCAAGGAATAGCCCAAGACATACTCAGGCTGAACATAGGTTTCGTCAATGACTTTTTGAACGTTTGTATCAGCAGCTGCGGTGGATACAGTAAAGAGAGTAGCTACTAGAGCTCCTGCTGTCAGTAATGTTTTCTTAAATTTCATTTTACTCCTCAATCTATCTCTAAACAATAAGGTTTTAGAGAAGCTTTGATTATAATCAGCGGATTGCGCTGTCATACTAAATTAGGAAAGGAAAACTTTCCATAGAACAAAATAGTATAAAATGCTTAAAGTTTTCTTATAGACAGAGAATAGCCTGCATTTCTTAAAATCATTTGCCCCAAAGAAAATCAATCAATAATCTATCTACTTCTGGATTTTCATGCAGCTGGCTATGCTGAGCTAGAGGGCCAGTCACTCTCTTTTCCTGATAGGACTTAGCATTGTCGATTACAAGATACTTGAGACTGCGAGAAGAAACGTTTAAAACAGAACCATCTGATTGATTTTTAAAATCTCCATAGATATTAAGCACATGCACTTGATCTTGCGGATAAATTTCGCGCAAGCTCAGAAGTTTTTGATAGCTATTACTCATGGCGCTAGGCTGCCCTGTATGGTTGTCTAGAATGGTCAAATTAGCTGGCAGATCCATCCCCTCCAAACCATTGACATGATTGGCGATATTTACCTGCTTTTGTAACTTTGGAAACTCTTCATTCTGAGCGTGCTCTAATAGGTAAAATAAAATAGACATATTTCCCATAGAATGCGCGACAAAATTCATCTTTTTGAAAGCATATTTTGCTTGCAACTTTCGAACAACTGCTGCTACATACTCTCCGTCCTGAGCATAATTGGGATTTCGATTGTCTTTGAACTCAACCATGACAATTGGATTGATAGCATCATTTGGTATATCTCCTTTAAAGGTTACTTGAGCATGACTATCAACTGTAGCTGTGATGATGGTTTGAGTAACTCCAGCTTGTCTGGCTGCCTCTACCATATGCTTTTCAGCATTAGCACTTGAGCCATAACCATGGAAAAACAAGGTCGGAGTCCTTGACTGAATATAGTCTCTACTATTTAACTCTCTTGTTTGCAGCTTGGACACTAGAAATAAAGTGACAAGAGCAATAAACAGAAAAGTTGAGAGTGCGATAATAGACCGTTTTCTCATTTTCCATCTCCCATCTTGTATAGATTAGTATTATAACATTTCTGGTATTTGTAGACAAATAAAGGACTTATATTTCAATTTAAACCATATCATATTATTTAAATTGAAACTTGTGATTATAAATACGTATTATAACGAATCAAGGCAACTATCCGAGTTCTTTACTCTAATTAAAACGAAATATAGTGGATTTGCAGGACTTCCTGGTTAGGTCAGCTTGTCGTCATACCTTCCCTCATAAAGCTTTTGAGCTTTTTGCGTGTACTGCCTGATGAAATCAGTTTTAGCTCCTGTATAGGCATCACGATTGTGCTCGTACTTTTTCCATAAGGTCAATTTTAGCTGCTCGTAGTCCTTAGCGACATCTGGATGAGCTTTCAGATAGTCTCGGAAATAGAGTTCATCATGGTCCCCATAGTAGCGCAGATGCAAGTGAAAAACGCGCTCAGCAAAACCTTGCAGTGTGTAGCCCTTGTTAAAAGACATGCGCCCTTCTGACTCTGACATAAGCAGGTAGCCATGCTCTAGCAATTCTATCTTGATGCTCCCCATATCTTCACTTCGAGGAATTTCTAAAAGAATGTCAATAATCGGCTTAGCCCATATCCCCTCAATAGATGTGGAACCGATATGATGCATTTTAAATAACTGATTTGGTGGCAAAAAGCTTTGTATTCTTCTGCTTTCCTCCACATACCAAGCTGACCAGTCCTTATTGTGCTCCTCTAAGAAAATTGGGAACAACTGCCATAATTCTTCTAACGACATATCTTCTAAGTTTTTGGCCATGTGCCTTCTCCTTACCTTGTATCAAATGAGAATTAGAGTAAAGACTGGGAATCCTATCCCAGTCTCGTTTTTTATTACCAATAAAGTAAACCATAGGCTAGTAAGACACTAATCATGCTAAATAGTGAGCCAATCAAATAGTATTCTGCAAAGGACTGGCTTTCTGAAATCTTATTATAGCGGGCGATAGACTTAGCAGTAAAGACTAACCCAATCGCAGTAAACTGCCCGAAAATAAGAGAAAGTCCCATAATCAAGCGCTCCAAAATCCCAATCATAGCACCAGCCCCAGCAATAGTCTCTCCGCTGTCTTCCCCCGCCTGATACTTGCTGAAGAAGAGTTTAAAGAGGATATTGACCGGCTTACCAGTAAGGGCGAAGAAAAAGAAAGCCTGCAGCATGAGATAGCGCTCAGACAGCCAATTAGGAGCAGAAATTTGCTGCTGCCCTAAGAGAAAATAAAGAGCAAAAATGCTCATCAGATGCAAGAGCTGATCCAGTAAGAAGGCTGGCTTTTGAGCATGGCGACGGACAATCAATGAATTCAGTCTATACTTCAAGAAGTCAATAAGCGCATGACTGAGCCAGACCAAGGCGAAAAATAGCAGATACTTAGGTAAGATGAGCCCAAAGAACAACAAGGGCAGTAGAACGATTCCCGAATGGAGAATCAAAAAATTCAACCGTCGGCTTTTAAGATCGGCCATTTTCTGACTTTGAAGCTGAAAATCAGCTAGCACATGAGCCAGCAAAGTCAATACTAGAATCGGATTCTGCATGAAAAATTCTGCAAATCCCATAAAATTTGTCATTGTTCAGCCTCCTTTGCTGCCTGTAAAATCATTTTCATAGCTAAACGGCGATTTCTCAGATAGATCTTCAGTCCAGACGACTTGAGTCGCTTACTAAGCGCACTGGGACTAATCTGCAACAGCTCTGCTATTTCCCCGTGAGAAAAATTCTCGTCATAGATATATTCCATGAGCATCCGCTCCAGCACCTCTCTCTGGCTAGCATTCCACTTGCTCTGGATAAAGGACGCAGCCGCCAACACCGTATTGACCGCCTGACTGAGCTCCTCATCGCCCAAGGATACAGCCAAGCGACTGCTACCATAATCATTTTTTTCGTGGACTGAGTTAATAGCTGCGCGTGCCCTCCAATAGGCTGGACCGTCCGCACCAATACTTTGCTCCCGATTGATATCCGTCACAATCTCCCCCAGACCAAGGCCAAAGCGAATTGGATGAGGAAAGCTCAGAGAAATCTGATCAAGGAGTCGCATAACTTCAGGATTAGGCCGCAGCAAAGCCTGAAACTCATCTCCTGTCGTAATGGTAAAAGGCGACACCAGATAATCCTGATAATCTTGGTTCAAGACTGCCATTAATTCCTGCAGCTCTTGCTGCGCCTGCTTGCGGTTTTTTAGCTGTTTGGATTCGATCAAATCTCCAATAAGAGCAATATAAAGCATAGCTGATAAAACCTCCTTTAAGTCCATTATAACGGAAAATTTTTAAAATGTCTATTTGAACGGAAAATTTTAGAAATATCCATTAGAACAGAAAGACTATTTCTTCTTTTTAGGTGCTGGTAATGCAGGATAGACAGCTTTAATCAGACTACAGAGAAAGGCAGCATCTTCTACTTCTTTTATATGAAGCATTGGCCTTGCGCCTGGATAAGGAGACTCATAAATCGGATTTTCCAAAAGATCGAGAGCAGGCTGGACTGGCTTGAGCAGCAAGCGATTGTCATAAATCCCACCAAATAGGCGACCTCGATAATAGAGCAAATACTCTCCCATCATCTTGCCAAAGCCAATTTCTTGGCCTAAGCCCTCCAGTTGCTTCAGGATAAAATCCAAATATTCTTGACTAGATACCATAGAAACACCTCTATGAATTGATACTTTATTATACCAAAAAAGGATGAAGATTTCCTGACTAAAAGATAATCACATCTCTTTCAATCTGTAGTCTGTCTTTCCTCAAGTAAGCAAAAAAGCTAGACCTTAAGAGTCTAACTTTTATTTCTTAGTTTCTCAAAAGTCCTTCCTTGACCAGATAATCACGCGCGACAGCTTCTGCTTTTTTACCCTCAATGCCGGCTTGATAATTCATTTGGCTCATCTGGCTTTCCGTAATTTTACCAGCCAGCTTATTGAGAATACCTTCCAACTCAGGGTGTTTTTCTAGCAGTTCAGCTTTCAAGAGAGGCGCCCCTTGATAAGGAGGGAAAAGGTGCTTATCGTCTTCTAAAACTTGTAAATCATAACGCGCAAGTTCTGCGTCAGTCGAATAGGCATCCGTGATTTGAATATCACCCGACTGAATAGCTTGGTAGCGAAGGGCTGGCTCCATGGTTGACACATTGAGATTCAGTCCATAGACAGATTGAAGCCCCTTGTTTCCATCTTCACGGTCGTTAAACTCTAGGGTAAAGCCCGCTTTTAGCTTGTCTTGGACTGCTTTAAGATCAGAGATGGTTTTAAGATTGTATTCTTTGGCGATACTCTTGGGTACTGCGATGGCATAGGTATTTTGATAAGCCATGTGATTGAGCAAGACAAGATTGTCCTGTTTTTTGATTCCATCACGTGCTACTTCAAAAACTTCTTCAGCATCATTGCCGACCTTTGGAGCAGGCTGCAAGAGAGTTCCAGTAATCGTACCGGTAAACTCAGGATAGATATCAATATCACCTTTTTTCAGTGCTTGATAAAGGAAGTCTGTCTTCCCAAAGTTTGGCTTAACTGTCACGGTCATATCCGTATTTTCCTCGATGAGAAGTTTATACATATTCATGAGAATTTCTGGCTCTGGACCCAATTTCCCAGCAATAACCAGATGATCCTTCTCCTGCTTGGGAATTAGACTGGGTGTGTAAGAAGCGCCGAGGCCGAGGATTAAGACAGCAAAAGCTGTAAATACCGTCCGAAGCTTAGCTTTTTCCATCCATTTAAGGAGACTGTTGAAAAGAATGGCCAAAACTGCGGATGAAATAGCTCCAATCAAGATCAGGCTGGCATTGCGACGATCAATTCCTAGAAGGATAAAAGAACCTAGTCCACCAGCTCCGACAAGGGCTGCTAGAGTTGCAGTCCCGATAATCATAACTGTTGCCGTCCGAACTCCTGATACAATGACGGGCATTGCTAGAGGCAGTTCAAACTTCTTGAGTCGTTCCCACTTGGTCATCCCAAAGGCGATTCCAGCTTCTTCTAAACTAGGATCAATCCCATTCAAAGCCGTGACAGTATTTTCTAAAATCGGGAAAATAGCGTAAATCACCAGAGCAGTCAGTGCCGGCAGTGTACCAATCCCCATGAGGGGGATAAAGAGTCCCAGCAAGGCCATTGAAGGAATGGTTTGAAAGATTCCCGCAATTTGCAGCACCCAATTGGCCACTTTTTTATGACTATGTAGATAGATAGCAAGCGGAATGGTCAGGAATATGGCCACTAGTAAAGTCAGAAGAGACAGCTGGAGATGTTGCCCTAAGGCTGCCAACCATTCGCCAAAGCGATCCTGAAAGGTAGAAAACAAATTAGCCATGTTGAACACCTCCAAACAAATCTGCTACGAAGTTGGTTGCAGGAGCAGATAGGATTTCCTCAGGTGTCGCCACTTGACGAATCTCCCCATCCTGCAGAACAGCAATCCGATTCCCCAACTTTAAAGCCTCATCCGTGTCATGGGTCACAAAGATTGTCGTCATTCCAAACTGGTCATGGATACTCTTGGTCAAGCCTTGCAATTGCTTACGCGAGATGGCATCAAGAGCAGAAAAAGGCTCGTCCATCAGTAGGATTTTGGGTTGGGCGATAATGGCACGGACAATGCCCACCCGCTGCTGCTCACCACCAGACAGCTCGCTCGGCATACGCTGAGCATAGTCTTCAGCAGACAAGCCTACTAGCCCCAGCAATTCATCGGTCTTCTGCTGAATCTCTGCCTTGCTCCATCCTTTCATCTCAGGAATGAGAGCAATATTTTCAGCCACTGTTAGATTAGGAAAAAGAGCAATAGCCTGTAAAACATAACCAGTAGAAAGGCGCAGCTCACGCTCATCATAGTCTTTGATGCGCTTGCCATCCATGTAAATATTTCCATCAGTTGGTTCCAAAAGACGGTTAATCATCTTGAGCATGGTTGTCTTACCGGACCCAGAAGGACCCACCAAAACCATAAATTCACCATCCTCAATCTGTAAGTTGACATCTCTCAAGACATCCTTTTCTGTATAGCGTAGCGCTACATTTTTGTATTCAATCATTGTTTATCCTCAATTTAAAACTTCCCTCAGTTGGTCAAGTCTTCTACCTTAGGCATGACTTCTTTATTGTCCCAATGCTCCACGATGTATCCATCCTCATCCGCACGGAAAGTATCCGTCGTCACCCATTGAGCTTCCCCGCCATTGAGATATTGGTGAACATGAACGAAGACTAGGTTGCCGTCTTCAATGGTGCGAACAATCTTCATCTCACGCTCGGGATGGCGCTCAAAGAAATTTGCAAAGAAAGCCGCAAAACCTTCTTTCCCATCTGGCACACCTGTTGATTGTTGAATGTAGGTATCCCCTACAGACTGAGCTTGAGACTCGGCAACACGCCCATCTTGAATGGCGTGAATGTATAGATTTTGTGCATTTTCAACTTGTTTTGACAAGATTCATCCCTCTTTTTCTTTAAGGTTCGCTAAAATACGTTCCTGATAACTTTCAAACTGACGAATTTCTTCCTCTGAGAAGCCTTTATAAAAAATAGCATCCAGTTTTTGACTGACACGATGACCAACTTCTTTCTGTGACCAACCTTGCTCTGTCAACTTGACATATTTTTTTCGCTTGTCTAAACCACACTGACTAAAGGTCACCAACCCCTGCTCTTCCAGCTTTTTCAGCATAGTTGTCAGCGTATTATTGGCCAATCCCGTCACCAGTGCAATATCTGTCGCCGTAGCGCAACCCGTTTCACTATTCCATAAAACGGCGAGAATCTTGCCCTGCTCACTCCGATAAAGCGCTTCTGGATCTTGGCTCAGTAACTTTTGAAAAATCCGCCCATTCAACAAACGAATATGGTGGGCTATTAGATGACTGTCTCTCATACTACTCCAATTTATTTCTATATCGAATTGTTTTCTACTTATTGTAATGCTGTCCATTACATTTGTCAAGTATTTTGTTCTATTTGGAAATAATTTTAAACTGGCTAAAGATTTTAAACTTAAAGTTCCAAACTAAAAAGCCCAGTGTAAAGAGGTAATCCCTCTCTCACACTGGGCTTCTTTTTATCTTAGTAATATTCACCCTGACGGTAATCCCATGAGTTAAAGGTATCGGACAGGTGCATCATGATTTTGTCAATGTCCAAGCCTTTCCGGATAACTACTGGTGCTGGTGAGATGGAACGTTGGCCACCTTGTTCTGGAATCAGTTTTCCATCCTTGTCAACCATAGAGACCATAACACCTTGCTCGTAACGAGTTTCGATGGTCTTATCTGGCTGGATAGAGGCTACATAGTCATCTGCTTCAATGACGAGGTCAACAGCGTTTTCGATGCGCTCGCCAATTCCTTCGACCTTGCCGCGGTTACCTTTACCGGACGGGTTGGCTGAGGAAGCATAGACCATCTTGCCTTCTTCCCAAAGCTTAGCTGCCAGCTGCTCGCCCGCCTTACCAAACTTAATAACAAAACAGCTAGTGCCACGAACATCTGTCATCAGCTCTTCCCGACCGTCACCATAAGCTTTGAGATTTTCAAAAGCTTCTGGCTTCCATGGAAGGATACAGCCCAAGAGGATGTCTTCATCCCAATGCTTCTGATAAAAAGCTTCAATTTCCGGATTCAGCTGAGCCAAAGCACGGAGCTCATCCATACTACCACAGAGGACAACACCTGGCTTATTACGGTTACGGGCCTTAGCTTCGAACTTACGCTCCAAACCTGCCTTATCACTAGTCATAATGATGTAACCCACCTTGGTCGGGCAAACGATACAGCCGCCATCGCCTTTCAGGATGTCATAGCCTTCTTGTGAAAGAGTTCCGTTCCATTGAATGTGTTTTGTCATAAGTTTCTTCCTTTTCTATTAAATTAAGATTTATTTTACCATATATTTTTATCGGAGACAAGGTTTTTTCAGAATTTTCTCAATATAGCGAAAATAAGGTTACTGCCAATAAGATGGACGATTTTTTTCATATTCTGCAATCAAATCCTCATACTGCAGTGTAATGCCGATGTCATCCAGACCGTTGAGGAGCTTATGCTTCCACTCTCCATCAATGTCAAAGGAGAATTCTCCCACCGGAGAAAAAATCTTCTGCTGCTCCAAATCCACCGTCACTTGATCCGTTGGCTTCAGATTAGCCAAGGCTTGCCGTACTTCTAGCGGCTGGACGATCGGCAGCATACCGTTATTAAGCTCGTTATTGTAGTGAATATCCCCGAAAGATCCGGCAATAACTACTTTGAAGCCATAGTCAGCCAAGGCCCAGGCAGCGTGCTCCCGAGAGGAACCCGCACCGAAATTGTCCCCTGTAATCAGAATAGTCGCCTTGCGATACTCCGGTCTATTAAAGACGAAATCAGGATCTTCGGTGTATCGATTGTCCAGATAGCGCCAAGCATACATGAGGTACTTGCCAAAGCCTTTTTTATCAATTAACTTGAGAAACTGCTTAGGCAAGATTTGGTCCGTATCGATATTGTCATTCATGAGGGGAACCGTTGTCCCCGTGTAGATTGTAAATTTTTCCATAAAACTTCCTTACTGGACCTCCGGTAGTTTGCGGACGTCTACGAAGTGCCCGGCAATAGCTGCCGCTGCTGCCATGGCAGGACTGCAAAGATGGGTCTTAGCGCCAAATCCCTGACGATCCTCAAAGTTCCGATTACTGGTCGATGCACAATGAACACCGTCCGGCACCTTATCTGGATTCATTCCCAGACACATAGAGCAGCCCGGATCGCGCCACTCAAAGCCCGCTTCCATAAAAATCTTATCCAGCCCCATCTTTTCAGCAGCCCGCTTGACCGGACGAGAGCCTGGTACGACGATAGCTGTCAGATTGGGAGCGATATGCTTGCCAGCGACAAACTTAGCTGCCAACTGCAAATCGCTGAGTCTGGCATTGGTACAGGAGCCGATAAAAATATAACCTAGATCAATATCTTCTGCTTTCTTACCTGGGGAGAGGTCCATGTAATTGTATGCCCGCTCGTCGTTCATATCACGGATTTCTGGGAAAGCCGCGCCGAACTCAACTCCCATGGAAGGATTGGTCCCCCAAGTCACCATAGGTGCCAGCTCGGAGACATCAATCTCAATGACCTTATCATAGACAGCATCAGGATCACTGACCAGAGTCTTCCAATCAGCTACCGCCGCCTCAAAATCCTTGGGAGCGCCCGGCCGCCCTTTAACGTAATCGTAGGTCTTCTGATCGGGGTTCATAATGCCCATCTTAGAGCCAAACTCTATGGACATATTGCAGATGGTCATACGCTCTTCCATGGTCAGATGGTCAATCGCATCACCTGCATACTCAACCACATGACCGACACCTGCAGCCACACCATATCGGGCAATCAGAGCTAAGATAAAGTCTTTAGAATAGACGCCTTTCGGTGGCACCCCGGTAAATTGGACCAACATTTTCTTAGGCTTGACCTGCCAAATGGACTGCGTGGCAAAAACGTGCTCCACCTCCGAAGTACCGATTCCAAAAGCAATAGCTCCAAAAGCTCCGTGAGTGGCCGTGTGACTGTCACCGCAGACGATAAATTTGCCTGGCTGAGTCTTGCCCGTTTCGGGTCCAACCATATGGACAATCCCCTGCAGTTCCGATCCGTGAGCTGCATGCTCAATACCAAAATCCTTGACATTCTCAGAAAGTTTATCAATCTGAGCCTTGGAAATTACATCCCGAATATCATAGATATTGACCGTAGGAACATTATGGTCAAAGGTTCCAAAGGTCAAATCCGGCCGTCTAACCTTGCGCCCTGCATCTCGAAGACCTTGAAAAGCCTGAGGGCTAGTTACTTCATGAATATAATGCTGATCCACATACATCAGCTGGGGCTGGCCTTCTTGGCCTGTTATGACATGTCTTTCCCAAAGCTTATCAAAAATTGATTTTCCAGCCATACTAGATTCTCCATATGTAATACAAAATTCCAATTACCACTATTACTCCGCACATCCAAGCCAACCAGAAATACCATTTTCTGGTCTTGTGGTGAAAGAGGCGACCGCCTAATAAAGCGCCCAAACCTCCCGCTGCCAAAGCTGACAGCAGCAAGGTCTTCTCTGGAATGCGGTAGTGATTTTTCTTAGCCTTTCGCTTATCCCAGCCATAAAGCAGGAAAACGATAAGGTTCCATAGCAGGCAAATACCTGTTAATATCCATTTCATAAGTTATTGATAATGGCCTCCGTCATTTGAGCTGTTCCTGCCTGACCGCCCAGATCTCGGGTTAAGACACCCTGACCCAAAGTCTTCTCAACCGCTGCTTCAATCGCTTCTGCAGCTTCAAGCTCCGCAAAGCTATCCCCCAGCATCATAGCTACAGAAAGGATCATGCTGATAGGATTGGCAATACCCTGCCCCGCAATATCGGGAGCCGAACCATGGATGGGCTCATAAAGACTTGGCCCAGCAGCCGAATGACTGGCCGATGGCATAACTCCCAGCGTCCCTGACAAGACACTGGACTCGTCTGAGAGAATATCCCCGAAGAGATTTTCCGTTACTACGACATCAAACTTAGCAGGATTGGTAATCATGAGCATAGCTGCGCTGTCCACCAATTGGTGCTCTAAGGTCACATCTGGATAATCCTTGGCCACCTCATCCGCTACTCTGCGCCAGAGTTTGGATGTCGCTAGCACATTTTGCTTGTCAATACTGGTCACGCGCTTTCTGCGACCACGCGCAATATCAAAGGACTTACGGACAATCCGCTCCACCTCTTCATAACTGTAGTCGTTGATATCACGCGCAGATTTATCCTTCAAAATATGCTCACCAAAGTAAATCCCACCTGTCAACTCGCGCACGACCACGAAGTCCACACCAGCAATTCTTTCAGCTTTCAAAGGCGACAAATGCTTAAGGGCATCGAAAATCTTAACCGGACGGATATTGGCATAGAGCTTAAGTTCCTTGCGCAGAGCTAGCAAACCTTGCTCAGGCCGAACCGGTGCATTATCATACTGGGGGCTGCCGATAGCTGCCAAGAGAATAGCATCCGCCTCCTTGGCTGCTGCCAACGTTGACTGAGGCAGAGGATGACCTTCCGCATCAATCCCAGCACCTCCAAAAGCCTTCTCCGTGATATGATAAGCAAAGCCGAACTTGTCCGCAACAGCAGCCAAAACTTGGAGACCGGCTTCCATGATTTCTGGGCCGATACCGTCACCCGCCAGAGCTACAATTTCTTTTGTCATAGTCGCTTCCTTCTAATTATTTGCCGGCAGATCGCGGTAGGATACCTGGTGGCCGATTTCACCAGCATTTTCCTTTTGCACAAAGGTATTGGCATGGATATAGGCAATGGCGCTGGCCTTAAGAACATCAAAGTCTATACCAGAGGAGTTGAAAATCGTATCTGTGTCCGTATTTTCAACGGCTACCAAAACGCGAGCCTGGGAGTCGATACCATCCGTCACCGCTTCAATATTATAAGACAAAAGCTGAACAGACTGGTTAAAGAATTGGTCGATGGCATTAAAGATAGCTTCGACACTTCCTTTACCTTCCGCCACACAGCTGACCGTCTCGCCGTCCCCATTAACCAACTGCACATCCGCTGTGATGGTATGGTCGTCGTTGGTCGTCAGCTGCAGATCATCAAAGTGGAAGCCTTCAGGATTTTCGACCGTCGTTCCGGCAATCAGAGCCCGAATGTCAGCATCTGTAACTTCATTTTTCTTATCAGCCAAGACCTTAAACTTAGCAAAGAGATCATCGATTTCAGATTCTTCAAAGTCCAGAGACAGCTCTTTGAGCTTTTCAACAAAGGCGTGGCGACCAGACAGCTTGCCAAGCGGAAGTGAATTGCTCTTGACACCAACCAGCTCAGGTGTGATGATTTCATAGGTCAGTGGATTCTTAAGGACACCATCCTGATGGATACCGGACTCATGAGAGAAGGCATTGCCACCAACGACTGCCTTGTTCTTAGGCACCGGAATACCCGAGAAGCGGGATACCAGCTCAGAAGTGTTGATGGTTTCATTAAGGACAATATCCGTTTCAACTTGATAATAGTCCTTGCGAATTTCTAAAGCGACTGCTACTTCTTCCAGAGCAGCATTACCAGCACGCTCGCCAATACCGTTGATCGTGCCTTCCACCCGCCTAGCTCCGTATTTGACCGCAGACAGGCTGTTTGCTACTGCCATTCCCAAATCATCGTGGCAGTGAGGACTGTAGATAATCTCACGATCCGTTTGGACATTGTCAATCAGATACTTGAAGATATTGCCAAACTCTTCCGGAGTGGTAAAACCAACCGTATCTGGAATATTGATGTAGCTAGCGCCCGCATCAACTGCTGTCTGGACAACTTGAAGGAGGAAGTCCAGCTCTGTTCGTGTCGCGTCCTCGGGTGAAAACTCAACAATCTCAAACTTAGAACGAGCATAGAAAACATGCTCCTTAATGGCTTCTAAAATCTCTTCCTTAGACTTTTTCAGCTTGAACTCTCTGTGAATGGGACTGGTCGCAATGAAAACATGGACTTGTGGATACTTGGCATCCTTGAGCGCCTCGTAGCAGGCATCAATATCAGATTTAACCGAACGCGCCAGACCAGTCACAGAAGCCCTAGTAATGACTTTGGCAATCTCCTGCACCGCCGCAAATGAATCTGGACTAGCAGCTGGAAAACCAGCCTCAATGGCGGAAATTCCCCATTTTTCTAGTTGCTTGGCAATGGCTACCTTTTCCTTAATAGAAAAATTCACTCCCGGTGTCTGCTCACCATCCCGAAGACTGGTATCTAGAAACTCAACTTTTTGCATAGACTTTCCTCTTTCTTTATCGTTTAAAACAGCTATAAAAATCAATGAGAGATACAACTATGAAATGAACTTTTAGTTCGCTTTTCTCAGTATATCCTAGCAAAGATTTTCGTGAAGAATAAAATAAAAACATCTCGCTGGAAGCCAAGCGAGATGTTGATTTACTCCCGCTTGGTAAGCCAAACAGGACTAATGCTTTCGCACTAGCCCGAGTAACGCAACAACAAAGCAAAGTTTGAAAATTGAGTTGACTTCATGTTTGACTGACTCCTTCTGAAATGTTATTGATTAGTATTTTAGCACAGTATCATTCAGCTGTCAACAGATAATTCGTTATTTTCTGAAAATTTTTAATATACTGGATTTCACTGTAGATTTATTTATATTCTTCATCCAGCTTTGTATGAAGGTCTATCTTCTCCTTTTCTTCTGCAAATATCACTTTCCCTTGTTCATATTTCCTAACGGATAACAGCCAGCGGATAGGATTATTTTGGAATAAGAGCAAGTAAGAAACAGCAGGAAAGAGGCCTGCTAAAAGCGTGAAAAAGATTTGTATATCAAATGTCTCTTGCTTATTGAATGAGTCAATAATACTTGGGATAGTAGCGACAAATATTACTATAGTAGTCATAAAAACTAATAACATGACAATCATAAAAATAAACATCTTCCCAAATGTTGCTTTTTTCTTACTGAAATTTTCCCAAAGCAGATTTGAATAAACGGCTTTCGCAAACTGTTGAGAACTTGCCCCTTGAACCTGTTTCACCTCTTTATACAAGGCCTCTTCCATCATCCATATAAAGCCAAAACAGACAAAGAACTGGGCAACGATATAAGGCGGAACCATCCAGCTGCTGTATCGAAAACCTGAAAATGCAGGTATAGCTACTAATCCTCCAATAATACCCAAAAAAACAAAAGCAAACATCAAAGGAATGATAGCCTTATTGGTCTCCCTAGCCCCTTCTGTATTTAACAAGGCGCTCTTATTTGCTACAAGAGCTTCTCTCGTTCGCGTGTTATAGTAAACGGCCTTATCACCGCTCTGTCCGATAAAAATTATTTTTCTCATATTCAATCACCACGATTTCCAATCATCACAATAGTCAGATAATCCAGTTTTTCGTGTCTAAACCCATCATAGGTCGTCGATAAGATATTACCAACTACTTATCCCAATGGTAATAGTGTCTCACTCATGTTTCTTCTCCTTATCTTCTACAAATATCACTTTCCCTTGTTCATACTTCCGCACGGCTAACAACCAGCGGATGGGGTTGTTTTGGAAAAGAGAAATTACAACCACAGCTGGAAGCACCCCTGCCACTGGTGAAAATAATAATGAAAGATCAAACCACTCATGTTCATAATAAGGAATAAGCATTCCTGGTATTCCAAATAGACTTACAATTCCTGAACAAAACAGAAGAACCAAGATAATAAACAAGAAAAAGAAAATTTTACCTAATGTTGCTTTCTTGTCGGAAAACCCTTCCCAAATTAAACTGCTATTCACTGCAGCTTTAAATTGTTCCTCGTTTGCCAAAACTGTGGATCGAACATTTTTATACAAGGCATTTTCCAACATATAAATACTGCCAACAAAAACTAAAAATATGGCTAGTAAAATGATTGGAATCATCCTCTCGTTTAATCTAAATGGACTAGTAAAAGAAAAAATCGCAACTCCAGTACCTCCACCAAATAATGCAAAAAGCAAAATCAAAGGAATAATGGCTCTATTAGACATCCTTGCTCCTTCTGTATTTAAAAGATCACTCTTACTGGCTACCAAAGCCTCTTTTGTCCTCGTATTATAGTAGACAGCCTCATCGCCGCTCTGTCCAATAAAAATTATTTTTCTCATATTCAATCACTACATTTTTCAATCATCATAATAGAATGTTATTTTTCTCGTATGATAATCTCACTTTGTTTTCTCTTCTATTTCAAATTCTACAATCTGATTGTTTTCGTTAATAACAATCCCATTATAAAATAAAATGATATAAAGTATAATTGGTATAATCAAAAACAGTCTCAACTGAACAAAATAGGAAAATAAAAATATTGGAAAAATAAAAACAAGAAATAAAAATGCATAAGCAACTATTTTTATAAAAACCGCTTTCATAATCACCAAAAACCAATCCCTTCTTTCACTGTTTTTAATGACGTCAACGACCTAACTTTTCCAGTGTAGCGTAAATCCGCATTTCGTTCTCTAAGAAAATTTTTAAGTTTAATTTTCCTATACCAGGACACCAAGAAAAATGAAATTAATAAAACAAGAACTAAGATCAATAGATTTATACTACCTTGAACTAAACTTGCTACATGATTTGTCGGACCTAACCATAACTCAAATGGAGTCAGCCAACGGACAAATGCTGATAACATAATTGCTATTCCTAAATTAGTCAATCGCTTAGTGCTATTCAGTCCTCGATCAGCAATATGATTATATAATGAATATTCTGTTTGATAAATTTTAAAAAATCTCTTAGAAGACAGACTGTAATTTCTTTGCACAAGATATTCTTGACCTAAATCTGTCATAATCAGATACCAACCTTTTTGCACCACCTTATCATTCAATGTGATATTAAAAACTTGGCCTTTAACTCTGTACATATTTACCATAAAAATAATCCTTTGACACCATTAACCATATTATTCCAACCAGAAACAACAGCTTTCCCAACATTATCTTCAAATTTTATCACCTCTGGGAAAGTCTCCCTCGCCTATTCATTTGCATATATAATGATTATCTTGAGAAATACTGTATCCAATATTCGTACAAAACCAAGGGCTGCCCACACGCCAATAGCTGTATAGAGTCGTTTCACGCTACGAGAAAAAAGAGTGCGTTTAAGCTGAAACTACTGTTGGCTATGAATATTTTCAGACCTGCTACGCTAGTATTTTTAAGTACATAGAAGGATTTTATAATTCGAGCAGGCGTCACAGCAAGCTGAACTATCTTTGTCCAAACGACTTTAAAAAAACAAATTGTATAGTCAGTTTAAACTCCTTCTTCATCCCTTAGCCATTTTTTATTCTTATCCAATAATTACTTGCCGGGCGCATGAAAAACATATTCCCTATAAATAACCAAAATGTCAAAAATATTAACAATCCAATATGACCAATATAATTATCCATTATGTTCGTTAAAAAAGCGGCAATAATCATTACTGTAAACAACACTGACATAATATACGCAAAAATACTAAAAAGCAATTCTTTAACAAAGCGAGGATAAACGTAAATCTTGTGATAGCCACTATTTTTTAATCCACTAGGGACTTCATAAGCCACTGTAAGCCATAAACGCAAACCAAAAACCAATAATACAATTATAATAGCCAAAAAATTGCTAATTCTACTTGAATCAAATTTCAAAAATTGATTAATATCAAATACTCTTGATAGAAGCATGGCACCTACGCCAGTTCCTAAGCTATAGCCCAGACCATGTTTTTCAAAGGCCTCTTTTAACCGAGCATTCTTCTCCTCTGATTGGGACAATTGCTCATATTCTTCCTTACTCATCTCGTAACATCTGTGAGGCACAAAGTAAATCAACAAAGGTAAGAAGTAGACAATCAAAAAAGGACGTTCTACATCAAGAAGATAATATCTATCCTCTGTTTTTAGTATACGATATCGAAGGTTTTTTCTAGCCAAGGGCTCCATTTCAGCCTTTTTGAACATTTATATAATACCTTTTTAATAATTTACTAATCAGGCTTCTTCTTTCCTAAGCCATTTCGTCTCTATCTTCGTACATACTGAATCAAGCGGAACATCATGAAAGCAAAAAGAATCACTGCAACAATCCAAATCGTTCGCAAAGCGTAAAATTGGATGAGATAAGTAGAAATAATGGCTCCGGTGATGAAACTTCCTAACAAAGCAACGAAAAAGATACCTTCTTTCAGATACGGCTTTTCGCTAGTTCGGACAAAATTTCCAAAAGCTACCATCGTTTTCTTGATATTTCCTGTCATAAAAGAATTATTATAGACAATGCCATCTACTTCGCCAAAGGCTGTCGCAACGACTCCCATACAAAAAGCGATTGGAGGAACGATAAACATATTTGGCACCGTATTTGGCATAGAACCTACCAAGGTACAGATAAGCACCAAAGGCGAGATACTGGTTACCCGCCATAAAGACTGCTCGAAAATGGGGCGGAAAACAGTTATCAGGAAAATACCCAGCATGAAAGCCAGCATGGTAGCCAGTTTCACTTCAATTTCTCCAGTTTTATGGTGAATCAGCTCAACGGACAAAAAGACGACATTGCCTGTCTGTCCAGCGACCAAGGTGCCTCCACGCTCCATGAAAGTGTAAGCATCCACGAAACCTGCACAAAAGGTCAGCAGGCAGGCAAAAAACTTCGATCGGGAGTGAAATTCCCTTTTGACTAACTTTTTCATCATTGACCCAAAAAGTCCAGTGTAACACCAGACTTCCTTTCTATCCTTCTCTAGCTTCCTCCAAAATTTTTTCAATCTTGGTGGTAATCAAATCAATCGCAACTTTGTTCGAAGCGCCCTCTGGAATGATAACATCCGCATAGCGCTTGGTCGGCTCGATAAACTGATGGTACATAGGCTTGACGACACCTAGATACTGCTCGATGACGCTATCCAAACTACGTCCACGCTCCTCCATATCCCGCTTAATCCGACGAATAATCCGCACATCATCATCAGTATCGACGAAAATCTTGATGTCCATCAAATCGCGGAGACGTTGGTCTTCCAAGACCAAAATCCCCTCTACAATGAAGACATCCTGCGGTTCTTGACGATAGGTTTTATTACTGCGCGTGTGCTCCGTATAGTCATAGGTCGGGATGTCCACTGGACGGCCAGCCAAAAGCTCCTTAATTTGCTCAATCATGAGGTCTGTATCAAAAGCAAAAGGATGGTCATAGTTAGTCTTGACCCGCTCCTCAAAGGTCAAATGCGACTGATCCTTGTAGTAAGAATCATGCTCAATCATGGAAATCTTTTCGTTTGGAAAATTATCTAAAATCGCCCGAGAAACACTGGTTTTTCCCCCACCAGAGCCACCTGTAACACCAATAATAATAGGTCTGTTTTGCATTGTTTTCTCCATTACTTGTTATCTTATCTATTTTACCTCAATTCATGATATAATGAAAGGGTGAATCAAGAAAAATTCAGGAAAATCATTTTAAAGGAGAAAGTATGTTACGACTCGGTATCATTGGCACGGGATTTATTTCCCATGAGTTTATCAAAGCAGCCCGACTAAGCGGTGAGTATGAGTTAGCAGCTGTCTATTCGCGGACACTTAGTGCAGCGGAGCGTTTTGCAGAAGCCTATGAAAATGTCGCCCTCTACACAGATATGATTAAATTCTTATCTACCGACCTAGATGTGGTATATATCGCTAGTCCCAATAGCCTCCACTTCAACCATGCCAAGGTAGCTATTCTGGCTCGAAAACATGTCATTGTTGAAAAGCCGTCTGTATCAAGGCCTGAAGAATGGCAAGAATTGGTCAAGCTGGCAGCTGAGCATCAGGTTTATATCTTTGAGGCAGCTAGAAACTACCACGAAGCAGCTTTTGCAGTCATTCAGGACTTCCTAAAAGACAAGAAAATCTGGGGAGCCAACTTCACCTATGCCAAATACTCCTCCAAGATGGGAGCCCTGCTGAGTGGACAAGAACCCAATGTTTTTTCTGCTAAATTTTCAGGCGGTGCTCTGATGGACCTGGGGGTCTATACGATTTATGCTGCTGTCCGGCTTTTTGACGCTCCACAAAGCGTCTGCTACACAGCTCAGCAACTGCCAAATAGTGTTGATCTCAACGGTTCAGGCAGTCTGATTTATCCTGATTTCCAGGTTCGTATCCAAGCTGGAAAAAACATTCATAGCCAGCTGCCAGCTGAAATCTATACGGACCAAGGCACTCTGACCTTAGACGGTATCGAGTTCATCCGCTCTGCTATTTTCCAAAAGTTCAATGGAGAGACGGAAAGTCTAGCTATCCGCCAAGCAGAGTACCAAATGTTGGAAGAGGCTCAGGCTTTTGCTCAGGTGCTTAAAGGTGGCCAAGAAGAGCTTTATAGCGACTATCTGCAGGCTGCTGCTACCGTGCATGAGTGCTTGTTTGCCATGAGAAAAGATGCTGGCATTAGATTTGAGGTTGACCATGATTAAAGAAATATTTCCAACAGTTTGGCAGGAACAGCTAAATCAGCTCGGTTTTGCTGAACTGACTGCTATCCAAGAAAAAATATTCCAGCCCATTTCTCAGGGACAGACAATGCTAGGCATCAGTCCGACCGGTACGGGCAAGACATTAGCTTATCTCTTTCCTAGCTTATTGAAATTGAAGCCTAAAAAAGCGCAGCAGCTTTTGATTTTAGCTCCAAATACAGAGCTAGCGGGACAGATTTTTGATGTTTGTAAGTCTTGGGCGGAGCCCTTAGGCTTGAGCAGTCAACTCTTCCTCTCTGGTAATAGCCAGAAAAGGCAAATTGAGCGACTCAAGAAAGGGCCTGAGATACTGATTGGAACACCGGGTCGGATTTTTGAGCTCATCAAGCTCAAGAAAATCAAGATGATGAATGTCGACACTATTATCCTAGACGAATTTGACCAGCTTCTCAGTGATTCCCAGTATGCATTTGTTGATAAGATTCTGCATTATGCACCGCGTGACCACCAGCTGATTTACATGAGTGCTACGGCTAAGTTCGATCAAGATAAGATTGCCGAAAACACTCTGCGCATCAGCATTGACGACCAGACTTTGGACAATATCCAGCACTTCTATATGCAGGTGGAGAAACGTGACAAGGTCGAACTCTTACGCAAGCTGTCCAATGTAGAAGAATTTCGTGGACTAGTTTTTTTCAACAGCTTGTCAGATTTGGGCAGCGCCGAAGAAAAGCTTCAGTACCGAGGAGCTAGTGCGGTCTCTCTAGCCAGCGATGTTAATGTAAAATTCCGCAAGGTCATTCTTGAGAAATTTAAAGATTACGATATCACGCTCTTACTGGCGACGGACTTGATTGCTCGTGGCATTGATATTGATGCTTTAGAATGCGTAGTTAACTACGAAGTGCCGCGCGATCTGGAAACCTACACCCACCGTTCTGGCCGAACAGGTCGCATGGGCAAGGAAGGCTATGTCATCACCTTCATCAGTCACCCAGAAGAACTAAAAGCTCTTAAAAAATATGCCTCTGTCCGAGAAATCATCTTGAAAAAACAAGAACTGTATGTTCAGCCTTGAGTGAAAATCACAGTAAACGATAGTTTTATCTGATGATAGTAAAGCAAAAAGCATTGGAAATCTTGCATTTCCAATGCTTTTCTTAATTTCGGCT
The DNA here is from genome assembly GCF_008369405.1 of Streptococcus cristatus. GTDB lineage: Bacteria > Bacillota > Bacilli > Lactobacillales > Streptococcaceae > Streptococcus > Streptococcus cristatus_G. The sequence continues at coordinate 245,017 of NZ_VSJJ01000001.1, forward strand.
ATAGTAAATCTGATGCGGCTGGAGCTGATTATCCAGCAGTTCATCAACTGTCACCAGGGTATAGCCGTTATTCTTCAGATAGTCAAGAACGCTTGGCAGAGCATCGATAGTCGTCTGATGAATATCATGCATGAGAATAATAGATCCCGGCTGGGTCTTCACGATCTCCTGCATAATAGCCTTTGTATTGTGTGTTTTCCAATCGAGACTGTCCACGCTCCACATGATAAAGGACTGATCAACAGCATTTTGAATCGTAGAGTTGATGGCTCCATAAGGCGGTCTTGTGATCATAGGCCGAATACCAGTCGCCTTATAAATGGCTTCCTGAGTATCTAAGATCTCCTTTTGGGATTGATTCAGAGGTAACTTGGTCAAATCCGGATGGCTCCATGTATGGATGCCGAGCTGATGGCCTTCATCAAGAACACGTTTCGCCAGTTCTGGATTGGCAGCAACGTTTTGCCCTATCATAAAGAAGGTCGCTTTAGCATTGTAGCGTTTCAGAATTTCCAAGGCCTGAGGAGTCGTTTTACTGTCGGGACCGTCATCAAAGGTCAGGGCAACCATTTTCTCATGCCGCTTGGTTTCGTACTGCTGGTAAGCCTCCAAATCAGCTCCCTGCAAATATTCCGGACGGATTAGATCATAAAAACTAGACAGAGGTACTGTCACACTCGACACACCGTTGATTTCTTTAGGCAGACGAATGGAAAATAAACTATCCTCGTAATGGAAGTTCCACTGGCTCAACTCTATTTCTCGGAGAGCATTTAAGACTGCTGTTTGCTGACTTTCCTCCACCTGTCTAAAGGTTAGCTGACTGGTCAACTCCTTCAGGAAAATTTCCTTGGCAGCTTCTGGATTTTGAAACAGCTTGTCCAAAGTAACGGCTGCACCTTCTTGATTGATATAGGTCGAGGCTACTTCTCTTGCTTCCTCAGACTTGATGTCTCTTTTCGAGATACTGTAATCTTTTCGCTGGATGACGACTTCCTTGGTATTGGCCAGACTAGTAGACTTTTCTTCCGTGTAGTAAAAGGTCAAAGCAGTCAAATTTTCCTTCTGCTTTTTGTCATCTGAAATGCTCTGACTGTCCTGCAACATTTTATCTTTGACACTTTGAAGCGGCTGCCCATTCATAAGAGGATAAAAAGCTGCCACATAATGGCTGCCAATCCTACCAGCCTGCTTTTCGGCATTATCAGCATGCTCTTGCTCTTCCTTGGCAATCACTTCCGCGACCTTTTGCTGGAAATCCCTTTCCTGAAACATTTCATGGATTCGCAGTCCACCAAAAATAAGAAGTCCTAAAAGAAGCAGATTCAGAAGACTGAGAATCAGTCTATACTTTCGTCTACGCTTCTTTCTATGTTGTCTTTTCATCTATTAACCCCTAAGATATTGTCCTAAAATGATTCTAATGTTAAAAAACTTGTATCTTACAAGTGCTAAAATACAAGTTTAATTATTTTTAAAGACTTTTTTCTCGAATCACTTCGACCTTATAGCCATCAGGATCTTTGATGAAATAATAATTCGGTAGATTTCCAGGCAGCCCTTTTGGCTCGGTCACTTCGTAGCCCTTGGCAGCATGCTCAGCGTGCAAGCCTTCCAAATCAGGCGTGCTAAGAGCGATATGAGCAAAGCCATCACCGATTACATAAGGTCCATGGTCGTAATTATAAGTCAATTCAAGCTCATAATCATCGCCCTCCAAACCAAGATAAACAATGGTAAAAGCATGCTCTGGAAAGTCCTTGCGGCGCAATTCCTTAAAACCAAATGCTTCTTCATAAAAGGCAATCGAAGCCTCTAAATTTTCCACTCGTAAACAAGTATGCAACATTTTTGATGTCATAGTTGTACCTCTTTTATTTCTTTCTTTTATTATACCGTAAAAGCAGTCAAATTTGAAATAATATGAAAAATTTTTCAGCTTTTGCTGATACGTTTTCTAATATCTGACTTAAGCGGTAGTTTGATTTCAAAGATAGTTCCACGTGGCTTGTTGTCTTTGACTGAGATGGTTCCTCTCAGAGCGTCTACTATTTGTTTCGCCAAGGATAGGCCCAGTCCAAAACCACCCTTTTGCCGAGTCCTAGCCTTGTCCACCCGATAAAAACGATCGAAGACTTTTTTCTTGTCGTCGCCCGCAATTCCTGGGCCATTGTCAGAGATCCGCAAGGTCAAGCTCCGATCATTGGCGGAAGCCACGAAATAGATCTCTCCATCTTCTTCTGTGTATTTGATAGCATTATCAAAAAGGATGGTCATGACCTGCTTGAGCAAGACCTTATCTGTCGTGATTGATTTTGAAACCAGATTTTTGAAATCAAAGACCTTATCGCTCTCCTCCGCGATAATAGCATAGTTAGAAAAAGCTGTCGTGAAGAAGTCTGGCGTGACTTCACCGTATTCTGGCTTTATGCCGTCATCTCGCCTTGCTAGATTGAGTAAGTTGGTCGTGAGTAGACGCATATTTCGCACTTCCTCTAAACTGGACGCGATACTCTCACTAGACTCCATAATCGTAGCCTCGGGCTTACGGAAAAGAGATTCCAGTCTATTTTGCAGCACAGCTAGAGGCGTCCGCAATTCGTGGCTAGCATTTTCAACAAAGGACTTCTGCTTTTGCATGCTGTCCAAGAGAGGTTTGACACTCATCCGCGCCAGATAGATACTAGCAATCAAGGAAATACCCCAGAAGCTAATCATGACAATCGCAATCAGCTTTTCATGCTTTTCGCTAGTCTGCTCCAGCTGGCTGATACTGGTCATGACAACCGCGTATTTGACATTTTCAATTTCATCATCTGGATCAATGTCAAACATATAGGCCCGATAACTCTCGACCTGTCCATAGCTATTGGTCAGCTGAATTTGTTTAATCTGATTAAGAAATCGTTTATTAAATTTAATCGCATCAAAGTTTAAAAAGCTATTTTTTGCCGATACATTCTGATAATCATCATTCAAAAGAATAGCTGAGGTATTGGCACTGACATTGACCCTACCCGGTTCCTCAATCTTGATATTGGAAGCCTGCTCATGCTCTGAATCCTTGTTCTCTGGCTCTTGGTATTGCCGCCCCGTCGTCCGATAGGCTAGATTGGCTACCCAAGCGGGATTTTGACTGAGACTTTTGAGATTATCATCAACGGTCGTGTAAAGGCTAGAGCGCATGACTTGGATAATAATGAGCGTCATGGCCGAGAAAATCAGGGTGAATACACCAAAATAGCGAATGAAATAAGAAAAATCATCCGCATATAAGGCTTTTTTGAGTTTATTCAGCATTCTTTAAAATGTAACCGACACTGCGAAGGGTTTGAAGATTATTCGCAAAAGCCGTTCCTTTCAATTTTTTCCGAATCTTAGATACATAGACTTCCACCACAGAAATCGTCGTATCGCTGTCAAAGCCCCACAAACGATCGAAGATTTGAGTCTTGGGTAAAATGACATTTTGATTCTGAAGGAAGTAGACCAACAAATCAAACTCTTTACCTAGTAGCTCTACTTCTTTTCCGTCTACCAAGGTCGAATTGGTCGAAAGATTGACCGCCACATCGCCATAGGACAGGGTATTTTCATTAAACTTACCAGAGCGTTTGAGCAAGGCCTGAATCCGCATCTTCAGCTCTTCCAGATAAAAAGGCTTAGTCAGGTAATCGTCAGCACCGAGTTCAAAACCATGGCCTTTATCATCAATACTTTCCTTGGCAGTCATGATGAGGACAGGAGTGGTGACCCCTTTTCCACGCAATTCTTTAAGCACTTGGAAGCCGTCCTTTTCAGGCAACATCAAGTCCAGCAAAATCAGGTCATACACGCCACTTTCTGCCTCGTATAGTCCTTCTTCGCCATCAAAGACCTGCATAACATCTGCAAAATCATCTAAAAAATCAAATACTGAGTTTGACAGACCGAGGTCATCCTCTACTAATAGAATCTTAATCATCCTGTTCCTCCCTTTCTAGAAAAAGCTTATTCTGTGTAGTTTAAATAGAGACATAGCAAACACTTCTCATTCCATCTTCACTTATCTTTTTCTATTATATCATGACTTGTCGAAAATGCTTTAAGAATTTGTTGTTTTCGAGTTATTTTCGCTGTTCTTATCATCTTTTGTTGTGCCGTCAGCATTTGATGGCTTCTTTTTTGATTGATTTCCTTCTTGTGGTCCCCCTGGTTGACCATTTCCTTGTGGTGGCTGACCTCCACCTCCCGGACCGCCTTGACCATCTTGACCGTTTTGTCCCCCCATCTGTGGTGGCATACCATTTTCATTTCCCTGTCCCTGTCCCTGACCTTGAGGAGCTTGTCCGCCCTTTCTTGGCATCTTACCATCTTGATTGTTTTGCTGAGGCATAGTTGCCTGCACTGAACTTTGTTGCGAGCTTTTCTGTGTCAAAGCACCAATTCCATAGCCACCAATCGCTCCGACGGCTAAGGATGCACTAGCTACTGCTGTCATCCACCATTTGGTACTCTTTTTAACTACAATCATTTTTTCCATATCCATTTAAAGTTTTCCTCTTTCTACATTTTATATTTTCATGAATTTTAACATGATGAGGTAATATGATGCTTGAATACACAAGCTCACATCCCTTCACATGCTAGGATTATTATAGGGAGGCTTGCTTAAACGGGACTGAATTTTTTCTTAAAGAAGACTGAAATTATGGGATTCTAAACAAGAAAAAAGAGGCTGGGACTTTTGTCCCAGCCTCTCAATTGTCTTTGGATTGTCGAGCAAGACGCAGTGGTTGAGTGGGCTCTACTACGCTAATTTCATCAGCTTTTACAGCCCTACTCAACTGTGCGGAGGTGGGACGACGAAATCGAATTCTAACGAATTACCGATTTCTGTCACACTCTCTTTTCATTAGGCTAAACTGATGCCTTGATAGCTTTCTCAACCGCTGCTTTTTCACGAGCAATCAGGTCAACACGCGCTGCGATTTCCTTAATTCCCATGCTGATGTTACGGCTGATAGCCATATCGTCTAGCTGCGGCTCAAAGAAGGCCTTGTATTCTGCTAGCCTTTCTGCTGTCTTGAAAGCATTAGCTGGATAAATGACGAATTTATCAAAGCTCATGTCGCCACCTAGAGCAGCCTTAATCCAATCCCAATTCTCACGCGCCCAAGTCCAAGCAATAGCTTGAGTAAATTGGTGATTCAAGAGAGGGAAATACCAACTCATAGCCAAATCTTGTGGTTTTACGATATCCTTGTTTTTCAAAGATTCCAAAATACGAGCAAGTGTTTCTGCATCCTTAGTGTAAGCCAAAGCAGATGCCAATTGGCGTTTGAAGCTACCATCAACTGTCGAAACATAATCATTCAAGTATTGGTCAGCCAATTCTTTGCTCTCATCATGCTTGATCTGATTGATGAGAATATGCAAGCGAATAGCCGCAGGTAATTTCTCCAAGTCCTCTTGATGAGCAGCAAAAATACGACTTGCTTCGTGACTTGCTGCTTGATCGTCAGCTGCAATCAGACTTCCTACAACGATCTGACGAACCAGCTCATCTTCATCACTTTCGCCTTCTTTTGCTTCAAATCCTAGACGATCAAAGTTGAATTTGCTAAGTTTTACAACCAATTCATGGTATGCTTTCTCGCACTCGCTTCCTTCGTCTACAAACAGCTTAAGACCATTCAAAACGGCTTTAACTCCTGAGACAACCAAATAGGAGGTTTCTTCTGTCAGTTTTTCAATAACTGGAACCAAATCAGCAAATGAAATGCTGCCTGCTTCAGCCAAGAGACGGCGCTCTTGGACCACTTGAAGCTTGCTGGTGCTATCCAATTCTGTAATGGTATCTAAAATCTGCTCAAGCAAGACACCTTGATAGTCCGTGATATAGTGGGCCGTATTTTCCGTATTGAAGCGCAGGGCACCTTGGTTTTGAGCAGCCAAGGCAGAATAATTTGGAATTTCCAGCGTTTCTGTTTCCAGTGTATCTGGCAAACCTTTCCAGTTGCTATTTAAAGGTAAGACCCAAGTGCGTTTCTTATCTTCGTGCTCGCCGATAAAGAATTGTTTTTGAGAGAGTTTGAGGGTATCGTTTTCTACTGTAGCTGTCAAAACAGGGTAGCCTGGCTGTTCCAGCCAAGAATCCATAAAAGCTGCTACATCACGGCCAGAAGCAACCCCCAAGGCATTCCAAAGGTCACGACCGATAGTATTTCCATACTGATGTTTAGCAAAGTAGGCATTCAAGCCTTTGGCAAAGGCCTCATCTCCCAACCAACGACGAAGCATGTGCATGAGGCGGCTTCCCTTGGCGTAAACGATAGCCGGATCAAACAAAGTATTGATTTCGTCGGGGTGCTTCACCTCTACATGGACAGACTGAACTCCGTCTGTCGCATCTCGTTTGAGCGCCAAAGGAACACCTGTGGTTTGGAAATTCTCAAAAATATTCCAGCTTGGTTCAATCGCATTAACACAGACGTATTCCATCATGTTGGCAAAGCTTTCATTGAGCCAAAGGTCATCCCACCACTTCATAGTAACCAAGTTACCAAACCATTGGTGAGCCAACTCATGAGCGATAACAAGTGCCACATCTTGACGGCTGGATACCGTAGAATTTTCATCTACTAAGAGGTAAATCTCACGGTAAGTCACCAGTCCCCAGTTTTCCATAGCACCAGATGAAAAGTCTGGCAGAGCTACGTGCAAGGACTGAGGAATCGGATATTTGACACCGTAATATTCTTCGTAAAATTCAATTGAGCGAACAGCAATGTCCAAAGCAAACTCTAAGTTGCTGGCTGGGTGAGCCTTGGTCGCGTAGACACCGACCAAAGTGCCGTTTTTAGTTTTAGCGGTGATGCCTTGCATATCCCCAGCAGCAAAGGCCAAGAGATAGGAAGACATGCGAGGCGTTCTTTCGAACTTCCAAATACCTGTCGCTTTACGGTTTTCAACATCGATTTCAGGCATATTAGACAAGGCAAGTTCGCCTTCTACTTGGTCAAATTTCAAGGCCAAATCAAAAGTCGCCTTAGCTTCTGGTTCATCCACACTTGGAAAGGCTTCACGAGCAAAATGGCTCTCAAACTGCGTAGAAATAATTTCTTTTTTCACTCCATCTACTGTATAGTAAGATGGGTAAATCCCTGTCATATTATCTGTAATCTTACCTGTATAGGTCAAGGTTACTTCCACAGGACCTGCTGCTGCCAATTCAACATAAAGAGCTTCATTGTCATTATCAAGAGTGAAGGGACGAGCTTTTCCATCTACTTCCACGACCTCAATCGTCAAATCCTTTTGGTGTAAGGAAATTTTCTCAGCTTTAGCTTCACCACTAATGGTAACTTTCCCTGAGAAAGTCTTATCCGCACGATTTAAATCCAAAAAGAGATCATAGTGCTCTGGAACAAAAGTATCAATAAAATGTGCAACTGCTTGCATGTTTTTCTCCTCATCTAATTGAAGGGGCTGGTATCGAACCAACCTCCATTCAAGATTCATCTCTTACTATTCTACCATATTTAGTGACTTTATACTCATTCCAACTGGACCAAAATTGATTTTTACTTTCAAACATAAAGTAATCATTTTAAAGCCACTCTGTCATGCACTTTTCTCCTCCCAAAACACAAAAAGACAAGCTTAGCCTGTCTCTTTAACATATATTATAATTCGATAATTTTACCCGTTTCAAAGTAAACGACCCACTCGCAGATGTTTTTAGCATAATCGCCGATACGTTCCAAGAAAGAAATAACCTGGAAGTAATCACGGCCTGTAACGATAGCTTCAGGATTTTTCTTGATTTCTTCCGTTGCCAGTTCACGAATGCTATCAAAGTAATGATTGATTTTTTCATCCAGAGCTGCTACTTCATAGGCTTGATCCACAGAGGCACTCAGATAAAGATCTAGAGCTGCTTCGACGAAGTTTTTCACGTCACGCCCCATCTTTTTGATTTCTTCTTCAACGGCAGGGATACGTTGCTCTCCCTTCATGCGAATAGTTGCTTTCGCAATTGACACCGCGTGATCTCCCATGCGTTCCAAGTCGGATACGGCCTTGAGAACTGTCAAGACAGTACGAAGGTCTTGCGAAACAGGTTGCTGGAGGGCAATCATTTCAAATGATTTCTTTTCTAGTTTCACTTCATATTCATTTATCTCTGCATCTTCCTCGATAACTTCTTTTGCCAAATCACGGTCATGAGTGACAAAGGCACGCACTGTACGATTGATTTGTGAGAGCACTTCTTGTCCCATGGCGTAGAACTGGTTGTGCAATTTCTCTAAATCTTCTTCAAATTGAGATCGTAACATCTTTCAACTCCTTATCCAAATTTTCCTGTAATATAATCTTCTGTTTCCTTGTTTTGTGGGTCTAGGAACATTTTCTTAGTATCGTTAAACTCGATCAAATCCCCATCTAGGAAAAATCCTGTTTTATCAGAGATACGAGAGGCCTGTTGCATCGAACGCGTTACCAAGAGCATGGTGTATTTATCTTTCAGACCATACAAGGTTTCCTCAATCTTACCAGCCGAGATAGGATCCAAAGCTGAAGTTGGTTCATCCAAGAGAATAATCTTGGGACTGGTTGCTAAGACACGAGCAACACAAACACGTTGTTGTTGTCCACCTGAGAGACCAATGGCTGAATCATGCAAGCGATCCTTGACCTCATCCCAAATAGAAGCGCGTTGCAAAGCTTTTTCCACCGCTTCATCCAAAACATGTTTATCCCTGACTCCATTGATACGTAGGCCGTAGACAACATTTTCATAGATAGACATAGGGAAAGGATTGGGCTGTTGAAAGACCATACCGATTTCCTTACGCAATTCAACCGTATCGGTACGTGGACTGTAGATATTATGGCTATTATAAATCACTGTTCCAGTTGTTGTCACCTCAGGATTTAGATCGCCCATGCGGTTGATGGCTTTGAGCAGGGTGGACTTTCCTGATCCAGAAGGACCAATCAAGGCTGTTATTTCCTTAGGTTGGAAAGAAAGGGAAACACTATTCAAAGCCTTCTTTTTATTGTAATAAACGGACAGGTCTTTAACCTGCAAAATCGGTTCTGTCATACTGCTTCCTTTCTAACCAAAGTGTCCCGTTACGTAGTCATTGGTAGACTGTAGTTTCGCATTTTGGAAAATATTGGATGTCTTATCATACTCGATCAAATCGCCCAAGTAGAAAAATCCTGTGTAGTCACTTGCACGCGCTGCCTGCTGCATACTGTGGGTAACGATGATGATGGTAAAGTCTTTCTTCAATTCCAACATAGTCTCTTCCAGCTGGGCTGTCGCAATCGGATCCAGCGCAGAAGCCGGCTCGTCCATAAGCAAGATATCTGGCTTGACCGAAATAGCTCGGGCAATACAGAGCCTTTGCTGCTGGCCGCCTGACAAGGTCAAGGCTGACTTATGAAGATCATCCTTTACTTGGTCCCAAAGCGCGGCTTGCTTGAGCGAAGTTTCAACAAGCTCATCCAAAATCTTTTTATCTTTTACACCAGCCCGTTCATGGGCAAAGGTGATGTTGCGATAAATAGACTTGGCAAATGGATTTGGACGTTGGAAGACCATTCCGATATGCTTGCGCATCTCATAGACATTGATTTCTGGACGGTTGACGTCAATCCCTTGGTAGAGGATTTGACCTGTGACCTTGGCAATATCAATGGTATCATTCATCCGATTGAGACTGCGAAGGTAGGTAGATTTCCCAGATCCGGAAGGACCAATCAAGGCCGTTATTTTATTTCTTTCAAATTGCATATCGATGCCCTTGATGGATTCATTTTTACCGTAGTAAACATGTAAATCCTTGGTAGAGAGGGCCACTTTTTCTTCAGGGAAGGTGATGATATGCTTTTCATCCCAGTTATATTTTGACATGGCTTCTCCTTTAGGCAGCGGTTAATTTCTTGTGTAAATAGCTTCCGAGTTTGCGTGCTCCAAAGTTAAAAATCAAGATAAAGATGAGGAGCACAGCAGCAGAACCTGCTGATACGATAGTAGCATCAGGAATGGTTCCTTCACTGTTGACCTTCCAGATGTGGACAGCCAAGGTTTCTGCTTGACGGAAGATTGAGATAGGACTGGTAACACTGAGGATATTCCAGTTAGACCAGTCAAGGGCTGGAGCGGATTGTCCTGCCGTATAGATAAGAGCGGCAGCCTCACCAAAGATACGGCCAGAGGCCAAGACAACACCTGTTACGATACCTGGAAGGGCTTCTGAAATGACGACATGGACCACAGTCTCCCAACGAGAAATTCCGAGGGCCAGACCAGCCTCACGTTGTGTATGGTGAACGTGTTTTAAACTGTCCTCAACATTTCGAGTCATCTGAGGGAGGTTAAAGACCGTCAAGGCCAAGGCACCTGAAATGATTGAAAATCCATACTCAAACTGGACTACAAAAATCAAGTAACCAAAGAGACCCACAACGACTGATGGTAGAGAAGACAAAATCTCAATACAGGTTCTGACAAAATTTGTCACAGGACCCTTTTTTGCATATTCAGCTAGGTAAATCCCAGCCCCCATAGACAAAGGCACAGAGATAATCAAGGTAATGACTAAAAGGAAGAAGGAATTGTAGAGCTGAATCCCAATACCACCACCAGCTTGATAGGAAGAAGATTTACCCGTCAGAAAAGACCAAGAGATATGCGGCAATCCTCTTACCAGGATATAAAGAATCAGGGAGGCAAGGATAGCAACAATGATACCAGCTATCGTGTAGAGAATACCAGTCGCCAATTTATCTAATTTCTTAGCGTGCATAGTTTTTCTTACCTCTTTCTTTTGTAATCAATTTAATGACACTGTTAAAGGCCAGACTCATCAACAGCAAGACCAGAGCCAAGGACCAGAGGACATTGTTGTCAACGGTTCCCATAACGGTATTTCCGATTCCCATAGTCAAAACGGAAGTCAGAGTCGCCGCAGGTGTTGTCAAAGAGGTTGGAATCACCGCAGAGTTACCAACGACCATCTGAATGGCCAAGGCTTCCCCAAAGGCACGCGCCATTCCAAAAACCACCGCTGTAAAGATACCTGAGCGAGCAGCCTTGAGTGTTACCCGCCAAATAGTTTGCCAGCGCGTAGCCCCCATAGCCAAACTAGCTTCACGATAGTGACGCGGCACAGCACGAAGACTGTCTGTTGTCATAAAGGTAACGGTCGGCAAAATCATGACAAAAAGTACGAAAATACCAGATAAAATCCCAAATCCGGTACCACCAAAAACAGTCCGAACAAAGGGAACCACAACCTGCAAGCCGATAAATCCGTAAACAACAGACGGAATGCCAACCAAGAGCTCGATTGCAGGCTGAAGAATCTTGGCCCCTTTAGGCGACACTTCAGTCATAAAGACAGCTGCTCCAATCGCAAATGGCGTTGCAATCAGAGCTGACAAAATTGTAACAATGAAAGACCCCAAGATCATGGGCAGAGCACCGAATTCCTTACCTGACGGATTCCAAGTGGAGCCAAATAAAAATTCAAACACATTGACTCCGTTGACAAAGAAAGTCGATAGACCTTTTTGTGCTACGAAGATTAGAATCATGGCTACAATCAGGACGATTAAAGACAGGCAGGCAAAGGTGATATATTTACCAAATTTTTCCAGACGAGAGTTTTTCGAAGGGGATAGTAATTTCTTTGCTAATTCTTCATTTCTCATTTGCTATCTCCTTTTAAGCTCGTAACATTTCCATCAGCATCTTTGCTGACCTGCATTTCCTTGATGGAAATATAGCCCATTCCTGAGACGATTCCATCCTGAACTTCATCTGACAACATGTAGTCCAAAAACTCTGCTGCCAAGCCCTGAGGCTGACCAAGAGTATACATGTGTTCGTAAGACCAGAGTGGCCAAGCATTGGTCGCAACATTCTTGGCAGTTGGCTCGTAGCCATTGAGCTTCAAAGTCTTGACAGAATCATCCACGTAAGCAAAGGCCAGATAAGAAATAGCTCCAGGAGTTTGGGAAACAATGGACTTAACCATCCCATTTGAATCCTGCTCCTGACTTTGAACGGCTGATTTACCATTCATGATGACACTGTCAAACGTTGCTCGAGAACCAGAGCTTGCCGCACGATTGATGATGGAAATTTCTAGGTTTTTCCCGCCCAGCTGCTTCCAGTTGGTCACTTCACCAGTAAAAATCTTCTGCAGTTGCTCCGCCGTTAAATTATCGACAGACACTTCTTTATTGACAATCACGGCAATTCCAGCGACTGCTACCTTGTGGTCAACAAGGGCTGAAGCATTAATCCCTTCTTTTTCCTCAGCAAACACATCTGAGTTGCCAATTTCAACCGCACCAGACTGAACCTGAGACAAGCCAGTACCTGATCCGCCACCTTGAACATTGACTGTTTTTCCAATATTTGCCGAACCAAACTCATCCGCTGCAGCTTCAACGAGCGGCTGAAGAGCTGTAGAACCAACGGCAGTCATGGACTCCCCTCGGTCAATCCAGCTGGAGCAGGCAGACAGACTGACTGCAAATAGCACTAGAACCGCTGACAAAATCAGCTTATATTTTTTCTTCACCATTTTTTTCCTCGAAATCTTGAGAATAATAGTGGAATGTCTACTTGAAAGAAACTGAAAATCCCACTATATCCACTATAACATAGAAAGAGGGCTTTGCCTAGTCTTTTGAACGAAAGCGAAGCCCTTTAGGGAAATAATTTTTCAAGGTATTTCCAGTAATTTTTGCAAAGCCCAGACCATTACCTTGGGCAAGCACTTGATACCAACCATTTGGATAGTTTTGAGAGAGTCGAACCGTCTCGCCTGCTACATATTTGCTAAAGGACTCATCATCAATCTCAAGGACTGAGACGACTTCACTAGGTCTCAAGGCTAAACCTAAGGCAAAGCTCGGTTCAAAGCGATTTTTCTTAAATTCTCCTAGATGCAGGCCATTGCGAGCAATTTTCAGCTTAGACATGTCTGGCAGTCCAGCTGGCAGTAGATACAGATTGTCACCAAAAGTATCTAAATGTCCTTCTAGCTCAATGTTTAGATGCTTTTTCTGGAAATCTTGCCAGAGTTTTCTTTGCTCAGCTGTCAATTTATTTCTAACTGCTTTAATTTTTTTAGCAGATTGACTTCCTGTAAAGCAAAATTTCGCTACAAACTGCCCTTCTCCTTTGAAACGGTGGGGATACATACGAGCTGTTTCTGGAAAATCAGTCCCCGCAACCATACCATTGATTTTGGGTATTTCAAGCAATTCCAAAGGAAAATTCTCTAAAAGCCAAGCGACAATTTCTTCATTTTCTTCTGGTGCCCAAGTGCAGGTCGAATAGACCAGCTGCCCGCCTGTTGCTAACATCTTGATAGCGTCCGCTAAAATTTCTCGCTGCAGAGGCGCACACTGAGCAGGATATTCTGGGTTCCAATACTGAGTGGCATCTGGCTGCTTGCGAAACATCCCTTCGCCAGAGCAAGGAGCATCCAGAACAATGAGGTCAAAATAGCCCTGATAAACCTTAGCCAATCTATCCGCAGATTCATTGGTGACAAGAACATTTCGCGCTCCAAACCGCTCAATGTTTTCTACCAAAATTTTACTACGTTTGGCATTGATTTCGTTAGAAACCAGCAAACCTGTATTTTCTAGATAAGAGAGTAAATGGGTAGATTTTCCGCCTGGTGCAGCCGCTAAGTCCAAAACTTTCATGCCCTTTTGCGGCGCTGCAACTTGGGCAACCATTTGGGCAGCCGGCTCCTGAGAATAAACCAGACCCGTGACGTGTTCTACCGACTTACCAGACACTTTTCCGTAATAACCCCAGTCTGTGTTCGGAATCGCATCCGCAAATTCTTTCTGAGTTTCTTTTAAAGGATTGCTTCGAAAGGCTGAAATCGGCTCTTGATCAAAAGTCGCAAAAAAAGCCTCTGCTTCCTGACCCAAGAGCTCCTCATACTTTTCCTTAAAACCTACTGGAAAGTCCATACTAGCCTTTTCCCTTTCGTAAATACTCTTGTAATTCGTCCAACTTGCACTTTGGTGCAATCATAATCGGCTCCTGGGTCTGAAAATTTGGACGATTGCCATCTAGAGTCTGAATGACGAAGCCCAGTTTGTCAGCCATCACATAGGCCGCTGCATAGTCCCAAGGCCAATTATAAGAGAAATAGGCGGCTAACCCACCAGCCAAGGTCTTAGCAAAACTAATCCCAGCACTACCATAGACACGCACACCTAAGCAATCACGAGCTAAATCAGCTAGTCCCCAGTGATTATGCTCCAGCATACTAGCATTTGAAGCCATAAGATATTGCTGCAAGGGCTTATCGATAAAAGCAGATAATTTCCGTTCATTACAGTAAACATCAAAAGCCCCACCTCCATGAAAAAGCTGGTCTCTTGTCACATCGTAAATCAAGCCGAACTTGCCCTGCCCATTTTCAAAATAAGCCAACATAATAGCAAAATCAGCCCGCTGGGTGATGAAATTATTGGTACCGTCAATGGGATCAATCACCCAGACATTGCCATCCGTGATGTCGTGTCGCAGGTCATTTTCTTCAGCCAAAATCGCGTCGTTCGGATACTGAGTTAAAATTTTCCCGACCAGGTCATCCTGGATGATCCGATCCATTTGAGTCACCAAGTCAGTCGGACTGCTCTTTTGTAGGACATCCAAGTCATCGTAGAGATGCTCCCTTAAAAAAGCGCCTGCCTGATAAACTATTTCTTTCGCAAAATGAAATTTATTTTCCAAGAGAAATCATTCCTTTCCCTTTCCTTTTTGCCTCCTGAACAGCCCGATAAAGAGAATAGCCACTGACCGTCTCAAACTCACGGCCGAGTCGCTTCTCTTCTCCCTTGCTGGGAACAACTTTCTTGAAGACTGCATAGGACTGTAGCAGTTTCTCCGCTTGAATCTTCTGTTCATAGGCTTGCTCTACGTCATTAAAAAAAGAAAGCACTGAAGCAAGCTCTTCAGTGCTCCACGATAAGTCTAGTGGGTAACTATAATTTTTTTCCATATTTTAAATATCAGCACGCATGGTTGCGGCTCTTAGTTCTTCTTTCCGATAGCCTCTAGGCAAGAAAGCACGGATTTCATCTTCATTGAACCCGATTTGCATTCGTTTACCATCCAGGATAATTGGGCGACGCAAAAGACTAGGATTTTCCTCAATCAGCTTAATAAGTGTTGAAATCGATAAATCCTCTACATCTAAATCTAGTTTTTGAAAAATTTTTGAGCGGGTTGAGATGATGTCATCAGTGCCATTTTCTGTCAATGAAAGAATGTGTTGCAATTCTGGAGCAGACAGAGGGCTCGTCATGATATTATGCTCCGTAAATGGAACTTCATGACCAATCAACCAAGCACGCGCCTTGCGACAGGAAGTGCAGCTAGGCGATAAAAATAGTGTAATCATGCTGTTCTCTTCTTATTTTTATATAGTAACTAACTCTATTATACTAAATTTTATCTCTCTTGACTAGATATTTTTAAGAATCGGCTTGAAATACTAAGAAAAATATCAAAAACTAACATTTATTCCGAACATTCCCAGTTTCTTGCCACTTCTTCATCACTCTTTAACTGACCAACCAGTTCTTCAATACCATCAAATTTGACCATATCACGAATCTTATCCAGCCAGATAATTCGAATCGTATCGCCATAGATTTCCTCCGCAAAATCAAATAGATTGGCCTCAAACCGAAGTTCATCTCCTTCAAAGGTTACATTTTTTCCAACACTAGCCATACCTCGATAAATCTTGCCATTGTGCTCAACATCTACCACATAGACACCATCTGCTGGCAAAATCACGCGATCCAATGGTGCTAGATTAGCTGTCGGGTAGCCAATGGTGCGCCCTCTAGCATTGCCATGAACCACAATGCCCCGAGTAGAGAGAGGATAGCCTAGTAGCTGATGCGCCTTGGCAACATCACCGTTTTGAATAGTCTCTCTAATCCGAGTAGAAGAAATCTTTTTCTCATCTTGATTAACTGATGAGACGATGACAATCTGACCATCGAAATAGTCTGCAAGCTCCTCTGCCTTTCTCTTGTCAGATCCAAAATGGTAATCAAAACCTGCCACAACTGCTTTCGCTTTAAGTGCAGCAACGTACTTATCAAAAAATTCTTGGGCTGTATTTTTAGAAAAGTGGCTAGTAAAGTCAATCAAGTAAAGGTAGTCCACACCCAAATTTTCTAAGTGAGCAGCGCGTTCCTCAGGATGATTCAAATGCAACATCAACTCTGGCTGATAGCGGACAAAAGCCAATTTGGGTGACTCAGGAAAGGTCAGTACAGCAATCTTCAGTCCTTGCTTCTCTGCGATTTTCCTTGCTTCCTTAAAAAGTCTCTGATGTCCCTTATGAAGGCCGTCAAAATAGCCCAAGACCAAGACTGTATCTTCTTCCTGCTTTATCTCTAATTCATTATTTATTCGTCTTATTTTCATCATTTTCCTATTTTACTATGTATCCGCTTTTTTTACAACAAATTAAATCCCATGAAAAGAACTTCTATTGCTCCAAGAAAACACCTTGCTATCTCTAACAAAGTGTCTCTATCAATATCGCAAAAACTATGAAACTACGCTGGTTACTGACGATCATCATAGCCGTTTGGATGACTGGAATGCCATTTCCAAGCGGTTTCGATAATGGTTTCGATATTGTCAAATTTCGGCTGCCAGCCCAGAACATTTCTCGCCTTCTCAGAGGAAGCAATCAGCGTATCTGGATCCCCTGGGCGCCGCTCTGCTATTTCCAAAGGAATCGGATGTCCGGTCACCTTGCGGGCTGCTTCTACAATCTGAAGGTTAGAAAAGCCAGTCGAAGAGCCAAGGTTAAAGGCATCCGAAGGTTGACCGGCACGCAGATGCTCAACAGCCAAAATATGAGCGTCAGCTAAGTCGAAAGGATGGACATAATCGCGGACATTGGTCCCGTCTGGAGTATCGTAATCATCGCCAAAGACAGCAATCTTTTCGCGTTTGCCCTGAGCCACCTGAAGCACGATGGGCAGGAGATGGGTTTCAGGTCCGTGATCCTCACCGATTGAACCGTCAGGTTTGGCACCGGCCACATTGAAATAACGCAGGGCTACAAACTTGATGCCATAGGCCTGGTCTGCCCAACGCATAATAGTCTCCATCATAAGCTTGCTCTCACCATAAGGATTGATAGGCTTTTGCGGAGTCGTTTCCAGAATCGGCACTTCCTCAGGAATACCATAAGTCGCCGCTGTCGAAGAAAAGACAATATTTTTAACACTGCATTCCTGCATGACTTCCAAGAGAGAAACCATACCGGCTGTGTTATTGTCAAAATACTTGAGCGGGTCCACCATAGACTCTGCTACCAGTGAAAAAGCAGCAAAGTGAATGACTGCATCGATAGATGGATGTTTGGCAAAGACATCACGCATAAAGTCCTTATCCGCCAAATCCCCCTCATAAAAGACCGCTTTCGGATGGACAGCTGCCCGATGGCCAGTCACCAAATTATCAACGACGACTACCTCTTCCTTGCCTGCCGCTACCAGACGGTCTACCATGTGCGAGCCGATATAGCCAGCTCCACCTAATACTAAAATTGCCATAAAACTTCCTTTCCCTGTTACGCTAGATTCATTATAACACATTTCCTAGGGCTGGATGCCAACGGATTGAACGAAGCGCATGAAAGCCTCCTGCCCTTCCTCTGTTCGCTTGTAAACTCCCGCATCTTCCAGTACTCGGCTGAAAATTTGTCCAACCGAGGCCTGAACTACTCCTTCCACCGTCTCAGCGGTAACATCTGGATTCTGCTCTTTGAGTTGATTGGCCCACTCCTGATGATAGGCAGCGACCTGACATTCTTCTCCCAGCAGAAACAGTTCAACTTGTTTGAGTTCTTCCTTGAGCCGAGGCGGCAGAATAGCCAGTCCCATAACTTCAATTAGACCGATATTTTCTTTCTTAATATGCTGCACATCTGCATGAGGGTGATAAATGCCGTCAGGATGTTCTGGGGAAGTTTGATTGTCCCGCAAGACCAAGTCTAGCTCAAAAGATCCATCTTTCCTGCGGGCAATCGGTGTGATGGTATGGTGCGGTTCACCCTCAGACTCTGCCAACACCTGCACACTTGGGTCAGAATAAGTCCGCCAAACTTGCAAGATCTTGTCAGCCAACTCAATCAACTGTTCCTTATTCTCAGATCTCAGCCGAATGACGGACATGGGCCATTTGACAATGCCTGCTTCCACCTCTTCAAATCCGCTAAAAGTAAAGCTGCAATCCAGCTC
The DNA here is from genome assembly GCF_008369405.1 of Streptococcus cristatus. GTDB lineage: Bacteria > Bacillota > Bacilli > Lactobacillales > Streptococcaceae > Streptococcus > Streptococcus cristatus_G. The sequence goes on from NZ_VSJJ01000001.1 coordinate 263,335, forward strand.
TGCTATTTCCATAGGGAAGGTATGACGTCCGCCCTGATAGTGGTCGTGGGTCAGAATAGAGCCGCCGACAATAGGCAGGTCGGCATTTGAGCCTGCGAAATAGCCTGGAAAGGTCTCGACGATGTCCAGCAGGCGCTCAAAGGTCAGCCGGCTAATGGCCATAGGAAGGTGCTGGCTGTGCAGAAAGATGCAATGTTCATTAAAATAAGCATAGGGCGAATACTGGAAGCCCCACTCCTGTCCAGCCAAATCAAATCGAATAATACGATGGTTGGCGCGGGCTGGGTGGTCCAAGCGACCTTGGTAACCTTCATTTTCCATGCAAAGCTGGCAGGCTGGATAATGGCTATTCTTAGCCTTTTTAGCTGCCGCAATTTCCTTGGGATCCTTTTCAGGCTTAGAGAGATTGATGGTGATTTCCAGATCTCCGTAGACAGTCTGCGCTTTAAAAGCAATGTTTTTAGCAATAGCCTTGACCTTGATGTAATCATTTTTTTGGCTAAGCTGGTAAAAATCAGCTACGGCTTGCTCAGGATTGGAAGCATAAGTCGTCCAGAATTCCCGATTGAGCTGGCTAGGGGCAGGGGTAATAAAGTTCATGAGCTCAGCTCCAAGGATTTCACGCGCAGTCTGACTATCTTCAATGGTTTCTAGTCCAACTGCCTCCTCGACCAGCTGGTCCTTAAGGTCAATCAACTCATCCAGATTCGTTTCAACTTCCAAAACACCTTCGCCCACTCGAGCCAAAACACGATTGCTCAGATAGATGGTGTCCATTTCTTCAAAAGTGCTATTGTCAATCACTGCTGACACAAAAGCATCCAGTAACTTCTTGGACATAGATCTTCCTTTCTTTTTCTAGTAAAGAGAGTGGGACAGAAATCGGTAATTCGTTAGAATTCGATTTTGTCGTCCCACCTCCGCACAGTTGATTAGGGCTGTAAAAGCTGATGAAATCAGCGTAATAGAGCCCACTCAACCACTGCGTCTTGCTCGACAATCCAAAGACAATTGAGAGGCTAGGACTTTTTTCCCAGACCCAAGTTTCTTTTCTGTGAGTTAGTCCAGCACTCGACTTCCACTAGCTACTTCTGCGATGTAGAAGCTAGGTTCATAGCCGACAACTTCTTGATACTTGCGGCCGACATTTTCTTTGAATGTGTCCACAGCGTCCTTATGAACTAAAGCAATGGCACAACCACCAAAGCCAGCTCCGGTCATACGAGCTCCCAGAACACCTTCTTGCTCCCAAGCCGTGTGAACCAAGGTGTCAAGCTCTAGACCAGTCACTTCATAGTCATGCTCTAATGAAATATGAGACGCATTCATGAGACGGCCAAACTTTTCAAGATTGCCTGCTTGCAAAGCTGCCCTCGCCTGCGAAGTGCGTTGATTTTCCAAAACGGCATGGCGAGCTCGTTTGAGGCGATCTTCATCTTCTATCAGATAGCTATACTCGTCAAAGGACCACTCATTTAATTCCCCCAAGGTAGCAATAGACAGCTTGCGATTAAGCTCTTCAACGGCTTTTTCACACTCCGCCCGACGCTCATTGTATTTAGAGTCAGCCAATTCACGACGTTTGTTGGTATTCATAATCACTACGACATTGTCCTTGAGAACAAGCGGCACCAAATCATATTCAAGAGTATTGGTATCTAGGTAAATGGCTCGCTGGTCAGCGCCCATTCCAATAGCAAACTGATCCATAATACCAGAATTAACCCCGATAAAATCATTCTCAGTTAATTTACCGATTTTCACTAGATCCAGACGTTCTAACTGCAAATCAAAAAGTTTCTCAGCAATAATACCGGTCAAAAGCTCTAGTGACGCAGATGAAGATAAGCCAGATCCGTTGGGAATATTTCCATAAACATAGACATCCATGCCTTGATCGATCGTATGCCCCGCCTCCTGTAGAAAATGCAGAACTCCTTTTGGATAGTTGGTCCAGTTATGCTCAGGCTCAAAGCGTAGATTTTCCAGTGGCACTTCAATAATCCCTTTTTCTTCAAAATTCCCTGAGAAGAATCGCAAGAGCTGGTCGTCCCGCTTACGAGCCGCTCCATAAGTTCCTAGAGAAATTGCTGCAGGAAAGACATGGCCGCCGTTATAGTCCGTATGCTCACCAATCAGATTGATCCGACCAGGTGAAAAGAATGTGTGATCCGCTTCTACTCCAAAAACTTTGGCAAAATCTGCGCGGATCTGCTCTACTGAAATGACATTTGACATAAGCTATACTCCTTTAAAATAAATGTTTGGTATTGTAATCGTTTTCTTATCTTTATTATAACTATTTTCGAGTAAAACTTCAATGAATTTAGTAAATTTTTACTTAATAAATCAATTAGCTAATATTTACTAAATTCCTCTTTGTTATTTACTTGTTTTTGAGGTATAATAGCCCATATAAGACAAATAGGAGCAAAAAATGGCTACAATTAAGGATATTGCCCAGGCTGCTGGGGTCTCTCCCGCTACGGTCTCCCGCGTACTCAATTACGACCCTGCCATGTCAGTCAGTGATAGCACTCGTAAAAAGATTTTTGACATCGCTGAGCGGCTAAACTATAAAAAATCAAGAAAAACTAAGCCAAACAGGACTCAAGCCTACCGTATCGGGCTTATAGAATGGTACACCGAGCAGGAGGAACTTGATGACCTCTACTACTACTCTATTCGCTTGGGTATTGAAAAAAAAGCCCAAGAATTGGGCTATGAGATTCTCAGAGTTTTTCAAAACGATTCTCTTGAGATATTGAAAGACATTAATGGCTTGATTGCCATCGGTAAATTCAGCCCAGCTCAAATTCAACAGCTGGAGCAGTACAGCAACCACTTAGTTTTTGTCGATAGTGATACGCTGAGTACGGGCCACAGCTGTGTGACGGTTGATTTTGAGAATGCTGTAAAGAAGGTTCTTGAGCACTTCATAAATGCTGGTTTTGACCAGATTGCCATGATTGCCGGGCAAGAAAGAACCTCTGACCAGACTAGAATCATCAGCGACCCTCGTTTGGCAAGCTTTCAGCAATATCTATCTGACAAAGAAATCTTTCAACCTGACTTGGTTAAGGTAGGCAGCTTTTCTTCGGAATCAGGCTATCAGATGATGACAGAGCTCATCAATGAGCACAAAGACAAGCTGCCACCTGCCTTCTTCATCTCCAGTGATGCTTTGGCTATCGGTGCCTTGCGGGCTCTGCAAGAACACGGAATTCATGTTCCTCAAGATATCAGCATTATATCATTTAATGATACTTCTATTGCTAAGTACATCTATCCCAGCCTCAGTACAGTCACCGTTTTTACAGAAGAAATGGGCAAGCAGGCTCTGCACATTCTGAATCAAAGTTTAACATCCGAAGAGGACTCCATTCCCTATATGGTCAAACTTTCTACCAGGCTGACCATTCGAGAAAGCAGTATCTAATAGAAAAAAGAACTTATGAAAACCTACGAACAATTATTTACCATTCTCAGCCAAGCTGACGATTATGTCAACGGAGAAAGTCTGGCTCAGACATTGGGCATTTCCAGGACCTCCATTTGGAAGGCCATTCAGCGCTTGGAAAAAGAAGGAATCAAGATTGATTCCGTAAAAAACCGTGGCTATAAGCTCAAAGTAGGGGATTTACTAATCCCAGAAATCATTGAAAAAAAGGCACCTATCAAGGTTTCCTTCAACCCCAATTGCCAATCTACTCAGATAGATGCCAAAGCAGGTCTGGAAGCAGGCGGCGAAGCCAATATCCTCTATCTAGCTGCTGCTCAATCCGCTGGTCGCGGTCGCTTCGGCCGAGATTTTTTCTCTCCAAAACAGGGCGGCTTTTATATGTCCCTCCATCTCAAGCCCAACCTGCCTTTTGAGCAAATTCCTTCCTATACCATTCTGACAGCAGGGGCTATTTATAAGGCAGTCAAAAATTTGACCCTCATGGATGTGGACATCAAGTGGGTCAATGATATCTACTACAAAAATAAGAAAATTGCTGGCATTTTGACCGAGGCCACTACTTCAATTGAAACTGGCCTCGTCACAGATGTTATTATCGGAGTTGGTTTTAATTTTTGCATTAGTGACTTCCCCAAGGAACTGCAAAATAAGGCTGGATCGCTCTTTAGCGCCCCAGCTCCCATCACCAGGAATGAATTGATTGCCGAAATTTGGACCTGCTTCTTCGAAAGTGACCCAGAGGAGCTCATTTACCTTTACAAGAAGCACTCCCTGGTCCTTGGTCGCCAAGTAAGTTTCCAACAAAATAATCAAACCTATAAAGGAATTGCCAGCGATATCTCGGACAGTGGCCAACTTCTAGTCCAGTTGGAGAACGACCAAAAAATCTGGCTCAACAGTGGAGAAATTTCTCTGACTAGCTGGTAATCTACCTAAAATTGCATTTAAAAAGCACTTGATGGTCCATTTCAAGTGCTTTTCTGTATAGTCTTTCTTCAAGTATGATGTCGCTATTTAATTCCCAAAGCAATCCGAGCATAGCGGCTCATCTTTTCTACCGTCCAAGCTGGGTACCAAACCAACTTAACATCAGTCTTAGTAACCTCTGGAACATCTGACATAGCATCATAGATCTGGTCAGTCAGAAGATCCGCCAAAGGGCATCCCATGGTTGTCAGGGTCATATCAATTTCTGTTTCTCCAGTGGTCTCATCAAAACGGATTTCATAGATTAAACCTAAATTAACAATATCAATCCCCAGCTCTGGATCGATGACCTGCTCCAAGCTCTCCAAAATCCGCGTTTTAATCTTTTCAACTTCTTCAGGGCTGTATTTTTTTTCTGACATGCATATCCTCCTTATAGATATGGCAAAAGTTCACATTAACTTGAGGGGCTTTTATTTTCAGCTAGAATTGCCGACTTTACACTTCCTACTGAAGGATTCCTGCCCCCCTTGCTCTTCGTTTCTTAATCTTCAATAAAATCTCTGAGTGGTTTGCTGCGGCTTGGATGGCGGAGTTTACGCAGGGCTTTTGCTTCAATCTGACGAATCCGTTCACGGGTGACATTAAAGACCTTACCGACATCTTCCAGTGTCCGCATTTTTCCATCATCCAGACCAAAGCGCAAACGCAAGACATTTTCCTCGCGGTCTGTCAGCGTATCTAGGACTTCATCCAACTGCTCGCGGAGAACGACACGGGTTGTGTAGTCAACTGGATTTTCAATCACTTCGTCTTCGATAAAGTCACCCAGATGGCTGTCATCTTCCTCACCGATAGGCGTTTCCAAGGAAACTGGCTCTTGGGCAATCTTGAGAATCTCACGAACCTTGTCAGGCGTCATATCCATACGCTCAGCAATCTGCTCCGGCGTTGGATCTTGACCCAATTCCTGCAAGAGATTACGTTGCTCGCGAACTAGCTTGTTGATGGTTTCCACCATATGGACCGGAATCCGAATAGTCCGAGCTTGGTCGGCAATCGCACGAGTAATCGCCTGACGAATCCACCATGTTGCATAAGTTGAAAACTTAAATCCCTTGGTGTAATCAAACTTATCAACGGCCTTCATCAGTCCCATATTTCCTTCTTGAATCAAGTCAAGGAACTGCATACCACGGCCAACATAGCGCTTAGCAATGGAAACAACCAAACGAAGATTGGCCTCAGCTAGACGCTGTTTGGCTTCCAAATCTCCCTGCTCTACCAAGATCGCCAACTCCTGCTCTTCTTCATTGCTGAGAAGGGGCACAACCCCGATTTCCTTCAGATACATGCGAACTGGGTCATTGACCTTGGCTGAATTGCTCCCTAGGAGCTCTTCATCCGTCAGCTCTGCCTCTTCCTCTTCAGTATTCAAGACACGCGCGCTAGGATTTCCTTCCTTATCCGTGATAGAAATGCCCGCATCCTGAATACGCTGCAGCAAATCCTCAATCCCATCAGCGTCCAAGGCGAAGGGGATGACCAGTTTGTCGTTTATTTCATCATCCGTTGCTGCACCCATTTGCTTGTGATTGCGGATGAATTCTGCAATTTGAACGTCTAATGTTGTTACTTCTTTTTGTTTTGTAGCCATACCTACTCCATTCTTCTTTTTTGTGCGATAAAGCGCTCCACCTCTAATATAGCGGCATCGTCATCTCCAGTATGCAAAGCTTCTCGAACCTTTTTGCTAATCAGCTGATTATTCTTTCGAAGCAATTCGCGTTCCCTAGTCAGCTCAACTTCTGCCAATTCTCCATCTTCCATCTCCTCTGGCAAATCTTCCTCCAACATCCGATACCAAAGTTGCTGGACTCTTTCTGGTAAGCTAGATAAATCCTGCGAAGTCACTTCACCATTGGTCAGTAAAAGCTCGTATAGCTCCTGCAATTCCGCCGTATCAAAGGCAAAATCTGTACGAAGCCGATAGCTATTTAAAACCAGCGGATTATGTACCATACGATAGAGGATATGGATTTCCGCCTTTATCAGCCGTGATAGCTGTTTAGACAGCGGAAGATCTACCAGTACAGGTCTTCTTAGAGATTCCGACTGCTGCCCACTTCGACTACTTCGTTCAGTCAAACGACTATTGTTAACCGTATTCTCTACCTGCTGGTAATCAAAATCTGGCAGCAACTCAGCCAACATATAAATATAGGAATTCTGAGCTGTAATAGATTGCGTCTGAGCAATAATAGGCGCCATTCGCTCTACAAATTCAATCTGAGCCTGCAAATTTTCAATATTATCCGGCTTGAGATAACGCAAAAGGAACTCTACATCACTAATTCGCGTTTTGGTCAGAAATTGTCGCAATTCCTCGGCAGAATTTTTAGCAATAAATTCATCTGGATCCATATTGTCAGGAAAGGATACAATTTCTACCGACATATCCCGTATCTCCTCTAAAGCCTTGGCTGTCGCAGCCTGACCAGCCCTGTCTCCATCATAAGTCAGAATGATCTTCTTGCAATACTTACGCAGATGCTGGACATGCTCAGGTGTCAGAGCTGTTCCCATAGATGCGACTGCATTTTCAACTCCAGCCCGATAGGCCGCAATCACATCCATGAAGCCCTCCATCAGATAGACCTCATGGCTCTTTTTAATCACCGGCTTGGCCTTATCCAGATGATAAAGCTCATAGCTTTTATTAAAAATAGGGGTGCTGCGACTATTCTTATACTTAGCAGTCTGTGAACCAAGTTCCGAATCTTGCCAGATCCGACCAGAAAAGGCGACAACCTGACCCTTGTCATTGGTCAAAGGAAACATAATCCGGTTCTGAAAAGCATCGTAAACCAGATTATTCTCTGCCAAATTAAAAAGACCCGAGTTCATGATAGTGGACTCATCAAACTTACCAGCCATACTCTTATGAAGATAGTTGCCTTCATTGGGAGCCAGTCCGATTTGAAAATGCTTAATGACTTCATCCGTCAGCCCACGCTTGTAGAGATAAGCACGCGCTTCTTCTCCTATCTTGGTCGTCATCAGAACCGCATGGTAAAACTTCGCTGCTTCTGTATGAATATCATAGAGCGCCTGATGCGGATGAGCCTGTCTCGGTCGATCTGCGCTAGCTCTCTCCATACCTAAGGAAATGCCCGCTCTGTCTGCGACAATCTGCACAGCATCCATAAAGGATACGCCTCGGTAGTCCTCAATAAACTTGAAAACATCCCCCGACTTGCCACATCCAAAGCAGTGATAGAACTGCTTGTCCTCTACAACATTGAAAGAGGGCGTCTTTTCGCCATGAAAGGGACAAAGTCCCAGAAAATTTCTCCCAGCCTTGGTCAAGGCTACTGTTTCTCCTATGACATCGACGATATTGACACTATTTTTTATTTCAGAAATCATTTCTTTATCCAATAGACAATACCTCCAATTTATCATAGAATATCACTCTATATTTTATAATAATTTGACGCAAATGTAAAACATTTGATAGGCAAATGACTTGAAATAATTGCTACTTTAAGCTATAATATAACCACAAATATTAAATTATTTTTTGAAAGGAAAAGAAAATGTTAAAGGATCTTAAAGAATTTTTGCTACGAGGTAACGTGATTGACTTGGCAGTCGGGGTTATCATTGCGAATGCTTTCGGAGCAATCGTCAACTCATTGATTACTGACGTTATCACTCCCCTCTTCCTCAACCCAATTTTGAAAGCTGCACAATTAGAGCAAATTTCTCAATTGAAATGGAACGGAGTAGCTTATGGTAACTTCTTGAGCGCCGTGATCAACTTCTTGGTAGTCGGTACTGTTCTCTTCTTCATCGTTAAGTCTGCTGAAAAAGCACAAAGCCTTGCTAAAAAGAACGAAGAAGCTGCTGAAGAAGCACCAGCTGGACCAACAGAACTTGAAGTTCTGCAAGAAATCAAGAGCTTGCTTGAAAAACAAAACTAATATCCAAACAGCACTGAAAAAATCAGTGCTGTTTTTATTATGTGCTTCCCATTCAAAAGAAAAAAACAGCCAAATCGGCTGCTTTCTCATTCTATTTATTAGAATTTTTTACGTTTACGAGCTGCTTCTGATTTGCGTTTGCGTTTTACAGAAGGTTTTTCATAGAATTCACGTTTGCGTGTTTCTTGAAGAGTACCAGCTTTAGTAACCGCACGTTTGAAACGACGAAGAGCATCGTCAAGAGATTCATTCTTACGTACTACTGTTTTTGACATTTTTTTCACTCCCTTCAAGTCCAAAATCTATATAATGATACCACATATAGAAAGTCGTGTCAAGTATTTTATGTCATTCGTATGTGTCTGAATTTTTGAGGTTTCAAAACATATTGCTAGCGGAAATACTTAACTATCAGGTTTTACCCAATTTTTGAAAAGTTACGAAAACCAACTGTCTCAAAATAACAGCTGGTTTTTACTTTACAAGGTCTTTCGTTTTTTAGCTTCTTTCGAGAGGGAAATATTCTTAATTTTCTCATGGCGTAAGAAGCGTTGGATGAGGCGCTGGTCGCTTACATCTGCTTTCAAATCAACCACGTAGTCCAACTTGATAAACTTATTGTCAACGGACTGGACAGAGGTCAACTCAAAGCTTTTGCAGGCTGTTTCAAAGATTGCTTCAAAAAGGACTTCATAGTCTAATTCAGCTGGAATCTGAATTTGTACATAACGTCTGGTTTGACTAACCGAACTAAAACCCATCTTTTCAAAGAGCAACCAAAAGAAGGAAATGAGGAGCGTGAAAAAAACTCCTAGAGTTAAGAAACCCATTCCTGTCGTAATCCCAATCGCTGTCGCCATAAAGATAGTCAAAAGTTCTTTAGATCCTCCTGCTGCTGATCTGAAACGAATCAAACTGAATGTTCCTGCTACAGCGACACTGGTGCCCAGATTTCCATTTACCAAGAAAATGATAATGGAGATAATAGCTGGCAAGAGAGACAGCGTGATGACAAACTCTTTGGTATAAATAGTTTGGTGCTTATAGACCTTGGCCAAAATGAATCCCAACATCAAGCCAGTCACGAGGGAGGCTATTAGAGCTAGAGGGTTAACCTTGACTTCAGCCGAAGAATAGATACTGTTAAATAGTTGTGTAATCATTGTTTCTCTCCTTAAACCTTGGCGGCTTGAGGAATCAATTCTTTAGATTTTAGATAGGCTTTGCCGTATTTTGAGAAGGACTGATCTTCAAGGCCGTATTTGTTCAAAATTTCTGACATCCACTGAGGATATTCCCCTGGAACCTTGATTTCCATAATCACCATATCCTCTTCTAATAGTGGATATCCGTGGCGACCTGAAGTCAAGTCTACATCATAATCACGGAAGCGGATATTTGAATCAATCGTCACACGAACTTTTTTGTCCTCTGAGCCCTTCATCGAGTAACGGTCATAGCTAATCACCATTTTCGGTTTTAAGCCTGCATAACGCTCCTGCAACAGCTCCACTTCTGTCTTGACCCGCTCATCGGAAATAGTCTGGTCTGCAAGTCCCTTCTCAATATAATTAACGACTGAAGTTAGATTTGAAACAAGTCGATATTTGAAACCAACGTCCTCAGACTTTTCTTGATTTCCAAAAATACCTGACTATCCTTTGTTGGCTTCGCTGCATAAGTCCGCATCCGTAGCTTTTCACGACCACCTCTTCTAGCAATCGAATCTTGGATCATTTGAAAATAATCATTGTCAAAATAGATATTTGAAATGGTAGAAGTTGCGTAATCATCTGGAATGAGGTAAGCATGCATTTCACCTTCTAAGCGAGCCAAGGTTACACGATCTAAGATGTACTTTGTTTCAACACGTTGGAAGTTAGTTTGGATTTGTTTTTGTTTCATTTGTATTCTCCTTTTGTTCTACAAATGTAGTTTGTGGTTTTAAAAGAAAGAGAGCCCTTGCTCTACTATTTTCTACTTTCCGGACAGTATTTTCAAAATTTTATTCTACATTTGTAGTTTATAGTTACATTCTACACTTGTAGTTTTCAAAAGTAAAGGGGAAAATTACTAAAATTAAAAAAACTTTAAAATTTACCTCAATTTATGAGTTGAAGACTAGATTTTACCAAAAATAAAGATAAAAAAATTCTACCAATCACTGCTTCTTTCAAGAAAGTCTGATTGGTAGAATCTTTTATCTAATCGTCATCGTCATCATCATCGTCGTCACCGTCTTTATCATCGTCACTATCTTTATCCTTACTCTTTGAGGAGCTAGTTTGAGCAGGAGGTTGGACAGGTGCTGTACTGGTGCTTGTATTTGAATTTGTCACAGTATTGGTCGCAGGAGTCGGCGAGCTAACACTTCCCGTCTGACCTGCATTCCCATTCCCACTTCCACTATCAGCTGGAGTCGCTGCAGAAGATGAAGATGGAATAACCTCTTTTTCAACTGTTACTGTCTTTTCGACAATGGTATGCTGCTTGGATTGGACGACTTTTCCAGTCTTGGCATTGACAAGCATCTCATGGGCCGTCTGTCCGTGTGAAAAGAGAATCTTATAATTGCCTTTCTCACGTGAAATCTGCACATCCTTAATGTCCTTTTCAGCCAGAGAAAGTTCCTTCAAAACTGTTTCTAAGGCCTGACGCTGACTAAGTCCTTCCGCTTTCTTAGACTCTAAGACAAGTTTACTATCTTGTGCGACTGGATTTTCTAAGGCAAAGGCCGAGCTAGTCAAGAGCAAAAGTAGAGGAACTGCTACTAGGAAAGAAGCAGACAGGAACTTTTTCGGCAGGCAGTGGTCCATAATACCAATAATTCGCCGCTTAAGATTAAACTTATACGAGTAAAAACAAGTCGTCAAAGCAATCGGAGTCTTCTTACTACGATCGATCATCGTCAGAATAGTCTCACCATAAAAAGTTCGATAAGCTGTGTCTTTTTTACTCAGAACATCGTAATCACAGTACATTTCTCCTGCTTCCTGAGTTTCCCGACAAGCAAAACCAACCACTGGATTAAACCAATGCAGGCTCTTAGCCAAAATTGCAAAAAGGTTAATCAAGACATCCCGATGCTGATAATGGGTCAACTCATGCTGAAAAATCAGCTGAAGTTCCTCCTCCGTATAGTCCAGCTCAGGTAGCACAATCAAAATCTCCCTGAAACCGAGCAACATTGGACTCTGTGTCATAGGGTAGTGAAGCAAGCGAATCTTGCTTTTAACACCCATCTTTTCTTTGATCAAATGCAACTGGAACAAAGTTTCTTCGTCCGCAACCTCTGTCCCCCAACGTTGCAACATCTTTTTGAAACGGATATAAGAATAGGCATATTTCCCTAGGCTAAATGCACAACCAAGCAGCCAGATGATAAAGAATATTTCAAACCAAGGCAGACCTAGAAAAGACTCCCAGAGATTGGCCTGGCTAGCTTTTTCGGTTACTTGAGAGACAGCTTGCCCTCCGCCTGTCTGGCTAGCTCTAACGACTGTCTGAACACTTGCCCCAGTACTCAGGAGAATAAAGCCAGAACCGAACTGGGGACGGAATGGGAACAGAAAACTCAGCAAGATTAAAAACCAGATAAAATACTTGACCTTGACTGAAATTTTGGTCTTAAGGGCTGTAAAAAGCGGGCTCAGCAGCAGAACCAAAATCGACGTTGATAGACTGGTTAAGAGGAAAGACAAAAGCAACCGTTTCATGGCTGCTACCTTATCTTACTCTTTCTGATTCAGCAAATTGCGTAGCTCATCCAGCTCATTTTCTGAAAAAGAATTGGACGAAAAGAGGGTCTTGACAAAGCCACCCATGGAATGTCCGCTATAGCGCTTCAAAAAGTCTGACGTTTCTACCTCTAGGTACTCATCTTCCGAAATTAAGGCCGTGTACTGCCTTTCACGCCCCTTGCGGACACTTTCTAAAAAGCCCTTTTCCGTCAAGCGAGCCAGAACTGTCAACAAGGTCTGAGGTTTCCAATGATTATCTTCACCCAGCTTTTCCATAATTTGAGCAGAAGTCGTTGGATTTGGCAGGTGCCAAATAATCTTTAAGATGGCAAATTCACCATCTGGTAAACGTTTAATTGAATTATTCATTATATTTCCATACTTTCTAAAGTCTTCTTCTAATTTTATTCTACATATGTCTAATAAAAAAGTCAATCATTATGTAAAAAAAGAGCTGGAAATCGCTATTTTCCGCTCCTTTTTAGAAAAATAAACTCAGCAAAGTCAACATTGCCAAACCACCCTGCTTGAGCAGAATTTTCGGATCGCTGGTCACTGCACCGTATGCTGCCACCAAGATGATATAAACCATAAAAATTCCTAGCCAAACTGGATTAGGCTGGACAAAGGCCGCAATTAAAACCAAAATCCCCAGCAGACCATTATAAACTCCTTGGTTTTTGAAAAGGGTATTGACCGACTGCTGCTCCAACTCCTCTTGAGACATACCAAAGACCCGTGCTGTCGTAGCTGAAGTCGTTGCGATGGTCTCTAAGTACATAATATAGAAAAATTCCAAGGCAACCAAACTTGCCAAAATCAGTGTAAAAATAGACATTTCCTTCTCCTTATAAAAATTAATGACGAAAAAAAGTATAACATAGAGCAAGAAAAAACTCTAAAATTTGCTTCCAATAAAATGCTTTATGACACTTTTTTAAAATAGGCGTAGCAGAAATGAGCATTTTCCGACTAGATGTGATACAATCTTTTTGAAAAATGGAGGTAAATTATGTTAACCTATGATTTAATTGTCATCGGCTTTGGTAAGGCCGGTAAAACATTGGCAGCCAAAATGGCGTCCCAAGGAAAAAAAGTTGCTTTGATTGAGCGAAGCAAGGCTATGTATGGGGGAACCTGTATCAATATCGCCTGTATCCCAACCAAGACCCTGCTTGTCGCAGCTGAGAAAGGCCTGGCTTTCGACCAAGTCATGGCTGAAAAGAACGCTGTAACCAGCCGTCTCAACGGCAAGAACTACGCAGCAATCAGTGGCGCTGGTGTTGACATTATTGATGCGGAAGCTCATTTCCTTTCCAATAAAGTCATCGAAATCACAACTGGAGATGAAAAAGAGGAACTGACGGCTGAAACTATTGTCATCAATACTGGTGCTGTTTCCAATGTCCTGCCAATTCCAGGACTGACTGAGACCGAACACGTCTATGACTCAACTGGCATTCAAAATCTGAAGGAACTTCCTAAACGCTTAGGAGTTCTGGGTGGCGGTAACATCGGCCTAGAATTTGCCGGACTCTATAACAAACTGGGCAGTCAGGTGACTGTGCTGGATGCTGCTCCTGTCTTTCTCCCTCGAGTAGAGCCTTCTATCGCTGCTCTAGCTAAGCAATACATGGAAGAAGACGGGATCCAGCTCCTGCAAAATGTGCAAACCAAGCAGATTAAAAATGATGGTGCTGAAGTTGTGGTTGTAACAGAGGATGGAGAATTCCGCTTTGATGCCTTGCTCTATGCTACTGGCCGCAAGCCGAATGTTGAGCCCCTGCAGTTAGAAAATACAGATATCGAGCTGACAGAGCGCGGAGCTATCAAGGTCAACAAGCACTTGGAAACATCTGTACCTGGCGTTTTTGCAGCGGGCGATGTCAATGGCGGTCTGCAGTTCACTTATATCTCACTAGATGACTTCCGTATCCTTTATAGCTATCTGGCTGGCGACGGTAGCTACACACTGGAAGACCGTAAAAACGTCCCTACCAGCATGTTCATCACACCGCCTTTGGCTCAAATCGGATTGACCGAAAAGGAAGCCAAAGAGCAAGGACTGCCGATTGCAGTGAAGGAGATTCCAGTCGCAGCAATGCCTCGCGGACATGTCAATGCTGACTTACGCGGCGCCTTTAAGGCCGTTGTCAACACAGAGACCAAGGAAATCGTCGGAGCAACAATCTTCTCAGCAGGGGCTCAGGAAATTATCAATATCCTGACTGTAGCCATGGATAATAAGATTCCTTATACCTACTTGAGCAAGCAAATCTTCACCCACCCAACGCTGGCTGAAAACCTCAATGATTTATTTGCTATCTAATGTTAAGCCCCTGATGGGGCTTTTACAATACCTACAAAAATTTAATTACATTTCGACCTATTTTTGTGATACAATAATGCTAGTTTATTTTAAAAAGATTGAGGAAAATTATGTCTGAACTGTATGATATTACGATTGTCGGTGGCGGTCCAGTTGGCCTATTCGCAGCTTTTTACGCTCATTTGCGCCAAGCCAAGGTTAAAATTATTGATTCTCTACCTCAGCTAGGCGGTCAGCCGGCCATTCTCTACCCAGAAAAGAAAATTCTGGATGTGCCAGGCTTTACTAATTTGACTGGTGAAAAACTGACACAGCGTCTGATTGAGCAACTAGAAACTTTCCAGACTGAGATTTGCCTCAATGAAACAGTGCTGGATATCGTCAAAGCGGATGTAGGCTTCACCATCACGACTTCTCAAGCCCAGCATCAGACCAAAACCATCATCATCGCCATGGGAGGCGGCGCCTTCAAACCAAGAGCTTTGGAGTTAGACGATGCGGAAATCTACAGCAACCTTCACTATCACGTTTCAAACATCAGCCAGTACGCTGGCAAAAAGGTTGTTGTTTTGGGAGGCGGTGACTCGGCTGTTGACTGGGCACTAGCTTTTAAAAAAATCGCAGAAACTAGCCTGGTTCATCGTCGGGACAACTTCCGGGCTTTAGAGCATAGCGTGGAAGAACTCAAGGCTTCCAGTGTTGAGATTAAGACACCATTTGTACCCAGTCGATTGGTCGGCGAAAACGGCAAGATTACCCACTTGGAAATCAGCCAAGTCAAGGGAGAGGAAAGTCAGCTTTTGCCGCTGGATCATCTCTTTGTCAACTACGGTTTTAAATCCTCTGTCGGCAATCTCAAAGATTGGGGCTTGGAGCTCAACCGTCACAAGATTTTGGTCAATAGCAAGCAAGAAACTTCCGTGCCAGGTATCTATGCAGCTGGTGACTGCTGCAGCTACGAGGGAAAGATTGACCTGATTGCGACTGGACTAGGTGAAGCACCTACTGCTGTCAACAATGCCATTAACCATATCTATCCTGAGCAAAAAGTCCAACCCAAACATTCTACAAGCCTATAAAAAAACGGCTGCCGAGCTTAAACTCGGCAGCTTTTATAATTCATCTGCGATTTTATTGATTTTTCTCAAGCGATGATTGACACCGCTCTTAGTTAGAGGTTGGCTCAAACTATCAGCTAGCTGCTGGATGGAGTAGTCCGGATGCTGGATACGAAGCTGGGCTACCTCCTGCAGGTCTACAGGTAAACTCTCAATGCCGATATTATCGCTGATTTTGGCAATATTGTTAATGGTCTTCATACTGGCTGTGACCGTACGAGCGATGTTCGCTGTCTCCGCATTATTGGCTCGATTGAGGTCATTGCGCGCTTCCCGCATGAGCTTAAGAGACTCAAACTCAGCCATGGCTTCCATAGCACCGATGACAATGAGAAAATCCATGATATCCTCAGCCCGCTGCAGATAGGTGACAGCCCCCTTCTTACGCTCGATGGTCTTGGCATCCAGCAGAAAACGGCGCATCAAGGCAGCTAAATCCTCAGCATGATCCAGATAAACGGACAAGATTTCCAGTTGGTACTTGCCTGAGTCTGGCTCCCGCATGCTGCCATTCGAGAGAAAGGCTCCCCGAAGATAGGAACGACTGGCTTCATCATCTGACAAAATGGCCTGGTCAATCCCTGCCTCAATACCAAAAAAGGAGTCAGCCAAGTGCAGGTCAGATAAGATTTCTTCTACTTTCTGATCTAGAAATACTGTATAAACGCGATTCTTACGCAGATTAGTCTTCTGATGGTGGCGAATTTCCGACTTGACCTGATAAAGGTCCAACAGCAGCTCATAGAGATGGCGAGCAATCTTGGCATTTTCTGTTGAAATGGATAAGGTGAGGCCGGTCGAAGAAATTCCTAAACTACCAGCCATCTTGATGATGGCAGCCAACTCATTTTTGTCTTTTACAGATAGGCTTAAAAGCTCTTCTTTTACTTTTACTGTAAAGCTCATTTGCGCACCTGTATAATCTGCATCAATTCATCCACAAGTAACTCTCCGTCATGGAAAGCTCCGCCATTTTCCAATCGAAGGAAATTCGATGAAATAACACGCGGAACTTGCTCTTGCAGCCCTCGAAAATTATGCTCAACTTGAACCAGATATTCATCAAATTTATTGCTGTTCATATATTCGCGCGGAACTGGCTCGATATTGACCAAGACAGTATCAATGAACTTTTTACCCAAATGACGATGAAGTACTTGAACGTGGTCGCTATCTGAAAAGTGCTCGGTTTCGCCACGTTGAGTCATAATATTGCAAACATAGGCTACTTCTGCCTTAGTATCCAAAATAGCTTGGCCGATTTCTTCGATTACGATGTTTGGCAAAATGGAGGTAAAGAGAGAACCCGGTCCCAGAACCACCATATCGCTATCCAAAATACTCTGGACCACCTTTCTACTAGCAACAGGCTTTTCATCATCATAGGTATTGGTCACATAGACCCGCTCAATCATACCAGCCTTACTAGCTAGATTGCTCTCACCGACAACTTCCGTTCCATCTGTAAACACAGCATGCAAAGTCAGCGGAGTGTCGCTTGAGGGGTAGATTTTACCTGTCGTATGGAAAAACTTGGTCAGAAGCTGCATGGCATTATAGGTCGAACCCTGCATTTCGGAAATGCCAGCAATAATCAAATTCCCCAGGGGATGACCTGCTAGAACGCCGTCTCCTTTGGCAAAGCGATACTGGAAGACCTTCTCATAAAACTTTGGCATGTCGGACATGGCCACCAAAACATTTCGAAGATCGCCCGGAGGCGTCAGCTGCTGGATGTTTTTGCGCAGCTCGCCAGAACTGCCGCCATCATCTGCTACTGTGACAATGGCTGTGATCTCTACATCCTTTTTCCGCAGGCTATTTAAAATAACTGAAATTCCTGTACCACCGCCGATAACTGTAATTCTCGGTTTTCTCATGAGCGGTTCACCGTTTCCTTCCGACGATTTTTGTCGCGATGACTGGCATTGACTGGCCAGTTTTTCGCTAAATCATCCGCCAAACGCTGTGCAAAGGCCACGCTACGGTGCTGTCCGCCCGTGCAGCCGACCGCGATGGTCAGTATGGACTTGCCTTCCTTTTGATAGCCCGGCAAAATCGGCTCAATCAGACCCAGTAAATGCTGGTAAAATTCTTCAGACTCCGCATGGTTCATGACATAGTCAAAAACATCCTTGTCCAATCCTGTTTGATTACGCAGTTCAGGCTTATAGTAGGGATTAGGCAGGAAACGTACATCAAAGACCAAGTCCGCATCCAGAGGCAGGCCGTATTTGAAACCAAAACTCATAACCTCAATGCGGAAACTGTGCATTTCATCTTGATTGGAAAACTGTTCAGAAATCGTTTTTCTCAGCTCCCGTGGCGTCAAATCCGTCGTATCTACGACATTTTGACTGAGGTTCTTCAGAGGTGCCAAGAGTTCACGCTCCAGCTTAATCCCATCTAAAATCCGCCCGTCAGCTGCCAAGGGATGACTGCGTCGGGTTTCTTTATAGCGAGCCACCAATTCCTTATCAGCCGCATCCAAAAATAGAATTTTAAAATCAATTTCCGTACTTCTTTCCAGCTCATCCAGAATATCCTGAATTTCTAAAAAGAAGGAGCGACTCCGCATATCAACAACCAGAGCCAGTTTGTCATTGTCAGTGGTTCCTTCAACCAGCTGCAAAAACTTTGGTACTAGAGTCGGTGGCATATTATCAATGGTAAAATAGCCCAAATCCTCAAAAGACTGGATAGCAACTGTCTTTCCAGCACCGCTCATTCCTGTCACAATCACTAATTGAATCTTGTGTTCAGCCATTCTTTCTCCCTTCATTTAACATTTTATTTGTAAAAAGGGACGGGAAACTTCCCAGCCCCAAGCATTTATTACACAATCTCGGCAATGACTTCGATTTCGATTTTAACATCACGAGGTAAGCGAGCCACTTCTACTGCCGAACGAGCTGGAAACTCGCTCTTAAAGGCTGTTTTGTAGACTTCATTAAATGGAACAAAATCATTGATATCACTTAGGAAGCAGGTTGCCTTGACCACATGGTCAAAATCTGTTCCAGCTGCTTCTAAAATGGCTCCTACATTTTTCAAAACCTGCTGGGTCTGCTCCTCAATCGTTGCTCCTACAATTTCTCCTGTCTCTGGTGACAAAGGAATTTGACCGCTGGCAAATAAAAGGTTGCCGACGATTTTTCCTTGGACATAAGGTCCGATTGCTGCTGGTGCTTTATCTGTTTGTACTATTTTTGCCATTATATTCTCCTCATTTCTTTCATCTTATTATATCATAAAGTCAAAAGACTGACTATTCTTGTCCTCCTTCCCATTGACTTTTAGGCAATTTTTCATTATGATAGTAAATGCATAATTCAAAACACTTGTTTTGGACTGGTTCGCAAACTTCCCAGTATAAAAAACTAAGTACCCTTATATTCTAAAGTAATGTAATTGCGCATAGTTTTTTCTGGTGTCCTGCCGCTTTGGCAGAACTAACTGAGAGGTTGAGACGGAGGTTTCAGCCTTATTTTATTTCTCAAAAGGAGGACCTATGAAAAGAAAAGTTATTATTGACTGCGATCCTGGCATAGACGACAGCCTAGCCCTGCTCTATGCCTTGCAACACCCTGACTTAGAAGTCGTTGCTTTGACCATAGTTGCTGGAAATGTCCCAGTGGAACTTGGTCTTGAAAATGCCTTCAAAATATTGGAAAGGCTGAATCGGCTGGATATTCCAGTTTATGTAGGAGCCGACAAGCCCTTGGTTCGTGACTTCGTCTCCGCTCAGGACACACACGGCATGGATGGATTGGGGGAAAGCGGGATAACAAGAAGCAGTTCCACCCAAGCCCAGCCACAAGCTGCTTATGACTTTCTGGCAGACTACTTCCAGACCAATAAGAATACTTCTATCATCGCACTGGGGCCTTTGACCAATATTGCCTTGGCTCTCAGGAAAAATCCTACACTTGGGCAACATCTAGAACGATTTGTCAGCATGGGCGGGAGCTACAAATCGCATGGCAACTGCTCGCCCGTAGCGGAGTACAACTACTGGTGCGATCCACATGCAGCCCAAGAGACCTATGAAAAACTTGGAAAAAAGATTGAAATGGTCGGTCTAGATGTCACGCGAAAGATTGTCTTGACGCCTAATCTATTGGAATATATGCGTTTTATCAATCCTGAAGTCGCTGACTTTGTCGGAAAAATCACTCGTTTTTACTGGGATTTTCATTGGGAGTATGAACATATCATCGGCTGTGTCATCAACGATCCATTGGCAGTTGCCCATTTCCTGCATCAAGACCTTTGTCAAGGATTTGACTCCTTCGTCGATCTTGCGACGGAAGGCATTGCCATGGGACAAACGTTAGTTGATGCCTATCATTTTTATGGTAAGGAAGCCAATGCTAAAGTACTGACCCATGTAAACACCCAACTCTTCTTTCAGGAGTTTCTCTCCGTGATACTTAACACTTCAAAGGAAATCATCTGCCAAGATCTAGAAACTTTAAATTTAGGATAAGATTATGAAAAAAACATCACCATTTATCATCGCATTTACAGCTATCTGCATCGCTCTAAACTATGTCGGTGCCAACATCGCCCTTTTTCTAAAACTTCCTGTTTATTTGGATACGTTTGGAACGATATTAGCCAGCCTCGTTTTAGGACCTATTTTCGGAGTAGGAACTGCGGTTGCTAGTGCTCTTATTAGCTCCTTTACAACAGACATTTCTGCTATTTATTTCTCTCCGGTAGCTATTCTTTTGGCCCTACTCGTCTCGGTCTTTTTCACTTCTGATTCAAAACCAAGATTAAACCTCCTCTGGAAAACATTTCTAGTTTCCCTGCCAGCTACTGCTTTGGCCTCTCTGATTACCGTCATTGTCTTCAAAGGAATTACCCCAAGCGGCTCTAGTATTATCGTTCAGGGCTTACACGGTTTAGGCTTAGATTTAGTCACCAGCACCATCATCGTCCAAGCGCTAACCGACTATGCAGACCGACTCATCGTTATTGGGGTCAGTCTGGTCTTCATCCCACAACTCAAAAAAGTCAGCCCAAGAATCTTTGCAAAATCCAACAATGCATAAATCAAAAGAACTACTCAAAAAACATAATTTCGAGTAGTTCTTTTGATTTTAACATTTGTTTTTTTATAAGTCTTTAAGATTAAGTTTAAAAAAGGAATAGGAAGACTCTTCTTGAGTCCAATCCTACTCCCAAGCTACATCTGAGATTAATTTCGTCCTTTGAGAACAGCCTCAATGATAGCTATTCTGACAAAAACGCCATTTGTCATTTGTTCTACAATCCGAGATTTTGGAGCTTCAACCAAATGGTCTGCAATTTCTACATCGCGATTGACAGGCGCTGGGTGCATCAGGATAGCGGTATCCTTCATACGATCATAGCGCTCTTGCGTCAAACCATGGAGTTTATGATAATTTTCCTTAGAGAAAATAGAGTTGTAGTCATGGCGCTCATGCTGCACACGAAGGAACATCATCACATCTACTTGATCAATTACTTCATCAATCGTTACGAATTTACCATAATCAGCAAACTCATCGCTTCTCCACTCATCTGGACCAGCAAAGAAGAGCTCAGCGCCAAGACGTTTCAAGATTTGCATATTAGACTTGGCTACACGAGAGTGATCGAGGTCACCGGCAATAGCCACTTTCAAACCATCGAAATGGCCAAATTCTTGGTAAATTGTCATCAAGTCAAGCAGGCTTTGGCTTGGGTGCTGACCAGAACCGTCACCACCATTTACGATGGAAGTTGTAATCGTTGGACTTTCGACCAATTCTTTATAGTAATCCACCTCGGGGTGACGGATAACACAGACGTCTACACCGATAGCCGACATAGTCAAAATCGTGTCATATAAGGTTTCTCCCTTATTGACTGAGCTTGTCTTGACATCAAAGTCAAGCAGGTCACATCCAAGTTTCAATTCTGCTACTTCAAAAGCCTTGTGAGTCCGAGTCGAAGGTTCAAAGAAGAGATTCGCAACGATATGCTGCTCATCGTAATGAACCTTTGCGCCGTTTTTGAATTCAATCCCGCGCTTAATCAGGGCCATCACTTCTTCGTTAGTGAGGTGTTCCATAGATACAAGGTTTTTAAGTGCGATTTGATTTGATGACATGATGTTATACTCCTTTTATATTAAAAACGTTGAACAAATGTAGCAAGCTTGTCAGCCTAATTTTTAGGTTCTGGCAGGATGAGGTAGAGTGCAATTCCTAGAACAGTTGATAGAGCAACTCCTGAAATTTGCAGACCTGATAGTTGCAGGGTCAGACCACCGATACCAGATACCAAAATGACACTGGCAATCAGCAGGTTCTTTTTGTTGTCGAGATTGGTTTGCGCTTCAATCAGAATTTTAAGACCACTGGAAGCAATTACCCCAAATAAAGCAATCGAAATGCCTCCCAAAACTGGGCTTGGAATCGATTGGAGCAGGGCAGAAACCTTGCCCACGAAACTCATGACAATGGCCAGTACTGCAGCACCAGCAATCACATAAACACTGTAGATTTTATTGAGCGCCATAACCCCGATATTTTCACCATAGCTGGTCACCGGCGGAGCACCAAAGATACCCGCGATGACCTGAGCCAGACCATCCCCAGCCAAGGTCTTATCCAAACCAGGCTCTTTAAAGAAATCCTTGCCTGTCAAGCTATTCAGAACCATAACATGCCCAAAGTGCTCTGTCATCGTTACAAAGGCGATCGGTGCCATTGTTAAGATTGCACTTGGATACAATTTAAAATCATAATCTAAAAACGGAAGATTCATTGGCGGAACGTGGAACCAAGAAGCTTTTGTCACGTTGGCGAAGGAGATAATCTCCTGACCTGTCACTGCTCCGGCAATCAAAGCAAAGATATATCCAACAATCAAGCCCAGCAGAACCGGAATAATACCAACGATTTTCTTACCGTAGATGTTAAAGAGAATGACGCATAGAAGGGTTACCATGCCGATAGCAAAGTAGGTGATGTCGTAGACCTTCTGGTCTCCAACAGTCTTATACATCACATCGCCAACGGCTGTACCCGCTAGACTCAGGCCAATCACCATGATGATAGGCCCTACCACTACTGGCGGCAAAATCTTATCAATCCAAGCATTCCCTGCGAATTTCACGATGAGGGCTACGATAAAGTAGACCAGACCGCCCGTGATGGCACCTTGCGCCACTGCTGCAATCCCATCTGTCTTCATCAGCATTTGCATGGCAGCGATATAAGCGAAACTCGAACCCATATAAGCAGGAATCTTGTACTTGGTCACTGTCAAGTGAGCCAGCGTACCTAAACCACTTGAAAACAGGGCTACCGCTGGGTCAATTCCCACCAGAATCGGAACCAACACCGTCGCACCAAACATGGCGAACAAATGCTGGAATGAAAGTCCTAAGAGTAAACCAGGTTTTGGCATATCATGGACATCGTATTTAACTTCTTGACTCATGATGCATCCTCCTCTACGATGAGGACTCGGTCCTGACCATCTTTTTCTGTCATTTCGACAATGATTTCCTCTCGACGGCTAGTTGGAATATTTTTACCAACGTAATCTGCTCGAATCGGCAATTCGCGATGACCACGGTCAACCAGAACCGCCAAACTGACACGAGATGGCCTGCCATGACTGACCAGATTGTCAATAGCTGCGCGAATGGTCCGCCCTGTATAGAGAACATCGTCCACCAGAATCACTTCACGGTCAGTAATATCAAATGGAATCAGTGTTGTATCTTCCTCGACCTTGACATCATCCCGAAAAGGCTTGGTATCCACTTCACCGACTGGAATATCGATATTTTCCAACTGAGCCAGTCGCTGCTGGATGCGCTTGGCAATGAAAACCCCTCTGGTCTTAATGCCCGCCAAAACAATCTGGCTTAAATCCTTGTTGCGCTCGATGATTTCATAAGTAATCCGTGTAATGGCACGGTTCATGGTGATGTCATCGACAACTTCTTTTGTCTTCATCTAAACCTCCTAAAAGCATAAGAAAAAGTCCCCTTTACAAGGAGACTTCAGAAAATATAGACAGGCTGGCACAAGACGCACTTGTTTACACTCCGCCCATCATTTTTACTTTGCTCCTTGCCCATCTCTCTGGATAGAATTAAAGGATTATTTAATTGTTTATAACTATACCACAATTTTAATTCCATTTCAAGAAAAAAATGAACTTTTTTCACGATAAATTGCTAATCCATTTCAACAAAATAAAAAACAGAGAACATCTGTTTTCTATATTTAAGACTCTATGCTTTCTTCTTTGAAAATGAGATAGATTTGATTCCATAAAAAATATAACCAAAGACTAGATAGGCCACAAAGATAATCAAGCACATCTTGATAACATAAGGCCAACCGTGCTTATAGACATTAAGGAAAAAGTAGGGAAAGGGTTTATCCTTGGCATTCGGAATATCAATTTTCAAGAAAAAACCGTTAATAAGGGCAAAAATCATGTAAATCAGCGGAACACTTGTCCAAGAAATGGGATCAAACCAACGATACTGCCGAGTTTTATCAAATACAAGAGTATCAAAGAAAAACATGAGAGGCACAATATAATGGCAAAGGAAATTTTCCAAACGATAAAAATCTGTCGCAATCGGAGCTAGGAGCAAGTGATAGACGACGCAGGTAATCATGATACACATGGTCACGCCGCCCTTCACGCGCAACAGCTTGGAACTCTCCCAATTATTGTCTGTCCACATCCTAAAAATGAGATAGGCTGTGAATAACAGAACCAGAAGATTAGACAAGACCGTGTAGTACATCAGCATTCCTACGCCAAGTTTAGCAATTTCCAGATAGACCCCTACAAAAGCCAAAACCAGAAGAAGAAGGCGATAAGAAAGAATTATTTTTTTATTCATAGTGCTTCTCAGATTTTTTTGACAAATTCTGACTTGAGCTTCATAGCACCAAATCCATCAATCTTACAGTCGATATTGTGGTCGCCTTCGACAATACGGATATTTTTCACGCGCGTTCCTTGTTTGAGATCCTTAGGAGCCCCTTTGACTTTCAAGTCCTTGATTAAGGTAACTGTGTCGCCATCAGCCAACTGATTGCCGTTCGCATCAATAGCCACTGGACCAGCTTCTGCTGCTTCAACTTCTGCTGGATCCCATTCGTAGGCACATTCTGGACAAACCAAGAGAACGCCGTCTTCATAAACGTATTCTGAGTTACATTTAGGGCAATTTGGCAAATTATTCATTAAATCATTTCTCCTTATAAGCGGACAGACATTCAAAATAAAAGATTAAATCTGAACTATATCCTTAATTTTACCGTCTTATTATACGATATTTTATCTTATTTGACAAATGAGTCCGGAAAATCATCCTATTTTCAAAAATTTTTCTTGACTTTTCTGACAAAACAGTGTACTATTCTAGTGTATATACAGTTAATAAAAGGAGTTTATTATGAAACCAAAATCTAAAAATCAGTTTATGACACTGACCGCTTTTTTGACTGCCCTAGCCATCGTTATCCCACTGGTCATGCCGATTAAGATTGTCATTCCGCCTGCTTCTTTCACCTTAGCCAGTCACGTTGCTATCTTTCTGGCCATGTTTCTCTCGCCTCTGATGACAGTGATTGTCGTCCTCGGCTCTACCATCGGATTTTTTATGTCCGGTCTCCCTTTCATCATCACACTGAGAGCCCTGTCTCACCTGCTCTTCGGTACTATCGGAGCTCTTTATCTGCAAAAGCATCCTGAAACACTGGACAGTCAGAAAAAGACCTGGATCTTTAATTTTGTGCTGGCCCTAATTCATGCCTTTGGTGAGGTAGTAGTCTGCATTCTCTTTTACACAACGACAGCCTATCCAGCTAATGCCTTCTACATCCTATTCGGTTTGGTCGGACTTGGTACAATCGTTCATAGCATGGTGGACTTTATCATTGCAAAATTTGTCTATCAGGCTCTAAAAAAGATTCGTTAAACCTTGAATCTTCTAAAGTTTTGATTTACAATGAAGATATGACAAAAAAACGAAGAAATGATTTATTAGAGCTTTTAAAAGAAGCTCGTCAACCTTTAAACGGTCAATTTTTAGCTGAACAATTTCATGTCACTCGCCAGATTATCGTTCAGGATATTGCCCTGCTGCGAGCCGACGGTGCTCCTATTATCAGTACCAATAGAGGTTATGTCTATAAAGAAAGCAACGTGCCTGCCCATTTTCATCGGCTTTTTAAGCTTAAACACAAGGCAGATGATATCGAAACTGAACTCTTGGCCATCGTTGATAATGGCGGACGAGTGCAAAATATCATGATTGAACATCCTGTCTATGGGGAAATCCAGACCTATCTGAAATTGACCTGCCGCCGCGATGTGCAACAATTTTTGGAGCAGATCACAGAGAGCGATTTTCGTGCCTTATCCGAGCTAACAAATGGAATTCACTACCATTTAATCGAGGCAGATTCTCCGCAGGACTTAGACTATATCGAGGAAGCCTTAGCTACACTGGGCTTTCTGCAAGAATAAACGCGACGCAAATATTCTAGATTGAACCAGTTTTGAAGGGAATTCAAGGCTGGTTTTTATATTTTAAATGAACAAGAAACTTTGTCAACTTCCTAGAAATAAGGTAAAATAAGAGAAAGAAATCTGTAGGGGGACAGAATGGCAGCAAAACCTAAATACCAAATCATCATGGATAAAATTATTAGGGACATTGACAGGGGAAGACTTACTAGGGGACAAAAGATTCCCTCCGTCCGCAAGCTGGCAGACCGCTACCATTGCAGCAAGGATACTGCCCAGAAGGCCTTGATTGAGCTTCGTTATCAGAAGTACATTTATGCCGTGCCTAAGAGCGGCTACTATGTCTTGGAAAATGACCAAAATAAAAAGGAAGATATGGAGCTTGCTGTGACAGACGACCGCCACCAAGCCTATGAAGACTTCCGCCTGTGTGTCAATGAAACACTGATTGGTCGAGAAAACTATCTTTTCAACTACTATTCTCAGCAAGAAGGACTGGAGGAGTTGCGACAGTCAGTTCAGCACTTGCTCTTGGACTCCGCAGTCTACACTTCTGCAGACAATCTGATTCTGACTTCCGGTACCCAACAAGCCCTCTACATTCTCTCTCAGATTGACTTCCCTAATAGAAAAGAGACCATTCTGGTTGAGCAGCCCACCTACCATCGAATCAACGATTTACTGCTAAATCAAAAACTCCCTTATGAGACCATTGAACGTAAACCGACTGGGATTGACCTGAAAGAGTTAGAGAGGATTTTTCAGACAAGGCGGATCAAGTTTTTCTATACGATTCCCCGTTTTCACTATCCACTAGGACATTCCTACAGCCGTCAGGAAAAGGAAGAAATCCTTGCCCTTGCTGAATGTTATGATGTCTATATCGTTGAAGACGACTATCTGGCTGACTTTGATAGCAAGCGAGAACTGCCTTTTCACTATCTGGATAATAGTCAGCATGTCCTCTATATCAAGTCTTTTTCTACCAGTCTCTTTCCTGCCCTGCGCATCACAGCCTTGGCCCTGCTACCTCAGATTCGAGAAACCTTTCTGTCCTATAAAAAAGCGGTTGACTACGACAGTAACCTCATCATGCAAAAGGCTCTCTCCCTCTATATTGACAATCTGATGTTTGAAAAGAATCGTCTAGGCTTACTTAACCGACTGGAAACTGAAAAAAATAAGGCACAATTCCTCTTGGACGACCTTCATTTCCCTCTGCCCTACCAGTTGACAACAGATGGCGTGATTTTTGACCTCCAATCCCTCCCCTCAGTCAGCTCTCTCAAACACAGCAAGCTACCGCTGGACTTTTTTGAAAGCAGCTACATTCAGACCTGCCCCTACCGCTATGCTAAGCTAGGATTTGATGATTTAAAAGAAAATCTGGAAAAATTTAAAGAATATCTAAAAAGAGAGTGGGACAGAAATCGGTAATTCGTTAGAATTCGATTTCGTCGTCCCACCTCCGCATAGTTGAGTAGGGCTGTAAAAGCTGATGAAATCAGCGTAATAGAGCCCACTCAACCACTGCGTCTTGCTCGACAATCCAAAAACAATTGAGAGGCTAGGACTTTTGTCCCAGCCTCTTTTCTTTGAATTTTTCCTTGTTTTTCAGGCATCCAACATCCCAGCCTGCAGCTGATACATTTTCTTATACGTCCCATTTTGTGCTAGAAGCTCTTCATGGCTACCAGACTCAATGATGCACCCTTCATCTAAAACATAGATACAATTGGCATCCTGAATCGTAGACAGTCGATGGGCAATGGCAATGGTGGTTCGGCCCTGCCGCATTTTCCGTAAGGAATGCTGAATCAGCTCCTCAGTTTCTGAATCGATATTGGCAGTGGCTTCATCTAAAATCAAGATTTTAGGCTTGGTTGCGATGGTTCTGGCAAAGGCCAAAAGCTGTTGTTGGCCACTAGAGAAGGTGGAGCCACGCTCAGTAACCGGATTATCATATCCCTGAGCTAGTTGGCTGATAAACTCATGGGCATCAACAAAGCGAGCTGCTTCTTCGACCTCCTCTTGCGATAGATTTTCCTGATACATGCGGATATTGGATGCAATGGTGCCGTGGTAGAGGAAGGGATCCTGCAAAACAAGACCGATAGTGCGGCGTAATTCTGCTTGACTGTAGTCTCTGATGTCTCTGCCATCGATAAGAATCTTGCCTTTCTCAAATTCATAAAAGCGCAAGAAAAGGTTGATAATGGAGGATTTGCCCGAACCCGTTGGCCCGACAAAAGCAATGGTCTCGCCTTGTTTGACGCTAAAGGAAATGTCCTTTAGAATCTCTCTCTTTCCGTCATAGGAAAAGGTTACATGCTGAAAGTCAATATTGCCCGCCTGAATCTCAGGTCCCTCTTCTGCTTGTTCAGGCTCATATTCTCGGCGATCCATCAGTTCAAAAACGCGCTCCGCAGCCACCATCGATGTCTGAAGAACTGAGTAATTTTGCATGACATCGATCAAGGGATTGAAAAGCTGATTGACATACTGGATGAAAGCATACATGACACCTGCAGTCACTCCAGCTACTTGCCAGCTCAAGCCAAAATAAGTCAGAATAAGAGCATAAGCCAAGATTTTCAGCAAGGACATGGCTGGGCGCAGAAAGAGGCTGTTCACATTCAGATAGCGATTGCTAAAGTCTAGGTGTTCTCCATTGATTGCTTCAAATTCTTCGATTAGCCGCTTTTCCTGACTAAAAGCTTGGATGATCCGCATCCCTTCAATGCTCTCAGAAAGTTTAACATTGAGGTCGCTTAGTTTAGCTCGGACTTGCTTGAGCAAGCGATTGGACAGCCGCTGATACAGGATAATCGAACCAAGCATGATAGGCAAAAAGAGGACAATCAGCAGAGTCAGCCGCCAATTCAGAGCCAGCATAGTTACGATTGTCACCACCAAGATAAGCATGGAGCTGAGGAAGTTAGAAAAAATACTACTAAACATATCAGCCACTGACTGAGTATCATTGGTCAAGCGAGAAACGATAGCCCCTGCTGCTGTCTGATCAAAATAAGCCATGCCTAATTGCTGCATATTCGCAAAAGTTTCCTGCCGAAGATCGCGGACAATGCTGTAGGCCACCCGTGCAAAAGCATATTGCCCCAGAAAAGTAAGAAGCACCCGCAAAAGAAAGAGGCCATAGTAAATCCCCAGCAGATAGAGGCCATTTATGGCTACCTCTCGGCTGACAAATCGGTCTATATAAGAACGAGCCAAGAGCGGTAAGGCCGTTGTCACCAAGGTTGTCGCAAAAATAAAAGCTAGAGCCAGCAGGCTAATCCATTTGTAGCGCCACATATAACCCAGGAGGCGTCTAAAAGTTGATTGTTTTGTCATTTTGCAGACTCCTCCTTAAAGCGTTCATATAGCTGCTGATTTTGATAGGTTTGGGCATACCAGCCCTGTGCTGCCAGCAATTCTTGGTGGGTACCTCGCTCCTTGATGCGACCATTCTCCAGCACTAGAATCAAATCCGCATGGACAATGGCTGACAGACGATGAGCAGTGATAATGGTCGTCTTATCAGCTCGCTCCTGCTTGAGATTTTCTAAAATCACATGCTCGGTCTTGGCATCCACTGCTGACAAGGAATCATCCAAAATCAAAATTTCTGGATTGATGATGAGGGCTCTGCTCATAGCCAAACGCTGCTTTTGACCACCAGAAAGCGAGACGCCCCGCTCACCAAGCAGCGTATCCAAACCGTCCGGCATAGCCTTAATATCCTCATAAACACCACAAAGCTGGGCTGCTCGGATGACTTGCTCTTCTGATAGTTCTGGATTGGCGAAGCGGATATTGTCCCGAATGGACAGGGCGAAAAGAATCTGATCCTGAGGCACATAACCAATCAGACTGCGCAGATCCTTAAGAGCATACTCTCGGATATCGTGCCCGTTCAAATAAATTGCTCCTTCCTGAATATCCTGCTCCCGCAGCAAAAGGCGTAGCAAGGTGGTCTTCCCAGATCCAGTCGGCCCAACAATCCCCAAGGTCTGCCCTTTGTCTAATATAAAGTGAATATCCTTTAAAGTCACTTCGTTCTCATAGGCAAAGTAATCTATTTCATAAATCAATCGACCATTTTGAATACTGGCAAGTGGCTGCTGGGTTTCCTTGACATCCGACTCCTCAGCTAGCAAGTTCTCAATCCGTTCATAGGAAACGGCTCCCCGCTGACTGATATTCACTAGGTAACCCATCGCCTGCAGCGGCCAAACCAGCATATCCAGATAAGTCATAAAGGTAACCAGCTCACCGACTGTAAATTGACCTTTAGAGATAAATATTCCTCCAAAAATCAAAGTCAGAACATAGGACAAGCCGACAAAAATCAGCACCATCGGGTCAAACAGGGAATTGTACTTGGCAGCCAAGATGTTCTTGCGGTAAACTTCTTGGTTGACTGCTGCAAAGGACTGAGTCTCCGCATTCTGATAGCCAAAAGACTTGGTCACTTTAATCCCCGCTACGCTTTCCTGAACTTTGTTGTTGAGATCAGAAAAAGCCTCCTGAGCCGCTTTAAAGCTCTCGTGATTCTTCCGACCAATCAAGCTGGTTCCCCAAGACAGAAAGGGCAGAGGGAGAATAGCAATCAGGGTCAGCCGCCAGTCCAAGACCAAAAACATGGTGATGAGGGTCACCAAGGCTGTAATAGAAGCATCTACCGCTGACATAACACCACCACCAGCCACACTGACAACCGCATTGATATCATTGGTCGCATGGGCCATGAGGTCACCCGTTCGATATTTTTGATAAAAACTTGGCGACAGCCGTGTAAAATGCTCAAAAAGCCGAAAGCGTAAGATGCGTCCCAGATTATTGGCCGTACCAAAGATATAGAGCCGCCAGACATACCGCAAACCATACATGATAAAAGCGGACAAAATCAAAAGGAGAAGATTATAAGTAAGTTCTCCAGCAGTTAGACTCCGCCCAGCAATCCGGTCTATAACCTGCCCAATGACTCGCGGTGGAATCAGATTAAACACACTGACCAGAGACAAGGCCAAGATGCCGATAATGTAGCGCCGCTTCTCCAGTTTAAAAAACCAGTCTAGTTTTCTGATAAGATTCATTTCGTTTCCTCATTTCAAACAAAGGACGGACAGCCCTTAATCCGACTGTCCGTTTCTCACTATCTCTATTATACGCTATTTCATCTAAAAATGAAATACAGGCAAACTATGCTCATTTTTTCTTAGTCAGGACAAAGCTGATGTCCAACAAATCAAAAAGTTGCTGATCCGACAAGATTCCATCCAAGGGCAGGCTGAGCCAGTATTTTTTATTCATATGAAAGGCGGGATAAATACCTTTTTGCTGAATAAGTTCCTCAACTCGGTAACTCTTGACATTTAGGACCTCGATCAGACCACTGCGCTCCTTTTCAAACTTAGACCAGTCGGTCGTCAAAAAAGCTCCGTACCATTTCTTGCTATCCTGATGGCGAAAAACAGCGGCCCCATTAGTGCTTTTCCGAGAGAAGTTCTCCCAGAGATACTCTAACTGTCCCTGATAAGTAGTCGCCACATAGCTACTCAGTCGCTGACTTTGCTCATAAAGAAAGCCTACTTCCTCAAAGCAATGCTGCCGAATATCCAGCAGAACCTCCTGACAGGCCACCCTGACTTGACCGACAAACTCTCCTGCCATACTTTCCATCTTGACTTGCCGATATTCGTCACCTGTATCCAAGTCAAGCACCTGAAAATCTAGCTTTCCATCGAAAATCAGTACATCCATCTGGAAGTCGCCAGCCATAATCTTGGTCGAATAGCTATATTCTGCACCAGACCTGACAAAGCCATAATCCAGCAAATTTTCTTCCTTCAGCCTGTATTTTTCAAATAAATCCAGCATGAGCTTTCCTGCTAAAATACTACTTTGGTGCCGTGCAATTGATCAACACCCAAAGTGTCAGCAATCTCAGCACGATTTTCTAGGTTGATTCCACCCCCAGGTAAAATTTCTATCCGCCCTGCCGCATGCTCAATCAATTCATCCAGCCAAGCCAAATGCTCTAGAATGGACTCTGACGCTGGCCCCCCATGAGTCAAAATCCGCTTCACTCCATGTTCAACCAACCAGTCTAACTCCCCAAACTGATATTCAGCAGGAATCGCATCAAAAGCCATATGGAAGACCACATCCAGCCCCTGAGCCGCTTCAAGCAGTCGCTCCATCTTAGGATAATCAATCTCGTTATTTTCCGTTAAAACACCAAAAACGAGGCCATGGCTCCCCGCCTCACGTGCCTTCTGAATGTCCGAGAGCATTATCTCGATTTCCATATCTGAATAGACAAAATTCCCACCGCGAGGTCGAATCATTGTCATCACGGTCGCATCATAAGGCTGAACCATTCGTACTGCAGCCTCAATGACACCGTAGCTAGGCGTTGTTCCACCAACTGATAGGTTATCACACAGCTCCACCCGCTTCGCTCCAGCCTTTAAAGCCTTGTCTAGTAAGGTGACATTCTCTGCACAAAATTCATAAATCATGGCACTACCTCTTATTTACTATATTGATTTTCTACTTTTTATTATATCACAAAATTTCTTTTAAAATGCACCTCTAGCATATTTGCAACTGCTTTTCTCAACAATTTTATATTAATAGCTTGCAAAAATTTTCTATTGTCTACTCTTACAAATCTTATTTTCAGCCATTTCCACTACGACCATCTTCCAAGACCTTCAATTAGAGAAATGTTGACTTACAGATGTCTTTTGTTCAAGATTGTGCTAAAATAGACTTAATCTATAAAAACAAGGAGCTTTTATGAAATACCCTAATCTTTTAGATCGTTTCCTAACCTATGTCAAGGTCAACACGCGCTCAGACGAAACATCTACTACTACACCCAGCACCCAGAGTCAGGTGGACTTTGCTAATAATGTCCTTATCCCTGAGATGAAGCGGGTTGGCTTGGAAAATGTCTACTACCTACCAAATGGCTTTGCGATTGGAACTCTGCCAGCTAACGATCCAAGCTTTACCCGCAAGATTGGCTTTATTTCCCACATGGATACGGCGGACTTCAACGCAGAAAACATCCAGCCGCAGGTCATTGAATATTATGACGGCGGTGTGATTCCGCTGGGGCAATCTGGCTTTAACTTAGATCCTGCAGACTTCGCCAGTCTCCATAAATACAAGGGCCAAACCCTGATTACGACTGACGGCACAACCCTTTTGGGAGCAGACGACAAGTCAGGTATTGCTGAAATCATGACTGCTATCGAATACCTGTCTGCCCATCCAGAAATCAAGCATGGAGAAATCCGAGTTGGCTTTGGACCAGATGAAGAAATCGGTATCGGTGCTGATAAGTTTGACGCTGAAGACTTTGATGTGGACTTTGCCTACACAGTAGATGGCGGACCTCTAGGCGAGCTCCAGTACGAAACCTTTAGCGCTGCTGGAGCAGAACTAACCTTCCAAGGCCGCAATGTCCATCCAGGGACTGCTAAAGACCAGATGGTCAATGCTCTCCAGCTGGCTATCGACTTCCACAACCAGCTGCCAGAAGCCGACCGACCAGAGAAGACTGAGGGCTATCAAGGTTTCTACCACCTGATGAATCTGACTGGTACAGTTGAAGAAGCCCAAGCTAGCTACATTGTCCGAGACTTTGAGACAGAGGCTTTTGAAAATCGCAAAGCTGCTATGCAGGCTATTGCTGATAAAATGAATCAAGAGCTGGGCAGCGAGCGCGTCATCTTGACCCTCAAAGACCAGTATTACAACATGAAGCAGGTCATTGAAAAGGACATGACACCGATCAATATCGCCAAAGCAGTCATGGAAAGTCTGGACATCCAGCCGATTATCGAGCCGATCCGTGGCGGTACTGATGGCTCAAAAATTTCCTTTATGGGCATCCCGACACCTAATCTCTTTGCTGGCGGTGAAAACATGCATGGCCGTTTCGAATATGTCAGCCTGGAAACCATGGAACGCGCCGTCGATACCATCATTGGCATCGTCTCTTATCAAGAATAAATGGCTAAAAGCATTTTAGGGTGATAAGACGGGAGACCAAAGGTATGATAGAAAGCGTGGGAGTGACGTTCCTCTAAGGTATTCACCACTTTTTCAATGGTAAAGACAAGATGGTCTTGTGGTAAAATGCAAGCAAATTCTAGTTATAAAGTCGTTTAATTTGTGTTATAGTGAGTGCGCATGGGATGGCCTCTCTAAATGGTTTATTGAGCAATTCTATTTTAGTAGTGCTATGGCAACTATACAAAAAAGCAACGGATTCGCCGTTGCTTTTTTGTATCAAAGAGACTATTGTTCCAGACTCGCTAATATGCTATATACCATCAAAGAAAAACTTTTTTAGGTTTGTAATATTCTTCTCTTTTCTCTAAAATGGCAATGAGCTTGCCTTTATGAAAAGCTGCTAAGATAATCTCGGCATTTTCAATGGGAATAAAACGACCGTGGCTCACTTCTTCGAGCTGTTCTTCCGTTA
This sequence comes from Streptococcus cristatus, assembly GCF_008369405.1. Taxonomy (GTDB): domain Bacteria; phylum Bacillota; class Bacilli; order Lactobacillales; family Streptococcaceae; genus Streptococcus; species Streptococcus cristatus_G. The sequence continues at coordinate 297,931 of NZ_VSJJ01000001.1, forward strand.
GTTCAATCTTTGGTAGATCACCTGTTCCCAACTCCAGAGGCTGAAGGAATGCAAAATCCTCCACTGCTACTCGCTCCGCTATGTCATTCAAGGTCAAAGCATCATCCAAGCTCATACCTGCTGAAGAAGTCCTTGTCAGCTGGGACATGTGACTGGCAAAGCCCAGCTTAGCTCCTAAATCAACAGACAGGGTTCGAACATAGGTTCCCTTGCTGCACTTGACTCGAAAACGAAAGCGGGCTTGTTCAGCTTCATAGGAAACCGGACTTGTGCGCTCGAAACTATAGATGGTCACCTGCCGCTCGGGACGCTCCACTTCTTGACCCGCTCTTGCATACTCATAAAGCTTGCGGCCATTTACCTTGACTGCAGAGTACATGGGCGGAATCTGGCGAATCTCACCAGTCATGGACTCCATCGCTTCATCGATGAGGGCTTCTTCTAAAAGCTCCGTTACTGGCGTCCGCTCTAGGATATCTCCGCTAGCATCCTCTGTCGTCGTTGAGCAGCCCAGCGTGATTTCTCCCTCATAGACTTTTCCTTCCTCCTGCATGAACTCGACCAAACGTGTCGCCTTGCCCACAGCAATCGGAAGCACCCCGACTACATCTGGATCCAAGGTGCCTCCGTGACCAATTTTCTTCGTTCCTAAAATCTTGCGCAGCTTAAATACCGCATCATGCGAGGTCATGCCCGCTTCTTTTCTTAAGTTGATAATTCCATTCATATCTTGTTTTCTTACTTCTCCTTCAAAGCTTCAAACTTAGCCTTCATGGTAGGATTTTTGCGTGTCAATTTTTTGACAGAGACGTCGTCCAGTTTGTTGTTTGCTAAACGCAGCTGGTTTTCAGAGGTCGTCAGGAACTTCTTGATTTCTTCCATCCGGCGGATAGCCTTGTCAATCTCTTCAATGGCCTTGCCAAAGTTGGTCGAAGCAGACTGATAGTTCTTGGCGAAAGCTACTTTAAAGGCATCCAAATCTTCCTCAAAATGCGTAATATCAATATTCTGCTCCCGCACCAAGGCCAGTTCCTGCTTGTACTGGAGCGAGTTAAGCGCAGCATTGCGCAGGAGGGTAATCATGGGCAGGAAGAACTGAGGCCGGATAACATACATCTTCTCATAAGCATAGGACACATCGACAATACCTGAATTGTAGAGCTCGCTGTCAGCCTCCAGAAGTGTTACTAGAATGGCATACTCACAGCCTTTCTCCCGTCGATCCTTATCCAGCTCTTTGAAGAAATGCTCGTTTTTCTTCTTGGTCGCCGTCTCATCGCCTTCATTTTTCATCTCAAACATGATGGAGAGGATTTCTACACCATTTTCATCTACCTCACGGTAAATGTAGTCACCCTTGCTGCCGGTTCTGGCATCATTGTCCTTGCCAAACTCCGCTCGTGGAAACATGGCCATACGGTTCTTGTTAAACTCGTACTCGCAGTGCTGTTCCAAACTCTCACCAATCATCTTAGTAGACTGCTTGGCCTTGAAATCCTTGTAGAACTCTATAGTCTCATCTTTCTGCCGCAGCTCTACCTCATAGCGCTCTTTTAGCGAGGTCTGAGCTAGCGCTGCTTCCTTTTCCTGCAAGACTAGCTGATTCTTAACCTCGTCTCGCTCTTTTTCCAGCGCAGACAAGGTTTTTTGAAGTTGATTTTCATGCTCCAAGCGCAGAGTTGTCAGCTGACTTTCCAATTGCTGAACTTCCTTATCCTTCTCCTGCAATTGAAGACTAGCTGCCTGCTCCGCCTCTTTCTTTGCCAATTCCTGCTGGGTCTCAAACTGAGCAATCTGACTTTGAAGCTTGCTAATTTCCTGTTCTTTTTGCGATAGGAGGACTTGTTGGGCATTCTGGGATTTTTGCTCTGCTAAAGCCAGCTCCTGCTCAATCCGAGCATGGATTTCCTTGTCAAACTCCGCCGTCCGGACCTGCGACAAAAGCTCACTATACTGGCTTTCATTGACTGTAAAAACCTCCCCGCAGTTGGGGCATTTGATTTCGTTCATGGCTACCTCATTCAAGATTTTTCTCTACTTCATTATACCATTCTTCCCTTTAAATGAAAAACAGCAAGCCGTTGGCTTGCTGTTTCAGTTTATCACTACTCCATCTTAATCCGCCAGCCAGCAGCTGTTTTTCTTTCTTGGATAAATTTACTGTAAATGCCTTGTTTAGCTAGTAAGTCTTGGTGTTTGCCTTGTTCGACAATGCGGCCTTGATCCAGCACCAAAATCTGGTCTGCATGCTCAACCGTCTTGAGTCGGTGGGCAATCATGATAATGGTCTTATCGCGAGTCAAAGCCTGAATAGCCTGCATGAGTGCTTCTTCGTTTTCTGGGTCAACATTGGCTGTTGCTTCATCCAGAATGATAATAGGCGCATCCTTGATAATAGCCCGTGCGATGGAAATGCGCTGACGCTCACCTCCAGAAAGACTGGCACCTCCTTCACCAATCTTGGTGTTATAGCCATCAGGCAGTGAGAGGATAAATTCATGACAGGCAGCTTTTTTGGCAGCTTCTATCACTTCTTCCTGACTGGCCTCCGGCTTGCCAAAACGGATGTTATTAGCAATGGTATCCTCAAAGAGATAGACGCTTTGGAAGACAAAGCTGAAATTACGAATCAGGCTGTCATAGCTGTAATCTCTAACATCATGTCCGTCCAAACTGATACTTCCCTGGTCCACATCCCAGAAGCGGGCAATGAGGTTACAGAGCGTTGTTTTGCCTGATCCAGAAGGTCCGACCAGAGCAGTTGTTGTTTTTTCGGGAATGGTGAGGGAAACCCGGTCAATGATTTTCTTATTTCCATAAGAGAAGCTAACGTCTCTCAGCTCAATCTGGCTGCTCTTAGGCTCAATATCCTGACCACTGATGTCCATCGGCTGGATAGCCAAAACTTGATTGACCATATCAACCGACAAATCAACAATGCGCAGGAGGGAGGAGAAAGAGCCAACACCGTCTAGATTTTCATAAATCATAAAGCCACTGACAATCATCATAATGGTCACCAGCAGCTCCATACTGCCATTGAGATAAAAGTAGATAGAGAAGAGCCCCATAAAAAGACCGGTCAGCTTGGTCACTATGCCTTGGAGGGCAATGTAAGGTGAGGTCACTAGTGTCATTCTAGTATCTAGCTGACTCTTGCGGTCAATAGCATTAGACAACTTTTTAGCAGAGCGGTTAACTAGATTGTAGTTTTTAACCTCTGCGATACCTTGGCTATACTCCAAGACAACGGCCACTAGATCCGTATCTGCCTGATACTTGACATCAGAAACTTTGCCAACTTGCCAACGCATGAGGGTATTTGGTAGGAGAAAGAGGACAAGACCCACCAATAGAACCAGACCAACCCGCCAGTCATAGAGAAAGACCAAAACGGTAATAAGGCCAATCGTCAGAAAGCCCTGCACTGTCATCATAACCACTCGCGTAGCTACATCAGACAACCCTTCCAGCGTATTAGTCGTAACACTGGTAATCTTGCCCAAGCTATTTTGATTAAAGTAACCCATGGGCAGATAGCGCATGTGCTCGGCAATTTCAATCCGCTTCTGAGCACAGGTATGATAGCCCGCTTCCGTCTGCAGCATGGTGATTTTCAGGGTAATCCAAACGTTTAGCATAGTGGATATCAGCATGATTCCCAGAGCTAGCCAGAAAGTCTGCATAGAGAGGTTCTTCTCAATCAGTCCCATGACGACTAGACCGATTGCTGGGATACGCAGAGCAATAATAAAGGACTTGATGATGCCCAGATAAATGGATTGATAAAATTTCCTACGGTCCTCTGCCGTACAGAAATCAAAGAATTTCTTCAGTATATTAAGCATGAGTCAGCCCTCCTTCCATCTCACCACTATCTCTGGTAGCAATATGGGCTCGCCACATGGAAGCATAAAGCGGACTGGCTGCCAGCAACTCTTCATGCCGACCCCTAGCTTCGATTCGACCATCATTGACCAGGACTATCTGGTCTGCACTCATAATCGTAGACAGCCTGTGAGCAATGACAATCAAGGTTCGTCCCTCAATCAGACGAGCTAGACTGGACTGAATCCGTGCTTCATTTTCCGGATCTGTATAAGCAGTCGCTTCATCCAAAATAAGAATCGGCGCATCCTTAAGCATTGCACGGGCGATGGCAATCCGCTGACGCTCCCCACCAGATAGATGACCGCCGCCAGAGCCTACCTGCGTCTCAAAGCCGTTTTCTAAGTTCATGATAAAGTCATAACAGCCGCAGCGACGGGCAATTTCGATGACCTCTTCATCAGAAGCTGCTGGATTTCCCAATCGGATATTTTCCATAATAGTCTCATCAAAGAGATAGTTATCCTGGGTCACGTAAGCAATCTGCCGACTGTAATAGTCTAGCGGAAGCTGGCGAATGTCCAAGCCACCGTAGGTAATCTGACCAGAAGTGACATCCCAGAAAGAAGCTAGAAGCTTGGCAATTGTAGACTTACCTGAGCCTGATGGCCCAACTAAAGCATTGATGCTGCCAGCCTTAATATCTAGCGAAATACCATGTAGTACTTCCTCTTCATCTGTATAGCCAAAGCTGACATCCGTCATGACCAGATCCCTTCCTTTTGGAAGTTCTCTCAGCTCCTGAGGCCTTTTCAAATCCGGCTTTTCCAAAATATCAATGACTTGACCAAAAATAGTCCCGATTTTCCGTAAATCGTCCATGTAACTAGCCACTAAAATCAGAGGAGTCAGAAGACTGAGCGACAGAATAATCATTAGAATGAAATTGCTAGCAGTCAAACTACCTTGCAGATAGAAATAACAGCCAGCCGGCAGCAGAAAGAGCAAGCCTGATGGCAGAAAAGCAGTCACAATGCCCATCTCCAGATTGAACTTGCGCATCCATTCAATAAAGCAGTCTGCTCCTTCTCTAGCAGCCGTCACAAACTTATCGTAAGAAAATTTTTCCTTGCCAAAAACCTTGATAACCTCAATCCCATTGATGTATTCCACGGCTGTATCATTGAGTTTTTTGGTCTTGACCAGAGTATTTTGATAGTCTGCTTCGCTATTGACAGCCATCCGCATATAGGCCAGCACCACGATGGGAATAGTCAGGAGAGACAGCAAGGTCAGCCGCCAATCAATGACTAGCATGGCAATGAGAACAATAATCGGACCAAAAATCCCAGCGGTAAACTCTGGAATCAGGTGAGCCAAAGTCGTTTCGGTCGCATCCACCCGCTCAACGATAATGTTTTTATAACTGCCAGATGACTGACTAAGCACTGTACCTAGAGGCAGTCTAGCCAACTTGTCTGTCAGACGGTGCCGCATTTCCGCTAGAATCTTAAAAGTAGCCGTATGTGACAGCATGGTGGAAATACCGTGAAATCCCCAGTAGCCAATCCAGGCCAGACCTGCCCAAGCTGACTGCCGCAAGTAGAAATCCCAGTTTTTATTGCCATCCAAGAGCTGATTAATCATTCCACCAATAAAGAAATAAGGCAGAAATCCTAAAAGCACAGAGACAAAAGCAAAGATCAGACTGAGCACAAAATACATCTTATGAAGGGAAACAAAGTCCCAGATCCAAGCAAGAACAGATTTTTTCTTCATAGAATTTCCTTCTTTCTATCAAAAACCGAGCAAACCTCCCCAGTCAAACAAGTCCATGATGGAATGGCAAAATTCCAGCGCCTGCTCTTGGGGCCAGTCTTGAGCCAAGGGCTCAAATACAGCAGTGTAATAAGCTGTCATGCACGATCGCAGAAACTCGTGTTTGACCAAATGATTGATCTTCCCCTCTTTGTAAGCCAGCTCCAAATAGCGATAAGTCTCGTCTGCAGCCAAATGAGGCAGACACATCCTGAAGTCCGCTTGCGAAGAACCCTGAGATTTAAAGAGCAAGAGCTGCATAATATCCTTATGCTCATAGAGAATCCGCATCAGGGACTGGAGATCTTCCAAGTGATGTGCCCACATGTCAGACAGGTGCCCCTCTTCTAGGAAATCATAGTCACGTCGCTTCTGCTCTTGTCCATACTGGTCTAAGGCTGTCAGAGTAGGCTCAAGCAGAGCAGTAAAGAGACTGTCCTTACTCTCATAGCGCTTATAAAGTGCCCCAGTCGTCAAGCCAGCAGCGCGACAAATTCTCCGCAGTGAAGCATTCTGATAGCCATAAGCCAAGAACTCCCTCCTCGCGCTTTCCAGGATTTTTTCGTTTAACTCATCTGTTTCTTTTTTCATGATTTTAATTCGATAACACCGTTATCGCCCTTCTTCTTTTATTATAAATTCTGACAATTTAACTGTCAAGGAAAAACAAAAGAAAAATGGGCTGATCTGTTGATTTTAAAGTCCACTTCTTCTTAGAGCAAAATCTCCATTATGTCATCCACAGTTTTACTTTCACTCGACCTAGCAAGGATAACCTTTTTGAAAAACAAAAAGACAATCGTACTGGCTTTAAACAAGCCATCTACGAGTGTCTCTCAGTACCACTTTATATGATTATAGATAATAACACTTGACAATTCTATTTTTTCTTCAAAAGAATAAAAATGTCAATTACCCTACTTACCAAGTTCCTGCGTCCTCTTGTAGGCAGCTTGAACGGCATCCATGACTGTTCCTCGAAAGGCATTTTCTTCCAGACTAGCTACCCCGGCGATGGTCGAACCGGCCGGACTGCAGACCTGATCTTTGAGCTGGGCGGGATGTTGGCCACTGATCTGACTCAGCTTAGCAGCGCCTAAAAGTGTCTGATTAGCTAGCTGTAGCGATATATCGCGACTGAGTCCTGCTCGGACACCTGCATCCGCTAAAGCCTCTATAAAAAGATAGACGAAAGCTGGTCCACAGCCAGCAAGAGCTGTCGCCGCATCCAACTGCTTTTCATCAAGTTTGACCAAAATCCCAGCAGAAGAAAGAAGTTCACGGAACAAGTCTTCGTCCTCTTGATGTGCTTGCTGGGATAAGGCATAGCTAATAACACCCTCACCTACGGCTACGGGTGTATTAGGCATCATCCGAATCCAACGATGGTGGCTAGGTATCAATTTCTGTAATATTTCCAAGGTCAGACCAGCAGCCATCGAAACCAGCAAAAGAGACTCCCGTTTTTCTAGAACTTCCTGATAGTCAGCCAGCAAGTCAGCAAACTGAGCTGGTTTGATACCCAGAAAAATCACCTCTGCCTGGGCAAAAACTTCTGCATTACTGACCGGCTGGCCACCAACTTCTGCAGCGATCTTTTCAGCCTTGTCACGACTACGATTGGCTAATAATAATTCGCTTCTAAACCTTTTATCTTGGGCAACTAGGCGAGCCAAACTGCCGCCCATATTTCCCAGACCGATAAATCCAATTTTCATCATTATTTCCTCACTTGACCAGTCCCTTGGATGACGTATTTATAGCTAGTCAGCTCTTTCAGCCCCATGGGACCTCTAGCATGTAGTTTTTGAGTAGAAATCCCCATTTCGCAGCCAAGACCAAATTGACCACCGTCTGTAAAGCGAGTTGAGACATTGATATAAACTGCTGCGCTATCCACCTGCTCCGTGAAATAAGCTGCCGCTACATCGTTCTCCGTCACAATAGCATCCGAGTGATGGGTGCTGTGAGCCTCAATATGCTCCACCGCTTCTTCCAGCGAGGAAACCAGCTTGACCGCTAAGATATAGTCCAAGAATTCTGTATCAAAATCTTCTGGTTTAGCTTGCGAGCCCGAGATATACTGAGCCGCTTTCTCATCCAAACGCAATTCAACAGGGTTTTCTTGCATTGCATCACGGTCTGTCACCAGCATCTTCTGCAAACGTGGCAAAAAATCTGCTGCAATTTCTTCATGAACCAGTAATACTTCCATGGCATTGCAGACAGAAGGGCGACTGGTCTTGGCATTCTCAATAATCGCCAAAGCCTTGCCTTGATCAGCATCCTTATCTACATAGACATGGACAATTCCGGTACCTGTCTCAATAACCGGCACAGTCGCATTTTCCACGACCGCCTGAATCAGTCCCGCACCACCACGAGGAATGAGCAAATCCAGATGGCCTTTGGCCTTCATCATAGCCTGGGCGGAAGCCCGACTGGTATCAGAAACCAACTGGATACAATTCGGCGAAATCTTGGTCTGAGCCAAGCCATTTTTCAGAGCTGTGACAATAGCTAGCGCTGTCTGATAGGCATCCTTACCGCTTCTCAGAACGACTGCACTACCACTCTTTAGCGCTAGAGCCGCAGCATCAGAGGTGACGTTAGGTCGACTTTCGTAGATAATCCCAATCACGCCCATGGCCACTCGCTTTTTGCTGATGACAAGGCCGTTCTCAAGCTCGGTTCTTTCTAAGACTTGCCCTACAGGATCCTCCAAGTCAATCAGCTGACGAATGCCCTCTGCCATGGCAGCAATCCGATCTTCATCCAGATAAAGACGATCCAGCATGACATCCGAAATCTTACCTTTTGCCGCTGCCATATCCAGTTCATTAGCTGCCAAAATGTCCGTACGAGAAAGCCAGAGCTGCTTTGCCATTTCTTCCAAAGCATGGTTTTTCTCAGCGGTTGTAGCTGTGTTGATTGATTTTTTTGACTTTTTAACAATTTCAAATAATTCTTGTGTTGAGGTCATAGCGCCTCCTTTCGTAAGATACAATAATTTCTTTTTACAATTGATAGAGATCTTGGAGAGTTCGGGTAAAGGAAATAAGTAAGTTCCTATTTCCACTTAAAATTCAGAAAAGAGCAATTGAAGCTCTGGAGTAATAGAAATCCAATCGTCACGATGAATCACGACTCCTTTTGGCTTGCTAGACCGCAACATGTCCTTGAGGGCAGATTTACCAAAGCGCACGCGCCCCTTTCCTAAAATCGCACCAGTCTCTTCCTCGTACACTGTCACCGTATCCTGATAGGAAAAATGACCCTCTAAGCTAACAATTCCTGATGCCAGAAGGCTTTTACCATCGTAACGGAGTGCCTGTGCCGCTCCCTGATCTACATAGATGGCGCCTTGACTCTTAGCATAAAAGGCCAGCCACTGTTTTTGCGTCTTCAAGCCCTTATCCTGTGCCGAGAAAAAGCTTCCATCTCGAGTCTGGCTCGCTGCCTCCAATAAAGCATTGCTTTTAAGTGATGAGCAGATATAGACTGGTACACCGGACATGGTCGCCAAAGTTGCTGCTTTGATCTTGGTCAGCATGCCACCAGTGCCATTGCTGGAGCCTGCCCCGCCTGCCATGTCAATCAAATCGCTAGTGATCGCCTCAATTCTTTCAAGACGTTTGGCAGTTGGATCTGAAGCTGGGTTGGCCGTGTACAGCCCATCAACATCTGTCAAAAGTACCAAAAGATCCGCCTGAACCATGGCTGCCACCTGAGCACTAAGCGTGTCATTATCACCCACTTTTAGCTCCTCGATAGAAACAGTATCATTTTCATTGATAATAGGAATGGCTCCACGATTGAGGAGGACTGACAGAGCTTGGTGGGCATTTTTGTAACGCCGTTTATCCGCAAAATCATCCTGCGTCAGCAAGATCTGGGCAGATACAATCTTCTTCAAGAGCAGATTAGTGGTGTACTCCTCTAGAAGAAGACCTTGACCAACAGCAGCCGAAGCCTGTTTGTCGGCTACCTTAGTAGGGCGTTTTTTAAAGCCCAGAGACGAAAAACCAGCCGCAATAGCTCCAGACGATACCAAAATCAACTCATGTCCTGCTTCATGCAAGACCGATAATTGATGGGTAATTTCCCGCACCTTTGCCCGCGACAGACTGCCATCAGGATTTGTCAATGAGCTCGTTCCAACTTTAAATACAATACGCTTTGCTTTCATAGATTCTCTTTTCCTTACTAGATTTTCTTATTATACCATAAGGAGAGGAAAATTTAAAAACAAGCTTTTCCCATTTCTGCTCTCCTAGCGATAGTAAATATGCTATAATATTCACAAATACTATTGGAGAAAAACTATGATTAAACTAATTGCCCTTGATATGGACGGAACCTTGCTGACTGAGGAAAAAAAGATTCCTCAAGCTCATATTGATGCTATTCACCAAGCTATCAAAGCTGGAGTCAAGCTGGTTCTCTGTACAGGTAGACCGCTCGTGGGTGTCAAGCCTTACTTTCAGGAGCTGGGCTTGGAGAATGAAAATGAATATGTCATCGTAGACAATGGCTGCGCTATCCATCAGACTAGCGATTGGCAGATTGTTGATTGGCAAGAATTAAAGCCCGATGACATTCGCTACCTCTACAGTTTGGCCGAGCAGAGCCAAGTACAGTTGACCTTGTTTGATGAAGAGCATTACTTCGTCGTAGGAGAGAAAGCCAGCAAAATTGTGACAGATGATGCAGCTCTCGTCTTTACGACTCCTACTGAAATCAGCCTTGAGGAAGCTTGCAGCGGCCAGCATCGAATGTTTCAAGCTATGTTTCTAGGAAATCCAGAGCAGGTAGATGATTTTGAAACCAAGTTTTCTCAGAAGCTCTGCCAGCGATTCAGTGGTGTCCGTTCCCAGCCTGTCATCTACGAGGCGATGCCAAAAGGTGTTACCAAAGCCTTTGCCTTAGAGCGTCTGGCGCAAGGTCTAGAAATCAAACCCGAGGAAATCATGGCACTGGGCGATGCGAATAACGATATTGAAATGCTTCAATTTGCTGGCCTAGGTGTTGCCATGGGGAATGCTAGCCAACATGTCAAACACTTGGCCGACTATGTAACAGATAGCAATGAAGAAAATGGCGTTGCTACAGCTATTGCTAGGTTTATCTTAGGACACTAATCCTGTACATCATCCCATTTCCGTGAATTAAAAAGACAGTTGTAGGAGAGAGCAACTGTCTTTTTTTGATATAAATCAACTAAGTTTAGAGGGGAGAGCCTTTTTCCTTTGACTTAAAACAATTCTTTGTATAAAGCTATGGTCTCTTCCAAAGTCGGCATGAAAGGATTTCCAGGTGCGCAAGCATCAATCAAGGCATTCTTAGAAAGGTATTCAAAGTCAAAGTCCTTTTCTTCAATACCAAGCTCCGTCAATTTCTTAGGAATGCCGACCGTTTCGGACAAGGTTTCGATTTCCGAAATGGCATATGCCGCACATTCGTCATCAGTCTTGCCTTCGGTATGCAAGCCTAAAGCTTTAGCTACATTTCTAAAAGCTGCTGGCACACGTTTGGCATTTTCACGCTCAACTACTGGCAGAAGCATAGCACAGCAAACGCCATGAGGCAAATGATAGACCGCACCAAGCTGGTGAGCCATCGAATGTACGTAGCCCAGACCTGCATTGTTAAAGGCCATGCCGCCAAGGAAAATAGCATTGACCATAGCTTCACGCGCTTCTATATCATGACCATTAGCAACTGCTCTCGGCAAGTATTCTTTAATCAATTCAATGGCACCGATAGACAGTTTCTTGGTCACGCCATAAGCGCCAGGAGTTACCAAAGCCTCAACAGCATGGGTCAAAGCATCCATCCCAGTCGCTGCTGTTAAATTATCTGGTTTGGAAATCATGAGCTCTGGGTCATTGACAGAAATGAGAGCCAGACTGTTTTTATCAACCATCACCATCTTAACCTTGCGTTCTTCGTCCGTGATGACATAGTTGATGGTAATTTCAGCAGAAGTCCCTGCCGTGGTGTTGATGGCTACAACTGGCAGTCCCTTTTCTTTAGACTTGTGGAGCCCCTCATAATCCTGAGGATTGCCCCCATTTGTCGCCATAATGGAAATACAACTAGCAGCATCTTGAGGAGAGCCTCCGCCGACACTGATGATAAAATCACAGCCATTTTCTTGAAGAGTAGCTAAGCCATCGTAGACATTCTTACAAGAAGGATTTGGGTCTACATCTTCAAAAACCACATATTCAATGCCTTCTGCTTCTAGCGGGTTGATGGCTTTTGGTAAAATATAACTGGATGCAATGTAGTGGTCTGTGACGATTAGAGCTTTCTTGAAGCCCAGCTCTTTGACATGACCGCCAAATTCATTGATGACACCCTTACCAATCAAATTGACTGATGGAACGTAGAAAACTGACATAATGATTTCCTCCTTAATTGAGCATAAAGCTCTATTACATATGTTAATATAATTTTACTACTTTCTCTTTTACTTTTCAAAGAATTATACAAGTCAAAATACAAAAAAGAAACCTGAATAAATTCAGGTTTCTTTGGCTATTTGCGATACATTTTGACTTGAAGATAGAGGTCATTGTATGTTCCGAGCCATTTTGGCCCTAATTGCTGATAGACTTCCAGATGCTTCATGGTCTCTTCTGTTGGATAAAAGGCCTCATCTTCCTGTACTTCTTCTGGCAGCATGGCCTTGGCAGGAAGGTTTGGCGTTGAATAGCCAACATAGAGCGCATTCTTATAAGCATTTTCCGGTCTCAGCATGAAATTAATAAACTGATAGGCGGCTTTTTTATTTTTGACCGTCTTTGGAATAACGATATTGTCAAACCAAAGGTTGCTGGCTTCTGTTGGCACGATATAGCGCAAGTCTTCATTGGCCTCCAGCATTTGACGAGCCTCACCAGAGAAGGTCACGCCGATAGCCGCGTTATTCTGAATCATGTAGCCCTTCATCTCATCAGCGACGATGGCTTTGATATTGGGCGTCAAAGTGTAAAGTTTATCGACCGCTTCTTGCAGCTGGTCAGCATCTTTAGAGTTAAGACTACGACCATTCGAGTTTAGACCAATACCCATGACTTCGCGGGCTCCGTCAATCATCATGATGGAGTTTCTGTATTCTGGCTTCCAGAGATCGTTCCAGTGCTCAGGCGCGTGCTCGATCATTTTAGTATTGTAAACAATGCCTAGCGTTCCCCAGAAATAAGGAATGGAATACTGATTTCCTGGATCAAATGGCTGATCCAAAAAGTCTGAACCAATATTTTCCAAGCCTTTGATCTGGCTATGATCCAATTTTTCCACCAAATTTTCCTTCATCATCTTGGCAATCATGTACTCGCTTGGGATAGCGATATCGTAGGTCGTTCCACCTTGTTTGATTTTCGTGTACATGGCTTCATTGGAATCGAAGGTTTCGTACTGAACCTGCACACCTGTTTCCTTGGTAAACTCAGTCAGCAAGTCTGGATCGATGTAATCTCCCCAGTTATAGACAACCAATTTATCACTGCCCTTGCTGTTGGTTCTGCTTTCAATCCGATAGCTGATTCCCCACAAAATCAGAATAATCGCAAGAACCCCTGCTAAAAACGAATAGAGTTTTTTCATGCTGCTTCCTCCTTCTCACGCGTGATAAAGTAATAGCCGATGACTAAAACGATACTAAAGAGAAAGACCAGAGCAGACAGGGCATTGATTTCCAAGGAAATTCCTTGCCGTGCACGGGAATAAATTTCTACTGAAAGAGTCGAGAAGCCATTTCCTGTCACAAAGAAGGTCACAGCAAAATCATCGAGCGAGTAGGTGAAAGCCATAAAGTAGCCGGCAATGATCGCTGGTGTCAGATAAGGCAGCATGATTTCCTTGAGCATCTGGACTTGGCTCGCTCCCAAATCATAAGCAGCTTTAATCATGTCATCATTCATTTCTTTCAGCCTTGGCAAAATCATCAACACCACAATGGGAATTGAAAAAGCAACGTGGCTGGCCAAAACAGATACAAAGCCCAATTGGAATTTAGCCGTGGTAAAGAGAATCAGGAAGCTAGCCCCAATCATAACGTCAGGCGCCACCATCAAAATATTATTGATGGATAAGAAGGCATCCTGATATTTTTTGCGGGCTTGGTAAATATAAATAGCACCAAAAGTTCCGATAATCGTAGCAATGAGGGAAGAAAGAAAGGCTAAGAGGAAAGTCTGCGCCAAAATTAAAATCAAGCGCGAATCTTCAAATAACTTTTGAAAATGAACCAGATCAAAGCCAGTAAATTTGTTCATATCATTGCCAGCATTGAAAGCATAGGCAATCAAGTAAAAAATCGGAAAATAGAGGATTAGGAACACAATCGCTAAATAGAGATTAGCAAATTTTTTCATCGTTCTCTCCTTTCCTTGGTTGCCCACATGGTAAAGAGCATGGCAATAATCAGAACCACTCCGATGGTTGAGCCCATTCCCCAGTTCTGCGTTGTCAAGAAATGCTGTTCAATGGCTGTTCCCAGCGTAATAACACGATTTCCACCAATCAAACGCGTCAGCATGAAGAGACTGAGACTAGGAATAAAGACTGACTGCACGCCACTTCTCACGCCGTTCATTGAAAGCGGAAAGACGACATTGCGGAAAGTCTGCCATCGATTGGCCCCCAGGTCATAGCTGGCATTGATGAGGTTGGGATCCAAATCATCCAAGACGTTGAAAATCGGCAGAATCATAAAGGGCAGCTCAATGTAGCTGGCAACAAAGATAAAAGAAAAGTCAGTGAAAAGAATCTGCTTGGGACCGATACCAATAAAGGTCAGAAATTCATTCACCGAGCCATTTTGCCCAAAAATGCCGATAAAGGCGTAAGCTTTCAGCAAAAGATTGATCCAAGTCGGCAGGACAATCAGCATGAGCCAGAGTTGGCGATGCTTGAGCTGGGTCAAAAAATAAGCAGTCGGATAAGAAATGAGCAAGGTCACCAAGGTGATGATCCCTGCGTAAAATACCGAGTTAAAGCTCATTTTCAGATAGGTCAGATTCTGCGATGTGAAATAAATCCGATAGTTTTCCAGCGTGAACTGACCTTCGATATTAAAGAATGATTTCCAGACAATCATCATCACTGGAGCTAGGACAAAGAGCAGAATCCAAAGAAAATATGGAACCATAAAAAGGTTAGAGGTTGTTTTCTTCATCTCTTTCCTCCTCAATGGCATTGATCAGCCCTGCTTCTTGTTCTTCGATTTCTACGTATTCTTCAATCCGAGCATCGAATTCTTCTTCGGTTTCATTGAGGCGCATGATATGGATATCCTCTGGCTCAAAGTCCAGACCGATTTCTTCTCCGACGATGGCCTTGCGGGTCGAGTGGATCATCCATTCATTGCCAAGCTCATCGTAGGCGATGATTTCATAATGAACCCCGCGGAAGAGCTGAGTATCTACTTTTACCTGTAATTTCCCTTCTTCAGGCAGGGTAATGCGCAAATCTTCTGGACGAATCACCACTTCAACAGATTCGTTTGGTCGCATGCCTCCGTCAACTGCTTCAAAGCGCTTGCCATTGAACTCGACCAAGTAGTCTTCGATCATCTTCCCTGGCAGGATATTCGATTCTCCGATAAAGGTTGCAACAAAGTGGTTAATCGGCTCATCATAGATATCCACTGGCGTTCCTGACTGGACAATCTCCCCCTCATTCATGACAAAAATCCAGTCACTCATAGCTAGGGCTTCTTCCTGATCGTGGGTGACAAAGACGAAAGTGATCCCGAGGCGCTGTTGGAGTTCACGGAGCTCATATTGCATATCCGTCCGCAACTTCAAATCCAGCGCAGAAAGAGGCTCGTCTAGTAGGACAACCCGCGGCCGATTGATGATGGCACGAGCAATGGCTACCCGCTGACGTTGACCACCTGAGAGTTTCCGAATAGAGCGACGCTCATAGCCTTCCAGCTGCACCATTTTCAGCACTTCAGCAACCCGCACTTCAATTTCTTTTTTGTCCACCTTCCGCAAACGCAAAGGAAAGGCCACATTCTCAAAAACATTCATATGCGGGAAAAGGGCATAAGACTGAAATACGGTGTGAACATCCCGTTTATTGGTAGGAATGTCATTGATGCGGACACCATCCAAAAAGATGTCTCCCGTAGTCGCATCCAAAAGTCCTGCGATAATATTGAGGATAGTTGACTTCCCAGAGCCAGAAGCCCCTAGAAGCGTATAAAATTTTCCTTCTTCTAATTCAAAGTTGATATCTTTGAGAACGACGGTGTTACTGTCTTCAAAAACCTTCGAAACGTTTTTGAACTCAATAATTGGTTTTTTCAATTGGCATAAATTCCTTCTTTTCCATGTATTAACAGATTTTTGGTTCTGTCAGACCAAAAAAACCTCTCGAGGGCTACTATGGCCCTGCATACTTGCGATATCGATAGGCTTTCACCCCCTTTACTAATGACACATGGATATTGGCTATCCCAAAGACTTGGACAATTGCATATCGGACTCTTATGCTTCTCCAATAATTCTAACTTCTCGTTCCAGAGTGACACCTGAATGCTCTTTAACGGTTTTAATGACATGAGCAATCAACTTTTCATAATCGCTAGCTGTACCATGATCGACATTAATCATGAAACCAGCATGCTTTTCTGAAACTTCTACACCACCGATTCGGTAGCCTTTTAGACCAGCTTCACTGATGAGCTGACCAGCAAAATGTCCCAGAGGACGCTTAAAGACCGACCCGCAAGATGGGTATTCCAGAGGCTGCTTAAGCTCACGCAGATAGGTCAGACGTTCCATTTCCTGACGAATGTTTTGGTGGACACCTGGTGCCAGACCAAACTTAGCCGAAATCACAATGTCGCCAGTTTCTTGAATAAGTGAATGACGATAGCCAAAGCGCATATCACGCGCATCCAAGGTTTTAATTTCGCCTTCAGGTGTCAAGACCTTGCAGGAAACGAGCACATGACCGATTTCACCGCCATAAGCGCCAGCATTCATAAAGACAGCTCCGCCGACACTACCCGGGATGCCACAAGCAAATTCAAAGCCAGTTAAACTATGATGCAGGGCAATACGAGTAGTCTGAGTTAGATTGGCACCGGCTTCTGCCTCAATCGTATAGCCATCTACTGCTACATTATTTAGCTTGTCAAACATGATGACAAAGCCTCGAATACCGCCATCTCGAACGATAATGTTACTTGAATTCCCAAGCACCAACCAAGGAATATTTTCACGATTGGCCAACTTGACAATCCGAGCCAATTCATAACGGTTGCGTGGAAAAACTAAGAAATCGGCAGCTCCGCCTACCTTCGTATAAGTGTATTGACTCAAAGGTTCATTGAAACGGATGTCGATCCCTTCTAATTCCGCAGAAAATTTTTCTAGGTTTTGCATGACTTACTCTCTTCTTTACAAATTACACTCTATTATATCAAAATTAAATGATATTTACGATAGACTGAGGGAAATTAAGTTTCTTTTTCAAAGCAAAAAGAAAGAGGAGAACGAAGATTGTAGACCAACACTGCGTCCACAAGGTCGTCATCCTCAAACTTTCTTTATTTTTCTACTCTTACACCCTGAGTATCGACTTGCAACTGGAAGACTTCCCCATCAAAACCTTGTTCCTTGATTTGCTGATAAATCTGCTCAGCCCTGTCTTTCGGAGCCAAAACCATAACAGTCGGCCCAGCTCCAGAGATATAAGTCGCAAAGGCACCCTGTTTTCTGGCCAAGAATTTGATGTCAGAAAATTCTTTGATAAGCGGCTGACGATATCTCTCATGGAAACGATCAGATTCGATAGCACGACCAGCTGTTTTCATATCGCCCTTTAAAAGCGCGGCAACAGCGACATTGGCTACGGAACTTGCGGCAACAGCTTCCTTGTATGAAAGGCGGTTGGGCAAGACACGGCGACTTTCAACTGTTCTCAACTCATAATTGGGAATGAAAGCGATGAAGCTAGCCTCTGGAAAATCTGACACAACAGCTGAAACTTGATTTTGGAAAGAGCTTGCTACCACTAGATTCCCATAAATTGCTGGTGCCACATTGTCAGGATGGCCTTCGATTTTTGTCGCAATTTTTAGCTTTTCATGATCCGATAAGTTCAGATTTGCTAACTGATTGGCCAGTTCAATCCCAGCAACAATAACGGAGCTAGAAGAGCCAAGACCACGAGCCAAAGGAACATCGCTGGTCATTTTTAAGCGATGAGGCTGAAGGTCTGGGGCTAATTGCAGGGCAATCTTGATTAGCAAATTACGTTTATCAGTCGGAATTCGAGGATTTAGGTCATGCTCAATAACCCACTCCTGACTTTCTTCCAAGACTTCGATTTCTAAATATTTGGAGACTGCGACACCAACTGAGTCAAAACCAGGTCCGATATTGGCACTGGTTGCTGGTACAATAATTTTCATCTTATTCTCCTAATACTTTAAAGGTATTGAGCAATTCGAACTCTGGTACCTCACGGAGCTTGGCAACGACATTTTCTAGCTGAGTCTTGCTGACAGCATGCGTGATGATGACTACACGAGCTGTTTCACCATCCGTACCTTCTTGCAGAATTTGCTTGAAGGAAACTTCCTCAGCATTGAAGATTTCAGCCAAATGCAAGACTTGACCCTTGGCATCTGGAGCCAAGATAGAGAAATAATAGTTGCTCTTAACATCCTCAGGCTTAGCCAAGACAAGCTCGCGGCTAAATTCATTGAAAGCTTTGCCAATCGTGCCTTCATTTAAGCGACGGACAATACGGACGATATCTGCAACGACACTGGTCGCAGTTGGCTTTTGACCTGCACCTGGACCGTAATACATGGATTCTCCAATACCGATTGACTCGACAAAGACCGCATTCATTACTCCGTTTACGCTAGCTAGCGGATGCGCTTTTGGCAAGAAAGTCGGTGTTACTTCCGCAGCGATTCCTGATGGTGTTTCCTCAATTGAGCCAACCAATTTCACCACATAGCCTAAGTCCTGAGCAACTGCGACGTCTTCTGGCGTGATGTTACGAATGCCTTGGTGACCGACATCTTCAAACTTGATGTTCATACCGAAAGCAAATTGACTGAGGATGACCATTTTATAAGCTGCGTCAATTCCATCAACGTCGTTAGTCGGGTCGCTTTCAGCAAATCCTAAACGTTGCGCTTCCGCAAGAGCATCCTCGTAAGACCAACCTTCTTCTACCATCTTGGTCATCATGAAGTTAGATGTTCCATTGACCACACCCAAAACGCGAGTAATCTTGTCAGATGCCAATGAATTAACCAAGGTGCGCAAAATTGGAATACCGCCGGCAACAGCAGCTTCATAGTAGAGAGCAACGCCATTTTTCTTAGCAATGTCTAACAATTCAGAACCATGAACTGCCAGCAAGTCTTTGTTGGCTGTCACCACATGCTTACCTGCTTCAAGTGCACGTGTGATAAAGGTTTTAGCTGGTTCAATCCGTCCCATCAGCTCCACTACAATCGCAATTTCGCCGTCATTTAAGATTTCATCCACATTGGTCACAAAGTTGTAGTCATTTCCAGCTACCAAAAGACGTTCTTTTTCAGCATCATCCTTGACCAATACTTTTGCGACTTCAATCTCAGAATGGGCAGCCTGAACAATCTTTTCTCCGTTCTCTTTCAGTAAGAAAGGAACACCACTAGCAACTGTTCCAAAACCAAGTAAAGCAATTTTAATAGACATGAGGGACTCCTTGAATATTTCTTATATAAAAAACATTATAACAAAAATATATAGAAATTCCTACAAATCTATTTGTATATTTGTTATAATGTAAGTAAAAATTTTAAACTCATGAGATTAAAAGGAGATACCATGACCGATAAACACATTGGAAGACGCATGCAAAGACATAAAGCTAAGAAAAAGGCATTCCTTTTTTCTATTATCAATCTTTTCTTGCTCCTTGCCCTAATCGTGGGAGGAATCTATCTTTGGAAGACTCAGTTCTCTCCTAGCAAACAATCCTCTGCAGGCAACCAGACGGTGCAATCCAGCTCCAAGCCTGACACTAGTGCGACAAATGAAGAAACTTCAAAAATTAAATGGGTAAAACAGGACGAACCTGTTAAGATTCCAATTTTGATGTACCATGCGATCCATGTAATGGATCCCTCTGAGGCAGCCAATGCTGGTTTGATTGTAGATCCAACCACCTTTGAAAGTCATTTGCAAGCTCTGAAAGAAGCTGGTTATTATACGTTAACCCCAGACGAAGCTTACAAAGCTTTGACAGAGAATGTTCTACCTAAAAATAAAAAAGTGGTCTGGCTAACCTTTGATGACAGTTTGAAAGACTTTTACACCAATGCCTTCCCGCTACTGCAAAAATATCAGATGAAGGCTACCAATAATGTCATCACTGGCTTTGTCCAAGCTGGCCGTGAAGATATGCTGACGCTAGATGAGATAAAGGAAATGAAGGAAAAGGGTATGTCCTTTGAAGATCACACTGTCAACCACCCTGATCTTTCAACTGCTACTGTTGCTCAACAAAACCTTGAACTAGCTGATTCTAAAGCCTTTTTAGATGACAATCTATCACAGAAGACGACAACTGTTGCCTACCCATCTGGTCGTTATAGTGATGCGACCTTGCAGATTGCTGAAAGTTTGGGCTACAAGATGGGATTGACGACCAACCACGGTCTTGCTTCACTTGCAGACGGATTACTCTCACTCAATCGTGTTCGAGTGAACCCAACTACTACTGCAGAAGATCTATTAAACGAAATCGCTACAAATTAATCTTAGAAAGCTTGCTTCAGACGAAGCAGGCTTTTTCTATTTCCGATAGCAACTTCTTCTAATCACAAAAAACGAGAGTGGGACAGAAATCGGTAATTCGTTAGAATTCGATTTCGTCGTCCCACCTCCGCGCAGTTGAGTAGGGCTGTAAAAGCTGATGAAATCAGCGTAGTAGAGCCCACTCAACCACTGCGTCTTGCTCGACAATCCAAAGACAATTGAGAGGCTAGGACTTTTGTCCCAGCCTCGTAAAAGGTTATTTAGACTTGATATAGTTGATACCGTCTGCTTTCGGAGCAACAGCTTTACCAAAGAAGGCTGCAAGAACCACAATCGTCAAGACATATGGCGCAATTTGCAGATAAACTGTTGGCACTTTTGAAAGAAGAGGCAACTGGTTTCCGATTACGGCCAAACTTTGAGAAGCTCCAAAGAAGAGACTTGCCAACATAGCGCCGATAGGACTCCATTTACCAAAAATCATGGCTGCCAAAGCGATGAAACCTGGACCTACGATAGTAGTCACAGCAAAGTTAACAGAGATTGACTGGGCATAAATAGCTCCACCAATACCGCCGAGCAAACCAGAAATCATGACACCGCAATAACGCATGAGGTAAACATTGATTCCAAGTGTATCTGCTGCCTGCGGATGCTCTCCGACTGAGCGAAGACGAAGTCCGAATTTTGTCTTAAACATGATAAACCAAGCGAGGAAAGAGAAGGCAACGGCCAAATATCCCATCAAACTTGTGTGTTTGAAGAAAATTTCTCCTATGACTGGAATATCAGACAAAATAGGAAAATCAAATTTACCAAATGAACGCTGAATATTGTCTGTTTGTCCCTTGTTATAGATAGCTTTTACAAGAAAGACTGCCAAGGCTGGTGCTAGCAAGTTTAGAACCGTACCACTGACAACGTGGTCTGCGCGGAAGTTAATGGTTGCTACAGCATGGATAAGGGAGAAGAGCACTCCGACTAAACCAGCAGCAATCAAGGAGAGCCATGGAGTCAAGCTGCCAAAACTACTTTCGAAAGTCAGGTTAAAGAGAACGCCTGTAAATGCTCCCATTACCATGATACCTTCCAAGCCGACGTTAACGACTCCAGCATGCTCTGAATAAGCTCCACCAATACTTGTAAAAATCAAGGGAGCCGCATAAATCAGCATAGATGATACCAATAAACCTAATATCGTTACAATACTCATCCTAGTTTCCTCCCTTCACTTTGTCAGCTTCTTGCTTATTATTTTTAAACAATTCAAAGATTGCCTTACCAGTCAAACGCTCAATCAGGTAATGGGCGCTGACAAAGAAGATGATAGAAGCTGTTACAATATTGACCAATTCTGTCGGAATCTGAGCCACGTTCATACCTGGTGCACCAACACTCAGAACCGCAAAGAGGAAGGCTGCAAAGAGGATTCCAATTGGAGAGTTGGCAGCCAAGAGACTTACCGCCATACCATTGAAACCAACACTCAAGGAACTTCCTTGAACAAAGACATTCTGATAAGTTCCAAGTCCTTCTACTACTCCTCCAAGTCCTGCAAGAGCGCCAGAAATAATCATGGACAAGATAATGGTTCGTTTAGAAGACATACCTGCATACTCAGATGCATTTGGGTTAAGACCTACAGCACGGATTTCAAAACCAAGCGTTGTTTTCTTCAACATATACCAGATTAGTACGACTGCAATCAAGGCAAAGAAAATACCGATATTCATCCGAGAGTTGGCTGTCAGACTTCTCAACCATTCTGTTTGATAAATCGCATTAGCACCGACACGTTTACTAGAGTCAACACTTTGCATTACAGCCTTTGGAAAACTGCGTATAAAAGCATTTCCAACGAAGAGGACGATATAGTTCATCATAATGGTAACGATGACTTCACTCGTTCCTAAATAGGCACGCAGAACCCCTGGAATAGCACCAATAATCCCACCAGCTACTGCTGCAATCACTACAGTTGCTAGCAACATCAGTGGACGAGGTAAGTCAGGGAAGGAAAGGGCAAACCAACCAGCTAGAATCCAGCCAGCCAAGGCTTGGCCCGGAAGTCCGACATTGAAAAATCCGGCCCGACTAGCAACGGCAAAACCCAAACCAATGAGAACTAGAGGTCCCATCGCCCGAGAAATTTCACCCAAACTTCTCAAAGAACCGAATGCCGTTTTAAAGAGGGATTCATATCCCCAGATGGCATCATAGCCAAAGATAGCCATGACAATCGCTCCCAATAAAATCCCTAAAAGAACTGAGATTAAGGGAACTGCGATCTGCTGTGTTTTTTTAGACATTTGAATCTCCCTTCTAAATCTTACCACCAGCCATGAGAATACCAAGTTCTTGCTTATTGGTATTCTCTGGAGTCACAATTCCTTGAATCTTGCCATCATGGATAACGGCGATTCTGTCAGAAAGATTGAGTATTTCATCTAGCTCAAAGCTGACAACAAGAACTGCCTTGCCCTGAGTACGCTCCTCAATCAAGCGTTTATGGATGTACTCAATTGCTCCGACATCAAGTCCACGAGTTGGCTGGCTAACAATCAACAAATCTGGATCACGATCCACTTCCCGAGCAATGATAGCCTTCTGCTGGTTTCCTCCTGAGAGAGCTGAAGCAGGTACATACTCGCTAGCTGCCCGCACGTCAAACTCGTTCATCAGATTGCACGCGTAAGAGTAAATATTATTGTAGTTCAAGATGCCGTTTTTGCTGAGCGGCTCCTTATAGTAGGTCTGCAAAGCGATATTTTCAGAAATGGACATCTCCAGCACCAAACCATCACGATGGCGGTCTTCAGGTACGTGACTGACCTTCATCTCAGTAATCTGACGTGGTTTCTTACCGATCACAGACTCGTTCTTAATCAAAATATCGCCTGAGCTTACTTTTCTAAGTCCTGTAATGGCTTGAATCAACTCAGTCTGACCATTTCCATCAATTCCTGCAATCCCAACAATCTCACCTGCACGAACATCCAGAGAAAGTCCTTTAACAGCTGGAACACCACGATTTTCTTCAACAACAAGATTCTTGATTGAAAGGACCGTTTCTTGTGGATTAGCCGGCTTTTTCTCAGTCTTAAAGGAAACGGCACGTCCTACCATCATTTCAGCCAAATCTTGGTTGGTTGCACCCGCAATTTCAACCGTTTCAATGGATTTTCCGCGACGAATAACCGTTACGCGGTCAGAAACTGCACGAATTTCATCCAGCTTATGGGTAATGAGAATGATAGACTTACCTTCCTTGACCAAGTTTTTCATAATTTTCATCAATTCATCAATCTCAGCTGGCGTCAAAACAGCCGTCGGTTCGTCAAAGATGAGAATGTCTGCGCCACGGTAAAGTGTCTTTAAAATCTCAACACGCTGTTGAGCTCCGACCGAAATGTCCTCAATCTTGGCAGATGGATCAACCGACAAGCCATATTTCTTAGACAAACGCTTAATTTCTTGCGTAGCGCGTTTCAAGTCTAAGATACCATTTTTTGTAAGCTCACTTCCGAGGATGATATTTTCAGCAACAGTGAAGGCTTCCACGAGCATAAAGTGCTGATGCACCATTCCGATACCAAGTGAGGCTGCCTTTGATGGAGAGTCCAGCTTAACAGGCTTTCCATTGACTACAATCTCACCACTAGTCGGCTCAAGCAGGCCGGCCAACATATTCATCAAGGTTGATTTCCCGGCACCATTTTCTCCTAAAAGGGCGTGAATTTCACCTTTTCGGAGTTGCAAATTGATTTTATCATTGGCTACAAATTCACCAAAAATTTTGGTAATTTCTCGCATTTCAATGACATTTTCATGTGTCATGGCTCTTTCCTTTCCAGAATTTCATTTTATGTCGATCAAACCTCCTCGGACTCGTATCCTAGTAGGCCTAATCGATGTAAAGGCGTCAGAATTGAAAAATGAGCGACCCAAGTAGGTCGGATCGCTCAGCATTCAATTATTTATCAGGAACTGTGATGCTACCGTCAAGGATTTTAGCTTTCACTTCTTCAACAGCTTTTTTAGCATCTTCAGAAAGATTAGTTGTTGTCAAATCAACACCGCCGTCTTTCAAACCAAAGGTTACTGTTTTACCACCTGGGAATTTACCTTTAGCAGTTTGATTAGCGATGTCTTTGACAGTCTTACCAACTTGTTTCAAGCTTGATGCCAAAACAAAGTTAGACTCTTTACCATCCTTAGACTTGTATTTACCTTCTTCAGTTTGGTCACGGTCAACACCAAGTACCCAAACTTTTTCATCTTCATTTTTCTTCTCGTTCAAGTCTTTTGCTTCAGAGAAGACACCTGCACCAGTTCCACCAGCAACTTGGTAAACCACATCTGCACCTGCAGCATATTGAGCAGCAGCAATTGTCTTACCTTTAGCAGCATCACCGAATGAGCCAGCATAGTCTACTTGAATCTTGATAGATGGGTCAACTGATTTCACACCGGCTTCAAAACCTTTTTCAAAACGTGTGATAACTGCGCTTTCTATACCACCTACGAAACCAACTTGTTTTGTCTTAGTAGTTTTTGCAGCTGCAACACCTGCAAGGTAAGCAGCTTCATTATCCGCAAAGACAGCTGAAGTAACGTTCTTTTGACCTTCAATCACATCATCGACGATAACGTAGTTAATCTCTGCATTGTCTTTTGCTGCAGATTCAACGGCATTACGAAGGGCAAAACCGATACCAAATACTAGGTTATAACCATCCGTAGCAGCTTGGTTTAGGTTGTTCGCGTATTGTGACTCATCGTTAGATTGGTAGTAAGTGTAGCCATTGTCTTTAGACAGACCGTTTTCTTTACCCCAAGCTTGGATACCTTCCCAAGCTGACTGGTTAAATGATTTATCATCTACACCACCAGTATCAGTTACGATAGCAGCTTTTAAATCAGTTTTAGCATCAGAGCTATCTGATTTAGACGCGCGATTCCCACATGCAGCAAGTCCGATTGCCGCGATAGACACTAGACCAAGACCTAGCCATTGTTTCTTGTTCATTTCTGAACCTCCTATATAAGATGTGCAACTTAGTTGCGAGTTTAATTTTGGTCAGTTGACCAGCAACAGACTCAAGTTAAGTCTGTAAAAGAGTATGGAAGTAACTCCTTGACCGTCATCACGACCGTCGATTTATCTTTAGCGACCAAGGTCACTGGTAAATCCTGATTAAAAAACTCTGCCATTACTTGGCGGCAGGCACCACACGGGGAGATCGGTTTTTCCGTTTCTCCGTAAACAATTAATTCCTCAAAGTCTACAAAGCCTTCAGAAACAGCCTTAAAAATGGCCGTTCGTTCTGCACAATTGGTCAAGCCAAAACTAGCATTTTCGACATTGACACCTGTGAAGACTGCCCCATTTTTGGCTACTAAAACAGCTCCGACAGGGAAATGGGAATAAGGGACATAGGCATTCTTTGTGGTTTCGACAGCTAAATCAATCAACTCAGTAGTCGCCATCGGCCACGTCTCCCTCCATAATTGCCACACCAGAGGATGCTCCAATGCGAGTAGCACCAGCCTCTATAAAGGCTAGAGCATCTTCGTAAGAACGAGCACCACCGGAAGCCTTGACTCCCATATCTGGCCCGACTGTCTTGCGCATCAAAGCTACATCCCTAACGGTTGCACCGCCGGTTGAAAAGCCTGTAGATGTCTTGACAAAATCCGCACCAGCTTTCTGAGCAATTTGGCAAGCTTTCACTTTCTCATCATCTGTCAAGAGGCAGGTTTCAATAATGACCTTAACCAAGGTTCCTTTGGCAGCTTCGACAACAGCCCGAATATCTTTTTCGACTAAGTCAAAATTTTGAGACTTTAGCGCACCGATATTGATGACCATATCGATTTCATTCGCTCCGTTTCGGATGGCATCACTCGTTTCAAAAGCCTTGAGCTCCGGAGTATTCGCTCCCAGAGGAAAACCAATGACCGTACAGACCTTAACATCTGTCCCTTTCAGTGATTGTGCAGCAAAACTTACCCAAGTCGGATTGACACAGACACTCGCAAAGTCGTATTTCTTTGCTTCCTCAATTAAGGTTTCAATCTGCTCCTGGCTTGCATCAGGTTTCAAAAGCGTATGATCAATGTATTTGTTTAGTTTCATGTTTGATTCTCCTAGAATTAAGCGATAATTTCGATAATTTCGCTTGCTGCAACGCTTTCACTACCTATTTTAACATTTTTTTGGAATTCTGTAACTAGTTCTTGAGAAATTTTTTCATTTGCGTATATTTTTGCAACAATTTCCCCAATTTCGACTGTTTCTCCAACCTTCTTTTCGAACACTATTCCAGTTTCATAATCTAGTTCGTCAGATTTGACTGCTCGTCCTGCGCCTAACCTCATTACAAACAAACCAAATTCCATGGCTGGAAGCTCTGTGATACGACCAGATTGCTCTGCTCTCACTTCGGCCACATAAGCCGCTTGGGATGGTCGATACAAGTCCTCTAGGTCACCACCTTGAGCCGCAATCATCTCTTCAAATTTTTTCAAAGCTGCTCCGTTTGTCAAATGTTCTCTGATTTCAGAAACTGATTTCTCGACATTAGCCAAATCAAGCATGATTTGAGCGAGCTCACAGATAAAGTCCGTAATATCCTCGCGTCCTTGTCCTTGAAGAATTTCCAGTGCTTCTAAGATTTCCAAACGATTGCCAATGCTAGTACCTAAAGGCTGACTCATATCCGTAATAACTGCAACCGTTCTGCGTCCGACTGCCTTACCCAAGTCTACCATAGTACGGGCTAGGACACGGGCATCCTCTAGATTTTTCATAAAGGCACCCTCACCAACGGTCACATCTAGCAAAATGCTGTCTGCACCAGCGGCGATTTTCTTGCTCATAACCGAGCTGGCAATCAAAGGAATCGTATCAACTGTAGCCGTCACATCACGCAGGGCATAGAGAAGCTTGTCTGCCTTGACCAGCTGGTCTGACTGACCGATGACGGATACACCAATATCCTGAACCTGCTTGATGAAGTCTTCCTGACTGCGCTCTACCTGGTAGCCTTTGACAGACTCGAGCTTGTCTATGGTACCACCCGTATGCCCCAAGCCTCGTCCGCTCATCTTAGCAACGGGTACTCCAAAACTAGCTACTAGAGGAGCTAAGATTAAGGTAACCTTATCTCCCACTCCACCAGTCGAATGCTTGTCGACCTTAATCCCTGAAATGGCTGACAAATCAAACTGCTGGCCTGTCCCCACCATGGCCATGGTCAAATCAGAAATTTCTCTAGTAGTCATTCCTTTAAAGTAAACAGCCATAGCAAAGGCTGACATCTGGTAATCTGGCACTGTTCCAGCTACATACCCTTCAATCAGCCATTCAATCTCCTGACTGGACAATTCTAGTCCATCTCGCTTCTTTTGAATAATATCAACTGCCCGCATCTTTATTTCACACTCCTTAGGATATAATAGCCTTTATCCTTCTTGAGAGTCTCGCAGTTGCCAAACACTTCTTCCATCTTAGCTTTAGCACTGGGAGCTCCTTGTTTCTTTTGGATAACAATCGTCAAATCCCCATCCGCTAACAAGTGTTCATAGCTACCTGAAATAACTTCATGCACCACCTGCTTACCGGCCCGAATCGGTGGATTGCTGATAATATGATGAAATTGTCCGGTCACATGTTCATAAATATTGGACTGAAAAATATCTGCAGATACTTGGTTCGCATCCGCATTTTTTCTAGCCAAATCGAGCGCTCGCTGATTGATATCCACGAGAGTGACCTCCAACCCTTGCGCTTTAGCCAGAGTCAAGCCCAGTGTTCCATAACCGCAACCGACATCCAGCAATGTTTCTTTTTTGTTAAATTCCAAGGCAGACAACAAAACTCGACTGCCATAATCAATCATTTTTTTGCTAAAGACACCAGCATCCGTTAAAAAGGTCATCTGTTGTCCTAATAGTTCCACTTTCAATTCATGAATGTCATGTTTGGCATCCGGATTTTCTGCAAAATACATTTTAGTCATAAAACCATTTTATCATAAATTTTCTAGATTTGTAAATCGTTCTCATTTCTCAAAAAGTATGTTATACTAAAATCCATCATATAGGAGTAACTTATGACCAACGAATTTCTTCATTTTGAAAAAATCAGCCGCCACACTTGGCAGAATCTGCACCGTAAAAAAAATCCACCGCTCACCGAGTCCGAACTCAATTCTATCAAGAGTTTCAATGACGAAATCAGCCTGCAGGATGTAACGGACGTCTATCTGCCTCTGACCAATCTTATCCAAATTTACAAACGTTCCAAAGAGGATCTCGCCTTTTCAAAAGGTATTTTTCTGCAAAAAGAAAGTAAAAGACAACCTTTTATTATCGGAGTTTCTGGTAGTGTTGCCGTTGGAAAATCAACGATTAGTCGCCTGCTGCAAATCCTTCTGTCACGAACTTTCACAAATGCAACCGTTGAATTGGTGACGACCGATGGCTTCCTCTATCCCAATAAAACTTTGATTGAATCAGACATTTTAAATCGCAAGGGCTTCCCTGAAAGCTATAATATGGAACTTTTGCTGGATTTCTTAGACCGCATCAAAAATGGTCAAAACTATAAAATTCCTGTCTACTCGCACGAAATTTATGATATTGTCCCAAATGAAAAGCAGGAAATTAAGGCAGCTGACTTTGTCATCGTAGAAGGTATCAACGTTTTCCAAAATCCGCAAAATGAACGCCTTTATATGACTGACTTCTTCGACTTCTCTATCTATGTAGATGCCGAAGTCAAAAATATCGAGTCTTGGTATCTGGATCGCTTTAAAAAATTATTGGCACTAGCCAAGCACGACACGGACAACTACTACCATCGCTTTACAACCCAGCCCGAAGAAGAAGTCATGGCACTTGCCCATAATATCTGGGAAACAATCAATCTGGTAAATCTGATAGACTATATCGAGCCAACACGTAACAGGGCCGAAGTGATTTTGCATAAGGCTAAAAATCATGAAATTGATGAAATCTATCTAAAAAAATAATTTAGACTTGTCAAATCACAACTTTTCATATATAATTAGATAGTTAGTATTTTCAATGGAGGTGAATAACTTGGCAAACATTAAGTCAGCTATCAAACGCGCTGAATTGAACGTTAAACAAAACGAAAAAAACTCAGCTCAAAAATCAGCTATGCGTACTGCAATCAAAGCATTTGAAGCAAACCCGTCTGAAGAACTTTTCCGTGCTGCTAGCTCAGCTATCGATAAAGCAGAAACAAAAGGTTTGATCCACAAAAACAAAGCAAGCCGCGATAAAGCACGTCTTTCAGCTAAACTTGCTAAATAATGCATCGCGCATACAAAGGAGCTCCACGGAGCTTTTTTTGTTGTTCATTATAAAGGAGAATTTATATGAAGATTGCTATCATCGGCTACTCCGGCTCTGGCAAGTCAACCTTGGCCCAGCAGTTAGGCCACTTCCACCATATTCCCGTCCTTCATCTGGACACGATTCGGTTTGAAGAAAACTGGCAGACTCGTAGTCAAGACCAAGTCAAGGATGATTTAGCGGATTACCTCAAGCTAGAACAATCCTGGGTCATTGATGGCAACTACCCTTTTGCCTACTTTGAGGAAAGAATGGCTCAGGCTGATCAGATTATCTTTATGAACTTTTCTCGCTTGAACTGCCTCTATCGCGCCTTCAAACGCTATCTAAAATATCGCAATCAAGTACGAGAGAGTATGGCATCTGGCTGTACCGAAAGACTGGATTGGGAATTTATCCGCTGGATCCTTTGGGATGGTCGGACAAAAGAGACTAAAAATCTCTATCAAAAGGTTCGTCAGACCTATCCTGAAAAATTTATCGAATTGCAGAATCAAAAGCAATTATCAGACTATGTAAAAGAATCTGGGACAAAAGTCTAACCTTAAATATAAAAAGCGAACAAAACGGAGTTATCTGACACTCAGAATTCTGTCTTGTTCACTTTTTTGTCTAAAAATCAAAATCTTTTTGTCCCAGCCTCGTTCAGTCTTATTTGTCAAGAAAAAATCAGAAGTATTCATCGAAGAGGTAAAAAGGTGAAATTCCAACTTACAAAATTGTAAGAAAAATGAGAGAAATGTAAGCTAGAGAAATGGAAAGAAGAACCTCTTTCTTTTATCATAGGAAAGGAAAAAGGAGTATCCTATGAAAAAAATGATTGACAATAGCAGTTTGAAACTGTTTGCTATGCTTGCCATGCTGATTGACCATATCGCCTGGGTATCTTTTCCACTGGCTACCAATATGAATATTCTCTCTCCTAACTGGCTGGCCAATAGTATGCACATAATAGGCCGCCTGGCTTTTCCAGTCTTTGCCTTTTGTATTGCGGAAGGCTATCGGCACAGTCATGATGTGAGCAAGTATATGAGACGATTGGGGCTGCTGGCTCTTATCAGTATCATCCCTTTCTCTCTGATGGGCTGGGTTACTGGTCTTGGCTTTATCATGCAAAATACGGTTGTTACTCTCTTTTTGGGGTTCTGTGCTCTTTATTACAGTGATCAGCAAACAGCAACCTGGAGAAAAGTTCTAATTATTCTACTCTGTTTTACTCTGTCCATTATCGCTGACGGCGGACTGACGGGAGGAGTTTTTGGTATCTATTCCTTTGCAAAGATTAAAGACCCAATCTTCCGAAAAATTGGCGGTGTCTTGGCACTGAACAGTGTGCAAATCCTAATTTTGGCCTTCAATTTCTCCTATGATGGTCTGGCTGATCTGGCTGCCACTTGTCTTCTGTTTCTCCTCGTGACCTCTTTCTACAACGGTCAAAAAGGGGCCAATATTGGAAAAGTATTTTACTGGTTTTATCCCCTTCATTTGCTCGCCCTGTCTCTGTTTCGAATTGCCTTTCTCTTATTTCTAATGTAGTTAATGAATGTATTAAAAGTTGCAGTAGAATACCTGTTAAGTTAATTTTTCTTTTGGTAAGTCTAAATAATAGAGTAAAAGAGTCTGGGACAATAGTCTCTTTGCTACAAAAAAGAGTTTGGGACAAAAATATTTCAATTTTTAAAAATCTTAATTATTAAGCCCTTCAAATCTATAATTAAATGCGAAAAGCGAACAAAGCAGAATTCTGATTACCAGAAAACTAGTTTTGTTCGCTTTCCATATTTGAGGTCGAACTTTTGTCCCAGCCTCCTTTTCTTATTCTTCTTTTACAAAAACTAATTCTTTATCATCTGAAAGATCTGCTCGATAAGCAAAACCAGCAAAAGAGAGCTGTTTTATTTGCTCAAGATTATCGACTTGGGTTTCCATCAAAGCAGTCAGTAACTGCCCACGAGCCTTTTTGGAAATGGTAGAATGACTTTTGAGTTTGCCAGCCTTTTCCTCTAAGAATTTAAAACGAAGCATCTTCTCTCTGACCGCTTTGTCAAAAACATCCTCAAACTCACTAGACAAGAGCGAAAGCAGCATATCTTCATCCGCTACCATTTTAGTATAATCTTCCCGCCAAAATTTTTTCAGCGTTTGACCATTTGGCTTCAGCCCCACCAAAAAGTCCAGCCGATGGGGAGCAATCGGACTAAGGGCAGGAATGACCCCATATAGACTAGACGTTAACAGCAAATGCTCTTGAATGTAGGATTTCTCCTCTTGTGTCCAATCTTTTCGCTTGATATTACGATACATGAGCCCGTCAAATAAGTACAATGCTGGATAAGTCTCTGCTTCATTCTTGCTCAGATTTTGAATCCGCTGGTATTCTATTTCAGCCATTTGCGGACTGATTTTGTATAATTTTTCCAGCTCCTTGGCTGAGAATTGCAACAACTCTTCTATTATGATTGCGCTTTTAGGCGTCAACTGGGAGCGCCCCAGCGAACTCTGTTCCTCATTCATTTCTTTAGCAGTCGGAATTAAAATTTTCATATTTTTCCTTTCTCATCTTGGATCCTGAGTCCATTTTTCCTGTTTTCCTTACTCATGATTATAGCAAATTTTTGACTAATTGGATTTCTTCTTGACTTTATTTTTTAAAAATGATATTATCTAGTTATCAAGACTAGATATAAGAGAGATTGAAATTTGGAAACAACAATTCTTTTTCCAAGATGGGATGAATTGCCTGATCTTGATCTATATTTGGACCAAGTCCTGCTCTATGTCAATAACGTCTGCAAGCCTGCTTTCACCGCTTCGGACAAGGGACTGACCGCATCAATGATCAATAACTATGTTAAACATGCCTATCTTGATAAACCCTTAAAGAAAAAATACAATCGCCAACAAGTTGCCCGTTTGATTGCCATTACAAGCTTAAAAACTGTTTTTTCTATTCAGGATATTGCAACTACTTTGGATATGCTGAATGCCCAAACCCAGTCTGAAAAGCTTTACAATGACTTTGTAGATTACATGAATGGACAGAAACTTGAAGTGACGCCCATCATTGCCAGTGCCTGTCAGACCGTCAAGCTCTACCAGCAAACCCTAGCCTTTATCCAAGTGCCCAAAAAGGAGGAAAATAACGATGAACTACGCGCTTAAACTCAGTAAAAAGCTCTCTTTTGGAGAGGAAATTGCCAATGCTGTTACCCATGCCGTCGGAGCTGTTTTGATGCTGATTCTCCTTCCGATTTCTGCCGTTTACAGCTATGAAGGGCATGGCCTAGTCTCTGCTATCGGTACTTCGATCTTTGTCATCAGCCTTTTCCTCATGTTTCTCTCCTCCACTATTTACCACTCCATGTCCTATGGCTCGACCCACAAATATATCCTGCGGATTATTGATCACTCCATGATCTACATTGCCATCGCGGGTAGCTATACTCCCGTCGTCCTTTCGCTCATGAATGACTGGCGGGGCTATCTGATTATCACGATTCAGTGGGGCACGACTATCTTCGGCATTCTCTACAAAATCTTTGCAAAAAAAGTCAATGAGAAATTCAGTCTGGCCCTTTATCTAATTATGGGTTGGCTGGTGATCTTTATCATCCCGCAAATTATCGGACAGACTGGGCCAATATTTTGGGGACTGATGCTAGCAGGCGGTCTTTGTTACACAGTCGGCGCTGGTTTTTATGCTAAAAAGAAGCCCTACTTCCACATGATTTGGCATCTCTTCATCCTAGCTGCCTCTGCTCTCCAGTACTTGGCTATTGTTTATTTCATGTGAGAGTGGGACAGAAATCGGTAATTCGTTAGAATTCGATTTCGTCGTCTCACCTCCGTACAGTTGAGTAGGACTGTAAAAGCTGATGAAATCAGCCTAGTAGAGCCCACTCAACTACTGCATCTTGCTCGACAATCCAAAGAAAATTGAGAGGCTAGGACTTTTGTCCCAGCCTCTTCTCTATGATATAATGCAGCTCTTCAACTAAGCCTACAACTGATCTGCGAAAACCACCTCTCAAAAGCAGGAACTTTGAAAATAATAAAAATTTAAGCTTATTTTGCTAAGATAAGGATAGAAAAGATGATCTCTGGCAAATGAATCTGCCAGTTATGGAAGGAAAACGAATGACTATTTTATCAAAAATCCGCCCATCGCAGCCTCTGAAAGAGCTGAAATGGTTCGATATTCTTGTGATTACTCTGCTCATGTTTGGTCAGTTCATCTACCGATCAACTGAGCTTTACCTAGCTAGTTTTTCAACAACAGCGACGACTGCAGCTACTGAAACGGTCAGCAATACAGCTAGCGAAGGCGTAGCCTTTTCTAGCAATTTCAGTCTTCAGCTCCTGATGCTGGTCTTGACCATTCTCTATCTTCTGTTGCGGCGCTTTGACTTTAAGCAGCTTCCCATCCGCCTGACTTGGTCGGTTCTGCTCTGGACACCTCTGATTTTTGTAGCAGTAGGATTCTTTGGCGACATCGTGATGACACTGAGTGGCGAGTATAATTACTTTGATCCAAACCTCTGGTCTTATATAGATTTGCTAGAAATCTTCCGGAAATTTGCTGATCTGACACCAATGACCATCCTCTATGCACTGCTCAATGGCTTCTATGAAGAATTATTCTTTCTGGGCCTCATGACCTCTGTCAAGGATAAGTATAAGTGGTGGGCACTGGCCTACTCTACCATCATTCGGATTTCTTTCCACACCTATCAGGGCATGCTGTGGGCCTTGGTTATCGGAGTGGTCTACGGACTCTTTTACTATTTCCTTTACAAGTACAAGGTCAAGAACCTCCTGCCTTTCTTTCTCATGCACGCCTTGGCGGATATGTTTGGCTCCAGCTTGATGTATGTACTGATTAATTGGCGTTCCTAAAAGGATAAATATCAGCTAACAAAAAACTATAGAATAAATCGCAACTAAAAGAGAGTGGGACAGAAATCAGTAATTCGTTAGAATTCGATTTCGTCGTCCCACCTCCGCACAGTTGAGTAGGGCTGTAAAAGCTGATGAAATCAGCGTAATAGAGCCCACTCAACCACTGCGTCTTGCTCGACAATCCAAAGACAATTGAGAGGCTAGGACTTTTGTCCCTGCCTCTTTTTATTATTGTTATTTACGAATTGAAACTAGCAATTTCGCTATCAAGTTTTTTCATATAGTAGCGATAGATCAGATAAGAAACAAGTCCAGAAATCACAATCAGCAGAACTGAAAGGAGATAGAGAACCGTGAGAGGCAGGGAGAATGAAATCACATAGAGAAGACCAATCACGATAATCACTCCAATAGTAAAGGCTAGTCCTAATAAGGTCTTACCCATACTGTTATCCCGAGTCATAAGCTCGTTGACATTGGACCAGTTGGTCACCAAATGCTTATAATCCCGATGATAGCCCCAAGCGCTCCAAGCTAGACTGGCAATAAACCAAACCAGCAGCATAACCAGAAAAGTCACCGGATGAACATGGAAGATAAGACTGGTCACCAAAAGAAGAATCACTGGTAGAATGGACTGAATAGCAAAGAGATACCAAAATTTGAGACGAACGTATTTTCTGAGCTCAAAAGGCAAAACCTTTAGATAATCAAAATTTTCCCGCTCCAAGGATAAACCAATAGAGGTCAGATTATTCCCACCCGAATTGAGGGTAGCGATAAACATAGCTAGGAAGATAAGCGGAAGTAAAAATCGTGGAATCAAGAACGGGCTAACATCCAGACCTGCATTGATCGCCCCCATGACCATACTAAAAATGATAATGTAAGGTATCAGCGCCGACATGAAGAGAGCCTGTAAAATGACCGAACCTTCACTCAGCAGCCGAATGTGGTAGCGCCAGACGAACTTCTTAAAATTCTTGGCCTCGTCCATATTGATATCGCGCACACGCTCGCGTTTGCCTCCTGCTGCTCCTGTCATCAAGGCTGCTTCATAAAATTCTGGTATGACCTTGAACTTGACCACCAAAAAGAGCAGAACCGCCACGGCAAGCCAAGCTAAAATTCCTAAAATCGCAGTCAAACTAAAAGGATTAATAATAAAATCGTAAAAGGCTACAACTGGCGGGAAGTAAGGTGTAACCATTGTATTGCTTGCAATACTACGGCTGTTCATCTGATTGATAAAGATATAGAGACCTACCGAGCCTAGGGAAACTAGACCCAGAATCACATTGGATAGGATGGTCTTATACTTTCTAAAGAAGGCTGTCTTGGTGATAAAATGCACCAAAATCAAAATGACAAAGGTTATAACCGAGCTTAAAATGACAATCGAAACCAAGGCCATAGGAAGACCGACTAAAGGATTTCCGCCTTGAAGACCAAGAACGATGAAATAGCTGTACATGGGCAGAATCGCAATCAAGAGGGTCAGAACTACCGAGATGCTCTTTCCGACAATGATTTCTGATTCACTAAAGGCATAGGGCCGATAGGACTGCAAATCCTTGCTTTCATAAAAGACATTGTAGAAAACCAAGAAGCCCTGCGACATGGAAAATATAGCAAATACGGAGACCATATTGGCAAAAAGGCCTGGATTTCCTACCATGTGATTGAAGGCACTCATGATACCAAAAAAAACTAGGTAGACAAAGCCCAAAATCAAGTACATGCGAATGGTCTTCTGAGAGACATTGACCTTAACTTCTGGATTCTTTTCCTGCTTCTTGCGGTATTGCTGCAACTGCGAAGCTTGAATCGCATAAAGAATATTGATATCAACCAATTTTTTAATGGCATTAAAGCGCATCTGGACTCACCTCTTCTCTGCGGCCAGCCAGACCTAGATAGATGGTTTCGAGGGACTGGTCTGGATGCTGGGCTTTTAAGTCTTCAACCGTTCCGTAGAATATTAGCTCTCCTTTTTTGAGAATGGCAATCTTATCGCATAGCTGCTCAGCCACTTCTAAAACATGAGTTGAAAACAGAACTGTATTGCCCTTGTCAGCATGCTCACGCATCATCTGCTTTAGATCAAAAGCTGCCTGAGGATCCAAGCCCGTCAAAGGCTCATCCAAGACCCAGATATCTGGATCAGACAAAAGGGCACCAATGACAAAGACCTTCTGCCGCATACCGTGTGAAAACGACTCAATCACTTCATATCGATGACTAGCAAAGTCAAAGATAGCCAGCAGTTCACCCAAACGAGCTTCTACTTCTGCCGTGGTCATATCGTAGGAAGTCGCCACTAGCTCCCAGAATTCATTGGCTGTCAGGCGCAAGAAAAGGTCAGGAGAATCAGCTACATAGCCGATTTTTTTCTTGATTTCTAGACGATTAGTGGATAGCTCCTTACCGTCCACAAAAATTTGCCCCTGTGTCGGATTGATGACACTGACCAAGGATTTAATGGTTGTTGACTTACCCGCTCCATTATGACCGATGAGACCGACAATCTCACCGCTTTCCAAGGTCAGGTTCAGGTGGTTAAGCGCCAGCTTGCCATCATAGTCTTTTGTAACATCTCTAAATTCAATCATGGGAATCTCCTTTGCTATGTTTTGAGGTTATTATACTATCCTAAAAGTCATTTGTCTAGAAACTAGCGAAAAAGTTCGGATTTTGCTTTTAAACAAGGCAGAACCATCCTTTATACTTTGAAAGATTGAGCATTCTCCAGCAGATAGAGCAAGAAATTGGGAATGGTTTCCAGCATGTCCTGCTCATAAACACGCTCGGTCAGCTGATGCAAGTCCTTGCCCCATGGTCCAAGATTGATGCCAGGGATATGATTGGCCGCAATCTCTGGGAAATCCAGGTGGTAGAGATTCTCAGGCACAGGCATACTGGCAATCAGGTCCTGGTATTCAGCAGCAGGCTTCTCTAAGGCACAGTAACTAAGGTCACAGATTCCCATGAAGAATTCGTCCACTTGGAGCTGACAACCAGCTTCCTTGTCCAGATAATCTCGATAGAGTTGAACGACCTTATTAATCCTAATCGGACTGTTCGACAGACGGCGACAATTCATAGATGGATAGTAAGGCGGCGCGATCGCTAAGACAACCAAAGCTTCCTTACGGTCGTAGAAATCTAAAAACTTCTGGATATTTTGAATGCTGATTTCCTGATAGGATGCGCCTTCTTGCAAGGCTTGCTGGGCTTCTTCATAAATCTGCTGCAAAGTTTCTTCAAAACCGATTTTTTCTTGGCATTCTTGCAGTAATTCCTGATAGGTCAGCACGCGCGGTTTTGGGATAACCTTATTTTCTTGATAGACGTTCTGAAGCTGGCAATAGTTTTGATAAAAGCCATCCACTGCTTCCTGACTGAGATTCTTTATGGTCGCCAGCAGCTCACTTGGACTTTTTTCTAGATAAAGGACGCTGAAATAGCCTGCTGCACGCAGCACAGTTGACACATCATAATTTTCCTTCAAATCGCGCAGATAGGACCAAGATGGCAAAGGCGAACGTTCTCCGTAGGCCATGTCAGACAGAGCCGGATTAAGGTCAATTTTTTCAGCAACCTTGGCTAGCAAGGACAGGGCATTGATCCCCTTGAGTGGCTCTTTCATGTGAGAAAGGATGCCCTGAGTCACGACAACTGGCATCAACTTGCCGACTGTTCCTATATGAAGCACCTTTTCCTCCGCTGACTGGCTCTCAAAAGGCTCAGAATCCACGGCCAGAAGATAATGAAGTTGGAAGCGCTCCTTCAATTTAGCAAGCAGGGCTGTTGCTGCCCGCATGCCTTGAGAATAGGATTCCTCATCCCCGACAGACAGATAGAGCAAATTGACCTGACCAGACTGTCTTTGACTGTATCTTTCCACCACTCCCAGCTGCAAGGCTAGAGCCGCCTTCATGTCGCAAGAGCCCCGACCAAACTGCCATTTGTCCGACGAAATATCCGCTAAAAGATCTGAATCTGAAGAAATGGAGGGCAATTTTTCTTTCAGGGACTGATTATCAAAAGCCCAGACTTTGAGACTGCCAAAGTCCTCAATGTCTACTGTATCATGATGATGAAAAAGAATCACGGTGTCAGCTGTATCTCGCTTGACCAGAGCCCAGTTGACACTACGGTTATAAAAATCATTCGGAATCTGATAGTAGCCAAACTGTTCTGGATGCTCCTGAAAATAAGGAATCTCCCCTATCCGCTCCTGAAGAAAGGCTTCAATCTTCCGCTCAGAACTAGTATGGGTAAAACTTTCAATCGCCATACTTTGGTCAAAAATATCTTGAATATACTGTTTCATTCTTTCTACCTCTCTGTTTGCTGGCACTTCTGACTTGCAGGCCAAGGCCAGCTGAAAGACGATAAGGCAAAAGCAGCCAATCTTTACCTAGTCAGGCATGTTTGGCTGCTTTTTTCTTGTAATGACTAACGATGAGAATATTTCTTCACGAGGCTAGACATGCCCAATGTGCTGACAAGAAGCACCGAGCCTAGATAGAACATTCCTTTTTCTGAATGGCTACCAGTTTTTGGCAAGGAAGCTGGAGCTTGTTGAACGGCTACCTGCTCCACTTGAGACGCTTCTGGTTGACTAGCCAATTGCTGCACCTGAGGCACCACTTTCCGACTACCTAATTGCTGCACAGGGTCCGTCGCGCCTTTCTCATGTTCTTTACGTCCAACCTTTGAATCGACTGATGGAGCTTCTTGTTGCGGCACCTGTCTATCAAAGATATATTCTGGAACTTCTCTTATTTCTGGTGCAACTAGCTTTTCACCAATAATTTCAGGTAAGTTAGCATATTCCGTATCGAGAGCACTTGCTACATAATCAGCTTTTTGAGAACGACTAGCTTCCACAGTTGGTACGAGCGCACTAATGGAATCCGTCTTGAAAGTCACTGCATACTGACGCTTAATCGTCAAGTCGCTAGGGTCATAAGTATTGAAGACCAGAGCTAGCTTGTGACCTTTTTTCACCGTGTAAAGATTCGGCTGCAAATACATGGTATAATCATGGAATTGGCCGACTTTTGGCTTAATGCTCTTTTCTGAGCTAGACGGTGTATAGTCTGATTCTGGATTGGCTAAGTTTAGCCAGCCCTTAGCAATGACCTTGTATTTAGTTTTGGTTGTCGCAAAATTTTTAACATCCAGATTGCTGAGATTGCTACCCATCCAGAAGTCACCAGCCTTACTGTCATCGCTAGTATCACCTTTTCCAACAACATCAAACTCTTGGTCTGATACATCTACCAAGAGCGCATTGACCTGCAGATTTCTGCCACTGCCCTTGGCCAAAGCGGCCTTAAAGTGAACTGGAATATGGCCTTTGATAGTCGTATCTTCTTTGACTTCTGTCATAAAGGTCATGTTAGCCTTAGAAGATCCTTGACTGACAGTTTCATCTCGCTTGCTAGTGTCAATCCCAGCAGCCGCATAGTCACTGGAAATGGTTTCTTCTAGACGTTTGGACTTAGCTGTCAAAATCAAACGATTATTACTTTTCCAATTGTCATAGCTCGTCCATTTATTTGGATCGTAGTTATTTTGTGCCAAAACAGCAGGAAGCTTGCTAACATCGTTCTTGACATCGTAAAGATAATGAGAGAACCAAGTATTGAGCAAGTCGTAGAAATCTTGATTGTTGGCCTTGATACCATACCCTCGAGAGATAGCTGCTGGATGGACATGGTCTCCTTGGTGGAGATAGAGTTTTACATTTTGTCCCGCTTTTTTCAAGACATCATACATAAGCTCAAACTGTTTGGTTTTGACATTGTCATCATTTAAGCCATGTACCAGCAGGGCACTAGTCTTTATCTTTCCTGAATTTAGAGTATAATCGCGTTCCCGCCAAACTTGGCTATAATTGCGACCGTGAGCTTTTTGGTCCTTGTTTAGCTGATTGATGTAGTCAGCATACTTGTTCCAGATTGAAGCCCAATCGTCTTGATCAAGCATCCGAGTAGAAACGTAGAGTGACAGCCAAGACAGATCGCTGTATGGCGGATTGCTGTAGGCTGTTCCTTGACTATTAAAATAATCATACCAGCTAGCAATTC
This sequence comes from Streptococcus cristatus, assembly GCF_008369405.1. Taxonomy (GTDB): domain Bacteria; phylum Bacillota; class Bacilli; order Lactobacillales; family Streptococcaceae; genus Streptococcus; species Streptococcus cristatus_G. Next base: position 338,756 of record NZ_VSJJ01000001.1, read on the forward strand.
CTGCGGCTGGAACGATGGTTCTCAGGCCTTCTACACCCGTTGTTGCCACACCGAAAGTTGTCGTACCGGCCCAAGATAGGCCAGTCATGCCGACCTTGCCATTGGCCCAGTCAGCCTTGATTTCAATATTGCTGGTTCTGTCCGTGTAGGCCGTCCGTTTACCGTTGACCCATTCGACAATATTTTTAAAGGCTTCTACTTCCAAATTAGATCCAGTTGTATTGAAGCCTTCTGAACCCTTAGTACCCAGACCAGCACTGGAAACAAAGGCATAGCCGCGCACTAGGAAGTAATCATACCAGTTCAAATTCTCGTAATCATAAATCCCTTCATAAGGGCTATAATAGTACCAATCTGAAGCTTTGGCCTTCTTCGCCGCATCAATACTGCTCATGCTAGACACCGGTTGGCGCTTAGCAGGCTTATTGTGCAAACTCTTCATGTCATAAGAACCGTTTGTCGGCAGATTGAGACTTTCCAAGGTTACATAGTTTTCATCCAAAGTCCCTGCGACGTAAGGACGAGCTTCTAAAATTGTCGAAGCCTTAAAATCACCTTGGGCTACTGCTTTCGGAAGTTGTACGATAGCCTTGACGAGGTCACGCTTTCCGTCTCCATCCGTATCATGATCTGTCTCAACATAAACAGGAAAACGGACGATATCACTTTTCTCATACGAATAGTCTTTATCTTCCTTAGCTCCACTGCTGTATGGAAAAATTGGCTGCGCCCGACCATTCAAAAAGAGCGGTGCTTTCTTTTCGGCACGATAGGCATCATGCAGGCGCTTGGCAACTGCATACATAGTCTGCAGATTGCTTCCTTGTACACGAGCTGTCAAATCAGCCTCTTTGTCAATCATTCCCATGCTCTTAGCTAGATTTACCCTATCTTGGGCACTGGTACCTAACTGAGATTCATTGACAGCTGCCCATTTCAGTAGCTCATCGACTGCTTCCTGCAGGGTCAGTTCCTTATCAGCTAAAGCTGGATTTGAAAGACTCCCCGTATAAGCAGACAGGTCTTGGCCTTTGGCAGTAGCAGGCACAGGAGAAGACACCAAGCTAGCATCTTGAGCCCAAGCTAAAGGCGGAGACTCCAGTGACGAAGCAGCTCTTTCAGGTCTCGCATCTGGTTTTTCTGCAGTGACCAACTCTCCTTCTTGCTTTTCTGGCCTTGCAGAATCCGACGATTCCTTGCTTTCAACCTCTAGAACCGCTGGCTGCTGGACTGAAGAGACAGGCTCAGAAGGCTTTGCAACAGCTTCTGTATGAAGAATCTCCTTGCTTTCGACATTCGCCTGACTCGCCTCGTCGGCTTGAACAACCTGGCCTAATGCCAAAGGAGCAAATAGCAAGACTGATAAGAGTAACCTCATTAGTCCTTTCTTTTTCATAAAGAACCCCTTTCCTTTTTAAGTTTATTACCTGTCCATTATACTATGTAAGCGTTTCGATTTCAATACTAGTTTTGGCTTATTATCCAAAAATATCAGATTAATTTGCACAAACGTTTGTGCAATCATTCTTCTTTTGGTAAAATAGACCCATCCTAAGAATCTGAGGTATCTCGTATGGAAAATCAAACATTAATGCAATATTTTGAATGGTACTTACCAAATGATGGACAACATTGGAATCGCTTGGCGGAGGATGCTCCTCACCTAGCATCAAAAGGCATTCGCAAAATTTGGATGCCACCAGCTTTTAAGGCAACGAGCTCCAATGATGTCGGCTACGGAGTTTATGATCTCTTCGACCTAGGTGAGTTTGACCAAAAAGGAACTGTCCGCACTAAATATGGCTTTAAAGAAGACTACCTAAAGGCGATCCAAACTCTCAAAGCCAATGGCATTGAACCCATGGCTGATGTAGTTCTTAACCACAAAGCTGCTGCAGATTACAAAGAGCGATTTACTGTCGTTGAAGTGGATCCGAACGACCGAACCAAGGTCTTGTCAGAACCTTTCGAAATCAAAGGCTGGACCAAGTTTACCTTCCCAGGCCGTAAAAAGACCTACAATGATTTTGAATGGCATTGGTACCACTTCACTGGTACGGACTATGATGCCAAAAACAACAAGTCAGGTATTTTCCTTATCCAAGGAGACAATAAAGGCTGGGCGGATGATGAGCTGGTGGACAATGAAAACGGAAACTATGACTATCTCATGTATGCCGATATTGACTTCAAGCATCCAGAAGTCATCCAAAATCTCTACGACTGGGCCCACTGGTTTATCGAAACAACTGGCATTCAAGGATTTCGTTTGGATGCTATCAAGCACATCGACTCCTTCTTTATGGGAAACTTTATCCGCGACATAACTGCAAAATACGGTGAAGATTTCTATGTCTTTGGAGAATTTTGGAATGGTGATGAGAAGGCTAATAACGACTATCTAGAAAGCATTGACTATCGCTTTGACCTCGTCGATGTCAAACTTCACCAAAATTTCTTTGACGCCAGCCGAGCTGGAGCAGACTTTGACCTACGGACGATTTTTGACCATACTTTAGCAAAAAATCATCCTGAGTCAGCTGTGACCTTCGTGGACAATCATGACACCCAGCGAGGACAAGCTCTGGAGTCCACTGTCGAAGAATGGTTCAAGCCAGCAGCCTATGCTCTCATCCTGCTACGAGATGAAGGACTGCCTTGCGTCTTTTATGGTGACTACTATGGTATTAGTGGGGAATTTGCCCAAGAGAGCTTCCAAGAAGTGCTGGACAAGCTCTTGGATGTCCGTCTCAATCTAGCTTACGGCGAGCAGACTGACTACTTTGACGATGCCAACTGTATTGGCTGGACTCGTCAAGGCAAGGACGGTGGTCAGCCAATCGCTGTTGTTATCAGCAATGACCAAGCCAGCAGCAAACGTATGCTGGTCGGTTCAGAATGGGCTGGCAGAGAATTCAGCGATTCTCTGGACAAGAGCTCTCAAATCGTGACGATTGACGAAGAAGGCTGGGGAGAATTTCCAGTAGAGGAAAAGTCAGTCAGTGTCTGGTCTGTCAAATAATCTGTATATTCAAAAACGAGAGGGGAAAATTCCCTCTCGTTTTTCTAGTATTTTAAGCCCTGTAGAATCCTTATTATTTTAGAAACTGCTTTATTTTTTCAGACAACTCATCACTGGCATAATCATGCACATAGTGAGGGTAGTCCAGTAGAATCAGATCTGTCTGTGGATGCTGCGCTGCAAAATCCTTCTGGAAGCTCTGCCATTCTTCCTGACTGTAGCCAGTCCCTTGGCCATTTGAAGAAAAGAGCAAGATCGGTCGTTCAGGAAGCTTTTCCTTCGAAACCAGCTCAGCATTTTGCTTAACCTGAGTGACCTCTTCATAAACAGCATTTGCCAATGGACGACGATAGAAAAGAGCCTTGTACACTTGCTTTTCTTCTGCTGTCAAATCCCCCACCGCAAGAGCGGGAACTTGCTTGTCAACATCATAAAATACCCGACTTAAGCCTAAATTAGCAGCCATTTGTAAGCCTTTATAAGCCAAGGGATAGAGGCTCAAATCAGTGTAAGAACTTGGCAAGGCCATATCTAGTCCGATAATGCCTTGGACTTCTTCAGGATATGTTGCAACCCAATGAAGCGCTTCTAGCCCAGCCATAGAGTGTGCTACCAAAGTATATGGGCCTGTGATTTCAGCCTTTTGTAAAGCCTGCTTCGTCTGGGCAAGTACCGTGTCAATATCTCTGCTATCCCCTTGGCTGTCATCACTGAAGCCATAGCCTAAGCGTTCAACAATAACAACCCGATAATCTTTTTCCAATTTAGAATAGAGGCTCTTAAAGTCAAGAATAGGGGACGTTGTGCCACCGCCCGCTAAAAAGACCAGCGTTGACTCTCCCTGACCAGTTACATAGACATTCATATTCTTGCCGTCTACTTGAACCAGGCGCCCTACGGGTTTATCAAGCAATTTCTGCTCTTTAGTCAGGCAGATTTGATGATAAGTAAATATTAAGACCAGAGCACTTATAATTGTAAAAAGCAAACACAGAAAGAATTTCTTCAAATACCTAAACATCATAACTTTCCAAATATCTTTCAGCATCTACGAAGACTTAACCGATTGAACAAGAACAGCCATTCTGATTTCCATAGGATACTCAGATTGCTGCCTTTTATTCAGGACTAGATGCCCTGCTATTACTCCACCAAGCCACTTCTCAGATAAGCGTCCACCATGCGCTCTGTCGCGACTACTGAATCAATATGCGTGCGCTCGTAAGAGTGACTGGATTCAATACCAGCGCCTAGCAAAGCGTGCTTGACTTCTGCTCCTGCGCTCATGGCTGCAGAGGCGTCCGATCCGTAAAATGGATAGATGTCCAGTTTGTAAGGAATCTCCTGCTCCTTAGCTAAATTTACCAAATGCTGGCGAAAAGCATAGTGATAAGGTCCTGATGCATCCTTAACACATATGGAAACTGTGTACTCATCTGTCTGCTGGTCGTCACCCATTGCGCCCATATCAACCGCTAGATACTCCACCGCTTGCGCCGGTAGGCTGGAATTTGCCCCGTGACCGACCTCTTCAAAGACACTGAAAGCAAAATGAGTCGTCACTGGCAGCTGAATAGCTTCCTCTTTATAAACGCGCAAAAGATTGAGCAAAATAGCTGCGCTGACCTTATCATCCAGAAAGCGGGACTTGATAAAGCCTGACTCAGTAACCGTGGTACGCGGATCAAAGGAAATAAAATCACCGACTTCGATTCCTAAATCACGCGTTTCTTTCTCACTCGTCACCTTTTCGTCCAAACGGACTTCCATATTGTCCTGAGTTCGCTCAACCGTCCCAGCATCCTTATAGACATGGCAGGAAGTTTGGTGAACTAAGATAGTCCCATTGACGGTCTTACCATTGCTGGCCACATGGACTAGACAGTTTTCGCCTTCAATCATGTTCCAAGGAAAACCGCCAATCCGATCCAGCTTGAGGCGACCGTCTGGCTTGACCGCACGCACGATAGCTCCCAGAGTATCCACATGGGCCGTCACGACCCGATGTTGGACATCATTTTCGCCCTTCACCACGACATGAACTCCGCCTTTATTGGTTCGGACAGGCTTATAGCCCAATCCTTCCAGCGTTTTTACCAAATAGTCTGCCACCTCAGCCGTAAAGCCTGTTGGGGAAGGGATAGCCGTTAATTCTTGTAAATATTGAACAGTTTGATTCATCATAACTCCTTTAGATCATTTATACTGTCAATTATAGCATAAATCCGCTGCCAAATATCGTCTTTACTGGCTCTTTTCCTCTTATTTTAAATTGATTTAGCAAGGTCTTCGATGAAATTGGAAAATCTATACAAAAATACTCTTCTCTAAGCTTATATGAGTCTCAGAGAAGAGTATTGCTTTATTTTAGTCTAAAATAGGGAGAAGACTGCTACTGCAAGGACGGCACCAATGATTGGTCCGACAACTGGAATCCAAGCATAACCCCAATCACCATTTCCTTTTTTGGGAATCGGAAGGAGGCTGTGCATGATGCGAGGTCCTAGGTCACGAGCAGGATTGAGGGCATAACCAGTCGTTCCACCAAGTGAGAGACCAATCCCGATAATCAAGGTTCCAACTGCAAATGTGCCAAGGCCTGCTTGCAATTCATAAAGTCCTAGAGCGAAGATAGTCAGTACGAGGACAAAAGTTCCAAGAATTTCGCTAATCAGGTTAGAGAAGGTATCTTTGATAGCTGGTCCAGTGCTGAATGTCCCAAGGATATTAGCTGGATTTTCTTCAGCCAAATAGTGAGGCTTGAACTGTAGGAAGACTAAGAACTGACCGACCATAGCACCTGCAAACTGAGCAAGGATATACGGAAGAACAGATGCCCAAGGCAAATCACCTTTGAGAGCTACTCCGATGGTTAGGGCTGGGTTCAGATGGGCTGGGCCAAGGTTGCCAGATACAAAAGCAGCGATGGCAACGGCAATCCCCCATCCCATGGTAATCACAATCCAACCAGAGTTGTGGCTCTTCGTTTTGGGAAGAACTACACCTGCAACGACACCATTTCCCAAAAGGAGCAAGAGCAGGGTTCCTAAAAATTCACCAAATATTTCTTTCATCATCTATATTACTCCATTTAAAAGAAGGGGAGGCTAGACAGGAAAACTGGTCCGTCACCTCTTCTTCTATTCTCTATTTTTTCAATTCTGCTAAATCGTTATTTGCAAGGGCAGCTTCTAGATCATTTTGATAAGCTGCTTTTTCTTCTTCTGTCCAGTCGTAGAAACGTTCCATTTCATCCAAAACTGGCTCTACAATCGCATCTAAACTATCACGCATAAAGAGCATGTGATTTGTCCGGCGAAGGAGGAAGTCAACTGGGCTCAGAGCCAATTCGTTACGCATCGCATAATGGAGTGACAAGGTATCTGCCAAGCTGAGACCTGGCGCTTGCTCGATGCTGTGAGCGAGAGCAAAGACTTTAGGAGCATTGGAGCCGTAAAGGTTTGCAAGATAGAAAGCTTCTTTGCTGTCTAAACCGCGTGAGACACCAAGTTGAGCAAAAGCTTCGATTTCGGAATCCACATTTGCTGGATTGAGTTCCCCACCTGAAACAGGGTAGGTCTTAGAGTTGATGAGTTTAAAGCTACGGTCAAATTCTGCTTTGAGGATATCAACCACGCGCTCCATGGCTCCTTCCGCCATCTTACGATAGTCCGTAATCTTACCACCAGCAAGGGTCAAGAGGCCATTGTTATCACGGTCCAAACTAGAGCCACGAGATACGGCAGATGGATCCAAGTGTTTTTCAGACGTGCTGCTTTCAAGTTTGGTAACAGCCGCTTCAACATCCTCACGAGATTTTTCTTTAGCCAGATAGCTTTCAACAGTCGCAATCAAGCTATTGAAGCTTTCATCGCTGATCGTACCATTGTTTCCACCGTTGTAGTCAGAAGCGCTGTTTCCTGCAATCAGAGGACGCAGACCTGCCCAGCTGCTTTCGATGTCGTCAATCGTGATGTTTGCTTCTGGGAAGCGATTATTGACAATACCCAAGAGGTAATCCACATCTTCTTGTGTTACTTTTGGATGCTCTAGGTCGCCAGTGTAGTCAGTGTCAGTCGTACCAAAGTAGGTTTTATTTTCACGTGGAAGAACAAAGACCATCCTGCCGTCTCCCAAGCCTGTATCAAAGTAGACTGGCTGAGAAACCTTGATCTTGCTCGAGTCAACAACCAAGTGAACACCTTTAGTTGGACGCATTTGTGAATATTGCTCACCGTCATTTGACAGATTGCGCACCTTGTCGCTCCAAGGTCCAGTTGTGTTGATAACTAGGCGAGCCTTGATTTCAAAGACTTCATCTGTCAAGAGGTCACGCGCAACAACGCCTGTAATCTTGCCAGCTTCATCAAAGAGAAAGCCTTCTGCCTTGACATGGTTGGCAATCAGGGCGCCGTCTTGGTTGGCGCGTTTGATATTTTCAATTACGAGACGAGCGTCGTTGTTGCGGAAGTCAAGATAGACACCGCCACCGACCAAGCCTTCCTTCTTGAGTTCGGGTTCCCGTTCTAGGACTTCTTCCTTGCTCAAGACCTTGTTGGCAGCAGGAGTGTTGTTAACACCAGCCAAGAGGTCGTAGAGGTCCATAGCCACTTTGAGACGGAAGAGGCTGAAAGTAGCACCCACTTCTTCGTAGACAGGCAGCAGCATAGGATCTGGTTTTGGAATATGAGGGGCAATTTGCTGTACCACAGCACGCTCAGAAACTGTATCTGAAACTACCTCTACGTCGAATTGCTTGAGGTAACGAAGGCCACCGTGGACTAGTTTTGTAGAACGGCTAGAAGTCCCTTCTGCAAAGTCCTGCATTTCAATCAGACCGGTCTCCAGTCCGCTAGCTGCTGCTTGCAAGGCTACACCAGCACCAGTAATCCCACCACCAATAATCAGGAGGTCCAAGGTACGTTCCTGCATTTTTTTAATCGATAATTCACGTGTTTTCTTTGAAAATTCCATAATTACACACTTTCTAACTTAGTCGTTTCATGCTTCTACTAACTTTATCATCAAATGAAAATCAGTATTAGTCGTCGATTTCCGCAAAGACTTGCGTTGCTTTCACAGCCTTCTTCCAACCCTTGTAGAGTTGTTCCTTGCGAGATTCGTTCATAGATGGCTCAAAGAGTTCTCCTGTCTCATTCAAGAGTTTCAACTCATCCAAGTCTTTCCAGTAACCCACTGCCAAACCAGCTAGGAAGGCTGCCCCTAGAGCTGTTGTTTCCAAATTTTTGGCGCGTGCGATATCGATTCCCAAGATGTCAGCTTGGAACTGCATGAGGAAGTTATTCATGGCTGCACCACCATCCACCTTCAAGACTTGGATAGCTGTCTGAGCATCCACTTGCATGGTATCGATGATGTCACGCACTTGATAAGCGATCGATTGAAGAGTTGCCTTGATAAAGTCTTCTTTGCTGGTTCCGCGGGTTAAGCCAAAGACAGAACCACGGGCATTTTGATCCCAATATGGAGCTCCCAGACCTGTAAAAGCAGGTACGACATAGACTTCGTCATTGTTGTGAGAATCACGGGCATATTTTTCAGACTCAGGTGAATTTTCAACCATGCGAAGACCGTCGCGTAGCCATTGAATGGCACTTCCGGCAATGAAGATAGAACCTTCTAAGGCATAATAAACTTTGCCGTTGATACCATAGCCGATGGTTGTCAAGAGGTTGTTTTCAGACAACTGCATCTCTTCACCAGTGTTCATGATGATGAAGGAACCTGTTCCATAAGTATTCTTGACCATACCAGGCTCAAAAGCTAACTGTCCAAAGAGAGCTGCCTGCTGGTCACCAGCCATACCAGAGATTGGTACTTCTCCGCCGTAGAAATGGAATGGAGCAGTCTTGCCATAGATTTCTGAGTTAGATCGAACTTCAGGAAGCATAGCCTTTGGAATGTTAAGGATTTCCAAAATCTCATCATCCCATTTGAGTTCCTTTATATTATAGAGCATGGTCCGGGCTGCATTTGAGTAGTCAGTCACGTGAGCCGCGCCGTCAGTTAATTTCCAAACCAGCCAGGTATCAATAGTACCAAAAAGCAATTCGCCCTTTTCAGCTCTTTCTTGTGCTCCCTCAACATGGTCCAAAATCCAGCGAACCTTGGTAGCAGAGAAGTAAGCGTCAATAATCAAACCAGTCTTTTCATGAAATTTTTCCACATAGCCTTGGCTTTTCAGCTGTTCAGCCAGAGGAGCTGTCTGGCGTGATTGCCAAACGATAGCATTGTAGATAGGGAGCCCTGTTTTCTTATCCCAGACGACAGTTGTTTCACGTTGGTTGGTAATCCCGATTGCTTCGATTTGACTTGGTTTCACACCACTTTCAATGAAAGCACCCGCAATAACTGATTGAACAGAGTTCCAAATTTCATTGGCATTGTGCTCAACCCAACCAGCTTGAGGGAAAATCTGAGTGAACTCTTTTTGGCTGGAGCTGACCTTTTCTCCCTTTTTGTTAAAGATGATGGCACGGGAACTAGTAGTCCCTTGGTCAATGGCCATAATGTATTTTTCTTGTGACATGTACTGTCCTCCTGGTAAAAATCTTGAGGAGATTTCCTCTTTACAGTAACTAGTATATAAAATAAAGCGCTTTCTTGTTCATCAATTTTTTTACAATTTTAAAAAAATTTGAGGAGATTGTGTGAAAATCACAAAGAAACCTAGATTTCTCTAGGTTTCTTTGTGAAATATCATGTGACGGATTTGAGCCAAATCTTCCAAATCCAAGTCATTTTTTAAATAATAGACGGGAATCTGCTGGGTTTGATGAATGGGATTGTTGGTGATGATGAGGTCATAGTTTTTGGCTGGGTCGTAGGATTCAATACTAATAAAACGATTGTACTCTAAATAGCGTCTTAAAATGGCTGTCATCCTAGAAACAACGATAAAGCTATCCGTCAAGTCCATGCCTATCTTGATGACTTGACCGTCATTTTCAGCGATGTACTCCATCAGCTGGAGCCATTCCCACAAAACTTTTTTATCCAGAGAAGTTCCCTGCTGGAAAATAGGCAGTTTACTAAAAATAGTGTCTGCTACTTGTCGATAATCGTCTTCGCTCCATAAGTAAGGATGGCGAAGTTCCAGATCATGCTTGTATTTGTCTTGCAAGAGATAGCCTCGAAAAAGAAAGACGCGAGCGCAGAGCTGGCTTAGTTCGTAGGTCACTTGGTCCTCGATATAATCACCAAGCAAGTCCAGACTCTTCATCTCTTGAATCAGTTGCGTAATCAGACTGGCAATTTCACCTCCAAAGCCCAGTATATACTCCATGGTGTGCAGGGGTAAAATCCGATGGGAAAGCAGAAATGAAAAGAAAATCATCATTTCTCCGTCTTCCTGACTTAGTGTAATGTGCTGGCCAGCAAAGAAATCATTTGTTCGGCGATGCAGGCGCTGATAAAAGATATTTTCAAAATAGCCCTGCATCTTCTGCTCAATGTTTTGGAATTGACAGGCATTGACTCTTAGGCGCTGTTGGGTGATATGTGCCCAAAGAGCCAAGTCTAATCGCTGCCCTTGAGAGAGTTGGGCTCCACAGAGCTCTTCTAAGACGGCAACTTCCTGCCTTCTCTCTGATTTTTGAAGTTCCTTTTCCCAATCTTGGCTGGACCAGACCTTGCGAAAGAGGCAGAAATAAAAATAGCGGATCTGGTGCTCCGGTCCTCTCAAGCGGCCATTTTGGATAGATAGCTCAAACTCTGATAAAATCTGATTTAGACCAGCTATATGGCGGCCGAGGGTTGCTTCACTGATCATCAGTTCCTGAGCCAACTGATGGGCTAAAAACTGCTGATGATAGAGCAGGTAGTCTAAAATCTGGTATTTGACAGCATTGTCCAAAAATAGTCTGCGAATGTCCCGTCCCTTGGTATCCGGTCCGATAGACAGACTGAGTGTTTCGTCTTGAAGCTGGATGGATAAGGCTGCATGATGGTCCACAGTCTTGTCGTTAATCAGGCTAATATACTTGGTCAAGGTTGCTTTCGAAAAGCCAGTTTCTGACATGACGGCCTTCAAACTGGATGTAGAATGCTGCTGTAAATAAGACAGGACAATAAACTGCCCCGCTTCACTCTTTTCCATTAAGTCTGCTAGATACATCCGAGAACCCTTTCAGTTTGCTAATCTTAGCTTAACACAAAAAGAAAAAAAGACGAAGCAATCTGCTTCATCTACTACATCCATCTATGACTAAACAAAAAGGAAACCTGAACCAGCGGGATGATTTCCCCAGCCGTCTCAGACTTCCTTTGTATCATCAGGCTTGGTTCACCTTTTTAAGCATGATATTTTACATATTCTTTGCAAAATCGAAACGGAACCCAACCTTTTGACCTAATTGAGTCAGTTCAGCCAAAGTCTCCCTGCGGCAGACAAAGATGACATAGCTGTCACTGTCGATGTCCATTGCTCCGAGGCAGTAGCCTGCTTCCTCCCATTTTTCATCCACAACCTTGCACCATGATGGAATGTCTCCATCTTCATCTAGCCAGTCATCTTGCAGTGGGAGATTCTTTTGCTCTGCCAATTCTTTCATGAAATAGGTGAAGTCTTCTAATATTGAATTCCAATCCAGTTCAATTGCGTCACCACTCTCAATTAACTCATCCGCAATTCCGATCCAAACAATGGTATCTTCCTCTTCGTCATCTTCTATCCCACGATCGTCATACCTTTCAAGATTTTCATCAAAGTAATCCCACGGTGAGGCAAGACAAGCTTCCATAGCAGAACGGACAGAGCTGTCCTCTGTAAGCAGTTCAACCATGCTCATAAAAATTTCTTTGTTCAGTTCATTTGTCATAACTAACTCCTTTCTCGTCCATAAGGACATATTTTTAACTTTATTGAAAAGAATTTTATCTATAATCCCGACTAATACTAGTCACGGGACTGATCATTTAGGCAATTATCGCTTATTCATTTAAGAATGTTTCATCATCCATAGTGTTCAAAACCTTCAATATCTTGGTAGTGGAGTTCTAACTCCGAAATCAATCTTTCGCCATATTCCAATAATTGAGCTTTAGCGAGAGCATTTACATTCTTGCCAGAAAAAACAATCTTTGCCTTCAAGTCAACTCGACAACTTCCAACAAGACTCGCTTGGATATAGGCTGCATAGTCATTTCTAGCAGATGCCCAGTCCATTAGTTGAAAGTCCATTTCAAAGCGAATAAACAATTCCCTACCATTCTGCTGCAAGTCTACAATAGTAAGACCGTCGCTATCATGAATTTCCGATGAATCAACCATATCTAGCTTTTCTCTATTAAAATAGGGCAAATTCTCAGATAAGGCTTTGAAGACGGACAATTCCTCTACTTTATGAGCAATAAATTCCCATAAAATAATTTCTAAATCTTTTATTCGTAAGTACTGCTCTTTAATCATTATGCCTCTTAATCTTTGCTAATAAGATGAGGACACCTAGTAAAGTAAGAATTCCAATTACAAAAACAGCTATTTCTAATTCTTTCAATCCTTCAATATAGGGTATGATATAGATACTTGATTCCATAAGTAGAAAACCGATAAGAATAAGGGCAATCAAAAAATATGTCTGTTTTTTATCCATCTTTATGTCCTTCCCTTAACTAGAGTTTACATAAAACTTAACTAACTAGAAATTCTATTTCCCCTCTACCCACTTATCATTATCCATGATAAAGGGCTTGGCCAGTCCTTCTCCTGTGTAGTCCTTATATTTTGTCTGCAAGTATTTGTAGACATCTTCCTTGGTCGCAAACTTGATGGCCTGGTATGGCTCTTCAAAGGTCAGCTTTTCGACAAACAGATAGCCGTCTTTATCTGGAACCAAGACGCCAACATGGCCCACAAAGAGAGAATCGCCGTCAAGATTGTCGTGAACTATGACAGAAAGCATCCTTGCTTTTTCACTAAACTTGAACTGTTTGAAGTATTCCTCCATCTTCTTAGCATGGACTTTTACATCTTGAGTCGCTTCAGTCTTGACTCTTGAAAACAGGATATTAAATTCTTCCTTATCCTTGGCATCAAAGAGCTTGCCCTTATCAATCGAGTCATTATCTATGAACAAGAGTTCGTCATCTTTTTCTATTTGAGGGATGTCGATGCTATTTTTCAACAAAGTGTAAGTATTAATCCGGCAATTTGTCCCGATAAAATCACCCTTCTTTGACTGCCAGAGAGGATTGATTTTTTCCACATCATATTCTGTTTTGGTAAATTTAGTGAAATCGCCCCTTAATCCAGTAGAACCAACAAGTCCATTGTAGTCATTGACTAGATTGACAAAGTTATCGACACTGTCTTTATCCAAGTCAGCAGCCAACAGACTCTTAACTTCTTCGACACTTTTTTGACTATTTAGATTTGAATAAGTCGCCTTCCATGGGTATTTTTCCGAGCTAGTCTGACCAACTGTTGGACTCTCTTGACTGCCGTTTGATTGCTTTTGTGCCTTCCCACATGCAGCTAAGCTAAGAATTGCCAAAGTGCAGGCACTCATCAACATAATCTTTTTTACATTCTTCATTCTTTCGTCCTTTTTACATTTTTCCCATATTCATCTTCAAATAATTCCTCTTGTTATTATATCAAGAAATACTGAAAAACAGAAAGAAAAAAGCCAATTTGAACAGAAACTTCCTTATTCTTGAAATCACATCTAAACTAAAAGTACAACTTTATAAAACAAACACACACCTCAACGAAGCTATTCCCCTAAGCAAAAAAATGACCGCACTTTTATCAACTGCAGTCACTTTGATTTATGAATTGATGAGTAAGACAGAGTAGCTAACTCCAAATACCAACGTAAAGAAAAGACTCGCTATAAAGTGGTAAATCTACTTAATCTTGTGCTTGTTCATCTTTTCTTCAAAAATAGCTGTCATGATAGCGCGCAATTCCTCACGCTCCTTTTCAGGAAGCTCTCCTGCTTGCTTAGCCACAGCGTAAAGTTCTGGATATTGTTTGGCAACTCGCTCAACCGTCTTGGTCGTTGCATGCCCTCTAACAAGGAAGGGAATTCGCTTCAGCCATTCTTGTGGCACAAGGTCCAAAATCTTTTTAGCCGCTTCCTTATCGCTAATGACGGCTGTACTAAGCCCTTCTTTGATTTGCTCTTGCTCTTTTGGGGTAAAATCATCTAATTCCATACTGAACTCCTCTTTTCTACTAAGTTACTTGCTCTTCTTAAATAGATTGCTCTTAGATTGGATTTTTTGAAAGCTGGATAACTTTGACAAGTCTTTAAGTCAGATTTCCAAAAATTAATTTGCAGCAGTTTCCAAGACTTCCGCAAAGATTACAAAGCCTTTTGGTAAGATATGAAGATGCCCGTCCGATATTTGGCAATGACTTGCTAAAGTTGCAGAATCACTCTCTACAAGATAATTTTCTCCTGATTGGTTAAAAATTGCTCGGACCTTTTGACCATCATAATTCCATTCTAGAACTAGCACATCCGGCTTGATTTCTTCTAGACTATATTTCCCATGCTGAATAATGTCTGAGACACTCTTGCGAAGCTGAATCAATCTCTTCATGAAATCGAGCATCTCATTGCTGTCGGAAACACGTTCCCAAGGCATAACACGACGGCAATCTGGATCTGGCCCTCCGTCTAATTCTAACTCGGTTCCATAGTAGAAACACGGTGTTCCCCTTTGTAAAAAGAGGCAGGCAAGGGCAGACTTAACAAGCTGGGTATCTCCTTTGGCCGTTGCCAAAATGCGCTCCGTATCGTGCGAATCCAAAAGATTGAACATCACTTCTGAAATCTGCTGTCTATAATACATGGACTGGCCATTGATCTCATCGATAAATTGACTAGTCTTCTTAGCCCCACGCAAGAAATAATCCTTGATACTATCAGAGAGAGGATAGTTCATAACTGCGTGGAATTCATCGCCATTTAGCCAAGGCTGAGAAGTGTGCCAGACCTCACCAAGAATATAAAGGTCAGGCTTTTTAGCCAAGACAGCCTTACGGAATTCTCGCCAAAACTGGTGGTCGACTTCGTTGGCCACATCCAGCCGCCAAGCATCGATGTCAAACTCTTCAATCCAGTAGGTCGCAACGCTCAACAAATAGTCCCTCACTTGAGGATTTGCTGAATTGAGCTTGGGCATATAGCTCTCAAAGGCAAAGGTATGGTAAGGAAGCTTTCTTGGATTTGCAAGCTTATCCTTTGTCACTGGGAACTCTTGAACATGGAACCAGTCTTTATAAATGGAATCTTGACCGTTTTTGAGGACATCCTGCCACTGTGGAGATTGATCTCCGATATGGTTAAAAACAGCGTCCAGCATGATTTTCATGCCGCGCTGATGGGCTTGCTCCACCAGTTGACGGAAGGTTTCCTTGTCTCCAAAATGACGGTCAATTTCGAAATAATCCGTCGTATTGTACTTATGATTACTTGGGGATTCAAAAATCGGACAGAGATAAAGACCTGTAATGCCCAAGTCTTGCAAGTAATCCAGATGGTCAATAATTCCCTGTAAATCTCCACCAAAAAAATCTTCACTTTTAGGCGTAATCGACGAATCCCAAGCTAGCGCTCCTTCTGGCGAAATCTCAGGATTGCCGTTGGCAAAGCGTTCTGGGAAAATCTGATACCAAACCGTCTCTGCTACCCAGTCCGGTACATGACAAGCATCAATCTCATGGATATAGGGAATTTTAAAACCATTTCCTTCGTAATGAAGGTTTTCTAGCGTGTTTTCAACACAACCCTTATCGCCATATAAGATACTCTGGCCTTGCTTATCCCTAATCTCAAAGAGATACTGGAGTCGCGCGTAACCAACTGAAACCTCCACCTGCCAATAATCAAACAAAGCATCGGAGGTGACCTTGACCATTTCCTTGCTGTCCTCATAATGATCCTCCATAAAGATAAAAGGATCTCCATAGTGCAAGGTAATATTCTCAATATCTCCCCTTTTCGTCCGAATGCGAATGTGCATTGTCTTATCTTTATAAAGATAAGCATACTCCGACTCTGGCCTGTGGTAAATAGCTGATAATTCCATATTTTCTCTCCTAGATGTCTCTGTATAAACTCATCGCCACTTTATGCAAACGATTTCAAAACATAGCCCTAGTATATCACTTTAAAAAAACGATTGCAAGGTGTGGGCTAGTTTGTGAGCAGGAGCTTATCTAAGAAAGTTAAAAAGCCTTGGAGATAAGGCTTTTACTAATTAGATTTTTTAAGAAGATTATTCTATACTTACATGAACCATATTACGCAAGAAATGTATGCGACAGTTATTAGTTCTATCCTAGAGTGACGTCCAGGGTTAAGTAGATATTTTACATATGAAACATTAGAAAAACAATACCTGTTGTATTGGCCAGAATATGCGATAAGGTTGTAATCAAACAATTTTTAGTCTTTTTATAAATAACGGAATAGATGATGCTATCAATAAAAATCATCAAAACATCATAGCTAACAAGTTCAAAACTTCCACTAGCAATATGGGCTACCGCAAACAATAAAGACGACACAATAGCACAAAGCCAAAATGGAAGAATTGTCATTGACTTACCAAGAAAGAAACCTCGCCATGCGATTTCTTCTCCTAAGGCTGCAATTATTACTTGAACCATAAGTAGTGGCATTTTATCAAAAGATAACATAGAATCCGTTCTTCCAACAATATGACTGGTGAACGCACCCTTAAATACCAAATCGCCAATAATTAACGTTGCTACAGCGGTTCCTATCGGGAGTAAAACCAAAATAATTACCCCTTGTTTTTAAAGAAAGTTCAGGTATTATCTTTGTCAAAGACAATACTGCCATTAGAAACAAACCAATGATTGTAGTATATACAGACTTTTTATCTATTTTAGCAAAATTAGGCATAAATATTTCTCCTTGACGTTAGTAGGGCGACATGGTTATTCTTTTGTCTTGAATTGTCAAATTAAGTGCACAATTCAAGACTTAAAAAACTTTCGCCAAAAGGTTTCTAGGGTTTCACGAGCAAACTTACACACTCAGCAGTTTGCTGTTATTGTATCATCACACTCTACGACATCTATCGAAGCATGAGCAAATTATCTACTTCTACTTCGCTGATGCCTCAGCTCGTACAAGCAGTGATACTGCTTCAACATGATGCGTCTGCGGAAAGATGTCAACTGGCTGGACTTTCTTTAGTTCGTAGCCTAGCTCTTGATAAAGTTTGATATCACGCGCCATAGTAGCAGGATTGCAGGAGATATAGACAATCCGCTGGGGCTCCATGCTGACACTAGAAGTGATAAAGCTTTCTGTCAAGCCCTTGCGCGGCGGATCGACTAGGATGACATCCGCCTTGATTCCTTGATCCAGCCAAGTTTGGATGGCTTTTTCTGCAGGAGCGCAAACATAAGTGGCGTTGGTGATGCCGTTGAGCTCCGCGTTTCGCTGACTATTTTCCACGGCCTCAGGAATGACCTCTACTCCATAGACCTGCTGGACTCGGTCAGCCAGCGACAGACCTATGGTGCCGATACCCGAGTAGGCATCCAGCACAATATCTTCTTTTTTAAAATCAGCAAAGTCAAAGGCCGTCTGATACAGCTTCTCTGCCATCTCAGTATTGACTTGGTAAAAGGCTGGCGCAGCAATCTGGAACTGCTTACCCAGCATGCTGTCAGTGATAAAGTCTTGACCGTAGAGAGTCCGAAATTCCCGACCGAAAATGGCATTGCCCGGCTGGTCGTTGATATTTTGCATGATAGACTTGATTGCTGGGAAGGCCTCTATCAAACGCTCAATTAGCTGCTCCACTCGGAAAATCTTAGGCCGACTGGTCACCAAAATGACCATAATTTCACCCGAATAATGACCACGGCGAACAACCAGATTACGAATCAGGCCAGTCCCTTCCTTTTCATCGTAAGGCTTGAGGTCGAAACGACGCAGCAAGTCACGTACAAAAACGATAACTTGATCGATAACTGGATCCTGAATATAAAAGTCCTCAATCGGCAGAAGGTCATGGGAATTTTTACGGAAAAATCCGGTTTCCAGCTGTCCATTGACACGGCGAACTGGCACCTGAGCCTTATTGCGGTAGGCCAGTGGATGAGCCATACCCAGTGTCTCCAGCACTTCCACTTCCGAAATACCCGCGATTTTATAAAGGCAGTCCTGCACCTGCTTGCCTTTAAAAGCCAGCTGGGCTGGGTATGCCAAGTGTCCTAAATCAGCAATTCCAGTCCGCAGATAGGCCAAATCGACATGCTCATTGCGCTGGTCAGACTTTTTCAAAAATTCCTCAACTCGGCCGAAGCCGATTTTTTTATTGACCTTGAGGACGCGCATGCGAATCACTTCACCTGGCAGGGCATTTTCAACGAAAAAGACGCGGCCGTCTACCTTGGCTACACCTGCTCCCTCATGACTGAGATCCACAATTTCTACTTCAATAATATCGTTCTTTTTTAACATTTCTTTACTTTCTAATCCATCCTGCGCCTTACTGCAAACATACTAAGGCAGAAAATCGCAGATGATTTTGATGTTTATTTCTTTCTTCCTATTGGAAAATTTGTTCACATTTCTGCTCTGCTATTTTCCAAAAAGAAAGGGAAGAGACAAAATCTGCCACTTCCCATTATATCATAAGAGCCCTATCTTAAGCCCATTTGGTGCAGTCTTTCTTTGTAAGCTTCAAAGTCAATCAAGAGCCCTTGACCGCCATACATGTCATAGGTATCCGTCCAGTCGCCTAGTTCTGGTACAGTGAGGCGCTCTATCCCATTGCGTGAATCAAGCACCAAGGATAAGCCTTGTGACCAAATAAAACTCTGAGGTACATTGGTCGAGGTCAAAGCAAAAACTTTTCCTAATGCTTCAGATCCTGTAAAAAGCTTGGTAGGGTCTTTTATCTGCTGCATGATAGCAGTCAAGACTTCTTGCTGGCGGCGTGTCCGTCCAAAGTCACCCTCATCGTCCTTACGGAAACGGGCATAGTTTAAGAGCGTTCGACCATCCATGTGCTGGCGGCCAACTTTGATGGTTTGAGTAGGAACCACTCCATCTTTCATGTTCAAATCATCTGGAACTTCCACTTCTGTAACTTTTTCGCCATCAATGGTCGAAAATTTAGCATCCATGAATACACCATTTGGAAAGAGGGTGTCAATTGCAGTCGCAAAGGTGTTAAAGTCCACTAGAGCATAGTATTTAATGTCAATATCGAAGTTATCTTTCAAAGCTTGACGAACTGCCTCAGCTCCACGATGATTGTCTTGTTCACCAAAAGTATAGGCGGAATTCAATTTTTGATCATAATAATCATCATCCGTCGGCTCCGTGTAGGAATTGCTGACGCCGTCAATATGAATCAAGGTATCACGCATAAAGCTGACCAACTTCATTTTATGGTCTTTATTGCCAACGTTCAAGACCATAATTGAATCAGTCCGAGTCTCCGTTGAATTTTCTCCAATTCGGCCATCCGTCCCTAAAACAAGAATATTGATCCCATCTCGAGCATCATGCCCATCAAAGTATTCAACATCAGCTGCTTTAAGATTTCCTGGTCTCGCTGTATTTAAGCCTTTGAAAAACATAAAGAGCATACCAGAAACAACCAAAACCACAAAAATAAGGAGCCACATCAGCACGCGCTTAGGACGAATTTTTTTGTAGGTTCTCGGAGGTTTCTGAGTTGATTTTTTCGCTTCTTGCTTTAAAGAATTGCGGGAATTCTTTTGGCTTCTGCTAAGAGAGCCTTTACCCGGGTATTTGGGTAACAAACCGGATGAGTCCGTCTTCGAATCCTCTGGAGAAGCCTGCACAGTTGCCTTTGCAGATGCCTTTCTAGATGTCTCTTGCGCAGTATCTGGCCGTCCTTTCGACTTTTGGCGGAGGTAATTATACTCCTCTTTTTCGTGTTCGTTAAGATAGTAATAGTTTGTATGGAGATAATCCAGCCTTAACTGCTCGTGTCGACTCAGATTTTCTGTTTCTCTCATCTCTGCTCCAATCTATAATCCTGAATTTGAAAAACGGGATAACTGCCTATAATTTTAAAGGTGATACCAAGTGTAGTAAGCTCTTGGTAAGCAAAATCCACTAATTCTTTCCGTTCATTATCAATATCAATAATAAAGAAATATTCCCCTAGGGCTGTTTTAAGAGGGCGGCTTTCAATCTTTGTCAGGTCAATGCCACGCCAGGCAAAGGTTGATAAGGCCTTATACAAAGCACCAGGCAGATTGTCTGGCAAAGTCAGAGCCAAACTCTGCTTTTCCTCTTGCTTTACAAGCTTAAGAGCAGGGGTGGTTTGTCCTAAAATCCAGAAACGAGTAAAATTTTCCTCCATTTCCTGAATATCTTTGGCCACCACTTGCAGACCATACTCGACTGCCGCAGTCCGCGGTGCAATAGCGGCGAAGGGTTGGTCAGGATGCTCAGCCACAAAACGAGCCGCATAGGCTGTACTAGCTGTAATTTCAATCGCTGCTTCTGGATAATGCTGGCGAATATAGCCCTTCCCCTGAGCAAGCGCCTGAGGATGAGAAAAGACCTTCTCAATGGGCTTATCTAAGCTAGTCGCCAATAATTGCTGCTTAATGGGCTGAACAATCTCTGCCACTGCTTGAATCTCAGCTTGATGAAAAAGATAATCCAAGGTCTCATGGACGCTTCCTTCAATCGAATTTTCCACGGGAACAACCGAATAATCCACCTCTTTCCCTTCATAAGCCTTCATCACTTCTGTGATATTTTGGTAGGGCACCAAGTCTGCTTGGGGAAAGGCTTCTTGGGCAACATGATGGGAAAAGGAGCCCTTGGGTCCTAAAAATGCAACTCTCATTGAATTTCCTCAATAATTTCTTGTGGCGTTTTTCCTACCACGTCAATTGTTTGTGTCGCGACCGCCTCATAGAGAGCCTGCCTTTGTTCAAAAATCTCCTGCAAATCTGCCTTGCTCTTGGTCAGATACAAGGGACGCTGATTTTCCTGATCTTGCTCAATCCGACGAAAGAGGGTCTCAAAGTCAGCTTTCAGATAAATATTTTGGAGATTTTTAGCTAATAAATCACGATTTTGGGGACTCAAGACGACGCCTCCTCCCGTAGAAAGGACGACATCCTGCTGTATACACTCAGCCAAGACTCCAGCTTCAATTTCCCGAAAGGCTGGCTCGCCGTATTTAGCAAAATACTCTTGGATGGACATGCCGATTTTTTGGACAATCAGCTCATCCATATCCAGAAAATCTGCTGACAAGGCTCTCGCAATCGTTGATTTTCCTGCTCCCATGAAGCCAAGTAAAATCTTAGCCATTCACTAAGCCCTCCAAGTCTGAGAAGAAGCTAGGATAGCTGGTATTGATAGCCTCTGCCCGCTCCAGCTCCACCTGTCCATCCGAAACTAACAGGGCCGCAATGGCTGCCATCATTCCAATACGATGATCGCCAAACGTATTGATGCTTGCACCATGAAGAGGCGTTTTTCCATCGATAATCATGCCATCTGCTGTAGGGGTAATGGCTGCTCCCATACTATTTAAGGCATCTACGACAACCTGAATCCGATCGGTTTCTTTGACCTTTAACTCCTCGGCATCTCGGATCACCGTCCTGCCTTCAGCTTGGGTGGCTAAAAGGGCAATAATCGGAAGCTCGTCTATCAAGCGCGGAATAATCTCTCCGCCAATCTCCGTTCCCTTCAGCTCAGAAGTCTCAACGGTAATCGTGGCAGATTTGGCCACTTCATCTATATTAGAAAGGGTCATCTTGCCGCCCATTGCCTTGATAACATCAAGAATCCCCGTCCGAGTTTCATTGATTCCAACATTTTCAAGGACGATTTTGGACTGGGGCATAATCAAGCCTCCAACCAGCCAGAAGGCTGCGCTGGAGATATCACCCGGCACTCTCACTTCTTGTCCAGTAAAGGTCTGACCACCCTGCACACGAATTTCCTTACCCTTGACCTCAATTTGACCGCCAAATTGGACAATCATATCTTCTGTATGGTTACGGGTGATTTCCTTTTCAATAATGACCGACTCACCTTGAGCCTGCAAGGCCGCAAAAATCAAGGCCGACTTGACCTGAGCGGAAGCCACTGGCAACTGATAATGAATAGGCTTTAAATCTTTTCGGCCATGGATGTGAAGAGGCGGTAAATCTCGTTCTGTCTGCCCCCAAATATCCACACCCATTTGACTAAGAGGCAGGGTTACCCGATCCATCGGACGTTTGGACAAACTATCATCCCCAAACATCTCTGCTGCAAAGTCCTGACCTGCCAAGACACCTGAGATCAAGCGGATGGAGGTTCCTGAATTGCCCATATCTAATTTATTGTTCGGCGCCTTGAGGCCATCAAAACCAACACCGTGGATTTTGACAGTCTTTCCATCATCTTCAATCTTGACGCCTAAATCACGAAATACTTGCATTGTAGAAAGGACATCTTCACCTCTCAAAATATCGTGAACCACTGTAAGGCCCTTGGCCAAGCTCCCGAACATAATCGAACGGTGACTGATGGATTTGTCGCCCGGTACACGGATACGACCATTCAAACCTTTTGCCTTTGTTCTTAACTTCATAGATGCCCCTTTCAATTTGCTACTAACTTCTATTTTATCATAAAAATAGCAATTTTCTAAAAATTTATTGTATTCATTCCCACTTCTTAGTCTTTTTTGCCTTTTCTACATGATAAAAGAGGCTGCGACAATCATCTCTCAGCCTCCCTTTATTCCTCGTCAAAACCACGAGATTGCTAGATTCTTGCTCTAGTCAATCTCTGATTTAGCCATTATTTGTGTCCTAAATGCTTATCAATCTCATCCATAATCCGCCCCATGACATAGCTAATCTGCAGATTGCGACCAATCAAAATGGCCCAGAAAATAGCCATCAGATAGTTCTCAGACATGATTGCTTCATTAAAAAAATATGTTTCTAGAGCTGTAAAAGCCGCCATTACTATAAATTGTCGTCTATTCATTCTTCCATTATAGCATGAAAAACCATAAAAATCTAAATTCAATCATCTTGCACGGTGATTTTTTCCGCTAGAAAGTCAAAGCCTTCCGGTATCAAGCTTTCTTCCTGCTTTTCAGCTGCTTCTGCTTTATTGCTACGACTTCTAGCTGAAAATTCTGCCCGTATCTGAGTCCAATCCTCTAGTGAAATAGCCAGAATATCTGGTGAAAAGCCAGCAGCATTACTGAGCAGATTTCCAAACATGGTATTGAGATTTTCTCTTTTCATGGTTTGCTCAGCATTGAAATGAGACTCAAAAGCCAAAATAGCATGGTTTTCATTGGCTGCAACTGGCTGCGAACCAATGAGCAGTGCCTTGTCAGCTCCTGCCAGACTCTCTATGATTTCACCCCAAGCATTTTGCAGCTTAGTCAAATTGCTGCGAGCCAAATCAGGATTTTCCACTGCCTCCTCCAAGATGGCATTGACCTTATTGCGGTCTACTCGATAGGTATTAGCTTTTTGAGGTCGTGCCTCTGATTTCTTAGCTGCTGGAGATGGCTGACTGCCGACAGTGGCTAATTGCTGCTTGAGCTGCTGGATTTCCTGCTTGAGATTAGACAGTTCTTCCGCCAAGTTATCAGGAATCTGATCTAAGCTTGCTTTTTCCTCAGCCAGTCGAATGGTCATCATCTCTGTATAAATCTTAGGCTGCAGGCTATTTTTGATATCGGCTAGACTCTTGGTCGCCATCTCAATCATGGCAAAAAGAGTCTCCTGCGGTGTCTTGAGATTTTCCAGAAAGAGCTCGCTGGCATGATGATTTTCCCCACCAGTTTTGACAATGATTAAGTCACGCAAATATTGTAGGAGGTCCGTCACGAAGCGAGCCATGTTTTTGCCGCTGTCAAAAATCAGATTGAGGTTATCCAAGGCTGCTACTGCATCATGAGCAATCAAGGCAGCTACGTAGGCATCCAAGGCTCCCAAACTGATAGAGCCAGTGATTTCTTCAGCAATGTCCGTTGTCAAACGATTTTCCTGAGTTAAGCTAAGAGCCTGATCGAGGATAGACAGGGCGTCCCGCATACCACCTTCCGCTTGACGGGCAATAATCTGCACACCTTCTTGCTCAAAATCAATGCCTTCCTGCTCCAAAATCCACTCAATATGGCTAATAATGTCCTGTGTCTTAATAGACTTAAACTCAAAACGCTGGACGCGGGAAAGAATGGTCGCTGGAATCTTATGTAGCTCTGTCGTCGCTAGGATAAAGACCACATTTTCCGTTGGCTCTTCCAAGGTCTTGAGCAAGGCGTTAAAAGCCCCAGTTGAGAGCATGTGCACCTCGTCGATGATATAGACCTTGTGCTTGGCCAGACTAGGCGCATAGGTGGACTTGTCCCGAATATCACGAATCTCATCTACCCCATTATTAGAAGCTGCGTCGATCTCAATGACATCTTCAAGACTCCCCTCAGTGATGGCCTGGCAGATATAGCAGTCATTGCAGGGCTCACCATCCTTTTGATTAGGACAGTTCATAGCCTTGGCAAAAATCTTGGCAACACTGGTTTTTCCTGTTCCACGTGGACCAGAAAAAAGATAGGCATGGCTGATTTTCCCTTGCTCAACAGCCTGCCGCAGAGTGGTCGCTACTACCTGCTGCCCCACCAGCTGACCAAAGGTCTGACTGCGGTATTTCCGATATAAAGCTTGATACATTAGGCTTTTTCTCCAAACATTTCAAAATTCCAAGTCGTTTTTTCAAGCAAAATCTGGACGAACTTTCCTAGATATTCCTGATCTACTTTATCATAATCACCCGTCAAGGCTGAGTCCAAATCCAGCACCCCCAGTAGGCGACCGTCTTTTACCATGGGCACCACAATCTCGCTCTTAGCACGGCTATCACAGGAGATATAGTTGGCATGCTGGGTCACATCTTCTACGATAATCGTCTGTTTTTTCTCAGCTGATTCCCCACAGACACCCTTGCCTAGCGCAATATGGACACAGGAAACACCACCTTGAAACGGTCCCAGAATCAGCTCGTTCCCATCATATAGATAGAAACCTGTAAATACCGAATGAGGAAGGGCTTGATTGAGCAAGGCGCTCGCATTAGAAAGATTGGCCAAAGCATTGGTCTCGCCATCCAGCAAAGCTTCCAGCTGAGCCAGTAAAAGTTGATAATTTGAAATTTTATCTTTTGTGTTCATAGAGTCTATTATATCAAAAAGCCGGTCTTTCAACCAAGCTTTTCTTTAATTTTGTTATCCAAAAATTCATCAATCAGTCTATTTACAATATCGGGTTGGTCGGTATTAGAATTATGTCCCGCCTCATCAATCCATTGAACAGACTTCCCAGTATTTCTTTCATAGGCCTTCAAATATCGTATGCACGACCCTGCACGATCTTCTTTTCCACATATAACCAATTGTGGGCATTTCACTTCATAAGGAAGCTTTTTCTCTACTGCTTCTGAAAAAATCTTATATCCGTATCCTGCAAGACAAGCATATCTTTCTTGATTTCCGTCATAAACCATCATCATATTATACATCAGTTTTCTTCCATAGGCTGTTGTTGATACGCTTTTAGGGCCTGATTTCAAAAGAGCTTTCCATGGATAGATTCTATAAATTGCCTCCATATTTTTTAAGAGCCACAACTCCATAGCTGTATAATAGTTCCTTTGCAGGGAAGGTGAATCAATCGTAACAAGACCTTTTAATTTCTCAGGAAAAAGTTGAGCATAAACCTGTCCTACATATCCTCCCATTGACTGACCAATTACTATTGGATTTTCTATTCTCTCTTTGACAAATATTTCATCCAGCCAAGTTGCTAAATCAAATAAAGTAAAATCGAGACAAAATGGATAAGATGACGCGTGTCCAGGTGCGTCCCAAACCAAGACTCTATATGTATCTTTAAAATATTCTATTTGTTTTTCAAATAACCTATGGTCAGCAGTTAGCCCAGGTAAAAAGATAAGAACTCTTTGGGATGATTCATCACCATCATTTGTCCAGTAATG
Organism: Streptococcus cristatus; assembly: GCF_008369405.1. GTDB lineage: Bacteria > Bacillota > Bacilli > Lactobacillales > Streptococcaceae > Streptococcus > Streptococcus cristatus_G. The sequence continues at coordinate 364,811 of NZ_VSJJ01000001.1, forward strand.
AATTATTCCACTTGGTGTTTCATAAATTTTTTCAATCAAAGTTCAACACTCACATTCTAATTGGTTTAGTATAGTTTATCTCAATTTATTCCTATAAGAAAGGCAAGCTATACTCAAATCATCTGTTTACAGCCAACCCATAAAGCGGATAAGGTACATATTTAGTCGCACCTGCCGTGAATAGTAGTAATTTCCACCATTGATATAAAGCTTGGGGCCATAAAAAATGGAAAGTACATTATAGTATGAATAGGTTTTTCCAGTCACATTGCCAAGACTTGGAGCAACCACTTCTTTTGAGTATTTTTTTGCTAGCTCGAGCGTATTCTCACCGCCATTTTGCGCCACATAGTCGATATAGGCCTGACCAAAATTGTAAGCCTGAACCGCAGTCCAAACATCTACCTTTTTCTCGCTGGCCAGCTCTAGATTGTCCGATAAGGTCTGAATACCTTGCCGGACACTTTCTTTATTGTCTGTAATCGAATTGATTTCGCCTGTTGCACTCTCACTAGACTGCATGAGGTCGCTGTTTCTCCCCTTGGTTTCGGTGTAAATCATAGCCAGAACCAACTCTTCATTGGCTGCAGTGTCCTGTTCCGCTAGCACTTCTCTAACCAAGTTTTGATAGGTCATGACTTGCTTGACATCACGATGGACTTGATAGCCTTTAAGCGCAATGGCAGCCAGAATGATGACCAAAATCAATCTTCTGATAAATTTAAACATTATTTACTTTGAATATCCTCGATATTTTTGATGAGAATAGAATAAGTTCCGTTATCATTCAGGATAAATTCCACGGATTCAGCATCCTGATAGACATTATTGGGAACGATCAGTTCTATTCCATTAGAGAGGGACAATTTTTGATTTTCGAACTTCTTTTTCTGGCGACTGCTGTCAATCTCGTCAAACTTGATTGGCTCTGGTACAATTTCCTTGACCTGGTCGATAAAGGTAAGTCGGGCAGTCAGATTGCTGTCAAACAGTTCGTCCGCCAACTTTTCTGGAGACAATTCGTCATTTTCTTCCAGATTTTTGAAAATACTGGATTTGACCTTGGACTGGAACTGAAAATCGTCTTTGTTAAAACTTTCAGCAATCTTTTGAGCCGTTTTTTCCAGCGTTTTGATGGATTTTTTTGGTGAGATCTTGGGACTGACCTGCAAGAGATTGTCAGAAAAATAGTTGAGAAAGGCGCCATTGTACTTGATGCGCTTTTCAATCAGATGGTACTTACGAGACTGGAGATTGATGACCAGAGCCTCGTCCGCACCCGTACCAAAGCCAGGCAAGTTGTTCTGTGTCAGCTTGATAGGATTGTCCACCTCGCCACCCAAGTGAGTCAGGGTTTCCCGCAGAGCAATCCGCAGAAAAGCAAAGTGCTCCACCCCTTCTTTCTCAAACTGAACGAAAATCAAATCGTTGGTTTTCTGGTTCTCACTGACCGAAAACTCTTCCTGCCAAAGCTTGACCACTGTCACGGGTGTTTCCAATAAGTCGTCCGAAAGCTGGGCTAAAAAGACATTATTAGGTTCAAAAATGCCTGTTTTAGCATCGTCAGAATAGACCCGCTCGATTTTCTTACGCAAGTATTCTTCAATCTTTGGAGTGATATTAAGAAACTTATCCGCCAACAGCAAGTCCGTATCAGCTGGGCTGAATTGATGAATGATGGCCTTCTTTACATAAATGTCCATCTTAGTTCAAACCTTCATAGAGGGGAAAAGCATCCGTCAATTCGCGAACTTCCGCCCGAACTTGATTGAGCACCGCTTCGTTTTCAGCGTTTTCCAGAGCTTTGATAATGAGCTCAGCTACCTTGATACTTTCTGAGACACCAAAGCCTCGAGCTGCAATAGCTGCTGTACCGATACGAATACCGCTGGTTTTAAATGGTGACAAGGTCTCGTAAGGGATGGAGTTCTTATTGAGGGTAATATTGACTTCATCCAAGAGGTTTTGAGCCACTTTCCCATTTTCTACAACCTTAGTAACATCTACCAAGAAAAGGTGATTTTCAGTACCGTCAGAAATCACGCGGAACTTGTCATGTTGACGGAAGACTTGCGCCATGGCTTGGGCATTGTCCAAAATCTGCTGAGCATAAACCTTGAAAGCTGGATCTAGCACTTCTTTAAAGGCTACAGCTTTGGCCGCAATGACATGCTCCAACGGTCCACCTTGAATGCCTGGGAAGATAGCTGAGTTAATTTTCTTAGCCAATTCTTCATCATTTGTCAAAATCAAGCCTCCACGAGGTCCGCGCAAGGTCTTGTGGGTCGTCGTTGTTGTGATGTCCGCATAAGGTACAGGGCTCGGATGGAGACCTGCAGCAACCAAACCAGCAATGTGAGCCATATCGACCATAAGCTTGGCACCGACCGCATCCGCAATTTCACGGAATTTTGAAAAGTCGATGATACGAGAGTAGGCTGAAGCCCCTGCCACAATCAACTTAGGCTGTACTTCCTTAGCTTGCTGGAGGATGGCATCAAAGTCCAGTAATTCTGTTTCTGGGTCAACACTATAGGATACAAAATTGTAGGTTTGGCCAGAGAAGCTTACTGGAGCACCATGGGTCAAGTGACCACCAGCAGACAAATCCATGCCCATCACTGTATCACCCGGCTCAATCAAAGCCATATAAGCTGCACAATTGGCCTGACTGCCTGAGTGAGGTTGAACATTGGCGAATTTAGCACCAAAGATTTCCTTAGCGCGCTCAATTGCCAAACTCTCCACTACATCCACCACATCTGTACCACCATAGTAACGACGACCTGGGTATCCCTCAGCGTATTTATTGGTCAAAATAGAACCTTGAGCTGCCATAACAGCTTTAGAAACGACATTTTCTGAAGCAATCAACTCGATATTATGTTGCTGGCGCTCTTCCTCATTGGCAATGGCATCCCAGAGTTCTTTGTCAAATGCTTTGTAGTCTTCTTGGTCAAAAATCATAAAGTGTCTCCTTCTTTTGAGAAAATAGGGCGCTAGGCTCCTAAAAGTTAAAATGTTATATCACTTACTTGGGCGAGAATATCCTCGCGGGTAATGGCTCCTTGGCGCAAAATACGTGCCTTTTCTCCAGACAAATCCAGAATGGTCGAATCCTGACCTGTCAAGGATGCATCATCTTCTACTCCCGAGACTTGCTCTTGAAAATCCAGCATAATCTGCTGGAAATCAGTTCCACTAGCTTTTCCAGAGAGATTGGCGGATGGGCCAATCAAGGGCCCGTACTTCCGAATCAAGTCCAGCGTAACTGGATGCTTGGGAATCCGAAATCCTACGGTTTCCATACCAGAGTTAATCCAAGCAGGCACTCGGTCATTGGCTTGGAGGATAATCGTCAGTGGTCCAGGTAGAAAGGCGTGATAGAGTTTTTCTAGATAACTGGGCTGGTTCTTAGAAAAACGGTAAACTTCTTCCAAGCTAGCCACATTGAGATTGAGAGCCTTGTCACGAGGTCTTCTTTTTAATTCGTAGACTCGCTCAACTGCCTCTTCGTTCAAAGCTTGGGCAAAGAGGCCATACACCGTTTCCGTAGGCAGGACGACCGCTCCGCCTGTTGCTAAAGTCTGTTCTATCTTATCCATTGTCCATCGCCACCATTCTATCTTTGCCAAATTGATCTTTCTGTACTCGGATTCGTTTTTGCGGGAAGGTTTTTTTTAATAATTCCTTGACGCCGACTCCTTGCTTGTAACCAATTTCCAGATAGATCTTTCCTTTTTCTGTGAGATGCTCCTCTGCCTGCTCGGCTATTTTCCGATAGACGGCATAGCCATCCTCCTCCGCGAAGAGGGCCATGTGAGGTTCAGAAACTAGAACGTTGAGTCCAACTTCGTCCTTATCCGCTTCTGAAATGTATGGCGGGTTGGAGACAATAATGTCAAATTTTCCTTGAATTACATCCAAGCAATCAGATTGGACAAAAGTAAGATTGAGGCCACAGGACTGAGCGTTTTCTGCTGCCAAGGCAAGAGCATCTTGAGAGAGATCAGAAGCAGTAATCCGCCAGTCTGGACGACTATTTGCCAGTGCCAGAGCGATGGCCCCGCTCCCCGTTCCGATATCCAAGACTGACAAGGATTTTTCGGGATTCTCCGACAAAATCAGCTCCACCAGCTCCTCCGTCTCAGGCCTTGGAATCAATACCCGCTCATCTACCTTGAGAGTCAAGCCGTGAAAATCACTATTTCCAATAATATACTGGGCTGGCTTATGAGCAAGCAGTTGCTCTTGAATCGCTTTTAGCTGGTCACGGTCTTCCTGACTAACCTCTAACCGAAGCTTGAGAACAAAGTCAGTAAAGGAGAGGTCATTGAGTGCCCGATAAACGAAAGACAGGCTTTCCGCTTCTTCTCCCGCTGCTACTAGCTCCTGCTCTAACTCAGCCAAATATTGAGCTAATGTCATTATTTATTCAGCTCTTCTAGTTTTTGCGTTTGGTCATAGAGCACCAGGGCATCTACAACTTCGTCCAATTTACCAGACAAGATGGTATCTAGCTTCTGCAGGGTCAAGCCGATACGGTGGTCTGTGACACGATTTTGTGGGAAGTTATAAGTACGGATACGCTCTGAACGGTCACCAGTACCAATGGTTGACTTACGCTCCGCATCTTGCTCGTCCTGGGCAATCTGGGCAAAGTGGTCAGCCACACGCGCACGGATAATTTTCATGGCCTTCTCACGGTTCTTCTGCTGGGTACGTTCTTCCTGCATTTCCACCTTGATATTGGTTGGCAAGTGAACGATACGAACGGCAGTCGCAACCTTATTGACGTTCTGTCCACCAGCACCAGATGCGTGGTAGATGTCAACACGAAGGTCTTTTGGATCAATATCGTATTCTACTTCTTCGATTTCTGGCATGACTAAAACGGTAGCTGTCGAAGTATGAACACGGCCTTGGCTTTCTGTCACAGGGACCCGTTGTACACGGTGGGCGCCAGACTCATACTTGAGTTTAGAGTAAACAGACTGACCAGAAACCATAGCCACTACTTCTTTGAAACCACCGACACCGTTCATGGATGCTTCCATGACTTCAAAGCGCCAGCCTTGAGCTTCCGCATACTTTTGATACATGGTTAGCAAATCTCCAGCAAACAGTGCTGCTTCGTCACCACCCGCTGCCCCACGAATTTCAAGGATGATGTTCTTGTCATCGTTTGGATCCTTTGGAAGAAGCAAGATTTTCAGCTTTTCTTCGTATGCTTCTTTTTCAGCCTTGGCATCCTTAAGCTCTTGCTTGGCCATTTCTTCCAAGTCCGCATCTCCGCCTGATTCCTTAATCATCTCTTCAGCATCGATGATGTTTTGAAGGACTTGCTTGTATTCGCGGTAGGCTGTCACCGTATCACGAGTAGAAGCCTCTTCTTTTGAAAGCTCCATAAAACGCTTGGTGTCAGATACCACATCCGGGTCACTGAGTAATTCTCCAAGCTCTTCATAGCGGTCTTCCACTGCCTGTAACTGGTCATAAATATTCATCTTTGTAATCTATCTCCTTGATTTTCTAATTCATTCTACTTAATGGGTGGATTGAAATAATGCTTGCGGCATACAGAAATATAGGTCTCATGGCCACCGATTTTAATCTGTTCGCCATCATAGACAGGTTTCCCGTTATCCGTCCGCAAAACCATGGTTGCCTTTTTAGAGCAATATTGGCAAATGGTCTTGATTTCGTCAATCTTATCAGCCAAGAGCAAGAGGTGCTTGGAACCTTCAAACAGTTCATTGCGAAAGTCATTTTTCAGACCAAAAGCCATGACTGGAACACCCAGCTCATCCACCACTCTAGCCAAATCATAGACATGATGGCGTTTCAAAAACTGAGCCTCATCAATCAAAACGCAGTAAGGCTTTTCAGGCAGACTTTGAATATAGCCAAAAATATCTGTCTGGTCCTCGATTGCCATCGCAGCTCGCTTCATGCCGATGCGGCTGGAAACAACGCCAAGGCCATCACGTGTATCAACAGCCGAGGTCATGATAACCACGCTTTTCCCCTGCTCTTCGTAGTTGTGGGCCACTTTCAAAATTTCAATCGTCTTGCCCGAATTCATTGTGCCATATTTATAATATAACTGAGCCATTTTATATCTACATTCTCTCTAAGTATTGTCTTTCTAGGACTTCCAGCTTTATCCATAGACTCGGCTGGAAAGACCGACTGTACTTCCTATTATTTTACCACAATTCACCTCTCTTTAAAACCTAATTTATGATAAAATAAGATTAGCAAAAGAAAAGGAGAAATCATATGCCATTTGTCAGAATTGATTTATTTGAAGGACGTACCTTAGAACAAAAGAAGGCTTTAGCCAAGGAAGTCACAGAAGCCGTTGTCAGAAATACTGGCGCACCTCAGTCTGCTGTCCATGTCATCATCAACGACATGCCAGAAGGCACTTACTTCCCTCAAGGTGAAATGCGAACAAAATAAAATCAAAAAGGCTGAGATACTTTTCTCAGCCTTTTGATTTTATAATGAAAACTCTCAGCGGCGCTTCTTTTGGATATAATTCAATCGTAGTTGGTAGAGAATTGCGCTCACGACCAAACTTGCAATCAGTCCAATCCAATAACCATAGGGTCCCAAGTCCGTAGCATAATCTAAAAACAAGCCCAGAGGTAAGGAAACGCCCCAGTAAGCCAGCAGCCCCAAGTAAAATGGAGCTTTCGTATCCTTGTAGCCTCGCAAAATTCCCTGCAAAGGAGCGGCAATCGTATCAGCCAATTGGAAAAAGAGGCTAAAAGTCAGAAAGATTGAGGTCAGACGAATAAACTCTGGATCAGAGCCATAAAGACTAGCAACCTTATCTCGAAAAATATAGAGAAAAATCAAGGTAAAGACCGCAAAAATGGATGCCACAATTCTACCCAAAGTGCAGTATTTCTTCACATCGTCAATTCTTTCAGCCCCTAGCTCATAAGAGACAATGATGGCCATAGCTGTGGAGATACTCATAGGGAAAGCATACATAAGAGTAGAAAAGTTCATGGCAGCCTGATGGCTAGCGATAATCAAAGAAGAAAATTTTGACATCACTAGTCCGACGATTGAAAAGATGACAACTTCCGCAAAGACTGTCCCTCCTATTGGCAAACCTAAGCGAAAACCTTCAGCCAAACCAGCTTTGCTCAAGGGACGAATTTTCCAGAGTTGGTACTGGCGGACTTTAGGATGTTTGATGGCCAGTAATAGTGATATGACTAATGAAACCCAATAAGCTAAAGAAGTGCCCAGTCCCGCACCAGCTCCGCCCATTTCTGGAAAACCAAAAGCTCCATAAATCAAAACATAATTGAAGCTGGCATTCAAGGGTAAGAGCAAGAGCATCAAATACATAGAAAGCCGAGTCAGCCCCAAAGCATCCAAGAGAGAGCGAATAACGCTAAAGAGCAAGAAGGGAATGATGCCGATGGACAAGTACCAAAGATAATGCTGGGCCACATCTTTTACCAAAGGGTCTAATCCTAGACGCTGCAAAACCAAAGGGGCACCTAAAAATACCAGCGCAAATAAAATCAGTGATAGAGCTAAAGAAAGATAGATGAACTGATAAAAATCTGAGGCAATTTTTTCATCTTTCCCCTGTCCCAAATGGTGACCGATAATCGGAACCAAGGCAGACACAATCCCCGTCAGAAAGGAGAAAAATGAACCCCACAGACTAGTCGCCATAGAAACCCCTGCCAGATGCAAGGTATCGTATTGGCCCGTCATGGTTGTGTCAACAAAGGAAGCCGAGAAATTTGCCAGTTGGTAAATCAAGATGGGAAGAAAAATTGAAACAAACAAGCTCAGGCGTTGTTTCAAATGATAAGTTTGATACATGTTAGGTTCCTTTTTTTAATCTTCCTTTACTATACTACAAGCCAGCTCAATAGTCAAAAGAGGCTGGGACAAAAGTCCTAGCCTCTCAATTGTCTTTGGATTGTCGAGCAAGACGCAGTGGTTGAGTGGGCTCTACTAGGCTGATTTCATCAGCTTTTACAGCCCTACTCAACTGTGCGGAGGTGGGACGACGAAATCGAATTCTAACGAATGACCGATTTCTGTCCTACTCTCTTTCTTATTTATTTTTTCGATTTAGGATAGCGTTTAGGACAATAGCAATCAGACTGGCCATGACAATTCCGTTTGAGAAGAACATCTGAAGGCTGGTCGGTAGGCTGTTGAAAAGGCTGCTACCATTGAGGCCGACACCTGCTGAGATAGAAATCGCTGCAATGAGGAAATTATGCTCACTGTGCTCAAAGTCAACACGCGCTAAGATTTGCATCCCCTGAACGGACACAAAACCAAACATAACTAGCATGGCACCACCAAGGACTGGACTTGGAATAATCTGTGCCAAGGCTCCGAATTTTGGCAGAAGACCGAGAAGAATCAGGAAGCCAGCCGCATAGTAAATCGGCAACCGCGTTTTGATACCGGATAATTTGACCAAGCCAACATTCTGAGAAAATCCTGTGTAAGGGAAGGTATTGAAGACACCACCCAGCAGGACCGCAAGTCCTTCTGCTCGATAGCCATTTCGCAGGCGGGTACTGTCAATTTTATCTTTGGTAATGTCAGAAAGTGCCAAGTACACCCCTGTTGACTCTACTAAGGAAACCGTTGCGATGATACACATCATCACGATAGAAGAAAATTCAAACTTTGGTGCTCCGAAATAGAAAGGGGTTGGCACATGGACCAGCGGAGCCTGTGCGACCGGCGTTAAATCTACCAAGCCCATGGCTCCAGCAATGCCCGTTCCGACAATCAAACCAATTAAAATAGAGATGGATTTGATAAAACCTTTGGTAAAAATGTTAATCAATAGAATGATCAGTACTGTCACAGCTGCTAGCATCAGACTTTGGGCGGTCGGCTTGTCTACGTTATTTCCCATATTGCCAATGGCTACTGGAATCAAGGTCAAGCCAATGGTCGTAATGACCGAACCAGTCACAACTGAAGGAAACAGATTGGCGATTTTTGAGAAAATCCCAGCGATCAGAACAACATAAATCCCTGATGCAATCAAGGCACCAAACATAGCGCCACTTCCATGGCTCTGCCCAATGATAATCAAAGGAGCAACGGACTGGAAGGCCACGCCCAGCACGACTGGCAAACCGATACCAAAATATTTATTTAGCTGGAGTTGCAAGAGAGTGGCAACACCACACATGAAAATATCGGTCGAAATCAGATAGGTCAATTGCTCAGCCGAATAACCCAAAGCCCCAGCGATCATAATCGGCACCAAGATGGAACCTGAATACATAGCCAACAAGTGTTGCAAACCTAAAACGGCTGCCTGTGAATGTTTTTCCTCGTTATAGTTCATTTTATAGATCTGCCTCTCTAAATACAACTTTCCCATTTTCGAATCTGTCAATTCGAGCCAGCGAAAGAACGGTTTGTCCTTGCGCTTCTAGCAAGCTTCGACCATCTTGGAAGGATTTCTCAATCACGATTCCAATGGCTGCTACCTCAGCGCCCGCTTCTTCAATGATTTTAATCAGGCCTTTAGCTGCCTGACCATTTGCCAAGAAATCATCAACGACCAGAACCTTGTCACTTGACTCCAAAAACTTACTAGCGATGGAGACAGTCGAAGTGATCTGCTTGGTAAAGGAATATACTTCCGCTGTTAAAATTCCTTCAGTCATGGTGATGTTCTTAGACTTTTTAGCAAAAATCATTGGAACACCCAAAGCTTCTGCCGTGTAGACAGCCGGTGCGATCCCAGACGCCTCAATCGTCACAACCTTTGTAATGCCTGCATCCCTGAAATGCTCAGCAAATACTTGCCCGATTTCTTTCATAAGCGAAAAATCGACCTGATGAGTCAGGAAAGAGTCAACTTTGAGAATATTTTCTCCTAAAATGTTGCCATCCCTCAAAATTCTTTCTTCTAATGTTTTCATGTATCTCCTCTTAACATATCTTGGTTCGATGATGAAAGGACCTGCCACGATAAGCAAGTCCTTTCTGTTAATGACAAATAGCCTGATAATAAAAGTATCAGAAAGTCATTAGGCTCACTTATTGTTAGATGTTTGGCATCTTGTAGAGACCTTGCCCCAATCATTAGCAAGATAAATAAGTTATTCTATTTAATTAATGGGCATCGCCATTCCAGATGGAATTTTTGACGATGACATAGTCCACGCGAGTCAGGCTATGCAAGTCACGACCACCAGCATAGGAAATTGAACTCTGCAAATCCTGCTCCATTTCAGTTAATGTGTCTTGCAAGTGTCCCTTAGCCGGCAGCAAAATCTTCTTGCCTTCGACATTTTTATAAGCACCTTTTTGATACTCGGATGCAGAACCATAGTATTCTTTAAACTTATCGCCGTCTACCTCGATGGTTTCACCTGGGCTTTCAATGTGGCCTGCAAAGAGCGAACCAATCATGACCATGCTGGCTCCGAAGCGGATCGATTTGGCAATATCGCCATGTGTCCGAATTCCACCGTCTGCAATAATAGGCTTGCGGGCAACCTTTGAACACCAACGAAGCGCAGACAACTGCCAGCCGCCCGTTCCAAATCCTGTCTTGACTTTGGTAATGCAGACCTTGCCTGGTCCGATGCCAACTTTGGTCGCATCTGCGCCAGCATTTTCCAGCTCCCGCACAGCTTCTGGAGTCCCAACGTTCCCTGCAATGACAAAGGTCTCTGGCAATTCTTTCTTGATGTGTTGGATCATTTTAATCACACTGTCTGAGTGTCCATGCGCAATATCGATGGTAATGTATTCAGGTGCATCATCTTTAAGGCTACTAACGAAGTCATACTCATAGTCTTTCACACCGACAGAGATCGATGCAATCAGTCCTTGCTCATGCATTCGTTTAACGAATGGTTTGCGCCCTTCCTCATCGAAACGGTGCATAATGTAGAAATAGCCTCCTCGAGCAAGCTCTTCAGCGACAGATTCGTCAATAATCGTCTGCATATTGGACGGTACGACCGGCATCCGAAACGTATGTTTACCAAATTTCACACTGGTGTCAGCCTCTGAACGGCTTTTCACAATACATTTCGCTGGAATTAGTTGAATATCTTCATAGTCAAAAATCTGAAAATCATTGAGCATAGAAAACTCCTTATCAATACAAAAAATGACCTACCTATGCTCTTCAGCATCGCTACATCTATCCAGACGTTTCCAGAAAAAGTATATCATAAGGTACAGTTTTTGTAAAATATTTCAAGTGTATTATTGATAAAGTTCGGAAATTAAGAAAAACACGGTCGCCCGTGTTTTATTCTTTCTTATCTTTTTCTGAGTTGGAGTCTTCTGCCCCTCCGTCAACTGCCTTTTTAAACTCTGAAAACATTTTTCCAATCGACTGCCCTAGCTCTGGCAGACGTTTTGGTCCAAAAATCAGTAAGGCACCTAGGACGATAACGATAAGCCCTGGTAATCCAATGTCTTTTAAAATTCCCATTACGATGTTCTCCTTTTCTCAATCATTTTACTCAGTAAGATACTGACTTCATACAGCAAAATCAGTGGTACTGTCATTGACAAGTCACTGATGAAATCAGCCGGCGTCAAGATTACTGCTAATACTAATAAAACGAAATAAGCATAGCGTCTATATTTTATCAAAAATTGCGGTTTGAGCAAACCGATTGATGTCAGAAAGGCCACAATGACAGGCAATTCAAACAAGAAAGCAATCGGGATGGTCGTGTGAAATAGAAAGGACAGGTAGTTCTGCGCAGTCATCTGGATGGCAAATAAACCATCTCCTAAAGAGAGCAAAACTTGCAAAATAGCGGGGCTGACAAAGTAAAAACCAAAGGCCAAACCCAAGACAAAGCTGAAAAATGTAGCTGGTATGTAAGCAAAAATCGCCTTTGCTTCACTATTTCTAAGAGCAGGGCGGATAAATTCCCAAATCTGATAGACCATAAAAGGGAGCGTCAGTGAGAAAGCCCCAAGACTAGCCAGGCTAATATAAATCCAAAGAATGTCGTCTGGTCCCAATACAATCAGCTTCTGCTCAAAAGAAGCGGTCAGCCATTTGTAAATATCCGCTGCAAAAAGCAGACTGACCAGAAAAATCAAACCGAACCAGATTAAAACAGCTATAAAACGCCATCTAAATTCCGTCAAGTGTTCAACAACGGTCTGTTCCTTACTAGGCATCTGCTCGCTCCTTTTGCCGATTTCTAAAGGTCACATAGAGGACAACGACCAGAAAGATGGCTTGACTTAGAAGCACTTCAAGGCTCGGATAAATTCCCAGCCAATCAATGGTTGGAAGATGAGAAATCAAGTGACTAGGAAAAATGGCTGTTAATTGCAAGGCATGAATGCTGACACCTAACATTTTAAAGGCCAAGGCGTAGATCAGCCAAGTTAGACCAAAGAAAATCCGATGAGGCCGAATGAAACTGCTGGCCTTGGTCATTAGAATTGCGAGCAAGACTAAAACCAAGATAGCGAGTCCCAGTCCCAAAAAGAAGTCTAGAGTAGTAATTCGTGGTAAAATGCCTGCATAGAACAAGATGGTCTCCGCCCCCTCACGGAAGACAGCGAGAAAGCTCAGAGCAAACATGGAAATAAAACTACCACTGGCTGTCACTGCCTGCATCTGACTTTCCATGAAGTCATTCCACTTCTTGACAGAGGACTTGCTGTGGAGCCAAATGCCGACCAAAATCATCATGACAACCGCAAAAATCCCCACTGCCCCCTCAATGATTTCACGATTAGAGCCAGAGGCGACGGCTGGAAAAAGAGTCTGTAGCAAAATGGCAATGACCGCACTGGCTAGTACGCCCAAGCCAGCACCAGTATAAACCCATTTGAGGCCTTTTTTCATCTTGGAGGCCTTGAGCGTCGTAACAAGTGCCATCACAATCAAAAGAGCCTCAACGCCCTCACGCAGCAAAATCAGCATGGCATCAAAGAAAGTATAAGACCCGCTAGTGTCAATCTGTTCTAGCTCACTAATCAAAGACTCTAGCTGGTCTTGATACTCCTTGTCCTTACCCTTCACCATGATGACAGGCGACTGGCTTTCTACTTTGGTATAGAGGGAAGGATTTTTAGTGCTGACATCTCCTTCAACGCTTGGCCAAATCGTGATAAATTTCTTCATCGCAGCCTTGCCCTGCTTTTCGTCCCCCTTTTGGAAAGCAAGCAGAGCCTTTTTCAGAAGGCCTATACCATCTGCCAGTGTAAGATTCTCACTGCTAGCAGATGCCTCTTCTCCCTTGACAAAGCTATCAATCGCAGCTGTCAGGTCATCATAGGAAGTTTGAATGGCTTCAAAATCCGTTGGCTCCGTCTCGATGGCACTCCGTAAAAAGGAAATGGCCGTCTCCACCCTGCCATAATGAGCCGTACTATGATCCCGCACCACTCCTTCATTAGCGGTCCAAGTCGAATTCATTTTTTTATAGGCTTCACGAATCTTTTCAAGATCCTTGCTCTCAATCGCTGCCTGAAGAGCTTGAAATTTTGATTCTAGTTTATTGACCAGCTTGGTTTTTTCCGCCTCTAGATCAACGGGATTCTGCTCCTTTTCAAAAGCTAAAAGAGCGGCTGAAACCTTGGTCAACTTGTCCTCTGTTACATCGCCCGAGATAGTCAATGCCTTGCTGACTTCTTTTCCTGCAGCTGAGTCATGCTTGCTTAAAGCCTCAAATTCAGTCTGTATTTCCTCCAGCAATTGTTTGGCACTGGCTTGATCACCCTTTTGAACAGCGGTGCTAGCATCCGTGATCTTGATAAAAAGACTGCTGTAAGAATCCTCAGCTGATACAGGCTGAGCTAGGAGCAAGAGAGTCATGAGCAAAAACAGGACTTTATTCAAATAATTTCTGACCAAGATATTCTCCTTTTTTGACACCGCCGAAGCAAGCAAACAAGCCACTGCCCACATGGGTGACATATTCATTCATCTTATCCTGTGCTCCAAGATTGGTCTGGACTTTGATAAAACTGTCGGGATCCTTTTGGAAAGAGATAAAAAGCAGTCCTGTATCAAATTGACCCGTTGTTTCGTCAATCCCATCCGAATAAGAATAGGAACGGCGATAGAGAGGCTTGTCCACTTCTTTAGCTAGCCGCACATGTGCATCAACTGGAAGCAAGTCCAAGTCTACCTCGTCAAATTCATTCTTCTTACCAAAGGGCGCTCCGCTCTCCTTATAACGACCAAAGGTGTTTTCCTGCTCTTGCAAATTGGTCCGATCCCAAGTCTCAAGAAACATCTGGATTCGACGGACAGCCATATAAGAGCCACCCTTCATCCAGTCCTTGCTATCACACCAAACCACCTTGTCAAAATCTTTCTCCTTGGTGACATTAGCCGTGCCGTCTTTAAAACCAAATAGATTGCGGGGAGTAGACATACGATCGCCAATAGCAGCAAAGCCAGACTGGCTCCATTTCATAGTGACAGCATTTCGCGCTTTACGAACCAAATTGCGAACAGCATGAAAAGCCACCTGTTCATCATCCGCGCAAGCTTGAATGACAATATCACCGCCAGTATATTTCTCTTTTAGTTGTTCTTTAGGGAAAGGAGGCATATCACGAAATTCCTTGGGCTTTTTATCCTCCAAGCCCATTTTTTTCAGGAAAGAGGCGGAGACTCCAAAGGTCAAGGTCAGTCGATAAGGGTTGAGGCCGACCGTTTCTCCAGTATCCGTAGGAGGCAAGAGAGCATTAGAACCATCTTTTTTGACCAGCTCTCCATTGACCAACTTTTCACTGTAAGCGGTCCAGTCCTTGAACATCTGGATAATGGTCTCCCTATCCGTCGTATGCAAATCCAGAATGACAAAATAGATATTCTTCTGCATAGCTGTCGTAATGCCAGCTTGATGCTCACCGTAAAAACTGATTTCTTCCTTACCGTCAGCAAATTTCTTATCTTCCTTCGCTTGATTAGCGAAAAAAGCAGATGCACTGGAGACACCCAGCGCTAAGCCTGCACCTCCAATCCCTGCTTTTTTAAGAAATTCCCGACGATCCATTTTTTTATTAAACCATTTTTCGTCTTTGGTCATCTTCTTACTTCCCATCTAGGATGATTCCCATTTGCGAGAGAGGTTCGCCCAGTTTTGTGACAGCTTCTCCTAGCTCTTTGGTATCTTCCTTGCTCAATTCGGTATAAAGTTTATAATTTTCAGAGTCCGTCATCTGCTTGTCTAGCAGACTATTGACATTCTTGAACTCAGTTTCTATACTTTTTACCAGTTTTTCATCTTTCTTCGCAATCAAAGGTTTAAAGAGTTCAAAAATCTTTTCTGCCCCTTGAATATTGGCACGGAAATCATATAGATCCGTATGGGAAAAGATTTCTTCTTCACCAGTAATCTTGCTGGTCGCTACTTCGTTGAGCAGGTCAACTGCACCAGTCAGCATGATGTCTGGCGCAACCTCAACAGTCGCAATTTTAGCCTTTAATTCTTTAATGTCATTGACCAGCTGATCTGCATATTTCTCTGTCCCCGCTGTTGTGTTACTTTCCCACAGAATTTTTTCAATTCGGTGGAAGCCTGACCAGCCTTCTTCGGTTTTGTTTTCATCTAGATAGTCAGCTAAGCGGAAGTCGATCTTGACATCAGACTCTCCGAAGCTCTCAGCAATAGGCTCTGAACGCTCGTAGCTCATACGAATCAAGGGATACATTTTCTTAGCTTCATCAAGCTTGCCTTCTTTGAGCGTATCTCTGAACTTCTCCGTATCCGTCAGCAATTGGTCGATTTCTTTCTGTACAAAGGCCTTATACTCTGTTGTTACCTTATCCAAAGCTTTCTGCTCAGAAGCCGAAAGACTCGTTTTGGCTTCCGAACTGCTGGCATTTGTAGTTGAGTTTTGATTGGCAGTACAACCAGTCAGTAAAATAGCTGTTGAAAATAGAACGATTCCTAGTTTTTTCATCTTGACTCCTTTATTTTCCCTAAAAGGGGCGAATTCATATAAATTATAACAATTTATTTCTCATATTTCAATAAATTGTCAGATAATTATAATAAAACTATTTTTTCCGAGTCAAGAAACAAATATTTTAAAGTAAGATATCTTTAATTTTGCCAATTTCTGTTTTCTTAACGACTACATAAATCGTATCTCCTAGGTAGAGACGACTGGCTCCGTTGACCGTCTGAGTCTTGCCCTTATGGATATTCATGGTGATTAAAACGCCGTGTGGCAGCTCCAACTCATGCACTTGTCGCCCTGCGATCTTTTCTGAAACCGGAATTTCAATCAAGGTTGTCTCACCGTCATCTTCAATTCGATCTGGCAACATTTTTTCAAGCATGGCTTCATAGACAGGTGCTCCCTTTAGCAGATCCATAGCAATATAGGCCATCAGAGTGACCAAGCCCAGTGGCATAAGGTTACGGATATCTCCCACCATCTCCGTCACGAGAATCATAGCCGTTAGCGGAGCTTTGGAAATGGCGCCAAAATACCCACTCATTCCCAAGATGATAAAAATTGGAAATTGTTCCTGCGTGATGAAACCAGCTTCTACACAGAGAGCTCCAATTGCTGCGCCTAGTAAAGAGCCCAAAGCCAGAATGGGCAGGAAAATACCACCAGGAAGTCCGCTGCCATAACTCATCATGCTCCATACAAAACGGAGTAAGAAGAAGAGAAGTAAGGTTCCAACTGTGTAATGTGCACTCGTCAGAGACAGAATCAGCTGATTGCCACCGCCCAGCAAATGAGGCAGAAAATAGCCAATCGGAACGATCAAAACAAAGGCAAAAATCGGATAATAATTTTTCGGCAGCCTAAAAAATTTTCCCATAGCTTCATAAATCAGATGAATATTGAGGACCGCTTTTTCATAGAGAAAGCCAGCCAAGCCCAAAAACAAGCCCATTAAAATATAAATCCAGTACTGCTCCAGCCCCATGAAAGGAATATTATCTGGCATGTCCAAAACAGGAGTCAGGCCGAATATAGACAGAGAAATGAAATTTGCCACCAAACTTGCCGCCAAGGTTGAAACCCAAAAGAAGCGGGAAAAATGATGGTAAACTTCCTCAACGACAAAGAGCAAACCTGCAATCGGTGCATTAAAAGCCGCTGCCAAACCCGCAGCTGCACCGCTGGCAATCAAGGCCCGTTCTTCCACTGGACTCAAGTTCAACCACTTAGAGATACCTTTGCCGCTCATCGCCCCTAACTGAATACTCGGACCTTCACGCCCCAGCATCAAACCGCTGGAAATCGCCAAAATACCAATTAAGAATTTTTTCCAGAGAATACTCCACCAAGAAAGTGACATCAAGCCTTTCAACTCAGCTTCAACCTGCGGAATCCCCGAACCGTTTATGTCCTTTTCCGAAGCCACCAATCTAGCATTTATAAAGACAATAAAAGCATACAAGAAAAGTAAGCCCACCAGCCAAATCCACTCGCTCCTGCCCATCACATAAGCAGACTGAACCAAGTGAAAACTTTTCTCAATCAAAAAACGAAATGCTCCCACTACTACCCCAGCAAAAATGCCCACCAGAATCCCCCTGGACACTTGGGAAATAATGGAGCTGGACATAAAATTAAATTCTTTTTTCGTATCAGAAATTTGTTCTTTTTGTTTTATCATCATTTCTCTCCCAAAGACCTTATAGCAACATTTTAGCACAAAATATAGGCCAGAAACAAGGCGATAGCCATGAACATGTTGCTTTTGAATGTAAAACTTTTAACATCAACTTTATCAGATTTAAAAGAATGCCAAAAATGCAGTTTAGACATCAAAAAACGACCTTGAGGGTCGTTTCAGAACGTAGACAAACTCTATCGGTAATTAAAAAAATGTCCTTATCGAGGTTGGTTGTCAAATAGTGAAAACTCTTAGAAATGCTGATCTAGTGCTATTTTTAAGAGTTTTTTATTTTCTCTAGTAAAAGAAAAAGATTGAAGAAAATTGTCCAAAATGGACTTTGTCTTCAGTCTGAAAGCCCACTGTTGTAGGCTTTCTATAAGATATTTCTTAAATGTTGTATAGCAAAAAATAGACAGGGCTAGATTTCTTTAGATACTCTTAACCCTTGATACATAAGGGTCAACAGGGAATTTAGTTTTATTCTGTACTCTTAGGTTTTCTTTCTATCTAAGCAAAAAGAGCTTTTTCAGCTCTACCAATCGACGAGTTCAGCAGGCAAGAAACTAGCACGGTCAAACGTGCTTTTTTATTAGGAAATCAAGGTAGACGTTTCTAAAAGCAAACAAACGTATATATGTTTAGTAAATTTCTCCATCACTCAGCATTTGTTTTATGTTTGGGATCTATACGGGTTATATTAAAATAGTTTTCACTATTGTAATATCCAAACACTCTAAATGAATTACAATCTTTCCCGTAATGTACAACATCTTTGTTATTGATGGTTTGTGTTACCCCACCTTTTGTTCTCAAATACAGTTTATCTACTTGAGTTATCGTTAATTTCTTTCCAATAGTTATATCAATGAAGTTGTGTAAGGCTTTAATATCTGCAGCTTTCAAGTCTTTAAATGCGAATTTGTTATCTAATTGTTCACTAATTGAAAATTTAAAAGGAACATCTCGTAAAGCTGTTAACGAAGCGCCCTTACTAGAAGAAGCACTATTTTTGTTTGTTAGTTTCTTCAATAATTAGTCTCCAATATAAATTGAACGATAGTACTCTTTCATGTCTTCGGCATTAATCGGTTCATGACTAGGTTCTGTTTCCCCCAAACCTTTACGAGCATTTATCCAAGGAAGTTCACTATGTGTCAATGCTTCTAATTCGTTTGCAGATTTTGACCCGTATGTAATCCATACAGATTCCAATAAATCTAATGTCTTATTATCAAACAAATCTGAATTATCTTCTGTTTGTTCAATATCATTCCACCCAAATTCTTTATATCTGCTATACAATTCTGGAGAGACAGGACCATGTACCCACGCCTCAAATGTTGTATCAGATATAAGAGAGTCATTAAACAATGCGTGACTCCAAGCTTCAAAATAATAAGAAAGTTTTTGTAACTTTTTAGGAGTCATTGCTTCTTTTGATAGAAACCAATCAGAAATATTAAAAATGCTATATTTTTTCATCTCTTTTCTACTCCTTTCTAAAAAAATTATAACAGCTCACTATACTTATGTCAATCTATTTCGCTTTAAAATTAAGTTAAAACATATTTTTTAAAATATATTTTTCAGACTGAGGCTGGGACAAAAGTCCTAGCCTCTCAATTGTCTTCGGATTGTCGAGCAAGACGCAGTGGTTGAGTGGGCTCCACTAGGCTGATTTCATCAGCTTTTACAGCCCTACTCAACTGTGCGGAGGTGGGACGACGAAATCGAATTCTAACAAATGACCGGTTTCTGTCCCACTCTCATGTTTAAATTGACAAGTCTTCCTGATCAATCTTGTGTGCTGTTCGATAAGCTTGATAGAAAATGAAGACAGCCACAGCAGTCATGGCAGGAACGATGACTGGGATATCTGTTTCAATAGAAGTCAATGGAGAGTTCCATAGGAAATGGAGTGCAAAAGCTGATAAGAAATAAAATAGTCCAGCTTTAAAGTAGGTCTTCTGCGTCTTGGCAAATCGGAACATCAGGGCTAAGCCGATAGTGGTCAAAGCGGTGTAGAGCCAGTGAGAAGCTACCCCACCAGTGATACGGCCTAAGATACCAGAGATAGTGAAGGAGAAGCCTTCAGGCAGGTCAGAAAGGATGTATGAGAAATCTTCACTGATTTGGAAGCCCATGCCAGCTGTAATTCCTAGCAGTAAAAAGCCTTTAAGTTTTTTGACTGGCACTAGATAGACAGCGAAAGCAACTGCCAAAAGCTTAAGCGGCTCTTCAACCAGCGGAGCAGCGAGGGCATTTTCCAGATAACTAATCACGGTATTTGGAAAGCTCGTGCTGACCCACTCGTGGATATAGGTATTGGCCAAGCCAGAAGTCCAGCCAGAAATGAAAAGACCGCCCAACAAAGCTACACCTAAACTCAATGCAGGCGTCTGCCATTTTTTACCCAAACTGCGAATCAAAAGCAGAGCTGGGATGATATAAAGCAGCGCCAAGAGGGCTGACAGTCCGACAATTCCATAACCAGTACCTGACATACTGCCAGTAGTATAAGCTTGTGTCTCGTATTCCAAGCCGATTGCGCTCAGAAGGAGAAAAATGAAAAGAACAATATTTTTCTTCATAAGTAACTTTCTAAAATTTTATTTTCATCTTAGTATAACAAAAAAATCTAAAATAGAACTAATTTTAAGACTCATTAGAATGATTATTAATTATTGTACTAGTTGATAAACACATAATATATATGCCTCATTCTGTATTGTATTGACAATTCAACTTGATAAAACAAGCGACAAAAAAGTCCCTTATCGGGACTTTCATTGATTATTTTTCAGCTGTAAGTGCAGCCATTGTGATGTAGTTGTATGGTTTATTGAAGTGTGGCAAGAAGAATAGGTCTGTCAAGGCCAATTTATCAATTGTCACATGCTCTTGGATAGCAAGTGAGAACATGTGGATTCCCATGCTGATAGCAGAATCACGTGATACCATTTGCGCACCAAGGATTTCGCGACTGTCTTTATCAAAGACAATCTTGATGGCAACTTCGTGGTTGTCATGTTTCATGAATTCTGGTTTTTGAAGATCGTTAAAGCCTGTTTCAGTTGCATTGTAACCAGCAGCTTTTGCTTTTTCAAGAGTCAAACCAGTTGAAACCATGTGAAGTCCGTAAATTGAGATACCATTTGAACCTTGAACACCAATTCCTTCAAGTTCATGACCACAAGCGTTGTAAGCACCAACGATACCAGTACGTACAGCGTTTGAAGCAAGTGCGATGTAGCTAGTGTCTTTACGAGCATTATCATAAACAGTCGCACAGTCACCAACAGCGTATACACCTGGGATAGATGTTTCCTGTTTCTTGTCTACAAGGAAGGCACCGTTGCGGAAAAGTTCAATCTTACCATCAGCAAGAGCTGTGTTTGGACGGAAACCAACTGCAAGAACAACCATGTCCACATCAAATGTTTCTTTGTCTGTTACCAAGCGCTCAACTTTGCCATCGCCTTGAATAGCTTTTACTGTTTGACCAAGTGCCAAGCGGATGTTATGGTCTTCCAAGTTCTTCGCCATCATTTGAGTGAAGTCTTTGTCATAGTAGCCGTTCAACACAGTGTCCACGATGTCAACAAGGACAACTTCTTTCCCAAGACGTTCAAAGGCTTCAGCAAGCTCAACACCGATGTAACCACCACCAACAACAGCGATACGCTCAAGGTGTTTGCTCTTGTCAGCAAGTTTGTTGATAACTTCTTCAGCATTTTGGTACAACTTAACAAATTGAACATTTTCAAGAGTTGTCTTGAATTCGCGGTTACCTTTGACAATTTCAACACCTTCGATTGGAGGCAAGATTGGAGTAGATCCAGTCGCAAAGATCAATTTGTCATAAGATTCTTTGTGCTCTTTTCCTTCCACTTCTGCTGTAACAACTTTGTTGTCATAGTCGATTGAAAGAACTGGTGAGTTCATGTAAACTTTAGCACCTTTTGCTTCCAATTTTTCTTTATCAGAGTAGAACAAGCCTTCAGCACCGTCGATTTGCTCACCAATCCAAAGCGCCATTCCACAACCTAGGAATGAGATATTTGAGTTTTGGTCAAATACAACGATTTCATTTTCATGACCAAAGTTATCCAACATAGTGTTGATACATGCAGTACCTGCATGGTTAGCACCAACTACAACAATTTTACTCATAGAATAATTCCACCTTTAAAATTTAATTTACCAAACTAGTATATCATGTTTCTGTTAGCGTTTACAAGATATATGCTCAGGATTTTTAAAAATATGGCAAATAAATTCGATTTCTCCATAAATTTAAGCAAAAAATTTCAATTTTTCTGAAAATAGTATATATTTACAATTGTGAAAACGGTATCTTTTTGGTATACTAATAGAGACGATTAGGAAATTTAATAAGGAAGGTTGTGATAAAAGTGGATCTTAAGTCTAGATCCATCCATTTAATGGGATCAACTATTACTATTTCGATTCTCCATGAAGATGCTGACAGTCTTCTGGATCAAGTGTTTTCACTTCTTAGATTGTACGAAAAGCGTTTTAGTGCAAATGATGACAGCTCTGAGCTCATGCAAATCAATCACGCTACTGGCAAACATGCCGTCTGCGTCCATCCTGATCTGTTTGAGCTGATTGAGTTGGGAAAAAAGCATAGTCTCGCTCCAGACAGTCATCTCAATATTACCTTAGGTCCCTTGATTCAAACTTGGCGGATAGGCTTTGCGGATGCGAAAGTTCCCAGTCCCAAAGAAATCAAGCAAGCGCTGGCACTCACTGACCCTGAGTGTATCGAGTTAGATGCAGCTGCCTCCAGTGTTTTTTTGACAATGGAAGGCATGAAAATCGACTTAGGCGCCCTTGCCAAAGGCTATATCGCAGATAAAATCGCTGCTTTTCTAAGAGGAAAAGGTGTCACTTCTGCCCTCATCAATCTTGGTGGAAATATCTTAACCATTGGTCTAAATGAAAAAAATAATCGTTGCTGGCGGATTGGAATTCAAAATCCAAGCTTGCCACGTGGAAACAACCTAGCTCTTCTGTCCGTTCAGAATCAGTCTGTCGTGACTTCAGGGATATATGAAAGAAAACTGCAGGTAGATGGCAGGGTTTATCATCATATTTTTGACCGTACCACAGGCTACCCAGTCGACAATCAACTAGCTAGTCTCACGATTGTTTCATCAAAGTCCGTCGATGGTGAAATATGGACGACCCGTTTATTCGGGGAAAGCCCTACTTCCATCTTAGAGAAAGTCGAACAAGAAAATGGAATCGAAGCCTTCGTTATTACAGAAAATCATCAAACTTTTTATTCATCTGGTCTCACCCCAGAAATCTTATCCTAAATCCAGAAAGGAACCTACTATGTTAAAATTTATCGGTCTAGTTGGTACAAACTCAAAGAAATCAACCAACCGCCAACTCCTTCAGTACATGCAAAAGCATTTCGCTGATAAAGCAGAAATCGAGTTGATTGAAATCAAAGATATTCCTATTTTCAACAAACCGTCTGATATGCAAGTTCCAGAGATTGTTAAAGAAATCGCTGCGAAAATCGAGGCTACTGATGGTGTTATCATCGGAACGCCTGAATATGACCACTCTATTCCTGCTGTACTTATGAGTGCCTTGGCTTGGTTGTCTTACGGTATCTATCCATTACTTGGTAAACCAGTGATGATTACAGGAGCCTCTTATGGAACTCTGGGTTCATCTCGTGCCCAACTACAACTCCGTCAAATTTTGGATTCGCCAGAACTCAAAGCTTCTGTTATGCCAGGTTCTGAATTCCTACTTTCTCACTCACTTCAAGCCTTTGATAAAAATGGAGACTTGATTGACCTCGAAACCATTCAAAAATTAGACGCTCTTTTTGATGACTTCCGTTTGTTTGTTAAAATTACAGAAAAGTTATCAAGTGCCCAAGCACTTCTTCATCAAGAAGCTGAAAACTTTGACTGGGAAAAATTGTAAGAACTAGAAGGGAAAGAATCACATGAAATTTGTTGGACTTGTCGGCTCAAATGCAGACCAATCATACAACCGTAAATTACTAGAATTCATCAGAAAACAATTTAAACTGAAATTTGAATTAGAAGTCTTGGAAATTTATGAAGTTCCACTCTTTAATCAAGATGAAAAATGGGACGAATCCTTCCAGCTGCGCCTTTTGTACAACCGCATCACGCGCGCTGACGGTGTTATCATTGCCACTCCTGAGCACAACCACACCATTACAGCAGCTCTCAAGAGCGTCCTTGAATGGCTCTCTTATGAGGTTCACCCATTTGAAAGCAAGCCTGTCATGATTGTGGGAGCTTCCTACTATGACCAAGGAACGTCTCGTGCCCAAGTACATTTGCGTAAGATCTTAGATGCTCCAGGTGTCAATGCCTACACGTTACCAGGAAATGAATTCCTTCTTGGTAAAGCGAAAGAAGCTTTTGATAATGAAGGCAATATCACAAACGAAGGCACTGTTAAATTCCTTGAATCTTGCTTAGATAACTTTGTTAAATATGTTGAGGTAGTCTCAAAATTGAAAAAACCTAAACCAATTGCTCCTGAAGACTTAGATGTCACGAATCCAATCGCAACAACCATAACAGAAGTTGACCCTGACGATCCAGAATGGGTAGAAAAAGCTGCAAAAGCTGTCGGTGCTGTTTCTGGCGATACGTATGTCAAGCTTGACCATGGTATCCTGACTGTTAACCAAATCGACATGTTCTTAAAGGCTATGCCGTTTGAGTTGACTTATGCAGATGATAACAACCAGTTCCTTTACTATAACAATGCTCATCAAGATCCAGACACTATGTTTGCTAAACGTGTACCATCCCAATCAGGTGGCCGTCTCTCAACTCTACACAACTCTCTTCCCGCTGCTCGCATGAAGAACGTAGAATGGGTAGTTGGTGTTCTTCGTAACGGTGATCAGGAATACGTTCGTACAATCGTGCCTGGCTCACCAGCAGGTGTTATCAATACCCACAACTACCAAGCAATGTACTATCCTGACGGATCTTACGCTGGTATCAACGAAATAGTCTTCAACTTCCAACCTTGGCTAGATTGGTATCTAAAAACAACTGGTCAACGCTTGGTTGGAGGAAGTGGTCCTTTTGCTCCTGCAGCTGCAGCAGCCGATGCCACTTCTGGTGCTTCAGATACTGGCGGTGGTCACGGCGGTGGAGATGCCGATGCAACATCTGGCGCTAGTGCTTAATCAGAACAGAATGAAAAGAATGGATTTGAAAATCCATTCTTTTTCTTTATTTTATTTCATCTCCTTGAAGGCCTTTTCTGCTTCTTCATTGCTGATTGATCCGAGTTGGATTTTTGCAATTTTTCCTTGGCTATCAATCAAAATTTCTGTTGGAATGCTGCGAATCTGATAGGCTTGGAAAGCTGTCGCTCCTTTGTCAAACAGAACAGGAACGTTTTTGTAGCCTTGGTCTGCGAACCATTTTGGAAAGTCCTCTTCGGATTTTTCTCCTTGAATCCCCGGCGCCACAACACTCAGAATTTCAAAATCTCGATCTGTTCGCGCAGCCAATTCTTCTAAGTCTGGCATGCTCTGACGACAAGATGGACACCAAGAAGCCCAGAATTTCAGATAGACTTTTTTTCCACGATAATCCGAAAGTTTGACAGTTTTTCCATCCATCGACTGAAGAGTGAAGTCCGGTGCCTCCTGGCCAACTGCAACCAGCGATTGGACACTTGTATTGGACTGACTTTGACTATCCATCCCCTTTTCATCAGATGAACAAGCTGATAGTGTCAGAAAAGCTATCGAAGCAACAACTAGCGAAAGAATTTTTTTCATCTTTTTCTCCTTTTATCCAAAAATTCCTGATAAAGCATTTAACTGCCCGAGCATGAGAAGGATTCCCATAAAAATGATTAAGGCTCCTCCAATTTTTTTCATTAGCCCCATATAGGGTTTGATTCTTGAAAAATAGCGCATAACGAAGCTAGAAGCTAGAGCTAAGATGAGAAATGGTAAGGCCATTCCCAAAGTATAAACCAATGTTAGGAGCGCTCCTTGGATAGCTCCATTTCCGCCAGAGGCAGCTAGAGCCAGAACCGAACTAAGGACAGGGCCAATACAAGGCGTCCAACCAAAACTGAAACTAATACCAAGCAAAAAGGCTGACAGAAAATCATTCCGACGACTGTTCTTCTTAAATTCCACATTTTTCTGGAATTGTAACTGCCTGATATTAATCAGCTCCATCTGGTGAATTCCTAGCAAAATGATGATAATCCCCATTAGATAACGGAATTTCTCATCGTAAATCACTCCACCTAGGAATCCCGCACCGAAGCCTAATAGAAAGAAAACCAAGGAAATTCCAGCAATGAAACAGAGGGTCTTGATCAGACCAGTCCAAGCGATCTTTCTGCCTAAGAACTTGACTTCTCTAGGCTCTTCTTCATCCAGCAATATCCCTATGTAGACTGGCAACAAGGGAAAGATACAGGGTGAGAAAAACGAGAGAACTCCAGCCAAAAAGACCGAAACAAAAAATAAACTAGACTCCATCCCAACCTCCTTTAAGATGTGTTTTCAATATTATTATAACAAACGATTTAAATTTTTCCACATTTTGCTACACTATCCTCATTCTTGTATAATTTATCGGAGAAGCCATCTGTGAAACTCCTATTTCGTTCCTAAACAGCAAAAAAGAGAGTGGGACAGAAATCGGTAATTCGTTAGAATCCGATTTCGTCGTCCCACCTCCGCACAGTTGAGTAGGGCTGTAGAAGCTGATGAAATCAGCCTAGTAGAGCCCACTCAACCACTGCGTCTTGCTCGACAATCCAAAGACAATTGAGAGGCTAGGACTTTCGTCCCAGCCTCTTTAATATTGAAGGTTAGCGAACTTGATTATCTGAATCTAGCGGCAAGTAAAGACAAACCTGGGTAAATTTATCTGGTTCGGATTGGATTTCCAT
Source organism: Streptococcus cristatus (assembly GCF_008369405.1). Lineage (GTDB taxonomy): Bacteria > Bacillota > Bacilli > Lactobacillales > Streptococcaceae > Streptococcus > Streptococcus cristatus_G. The sequence continues at coordinate 391,401 of NZ_VSJJ01000001.1, forward strand.
ATGGTAGTCGTCTCCGAACTGCAATCTTAAACGTTGATCAACATTTTTCAGACCTACACCACCTAAGCGAAGGAGAGTCGCATCTATAGAGGCGTTGACATCAAAGCCACGGCCGTTATCATAGATAGAAAGTCTCAGTTGTCCTTCTTCTACTTCCGACGTCACCCTAATCATGCCCTGTCGGTCAATTTCCTTGATGCCATGGTAGATGGCATTTTCGACCAAAGGCTGAAGTACCAGCTTGGGCAGTTTATAATCAGCTATAGATTCATCCTCTTCAATCTCGTACTGGAGCTTGTCGCCATAGCGCTGCTTCTGGATAAAAAGATACTGACGAACGTGATCAATCTCATCTCTAAGAGAAATCTGTTCATGCCCTTGATTAAGCGCCAAGCGGAAATACTGAGCGAGTGATTGTGTTACCTCAACAACACGCTTGCTGTCGTTAAATTCAGCCATCCAGACAATCGTATCCAAGGTATTATAAAGGAAATGGGGGTTAATTTGAGCAGAGAGAGCTCGGAGCTCATAGCGGCGGACATTTTGTTCTTCAGTCTTGACTGCTTCCATTAGTTGTTCGATTTGGTCCAGCATTTTATTGAATTGCTGAGCCAAGTCAACCAACTCTGGAGACCCCTTTGCTTCCGCTCGTAAATTTGAGTCACCTGCCCCAATCTTCAGAATGACAGCCTGCAGATTCTGCAGAGGTTTAATCCACAAACGCAGAACAAACCAAATACCAGTCAAGCAAAGCAGGAGTGCTAAAATGCCCATTCCTACAAAAGAATAAAGCATCTGTGACTGAAGCATCTGTAATTGCTCTAATGAGGCAACGCCAATTAAAGTCCAGTCGCTGTCCGCAATATCAATCTGGTAGACAAAAGCCTGTTTCTGGTCTGCGTAACCGTCCTTGACCGAGATATAGGGCTGCATAGCTTTCATTTCCTGACTGGATGAATAAACACTCTTCTTGGGATGATAGACAAATTCATGCTGGCTGTTGACAATAAAGCTAAAACCCTTCTTCCCGAGCTGAAGCCGATCCAAATAGGCTTTGAGACTCTTATAGCCGATATCCAAACGCAAAACACCGAGATTCTGCCCTGCTTCATCCACTACTTCCTGAGTGACGGAAACAACCCACTTCTCCTTCTCTAATGCTAGAGACTCCTTGCGAGCAGGAATCAAGACAGGCATGGCTCTGGTATGGACGGCTTCCTGATACCATTTTTCATTCATCATATCAGAGGATGTCTGCATGCTGATTTTAGAATCTGTCGAGACCACGCGCCCGTCCTTAGTAACCAATACTGCCGACACCAAATCCGGATCTGTCTCAATGATGGTTTTCATCAAAGACTGAACTGACGTTTCGCTGCTTTCTTGATTCTGAGCATACTTCCGAATCGTTTCTTCCTTGCTCAGTGTGGAGGTGGTTCGTTTTAATTTCTGCAAATAGGAAGCAATGAACTGCCCGCTTTGCTCCATACTATTACGAGTCGTCCGCTCTGTCAGCTGCCGAATGGTTTCTGAGCTAGTCTGATAGTAAAGACTCCCAACAACCCCCAAGAGTAAAAGAACCAGCAGAAAAATATAGACAATCAACTGGATCAGAAGCGGATACCGTTTCATTTCTCCTCTCCTTTTTTAAACTGCCGAGGTGTCAGCCCAACCACCTGCTTGAAGCGCTGAGAAAAATAGTTCATGTCGTCAAAACCTACCTGCTCTGCTATTTCATAAATCTTCAAATCTGTAGTTAAGAGTAAGAGTTTTGCTTTTTTCATCCGCTCTTGAATCAAATAATCTTGAAAGGGCAGGCCTAATTCTTTTTTGATAAGAACACTTAGATAGGACGGACTAAACCCCAATTGAAAAGCCAAACTTTTCAGGTTTAATTCTGAATCAGCTAGACGCGCATGAATAGCCTCTTCCAACTCAGAGTGCTGTCCCTGATCGACCAAACTTTGAATCTGGGCTTTTTTGCGCTCCTTATCAAGCTTGGTCTGCAGCTTGGCCAACATCTCCTCAACATCATCTTTGGAAAACGGCTTGAGAAGATAATCATCTGCACCTAGCTTAATGGCCGTCCGAGCATAGTCAAAATCATCATAGCCCGTCAGAAAAACGATATGGCATTTAGGAGCCTGGTCTCTAACTAGCTTGGCCAGTTCGAGGCCGTTCATCTTTGGCATATTGATATCAGTCAGCAGAATGTCAGCAGGATTTTCCTGAAATTTCTGCCAAGCTTCTATTCCATTTTCAGCTTGGGCAATGACTTGCATACCAAACTGTTCATAGTCTACCAAGGACGCAATCCCCTGTCTGACCAGATACTCATCCTCTACAATCATAATTGAATACACAAGGTTCAACTCCTTATTTTTACTGGATTTATTATAGCAAATTTTCGATCAAAATGCTCTTAAACATAATCCAAAAGATAACCGTAGCCCTTCTCCTCCATCTCAGCTTTTGGAATGAACTTAATTGACAGACTATTGATGCAATAGCGCAAACCGCCCTTGTCCTTAGGGCCATCAGTGAAAACATGGCCCAGATGTGAATTTCCAACCCGACTGCGAACTTCTGTCCGTGTCATGTTGAAACTCTTATCTTCTTTGTAAGTCGCAACATCTGGACTGACAGGACGGGTGAAACTCGGCCAACCGCAGCCAGAGTCAAATTTATCCTTTGATGAAAAGAGAGGTTCTCCTGTCACCACATCCACGTAGATACCAGCATCGAACTTATCCCAATAGCGATTAGAAAAAGCTCGCTCTGTGTCATTCTTTTGTGTGACTGCGTATTCTTCTGGAGAGAGCTTAGCCTTAATCTCTTCATCACTAGGCTTAGGATAGCGACTAGCTTCGATAACTGGGTAAGCAGCTTGATTGACATCGATATGGCAATACCCATTAGGATTCTTTTTTAGGTAATCCTGATGATAATCTTCTGCCTTGATAAAGTTTTTCAGAGGTTCTTTTTCAACGGCCAAAGGCTTATCATATTTCTTGGCGACTTCATCAAAGACCTGATTAATAGTATCAAGATCAGCTTCGTCCTTATAATAAACACCCGTTCGATACTGGGTGCCTTGGTCGTTTCCTTGTTTGTTTTTGGAAGTCGGATCAATGATACGGAAATAATGAAGTAAGATTTCTTTGAGAGATATCTTTTTAACGTTATAGGTAATTTTCACCGTCTCAGCATGACCAGTTTGGGAAACTAATTCATACTTGGTTGTGTCGCTCTTACCATTTGCATAGCCAGACTCAGCATCAATGACACCTGGTACTCTAGAGAAATATTCTTCTACACCCCAGAAACAACCGCCAGCCAGATAAATCTCCCGCTTATCTTCTTCCTTGACGTCTTCTTTCTTTTGTTTGGTCACTTCTGTCTTACTCATAGAGGCTTTCTTGATCTGTTCAGGAGATGATTGCTTACCATTCCCTGCAATCACATAGACCAGTCCAAAACAGAAAAGCAAGCCAATTAAAACCAGAAAAATTTTCCATTTTCCTTCCATTTTCTTTACTCCTTTCTACTTGATTTCCTTTAGTGTTTTTTCAATATCTTCCTTGCTCATATAGCCAATATGCGTCTTGGCAAGAGAACCATCGCTACCTACGAAGAGAGCAGATGGATAAGAGCGAATACCGTATTCTTTCAGTAATTCTCCCTTAGTATCCATAAGAACTGGCATGTTCTTGTAATCCAAAGACTTATACCATTCCTTGAAATCATCAGCAGACTTTTCTCCATTAAAAGTCGGAGACACCACCGTCAGGACAACATAATCTTTTCCAGACTGTTCCTTAGCCAAATCATTGGTATCTCCAAGTGTGGATAGACAGATAGAGCACCAAGAAGCCCAAAACTTTAGATAGACTTTCTTGCCTTTAAAATCAGACAGCTTATAGGTCTTGCCGTCCACTCCTTGCAAAGCGAAATCCTTAGCCATTTTTGTAGCTTGGTTAGAATTTGACTTGCTAGTCATGGAACTTTTATCATTTTTGGAAGCTTCCGAATTCATTTGCTGATTTGAGCAAGCTCCCAATAAGCCGACGCAAAGCAGCCCTACGGTTAATAGAGACAGTTTTCTCATAGTATTCTTTCCTCTCCAAACAAGGAGAAAGCCGACAAAATTGACGACTTCCAGCCTTATTGATAATTTTATTTATCAGATGACATTTCAGATGAATCTTTCATTTCATCCTTCATGCTTGAATCACTAGATTTCATGTCATCTTTCATATCAGACTTACTGTCGGACATCATAGACGAGTCCTTCATCTCATCCTTTTTCATTTTATCATCAGACATACTAGAGTCTTTCATATTCTCCTTCTTCATGTCATCTTTTTTCATATCATCCTTCTTCATCATGCTACTGTCATCCATCTTTTTCATGTCTGAATTTGACTTTTGACTGGAGCAAGCAGCCAAGGCGAAGATACTAAGAGTAGCCATTGTAAGAGTAGCGATTTTTTTCATGAGATTTCTCCTTTAATTATATAATATTTATCCAAATAATGACGCTAAAGCATTTAGATTTCCGAGCATAAGTAGAATTCCCATAAGAATGATGAGAACTCCGCCAACTTTCTTAAGTGTTCCCATATAAGGTTTGAGTTTTGCAAAGCGCTGTAATACCCAACCAGAAGCTAAAGCCATGGCTAGAAAAGGAAGGGCTAATCCAAGTGTATAAACCAACATAAGCAAGCCTCCTTGAAGAGCGCCGTCTCCCCCAGAAGCAGCAATCGCTAAAACAGAGCTCAGAACAGGCCCAACACAGGGGGTCCAACCAAAGCTAAAAGTAATCCCTAAAATGAAGGCATTAAGCAAGTCACTCCGTTTACTATTCTGTTTAAACTGGATGATTTTTTGCTTTTGCAGCTGCTGGATATTGATGACGCCCGTTTGGTGGATTCCCAATAGTATGACAATTCCACCCAAAAGATAGCGAAACCAAGGGGCGTATAGGACTTGCCCTAAAGCACCAGCACCGTAGCCCAAGACTAAAAATACAGTCGACAATCCCGCTATAAAGCAGAGAGTCTTGACCAAACCGTACCAAGAAACCTCTCGTCCTAGAAACTTGAACATCCTTGGCTGGTCTTCATCTAACAAGATTCCTACATAAACCGGCATAAGCGGTAAGATACAAGGGGAGAAAAAGGAAAGAATCCCTGCCAGAAAAACTGAAATAAAGAACAAAAAACTTGTTGCCATTTCAAAAACCTCTCGATCATTTTCTGACTATAGTATAAAATAAAAATCCCCCTAAAAATAGGGAGATAGATTTGAAAAAACTTGAATTTGATTTTATCTTTTCCACACCATGAGTTAAAAGCGTTCACTACTTACTGAGGATCTATGTTAAGTTGAGAGCAAATGTAAAAGTGCTTCCTAGACCACACTGGCTTTCGACCGTTATTTCTCCACCCAGCTGATGAGCCAACTCACGCGCAATAGCAAGACCTAGACCATGCCCGCCTGTCTTCATATTACGAGATGTTTCCACACGGTAAAGGCGTTTAAAAATCTTATCCAAATCTTCGGGAGCAATGCCCTGTCCTTCATCTTTCACACTGATTGTCAAGACTTGCTCAGTTAATTGAGCCGTAACCTCAATTTTAGTTCCTGGGTCTGAATACTTAAAAGCATTATTTAGCAAGTTGACCAAGATACGGGAAAGTTTGTCATAATGACTCTTAATTTTTGCTGACTCAGGAGACACTTGAATGTAAATGTCCCGCTCTTCCTGCTCAATCAAGAGTTGAAATTCACTCATAGCCTCGATCAAAAGCTGGTCTATAAAGACTATTTCGGCTTCTCCATCTGATTCTGATCGAGGCTGGGCATTAAGAGTCAAAACATCCAATTCTTCCACTAGTTTATTTAAACGCTCTGTCTGACGACTAATGGTTGTTAAATAATGAATCTGCTCCTCTTCCTTGATCACTCCATCCAAAATACCCTCCACAGTCGCCTGAATAGAGGTGATGGGAGTTTTAATATCGTGAGAAAGCTGGGCAATCATCATTCCCTTTTCGCGCTCACTTTCATCAAGTGATGCAAACGTTTCTTGCAAGTTATGAGACATATCATTAAAAGCCTGACCCAACTCCTGAAATTCAATAGGTCCCTTGGCTTCAATCTCTGTTCCAAAATCCTTGCTGGCTATATCCTGGGCTTGTTTTTTCAGATGCCGAAGGGAAGAAAATACTGGCGATAAGAGAATGAGACTGACTGCTGCTCCAATAAAACTAGCAATCAAGGTCATTCCAACTAGGAAATAAATCTCGCTTTTTACAATCAACATTCGCTGGACTGCCCAGAAAACGAGTAAAATGGTTAATAGACTAGAAATCAGATACCCCACCAGAATGTAACTTTTTAATTTCATTTTATACCTCGTGCTCCTTCCATTTTATATCCCAGACCCCAGACAGTTTTGACGGCAGGAGTGTCTGAACTGGCATACTTGGTCAATTCCTGTCTCAGAGCATGGATATGAACATTAAGGGTATTGGTATCATCTACGAAATCTTCCTGCCACACCTTCTCGTAAAGCTCCGTCTTTGAAAAAACTCTCTCAGGATTGCTAGCTAAAATCCAGAGCAGTTCAAAGGACTTCACTGTTAATTCCAAAAAATGCTTCCCGATGCGAACCTCATGAACCACATGATTCATCACCAAATCACCGAGCTCAATTTGTTCTGTCTCGTCCCCACGCTGAATACGACGCAAGATATTATTGACTCTTAGAACCAGCTCGCGCGGACTGAAAGGTTTAGAGATAAAGTCATCCGCCCCCAAGCTCAAGCCATAAATCTTATCCTGCTCGCTGGTCTTAGCCGTTGTAAAGAGAAAAGGTTGATCAGGTGCGATAGACTGAACCTCACTGATAAAGTCATAACCGTCCATATTTGGCATCATGATATCTGTGATGATCAGGTCAACAGATTTCTTTTTAAAAAGATCTAATCCCTCCACGCCATCTCGAGCCACTAAAACCTGATAGCCAGCCTGCACAAGATAGCGCTTTTGGATATCTAGAATATCCATCTCATCATCAACGAGTAAAATTGTCTTTCCCATTTGCCAATCTCCTGATAAAAACAGTGTTATACTGGCTTTAGTATAACACTATTTTTAGTAATTTTTAAATGATTTGAACCTTAATCTTCTTGTTTTGCTTTCAAACCTAGAAGGCTAAGAATTCCTGCCAAGGCTAGTCCTAAGAAACCAATGGTAGCTGTAGCTGTTTGAGCTTCACCAGTGTTTGGTAACGTAGGCTTATCATTTTTTTTCATTGTATCTACCATCGGCTTAGAGGTTGGGCGTTCCACCTTCACATCAGTCATGCTATGATCCACTTCCTTCGTACCCTTAGCTGTACTCATAGAATCTGTTGCAAAAAGCTTCTTATTCATCTGACCTTCTTGAGATGGTGTTGTAGCCATTTCTTTTCCATGAAGCTGAATCGTTACTTGACGAGTCGCGATAAGATTTGTCAAATCTGGTTTGCCATCTTTGGCACCATAAACTTTGACAGTAGCTTGGTAACTGTGAGTGCCATTGGCACGAAGTTGGTCGAGAAGGGCTTGTCCGTCTTTACCTGTCGTGTTGCCGTTCAAATCTACTTCGTAGAAGTATTGACCTTTGGCCAAGCCTTCAAGCGGCAAGAGGGCTGGATTATTCGCTGTGCCATTGTCAGACCATGGTGCCTTGTCAGAAGATTTGAGCAAGAGACGCGTCAACATGCCGTCGCCACCGAAAGCTTCATACGGGATGACTTGGTTAACACCCGCCAAGAATGGACCAGGAACATTCGCTTTTTCTAGGTAGCTGGCTGGAACATCGATATGGTCTTTAATATTTTTAGTGACTGAATCTTTGACTGCTTCTTTTGAAATGAGGCCATTCATGTCAACCGTCACATTTTTTGTCGCAACAAGATTGCTTAAATCTGGTTTGCCGTCTTTGGCGCCATAAACTTTGACAGTAGCTTGGTAACTGTGAGTGCCATTGGCACGAAGTTGGTCGAGAAGGGCTTGTCCATCTTTACCTGTCGTGTTGCCATTCAAATCCACTTCGTAGAAATATTGACCTTTGGCTAAGCCTTCAAGCGGCAAGAGAGCTGGATTGTTCGCTGTGCCATTGTCAGACCATGGTGCCTTGTCAGAAGATTTGAGCAAGAGACGCGTCAACATACCATCTCCACCGAAAGCTTCATACGGAATGACTTGATTAACTCCTGCCAAGAATGGACCGGGAACGTTCGCTTTTTCTAAATAGCTGGCTGGGACGTCTACTGAGTCCTTAGTATTTTCTTCAACTCCTTTTTTAACTTCATCTTGAGTCGTTACTGATTGAGAAATAGCTGCTTCACGAGCTTGATTTGAAACTACATCAAGAGTTGCCACTGGCTTAGCTTCTTCTTTCTGATTGGTAACTTCTGCAATATTCTGTTCTTCTTTGGTTTTTGTTACTTCTTCCTTTGGAGCTGACTGATTTTCAGGAAGAGTTGAATCCACTCCTTCTTTTAAAACTGTCTCTGGCAACTCATTCTTTTCTAGTGATGATGAATCTGTTTGAAGAACTTCAGTCGGAGTCGTAGTGAGAACATCTGCATGAACAGTGTTTGGTTGACCAACTAGCAAAAAGAAACCACTGGCAACTACGACGGAAGCCACACCTACGCTTAAACGACGGATTGACCAGCGAGCATACTTTTGATTTAGGTTGAATTTCATAAGATTCTCCTTTAAGTTTGTTTTTTTGATGACTTTAGTATAATCTCCTAAGATTAAATGGAGATAAGAAATAGTTAAAATTTCTCTTAAATCTATCTTATAAAATGCTTATATTGTCTTATTGTTCATAAGAAACAACTTGAGTTTCTTCACCAAACATTCCCAATCTTAAACTTAAATCACCCACTACAATTGACAATGAGTCAAAAAAATCCACCACACTGTGGTGAATTTTCTTTATTATGCTTCAAATTCAAATGCTTCACTTTTTTGCTTGTTTGGCAAAAGGAGCGAGAGCAAGATTCCAACCAGAGCCGGCAGCAACCAAGGTAGAGAAGCTTGAGCAAATGGCAGAGCATTAACCAGATTGAGAATGGCAGTTAGCTTGAATTGCCGTCCCAAAATGCTAGCAAAAGCAATCAGGGTCACCACTGCGATGGTCAACTGCATCCCTGGTTTAGAAAGTGGTAAAAAGCGATTAACCATGACTATCATCACAATCGTAATGGTAATCGGATAAAGAATTTCCAGAACTGGGACCGAATACTGGATAATAGCATTCAAACCAAGATTTGCAATAGCAAAACCAACTAGCGTAAAAATGGTCGCATAAACCTTATAAGATACTTTCGGGAAGGTATTGTGGAAAAATTCGCCAGTTGAGACGATAAGTCCTGCTGTAGTTGTAAAACAGGTCACTGTTACCATAATCGCTAGGAAAATTTGAGCCATCGGCCCAAAGATAGCCTGAGTTGCAGAAGACAAAACAGAGGCCCCTACGTTTGCACCTTTCGGCAAATTCGCTAGATTAAGTGGGAAGTGATTTCCAAGAAAGGCAAGGCCAACATAAAGAACACTAAAACAAAGCGCCACAAGAATACCAACGACCCAAATAGTAGAAATATATTCCTTTTTATTCTTGAAACCGAGCTGATTGAGAGTTGTCACGGCAACCACACTAAAGGCAACTGAAGCCAAGGCATCCAGAGTATTGTAGCCTTGAAGAAAGCCCGCTCCGAAAGCTGAAGCAGCATATTCCCCTGTTGCTCCTTGAGGAGCGGTGGAACCATATTTGGCAGCGCCTAATACAACTAAAACTACAATTAATAGGGCAAAGATTGGCGTTAAATAACGACCAATACTATCAAGGATTTTCGATGGATTAAGTGCAATCAGATAGGCAAAGGCAAAATAAACCAGCGTAAACCCAAAAAGCCAAATGGCATGAGATCCTGCAGGCAACATAGGCTCAATCCCGACAGAAAATGCAGTGGTCGCCGTCCGAGGAATGGCAAAGAAGGGACCAATTGCAAGATAAAGGGCCACCAAGTAAACTACCGCAAACCAAGGGGCAATCTTTTTCGAAATTTCATCAATATAGCCCTTGGGATTCAAAGTACCTATAATCAAGGTTAGAATAGCAATACCGACGCCCGATAGGACAAAGCCTCCAATAGCTGGCCAGAAATTTTGACCAGATTCCAAACCCAATTGAGGTGGGAAAATCAGGTTACCGGCTCCGAAAAACATTCCAAACAAAAGTAAACCGGTCAAGGATCCTTTTTTTATCATCGTCATCTCCAGTCTTTTTAAGATTTTTCCATTATACCGATAAACACCACTCATTGCAAGGATTTTGAAATAAAAATTGCCTTTTCTTAACCCAAGAAAATCGCGAAATATAATACGATTTATTACAATCATTCTTATTTGTTTACGATTTATATCATATATATAATTCCTTTTTTATTAGATGGACTTATGCTATACTAGTTATAAGTTCAATTGCGAGGTTTTAATATGTTACTGCATCTAGTCTGGCTCATTCCTGCTGCTATCTTTACTATTTTAGTCTATCGGGAACCTAGAAATTTATTCAATGCTTATCTCCTGACCTTCACTCTTATGATGATGGGCATTGTTTTAGCCGGGCTTACGATTGTTAGTCTTGAGCGATTTATTGGTTATAAACCAGCTATTATTAGCTTTTATATCCTGCTTTTAGCAATTCCTATTAGTATTTTCGCTTCTACTGCTTATTTGATTTTTAATGGTCGCCAAATGCTACAGCTAGAGGGGCTCAGACTAGCCAATCTCCTATCCCTTCTCTACGGCCTAGCGATCGTGGGACTTGCTTTACTGCATTTTCTCGCTCCTCGGTCATTTCTTGCAATTTTGATTTCCCTCGCTGATTTGCTACTATTTTACGGAACCTTTCTCTATCTTTCCTATATCATCTACGCATTCTTTTTAAATATTTTTCCAGTTAAGAAAGAGCCTCAGACTATTATTATCCTCGGTGCAGGATTGTTTGGAGACAAGGTACCTCCCTTGCTGGCTCAGCGCTTGGATAAAGGGCTAGCCATCTATGAAAAATTTAATCGGAAGCCAGTCATCATTGTCTCTGGCGGTCAGGGAGACGACGAGTGGATTTCCGAAGCAGAGGCCATGGCAGGATATTTGATAGATAAAGGAGTCCCAGCTGATAGCATTCTACTTGAAAATAAATCTCGCACTACTCTTGAAAATCTCATATTCAGTAAACAGCTCATGCTCGTACAAGGACTGGAGCAAGATCGAGTTCTCCTAGTCACAAATTCTTTCCACGCGCTACGTGCGGGGATCTATATGAGACAAGTCGGTCTCAAAGGCCGCAGTATCGGTTCTCGAACGGCCTTCTATTTTCTTCCTTCTGCATGGATCCGAGAAACCGCTGGCTTAATCTGTATCTACTGGAAATGGCATGCGTTTATCATCGGAATTCTACTGCTTCCCTTCCTTTTCTCCTTATTCCACTCATATTTTTCATTGTGAAAGCTATAGAAAAGAGTATAATAATAGTAAGAAAAAAATGGAGGTGCGTCTAAGATGAAATTTACCATTAATAAAAGTTTAGCAGAACTTGGCATCACAAGCGTCGTCCTTGGCATTGCTAGAAACGTCGATCCCCAAGCACCTTTATCAGAAGTTTTTCTCCAAAAACAGAAGGAAGCAGAAAACTGGGCTTTGAACTGCAATCTAGCAGAAATCACTGACCATCCGACTATCCAAGGCTACTGTGATTTACTGCAGAAAGTGGGGCGCAGTGTTAAAAAGAACCCGCCAACAGTACCAGCTCTGATCCGCAATATCCAACACCGTGGCTCCATTCCAAGGATTAACAGCGTCATTGATATTTATAATGTAGAATCCTTGCATTCTCTCCTAGCTATCGGCGGGCACGACCTTGATAAAATCGGTGATGAGATTGAGTTTACTGTCAGTCAGAAGGACGATATTTTCCTCCCTATCTTATCCAAGGAAAAACACGTGGCTCCGACTGACTATGTCTATCGAGATGAAAAAGGCATCCTTGCTTGGCTTGATGTCCGTGACAGCGACCTTTATAAATTTGATGATCGCACTAAAAATGCCATTTTCATTATCCAAGGAAATGCCCATACATCTGTCCAAATGCGACTAGAAGCCCTTGAACGCATTCACCAGGATTTAGCCGCAGCCATGCCAAATCTCGAATTTGAAACCCATGTCATTCAAGTAGACGATCTTTAAGCAACTTTTACCCGACAAGCTTTTGGTTTAAAACTACATCAAAATGATTATTCAAAAAGGAAACTCAAGCGAGCTTCCTTTTTTGTATGTCTAGGCTTCTTTCTTATCCGAAAATTGACTCATATACAAGTCATGATAGAATCCCTTGTCGGCCAGCAGCGACTCGTGATTGCCCTGCTCAATGATTTGTCCATCCTTGAGCACCAAAATCTTATCTGCTTCTTGGATAGTGGATAAGCGGTGAGCAATGACAAAGCTCGTCCGCCCCTGCATCAGAGTTTTCATGGCTTTCTGAATCAACAGCTCCAAACGAGTATCCACTGAGGAAGTCGCCTCATCCAAAATCAGAATCTTAGGATCCGCTAAGAGCGCCCGTGCAATCGTCAGGAGCTGCTTTTGACCTAGCGAAATATTGCTAGATTCCTGATTCATTTCCATATTGTAGCCACCTGGCAAGGTGCGGATAAAGTGATCTACATTGGCTGATTTAGCTGCTTCCACAATCTCCTCATCGGTAGCATCGAGGTTACCAAAGCGAAGATTTTCCTTGATAGTTCCTTCATAAAGCCAAGCATCCTGCAAGACCATGCCAAATTGCTTGCGATAGTCTTGGCGGGATAGCTGGCGAATATCGTGACCATCCACGCTGATAGAGCCCTTAGTCACATCGTAGAAACGCATGAGCAGGTTGATCAGGGTCGTCTTACCTGCTCCAGTCGGCCCGACAATGGCCACCATTTCACCCGGCTGGACTTCCAGATTAAAGTTGCGAATCAGCGGCTTGTCTGCCACATATTGGAAGTCTACATCTTTGAAGCTGACTTGACCAGTCAAGTCCTTATCTAGCTGGATAGTATTATCCATGACTTCATCTGGCTCATCCAAAATCTGGAAAATCCGATCCAACGAAGACTTGGCACTCTGGAGCTGACCTGCCAGCTGGGTAAGGTTTTGGATAGGCTGATTGACCTGCCAGACGTACTGGACAAAGGCTTGCATATTACCGATGGTCAATTGACCAGCAATAACCTGCAAACCACCCACCAGAGCCACGATGAGATAGGTTAAATCCGAAATCGCATTAAGAACGGGCATCATGAGCCCTGAGATAAAGCTGGCTTTAAAACCGACTTCCTGCAAGTTTTGAGTAATAGCTCGAAAATCCTCAGCCGAAGTCTCTTCCCGACCATAAAGCTTGAGAACATTGAAACCTGACAGATTTTCCTGAACGAAGCCATTCATAGCGCCCAACACATCCGCCTGCTGCTTAAAGTAAGGCTGAGATTTTTTGAGAATAAATCTAGCTCCCAAATAGGTCAGAGGAATGCTGACGATAACGATCAAGGCCAGCTGGAGATTCAGATACAAAACCATCCCGATGACTAAAATCAGGGTCATGACAGCATTGACCACCTGCAAAAAGCTTTGTTGGAGAGCATTTGAGACGGTCTCCACATCGCTGGTAAAGCGCCCAATCAAATCACCAAATTGGTGCTTGTCAAAGTACGAAACAGGAATTTGATTGATCTTATGACTAAGCTCATTGCGCATGTCGCGAACGGTGCTCTGCACAGCATTGGTCATGAAATAGTTAGAAAAGTAAGAACCAATCTCATAAAAGAGGGCACGAATAAAGTAGAGCAGCATGATCCAAGCCACATAGCTGCTATTGATGGTTGCACCGGGCACTCCCTTGGCCATATCCAGCAGATTTTGCGTCAGTTCTGTAATGGCAAGCCCTAGGACAAAAGGCTCTAGGACACTCATGACCACGCTGACAATCTTGAGGAAGACTGCAAGAAGCACGGCTGCTTTATAGACTTTTAGATAGCCCCATAAGCGGACAAAACTATTTTCTTTCATCTCTTCCTCCTATTCTTCTGTTAGTGATTGACTATTGAGCTGAGAATTAGCAATTTCGCGATAGATAGCATTATTTTCCATCAGCTCCTCATGTCGGCCGCGACCCACGATTTCACCCTTGTCTAAGACAATGATTTGATCCGCATCCATAATGGTGCCGACCCGCTGAGCCACGATGAGAACCGTTGCATCCTGAGTCACTTCCTTGAGTCGGCGGCGCAAAGTCGCATCCGTTTTGTAGTCCAGAGCCGAGAAGGAATCATCAAAGATATAAATATCCGGCTCCTTGACAACCGCACGCGCAATGGACAGGCGTTGCTTTTGCCCACCAGATAGATTGCTGCCGCCTTCGGCCAAATGGGTCTCGTAACGCTCTTCTCTGCTTTCGATAAAGTCGCGAGCCTGAGCCACATCTGCTGCTTGATTGAGCTCCTCAGAGCTAGCATCTTCCTTACCATAGCGGATATTTTCAGCGATCGTCCCAGTAAATAGCAGAGCTTTCTGCGGGATAAAGCCAATCTTCTGACGGAGGGCCTTGAGATTATAGGCGCGGACATCCACACCATCCACCAAAATCTTGCCCAAGGTCACATCATAGAAACGCGGAATCAGCTGAACCAAGGAAGACTTACCAGAGCCTGTTGAACCGATAAAGGCGATCGTTTCCCCTGGCTTGGCCTTGAAAGAAATATTATGCAGGACAGGATTTTCTGTCTCACCTGGATAGGCAAAGGTTACATTGTCAAATTCCAAATAGCCATGAGTCGCAGTTTCCGTGATCCCATTCTCATTTGGATCGATGGAAATCGGCATATCCATAACTTCCTTCAGCCGCTCGCTAGAGACCGCTGTCCGTGGATACATGGTAAAGAGACTGGATAGGAGCAGGAAGGACAGAAGAGCATGGAAACTGTACTCGATAAAGGCAACCAAATCCCCGATTTTCAGCTCACCGCTGCCTAGTGGTTTCAGAGCAAACCAGACAATGGCTACAATCATGGCAATGATAATCTGCACAAAGAGAGGCTCCGTCAAACCTGTCAATTTAAAGAGACGGTTAGAATTCTCCGCATAAATTTCATTTTCATTGGCGAAGCGCTCTTCCTGAAAATCCTCACGGGCAAAGGCTCGAATGACCCGCAGACCGGTCAGATTTTCCCGAGCATACTGGTTGATCTTGTCCAACGTCTTCTGCTGCTTTTCAGACAGGGGACGCGTCTTGACTGCCACATACCAGACTACGATTGCCAAAAAAGGCACCGAAATCGCCACAATCCAAGCCATGGAGGGACTGGTCAGGAAAATCATGAGGATGGAAGACAGCATCATGATGGGCGTGATAGCTCCCATCTTGAGCGTTTGCTCCGCAAACTGCATAAGGACAAAGGCATCACTAGTAATCCGCGTCACCAGCGAAGAAACGCCAATCTGCTCGTACTCATGATGGGAATACTCCTGTAGCTTGTCATAGAGATCATTCCTCATATCCCTCACCATGCTGGTCGTTAATTTTCCAGCGGCATAGGAAAGGACGATCCGCCCCAAAATCCCAAGGATAATAACCAGCAGCATGATAAAGCCCCAGAAAAACAGGCGTTCCTGATCGCCCTGGTTAATCCCTTCGTCAATCATGCGCGCCAAAACCGTTGGCAGCCCTAGATTGACCACTACAAAAAAGATGGCCGACACAAAATCCAGCACCAACCACTTGGGATAGCGTTTCAAATAAGACCAAATGTAAAGCATAATCCCTCCAATTTCTATAATAATAAAAAAGCACTGAAGAGCACTTTTAGACAGAAAAGAGCGCGCAAATGCACGCTTTATTAAGAATATTATAGCAGAAATATGAAAAATCGTAAAGAGTCACCAGCATATCTTTTCTTTCGAGTTTGTACTATATTTTAAGAATACGTTATTTAATACAAATTGTTACAAATTGAATAATTACAAAAAAACCAAGTCGAAAGACTTGGTTTTTTAAATTGGATACTATATTACTTAAGAGTAACAATTTGCAAATCCTATTTTCTCCCAGTATTAGTGGGTTAATTCCTCAATTTTCAACTCTGGCAGGAATTTGGTAGGTAAATTGATAATCCAAGATTATCTAAACTGTTTGTAATCTCTTCTGAAATTGTTGAATCACCTGAATAATACCAATGACTATATGTATTCAAGGTGGTTGACTTATCAGCGTGTCCTAATCGATATGAAACATATAAAGTATCCTTATGTAACACATTTATAAGATAAGATGCGTGACTATGCCTTAATCCTTTCCCTGTAATTTCTGGTACACCAGTAACCCTAGCATGCCTTTTAATTATCCTGGAGATTGTAGACTTACACAAGGGCTCACCAAAACGTGATATTACATAATCTTTATCATCATTCTTGATTTGAACTTCTCGCCATTTTTTAAGTATTGTAATCGTAAAATCATCTAAATCAATTTTACGATTCCCTGCTACTGTCTTTGTTTGTTGTTTAGCATACCATACACCGTTTTTATCTTTCTCAATCGTCGAATGAACATGAATCCATTTACGTTCAAAATCAATATCTTCCCATTTAAGAGCAATACCCTCACTAACTCTTAAACCAGTCATAAAATATAACCAGATCGTCATGTAATTATGGAGTCCCTCATACTCACTAATATCAAAAGAGTTTATTACCTTCTTAAATTCATCAAATGTCCAAAATTTTGTATCAGGGTGCTTTCCTCTAGGATTATCTAATCCTTTAAAAGGAACTCTATCAATATAACCCAATCTTTCTGCATAGCCCAGACATGCTTTAAATCTAGACCACATATTTTTAGCATAGTTACTAGAATACTTGTCTATAATAGCTAAGCGAAATCTTTCACAGTCAATAGTACTAATATCTGATAATTTTTTACTACCAAATTGCTTAATAAATAACTGATGATGTGGTAAAGCGGTCTGATAAGTTACAAATTGAACTTTTTGTTGATAATATTTTAAATAAATCTCTTCCATAAACTCTCTAAAAGTTAGAAAACTATTATTAATAGTAGAGTTCACAAATTCATGTTTTAAACGAAGTATCTCTTCATATGCTTCCTTAAAAGAATTAAACGGTAGTCCCTGTTGATTTTTCCTTCCTTTCTTTTGAATTCTTTTCCCAGTTATTGGATCAACTCCTAATTCAATTTGAAAATAAATTTTTCCTTTTGAATCTTTGTATACACCTTTATATTTCTTTGTCTTTGATATAACCATTTTTCTCACCTTCTATATCTGAAAAAGAAATACCAATTAAATTTTCTACAATATTTTTAGGAGCAATGCCTAACCTTTTATTATCGAAAGGTGAACATCCTAATTGTACCGCATTCTTATCATTTTTTCTAGCTTCTTCAAACTTTTTTACAGCAATCTTTTTTGCTTGTCTAATAATATTTCTCGATGTGTGCTCTGGAAAACCAATCGCAACTAAATCTTTATAGTTTACTGTTTCCATGATTTTTCTACTTCCTTTCTTAGATATTTTACCTCCATGGCATGACTGATGAAGTCATCATAAGAATTTCACTTGCTGCTCTTTTACGGTGGCAGCCTGAACGGTCAGAAGTATCATTGTATATCATTTGTATCATGGCATATAAAGTATCGCTCTATTTTATTGATGGTTTTAATGTCGCTCTTATCATGGCGAGCCATTCAAAACTGCTCCACAAATGAGGAAAGTACCATTTTGGACTATTCAATTGTCAATGTTCTAATTAAATTCTTCTTAATTTCACGAGATATGAAATATGGACAATTTTATTTAATGTGAATTTTATTAGGATAATCTGTAATACCCAATAAAAAATCTGTACTTACATTATAAAAATTTGAGAGATCTATTAACACTTCTGCAGTAAGAGTTCGTTCTCCGCGCTCTATCTTTGAATATGCTGAAGTTGTAAATGAAAGTAATTTTGCTAATTCTTTTTGGGTTAAATCACGATCTTCCCTCAAATCCCTTAATCGTCTGTACATACAGCTTTCTCCTGAGAAAAGTATAATATATAAAACTAAGAAATCATTCAAAGTGTCCAAATTGGACATTTTGAACTAAAGTTAATTTATTAAACACTTCTCATAAGCTCATCTATTATAGGTAAGACAATAATAAGAAAGACGGTCAAAATCTATTAACCGTCTAAAAATGTTATAAGCTATTAAAAAATCAGCAGTAATCCGGTAACAAAAGTCACATAATTTTGTTATAGAAGGAATTAATGATGTACAGATTTCTGTAAACCAGCAAATTGAAAAAAGATCAACATGATATTTTGATTGTGAATCTCTTACTTTCAGAATATAAAAATTTTATAATAGGCACGATTTAACAATAAAATTATTTGTTGCATTAACTGATGTAGATAAGCCACTCCATCGATTCAAAGCAATTAATGAGATTTTATATTGTTTTATCTTCGAAGATTCACAAATCAATGTTTACTTACAATTATTCTGTGTATTTCAGAAAAACCAACAATATCAAGTGTTTTAGACATTTTTTCTCCTATAAAATGGTTTTAACTATAACTTAGACTCTGAATCTCTCACAGTTAATAAATAATTTTGATAACATTCCAAGCCCCCCCCTACCTTCAACAACCTCTTTTTTATATAAAAATGTATCCGTATCATTTAAAATGCTATTAACATATGAGTAAGCATCTATATCAACAACTCTTTTATTTATACTACAATAATAATTAAAGAGTTCTCTTATAACTCGTTTCTCTATATAAGAATTATTTATTACTGTATTTTTGTTAAATCTTATTAGTTCTAAACGAGATACCCACAGCTCTTCTTCTAAAGATTTATTAACATACGAATTTAAAATAATTTTATTCTGAACTTCAGAATAAGCTTCAAAAAATTCATCAATTGATATCCAGGATGACTGATATTTCGAATAGTCCATAAAATCATGAATAAGTATCTTACTATTAGCTAAATCGAGACGACTTATCATCGGTGGATGTATTATAGAATTTTTTAAAAAATTACTATAGCTAGAAACTTTCGAAGTATCAATCGCAACAATTACATATTCTTTTCGTTTCAAATGTTTCTGGATAAAATTTAATAACTTTTCTTTAGTATTCAACTCTTTCCTATTCTCGTAAGAAAAGATCAATTCAGGAACATACAAATCATATCCAATAAAAAATCAAAATATTCTTGCTTTGTATTTCTTTGTTCTAAAATAATACATTTCATATTTAACATACTACATAAAAAGTTAATATTTTCTTTAGTATAACAGTTAATAATACTGCTAATATGGGACTCATAAGGCAGAATTCCGTATTTTGGAACGCTCACTGATAATTCAATCATGAGTCTGTCCTAACTTTCTTTTACATGCTTAAGATGCTCTGGATAAGCAACAGTTTTATTAAAAATCTGAGGAATTTGGCTATAATGGATGATACATTTAATATCTAATCTATTCATTTTATCAATAAATGAACGACTTAAATAACCTGCAATAGCTAAATCAACACCATAAATTTTAGCCTTTTCATGAATATTCTTAATAACTCTTAACATTATGTTACTTTCCATATTATGCCACTCACTATTTCTAACTGTTCCATAAATAAAGGAAGTGAGATCGTTCATCCCAATAGTAATTCGAGTAATATCCGTTTTTAATATATTGTCTAAGTCAAGGTATGCTGAAGGTAATTCTATCATTGTTCCAATTTTTCCATGAAAACCATTATTTCTCAGCATTTTAATAGCTTTTTCTAGCTGCGTAGAATCATTTATAAATGGGAAAAAGACAGACAGATTTTGATATTTTTTATATACTTCTCGAATTACATCTATCTCTGCAATGAATTCATCTGGATACTTCAGCAATCTCCTTGTACCTCTGACTCCAAAAAGAGGATGTTTTTCATCTAATTGCTCTCCCGTTCCTTCCAAACAATTAGCCTCACTATTGGTTAACTCTGAAAATCTATACCAAACCTCTTCACTGCAGTACTTGTTGCAGATACCAATCAAATAGTCAAATAAATATTTTTGTGAATCACATAAAAGAATATTCTTTTTCAATTCTCTAATAAGATATTCTCCACGAATCATTCCTACATTCCTAAATAATTCAGGATATATCTTATTCTCTATACGCTCTCCACTTAATGCTAGTTCATTTTTCATTTCTTACTCCATTCCACAAAACATAAACATATTCTTTAACTTATCAAAATCTAGTAAATACCCACCTTAATATACCAACTTATCAAATAAACCAATAAGCCATTTTCTCCTATTATTTCACTTGATTTTTATTTATATATTCATTGCTTAGAAAACATTCTTTTATTTTGGGGAGTTTTTAGGTGTTAATCCCTATTTAGGATTATATCATTTTTCCTCAGCTTTGGAACAACGACCCCTGCATCTTCAATGTAATAATGAGTACTTTCATCAGAACTTATTTCAATAATTGTTGATGAAGCCCTCTTCTTCCAAAGCCCATAATTAATACAGGTGATAAATTTTTATCTAAATCAATATAGGTGTTTATATTTTTATCATTATAGACACTTATGATGCATGAATCGATATTCGATTCCATCAATGACAAAGTTATTATCTGTGCACAAATACCAGCATTGCAACAAACTGATCTTTCATTATCAAATATTTTATCATCATTTATAATTATAATATATCCTGATGGTCTAATAAAAAATCTCCTCATTTTCACACTCTATGGAATTGAGGAGATTATTTTCTAAAGCGAATTTTATCAGGAAAATCTGTCAATTCCAATAGATAGTCTGTACTGACATCGTAAAAGTTTGAGAGAGTTACCAATACATCTGCCGTCAAGGCATGCTCACCCCGTTCAATTTTAGCATAAGCTGAGTTTGGAATCGAAAGTATTTTAGCTATTTGTTTTTGGGTCAAATCGTGATCTTCCCTCAAATCTCTTATACGTTGGTACATTTAGATTTCTCCTAAGAAAAGTATAATATATAAAACTAAGAAATCTTTCAAAGTGTCCAAACTGGACATTTTGAACTAAAATTATTATTAAACACTTCTCATAAGCATATCTATTATAGGTAAGACAATATTAAGAAAGACGGTCAAAATCTATTAACCGTCTAAAAATGTTATAAGCTATTAAAAAATCAGCAGTAATCCGGTAACAAAAGTCACATAATTTTGTTAAGGAAGGGATTAATGATGTCCAGATTACTACTAACCAGCAAATTGAAAAATGGTCAACATGATATTTCTAATATGAATCTCTTACTTTCAGAACCTAAAAGTTGAATAATAGCCACTCCCTACTTATCAATAAAATTATCCGTTGCATTAACAGATGTATATAAACCAATCCATGGATTTCAAAGCAATTAACTAGACTTTATTTGTCAATAACCACAAAATTAGATTAGAAAAATCATTAAAAATTAATTGGAGTCCTTTATGATGCTTTTTAAATAAAAGTAATTTTGCAACTCGTGCTGAATATCTGAATAATACAATATGCTAACGTTTCCTTTCAAAATAAACAATATTTAATCTAATTTGAATTATGATTAAATTTTATAGTAGATAGTACAGATGATTAACATATCAAGAATTTAATAACTCTTTGAATCACTACTTAAAAAATTCTGCACATAAATGCTCCAAACTATCTTCCCAAAATACAAGAATTTTCAAAAAAATCTTTTATCATGTCCTCATGCTGTTTATTCACCAATACTAGTTCTTGTATTTCATCATAATTAAAAAATTTCAACTCCAATGTCTCAACATTCTTATATTCCATGTTAATATAAATATCCTCAGAATAAACTTCATATAAGATAGTAATCACTTGAGCCTCATCTCCGTTTGGATAACAATCTGTATACTTAGTATAAACATTTAAAAGTTTCAAAGGTTTTATCTTAATTCCTGTCTCTTCATAATACTCTCGAATTAATGCTTCAGTAGCTGATTCACCCAATTCAATAGCACCCCCTGGAATACCCCAAGTCCCTTTATCACTCCTTCTTTGTAATAAAATTCGTCCAGACTTCTGTAATATCCCAGCCGAAAAATTTAAAAAAATTTTATCATGTCCCACTTTTTTTCTTATATTTTTAATATAATTCATTGACTTATCCTCTAAAATTATAATCTGTCACTGAGATTTTTTCCATAATTCCAAAAAATTCTTTTGGTATCCCATATGTTTTATAAAAATATTCCCAGTTCGAAATATCTATATTTTCATTACCAAAAATACGATTATTTAAATCTAACTCGATTTTGTGTAATTTTTCGCTAAAATATTTACCTGATTTTTCCGCAATACCATAAAATTCAATAAACATCTTGTAAAATTCACTCAAATCATTACTTGAAATATTACAATAATATTGAGAGTAAATGAATAAACTTTTTATTTTACGAGCTAGTTCACTTCCAATTCCTTTTGCTGAAGGATATATACTATTCTCAAATAATATTGAAATCGTGATAAAATCATTCAAAAGTCTATGAATATTTATTTCACTTAAATTTACTTTTTTTAATATCTTGTAACAGAAGTTGTATTTTTTTCTCTGAAAAATATACTCCACATTCTCTCTTATTATACCAATTCTTTCTTGAAATAATATACTGTCAAGTTGAGAAAGATTTTCTTCTGTATTAATATCTACCAATACAAAGCTTCCAATAACGACAATTTCGTTAAGGTGTACACCTAAAGAATTTATCCACCAACAATAATGATAATATCCATCACCAAAAACAAAATTGGCAAAAATTTTGAAACTTTGTTCATACTCATACTTCCTTTCATTTTTTATTTATTGTATAATAAATAAAAAATGTGATATTTTTTGTTGGGAAAATGGGAAAATTATGAAATCAAAACTTGGCATAACACTTAGAAAAGTTCGTAAGGGAAAACAAATTAGTATATGTTCTGTGTCAGATGAGTATCTTTCAAAATCACAGATATCTCGATTTGAACGCGGAGAATCAGAAATATCTTGTGTTCGATTGATCAATATC
The DNA here is from genome assembly GCF_008369405.1 of Streptococcus cristatus. Taxonomy (GTDB): domain Bacteria; phylum Bacillota; class Bacilli; order Lactobacillales; family Streptococcaceae; genus Streptococcus; species Streptococcus cristatus_G. The sequence goes on from NZ_VSJJ01000001.1 coordinate 414,658, forward strand.
TTAGACAAATTACACATTACCTTGGATGAATTTCTTATTTTACATGACAAAGACTACACAAATACCGAATCATTCGCCAACTTGGTACAATACATACGTAAACAATATTCATTACAAAATATCAATAGCATAGAACACATACTTTCAGACTCTTCAAATTACACTCTCAATCTTTTTGAGGAAATAATGGTAAAATCAATCTTATACTCAATGGATTCAACTATTTTTCCTTCAGAAGAAGAATTACTTCAACTAACAGATTATCTCTTCAAAGTTGAAAATTGGGGTTACTATGAAATCATTTTGTTAGGTAACTGTGTGCGAACAATTAACTACAACTCCTACTTCTTACTAACAAAGGAAATGTTAAATAATTACATTTACTCTTCTCTAAATAAAACCAATAAACGAATTGTTACTCAACTAGCTATCAATTGTTTAATTCTTAGTATTGATAAGGACGAATTTCCAAATTGCTCATATTTAATTAATTAGATAAAAAAGTTATTAAATAATGAATTAAATTTTTATGAACAGACCGTTTTTCTTTATGCAACCGGTTACTATGAATTTAAGCGGGAATTAAGTAGTGGTATTGAAACAATGAAACAAGCTATACAAGTTCTCGATATTTTAGGAGAAGACGAGTTAAAATTACACTATACTGACCATTTTAATAAACTGGTAAACAATAAATGAAATGATTATTTACCATCTAACGTTTTATAATCAAGAGTCTCAATAAAGCCATAAAAGCAACAAGTTCATTCGGACTTGCTGCTTCTTTCTCTTATTCTTTAATTATTGTTTATTTTGAAATGAATCCTTCAAAATCTTTTAGTTGAAAAGTATATTTTTCAGTGAGTAACACATTATCCACTGCAACATCTTCTCCCAATGGGTAAATATTTCTTTTGAAACGGTTGTAGGAGTAAAATCTCTCCTACACTATTATTGATTCTGAGAGAAAATTGCAAAATATCATCTACCAAACTTTCAATTATTAAGATTTTTTGCAGTTTATCTGAATTAGAATCGCAAGGCTTCTCAATAATATAATTGTCGAATTTTTTCATTCTAACTTCCTCTCCACTATTTCTTCCTTTATCAAGAAAAAGTAAGCTCAATATTAATAAAGTACAATTCTAAATTAACTCCAATTATTGATTCATGATAATATTTCAGTAACTCATCGTGCAATTAAAAACAAGGATTTTTATTTCAAACGATCCATCGTGATCACTTCATCAGCCATCTCCCAAATTGCCGGATTATGTGTTGCGATAATGATTAGCCTATTATCATCTCGAAGAGATAGCAAAATCTCCATAATCAACTGAGAGGTTGCTGGGTCTATTGAAGCTGTTGGCTCATCTGCCAGAATAAGGGGTGGATTCTTTAAGATAACTTTTGCCAAGGCAACCCGTTGCGATTCTCCGCCCGATAACTCAAAGATGCGCTTATCTAGGTCAAGATAAGCCAGGCCGACCTGTTCTAAAGCCTGCTTCTGCCTCAACCGCTGTTCCGACCGACTCAACTTTTGACCAATGAGACCTAGCTTAAGGTTTTCTTCAATACTTTGATTTTCAATTAAGCCAAAGTTCTGGAAGAGGTAGCCCAATTCGTGACGGAAAAAATCACTCGATTTATAATTGGTCAAGTCTTTACCTCGGTAAAAAATCGTCCCATCATAAGATTCTAATTTCCCAATCATGTTCATCAAGGTTGTTTTTCCGCTACCACTTGAACCAATTAAGGCATAGACTTTTCCAGCCTCAAATATCATTGAAAGATTCGAAAATAACTCTCGTTCTCCAAAAGATTTACTCACCTGTTTAAGTTCAATCATATTAACCTCCCTTCAAAACAAGCATGGACATCTTGTTTTCTTTCTGCATTTGGACATGTAACTGTAAAAGAGATAGACCAGTAAAGAGTAACGAGACTAAGAAAGCAACTAGTATCTCTACCTGAAGAAATACACTCGCAACAAATCCCAGTAAAAACACACCCAGTTGAACAAAGAGATAAGTGCGATGGATTTCTAAGAACCTGAGACCTGCAATGCGTTTGATAAAAATGGCACGTCTAAATTCTTCAAAGTAGAGCCTATTCATAGTGTTAAACAACAAGATTGAAGTTGCAATCCCAAGCACAGCTCCTGCTAGCATTACCCAAAGTTCCCTCTGGAAATTATCCAATAATGTGATGTAGTTGTGGTAACCTGTTTGCATTTCTGAGACCCAATTTTCAATGCCTTGTCTCTGGATAAGCTCCTGGGCATCAGACAATTGATTAAAGAGAACGTAGTTCTGTACTGCGTCTACCCAAAACAAAATGGACTGTGGACCAGTTGATTGGGGTGTTATAACAATGATGATTGGATCTTTCAAAAACTGCTGGTAAGAAATAGGGGTCGTATTATACACAAATCGATCCTGACCTGATTCCAAATAACCCACCGTAGCAGTCATTTGCTGTCGTTCATCTTGACTAGACATGCGACTGGTTAAGTCGTCTTCAAAAACAGATTTATAATGTTCTTCCTCTGAACGGAGGTGTTCAGGCAGCAATAAGACAAACTCCCCTACATCAAGGTGATTCATCTTTTGCACAATAGTTGTATCTACAGGAATGTTTTGACGCTCCAAGTATTGCGGTGTGACGATAAGGACATTGCCTTTCGGGCTGTAATCGTGCCATTCTGTAGAGGTTGTCAAGTTTTTGGAGGAAGCCATGCCATTTTGCAAAGTACGTTCAATTAACTGGTGTCTAGATAAGAAAGCCTTTTGTTCTGAAACAGCCAGATCCATCAATTGATACCAAGTTCTGAGTTTCCTTTGAGTTTGTTCATCAAAACCAGGACTCGTTCCTTCACGGCTGATTGATAGGGTAATCAGTTGCCTTTCCTGACTCCAAACCTCTTGTCCAATCCGATGCTGTTGCCAGCCTTGGAAATACTTTAAGCTACTCCCTATTCCCAGCGTTACAATAATAATCGCTAATAGTTGACCGATTAAAATCAAACTAATGATTCCTCTGACAGGCACTTGCCCTTTTATAATCTGCATCAGGTGTATCTTTTTTATCCCAACTGCGAAGAGTTGAGCGAAAAACAGGGAGATCGACAACAAGATGAAATTATAACTGAGCAAGCCTTCTCCTATGGTCATTAGGGATTGCGTTGGAAGCGACAGAATTTTTTGCATAAGAATGGCGAGCACGCCAGCTAAACTGAAACCAACAGCTATCCCTTTCAAATCCTCACCAACTGGTCTAAGGAAAATGGACCACCGTTTCTCTCCTGAAATGAGGCGAATGCCCGACGACCGTAATTGGCTAATTTGACTAATTAAAGTCAGTGCTACAAAGGTTAAGATGAAAATTAATAGACTGATTAACTGAAATCCGTTACTAAAGATAGCCATTAACGTAGATAGTTTAGATGGAATTATCAGGTGCATGTTAGTCAAGCCAAGTTGACTTAGCTCCTCCCTTAGCAAGTGAATATCTAGGTGTCCATCGAATACAAAATAATTTGTTTCAACACTACTACTTTGAGCATCTTTTAGATTTTTTTCCTGAAGCCCATCAGGCAACTTTCCGTCCCCAAAGGTCGTATAAGAAAAAACTGTATTACCATCTGAGTTAAGATCTTGGTGTTGAATCGCAATAAAGCTATCCGTTTCTTCTGCTAGTTTTTCCAAGCGTGTAGCAACATGCTGAAAAGTTGTTTCAGGGGAAGAATCACGTACAACAACGTTGGGGTAATAATGGGAGACATATGTATCAGTCCAAATGGTAAATACCCAAACAAAGAACAAACTAACAAGCAGGTTGGATATGAGTATAAATATTTTTTTCATAGTGCACTCCTTATTCTAAAATAGAGGGCAAAAATACCCCTGACTTCTATAAACTAACAAGCTTACTAAACTATTGATAAAAGAATCTTCTTCAATTTTTATAAACCAATCTTAAATACTTTAGATTTTGTAACTCATAATTTTCAACAGTTGGTTAGCTATAAAAGCATTTTATCAAACATCTCCATTCTTATATTTATCTGGTATTGTTACAAGCCCTCATCAGAATACTTTTCTCTAAATAGTTGAATTTTAAAGTAATACGAAATCAATCAGCCTTCCCAACATCAAGACCATCAGACTTCTTTTGTGATTCTACTCGAATCTCCAATCGTTTATTCTTCTGAATAAACTGTTGGTAAGGAATTGTATTACTAAACGTAAAAACCCCTGGTAATGCTAATATAGCTAATTTTTGAATTCCACGATCTTTCTTCATTCGTGAAACCGCTTTCTATTTCCTTGTTTTTATTCTAACATATATATTTTTATTTAGCCATTTTTTTATTGTTTATTGAACTTTTTTATTTTTTATTACCATAAATAATATTTTATTCCTTTAACTTCCTATTTTGAACTAAAAATTTTATAATGAAATTAAGCAAATAGGAAGGTTTATTATCTTTAATGAATACACTCGCAGAGAAATTCAGATTAAAAAGAAAAGAGCTAGGACTCTCCCAACAAACTCTTGCAGAAGGAATTTGTGAACAAAGCCAGATTAGTAAAATTGAGAGAGGGTATTTCATTCCCTCCGCAGACCTTTTGTTCAAACTCTCACAACGACTTGAAGTACCATTAGATTATTTTTTTAATGAACAAATTGAAATTAAATCTAACCTCTCTAATTTCAAGCAATTATCTGCTCGACTATTAGATGACAGAAATTATGATGATTTGGAATATATTTATAGAATAGAGATTGAACGAAGTACTTTTCTAACACTAGAAGACCGAACTTACCTTGAATGGATTAAAGCTATTATTGACTTCTATCAATATGACAGTAAGTGTGAGGCTATTTCTTCATTGGAAAATATATTATTAAAAGTCTCCTCAAATACTCTGATTTATTTAAAGGTATTGAATACTCTATCTAATTTCTATTCCTTAGTGAGTCGTGAACAAGAATATGAGGCAAACTACTCTCATTTAATGGAGTTATATCAGACAAAAAATTTTGAGCATCAAGAGTTTTTATTTGGCTACATCAGAGTTCGTTACAACTACGCTCACTACCTAGTGTCAAAGGAAAAATATAACGAAGCCATCCAAGAAGCTCTTGAGACGATTGAACTCTGTAAACAAAGACAGACAAGCTACCAACTGGCTCCCCTACTTATTCTTGTAGGAAATGCTGGAGCCAAATTTCTAGACAAAGAACAAGTCAAAAATTATTATATAGAAGCAAGAGAGTTATGTAAGATTTATAACAATCCTTTAATATTGATAAAATTCTCTAATCTCCTAACCTTATATTCGTAATCATCTATCCATTTAGTCATAAATCTTTGATTTTCTTCGATTGCTTTCTCCACCTGCTCCAGTTTGATAGCTGAAGTCAGGTTCATCTTGGCAAAGATATTGAAAAGAAAAATGATAAATAAGAGTAAACGATAAGATAAAACCATTGAGCAGTTGAATTTATCAAACAAATCAATAAAAAAACTAGTAAGGAAATAAGTGAATAAATATAAGGAGATATTTGCTCAAAATGATGATTTTTTTGTATCGTATGTGATAACTAAATCTACGACTGATGCAATAAAAATTATCATAATTTCAAATATGTTTTATAAAAGATACACATTTTATATAATGGTTGTCTGGGTTCCTATTTTTGAAAACATATCCCTTCTTCTTTTGAAATTTTCTTACTCAAACGATTGATAAACTTATTCACTTTAAATACGATGTTTTCATATCTATTGCTCTCTAATTCTATCTGGATACCTAACTCATTCAATTCCTTCTCAACAACATCAATGCCAATTTTATCAGTTATATTCAATTTTGAAAGATTCAATTTCATTTTTTGCTTATTTTCAGCTGAAGCCAGTAAATATTCTGCTACTTGATTTAAGGTTGTCACTCGTTCTTGCAAAGCATTGATTCTCAATTCTGAAGCTGCTAATTCATGAATTAAATCATCTTTAATTGTAATATAAGAGTGCTTATCCATATCCAGCTCAAGTAAAGTATACACTTCCTCAATCTTCTCTTTAATCATATCGACTGTCGTTTTTCTGCGGAATGGAATCGTTTGATTTTCAGAGCTAAACTGTCTAATCAAGGTTCGGCCTTTCATATAACGATTTTTATCGGCAGCATCTTTGTGATAAATGTAGTAGGAACTGGTTTCTCTGATGAAAACTTTCACCTTGTCCTCCTCCATATCGAGCTCCATGTTAGGCAAAAAGATAAGCCCTTCGTGACGAATACCAAACTTGACCTTGATGTAAATACCATCATCCACTACTTTTTCGATTTGATTGAGTGACAACTCTACCTCAAATTCATGAACAGCATCTCTGTTTCTCCTAAACTCTTGATAAGATTCCCAAAACTTCTCCTCGCTTGGGAGTTCTTTTTCTTTGGAGAATCTCTCTTCTTGATAAACTTGAACTAAATCCTTAACTTCTGGAGCTTTCAAATCTTTTCTCTTCTCAAAATAATCTTTGAAAAACTCTACATCATATAATTTTTTCTGATCTAGTTCTGTCTCTTTCACTTTTACTTCTGCAAATTGAAAAGAAACATGCTTTTGCTTAGGATTGATATTTAATCCAAATAGTTTTGCTTTTTTTACCAGATTTTCTAAGTTATCAACCTTGGGTAAAAGAAATTCCATAAGCTCTTCCATTTTCCTTTTGGCAAAGTAATTCTTGAAAAATTCTTCTGTGTAAGCTTGCTTGCGATTGAGTTTATTACCACGCACCACTTGTCTCATAGTTGAGTCCGTCATAAAAAAAGTGGTATGCTTGTGACTGAAATCTATCTTCACATGTAGTAATGGAGCGTTCTTTTTGAAATCCTCTAAATCGGTAGAATTTTTCATCAAAAAATAGAGTCGTTGCTTAAGTTCATATTTGTGATTAGTCTTACGATAAATTTTATACTGCTGGTGAGAATAGCGATTCTCGATAATTTTTGCACCTGCAATTTTAGAAAATCTATCTGAAATCATGCGAAGATTTCGTTCGACTTTATAATCCCACTTAAGTTTTTTGTCAGAATTGCTGTCAACCGAGTTTATAATGATGTGATTATGCAGATGGTCTTTATCAACGTGGGTCGTAACAATAAAGCGAAACTTTCCACCAGTCAATTCTTTCATAGTCTCATAACCAATCTGATTGATTTGTTCAGGAGTGAGATTGTCCTCTGGCGAAAAGGACTGAATAATATGGTGAGCATGGATTTGTCGTTGTTTCTCCTCCAGCCTATCGTTTCGAAAATCGTAAAGCGTGTCATTGTTGATAAAATTTTCATGATACATCTGCACCATCTCCTCATAGCTAGGAAAATCCAGAAAATTCCTCATACCATAGTCCGATACCAATGCAAGATTCTTGGTCTTCTCAGGATTAAGAATATACTTGATGATTTTTTTGCGATAACTCTTTCCGTGAACGGCAAAATGTTTAGTGATGACCATGAAACTCCCTCAACTTTTTAGCTTGAATACTAAACTCTTTCTCTACCTCTCTTATCAATTCGGAGATTCCTTTTTTCAAGTTCTGTAATTCATCATTTGAAATTAACTGAGATTGGTTTACACTTCGGGCAATCTGATTAATATTGTTGCCAATCCTCTTCAACTCAAACACCAAATCTTGATAACCAGTTGTATCAATGGTGATGAAATTCATACCAGGATTGAGTAGGGTTCGTCGAGCATATTCTGAAAAAGATTGACAACCGCTTTTGTCGATACAATGTTTCAACTGATCCAATTCGCTATCAGACAGGAAAACTTTCTTTAGATTGTTTCGGTAACGATTTTCCATGTGCCTACCTCATGTATTTTTTACGGAAGTCTTGACTGAGAGGAATGGAGTTCCCTATTTCTTGAATCAATTCCTGCACACAGGTTAAGAGAATGGATACATGTTCTTGGGTGACTTGATTTTCTGACCTTGATAAGATTAAAATCTCATAAACATCACGACTGATTTGTTCCAACTTTTGAGATTGCCAGAAGGTGAACCACTTTTCAGCAGTCATTTCTAACTCATCCTCCAGTAACTTGTTTCTGGCAAATGAAGAAAAGTGTTCAAATCCTTTATTTTTCATCATTACGTCAATCATTTCTAATTCATTTGCGGTCAAATTAACCTCTTTACGAATGTCTCTGTATTGTTCTGGCATACTATTTCCTCACTTTCATGCATGGTCGTACGATCCCCGACCCCGTGTCAATCACGGGAAACTTGCAAAATCAAAATTCAGCATTCTGTAAGGCTTTGCGAGCTCAGATATTGTGTCCACAATATCACAAAAATCATATCGCCAGCCGACCAAAACCTTCTAGTTTTGACAGCCAACGATAAGATAACTTGGTGGCTTCGCCCCCAAACCCCCAGTTTAAATTTGAGGATCGATTTTCTTTGGATGATATTAGGATAGCAAGGATTATTTGAAGAAGTTATCACAGATCGATTAGGGACTAATCTCTAGCCCCTCTCACACCACTGTGCGTACCGTTCGGCACACAGCGGGCCAACTAAGTTTTAACGAAAGCATTATTCTCACTCATCTTCTCATTTTACAATTCGTTCTATCAGTGCCGTCCTATATTTATAATCAGCTTCCATCATTTACGTTTTCAGTTCACTGTCTTTTCAGGCCAGGAATTAGGATTGACAAATTTAATTAGAGAGATATTCATTTAGTTATTCACCCTTCGCTCCATTTCCATTACAGAAATTTCTTCAATACTATGGGTTCAGCTGACTCCCATGATTCGTTGTACTACGTCCTAAACGCTCACGGAATAAGCCGTACATCTTTCCTAGTTTACTCTCGTAATTTACGTATATAGGTTACGACACCTATTTGGATTTTAGAGTTCCTCATCCGATATATGGCTTCAAGTCACGATTCCGTTTATAGAGCCTTGATTCCGCTAATTCCTTCCTCTCCCCCCTACCTCACGATATTCACCCTTAGGAGTCGCTATTGGTTTCATCTGCAGCAGATATCCACAGAGGACTTGGACCTCAGATGTACACTATGCCTGTCGAACAAAGAAAAAAGTAGGCTAAATTTCTAACCTACTTTTTCTGGCTCTACTCTGATAAAGCCGTCTCATATATAGACATTTTATGCTTGAAGGAATCTTTCCCTCCCTCTAATTGATTGATGATATGATTTTTTATATATTTTTCACTAACATATCCCTGTGATTCAATCCATCCGTTAACTCCATCTGACTCCATAATAACAACTTGATCTGTCATAGAATTTGTTACAATTGTAGCATTATGTGTTGCTAAAATAATTTGACGTTGAGCTTTCACATCTCTAAACTGCTGAACTAAATGCCTGTAAATATAACGATTGTCTAGATTATCTTCGGGCTGATCAATAATCAATGGTCTGAAGTCTTTAGAATAATCACTATACGCTAATAAAAAATCAAGCATGGCTACAACTTTTTGTCCCAAACTTAATACACCAACTTCTTTATAGAGAATATCAAGTTGGTGTGAGGTTTCTTTGGAGTTAATATTAAATTCCAAAAATAACCTTTCATTAGCTACATGCGCTTTTAAGACTCTTTTAAACTCATTTAATAAACTACTATTTTCAATTAAAGAGTAGATACTCGTTTTTAAATGCGTAATGTTGTATTCATTAATTTCAGATTTATCTCTCCAATTATTTTCTTGTTTTGCAAAATTATCTTCAGAGATACTTTTTAAAAGCATAAAATACTTATTAGGGATATTTTGTCTTACAATGACTTTAACAAATTCTTTCATTCCTAATTCCCGATAGATAAGATATAAAACGTCTGCTACATCTTGCATACTAATTCTATAATTATCAAACGAAGAACGATTATTCTTGAAAAGATAACTTTCGAAATGCGGTTCTTCCCATCTATCAATTTGCTCATAACAAATTCTTAACTTACCAATCTGAGTTTCATTAAAATCCTCAATAATTTCGAGTATTAATTGCTTCCGCTGTTTTAAATATTCATCAAGTTCCTTTAATTTTACTTCAAACGATTCGAGTGTCTGAGTTCTTAGCCCATAGTCTGGTCTCGGTAATTTTTTATTTTTAATCATTAAATTAGAAATAAATTCTGTAATTTTTTCACCGTCAGCTGTTCTAACTAATTCATTAACAGAATATCTCCTATCAAACATTTTCTCTAAAATTCTATTTTTATCAACTAATCTAAAATAGTTACCTTCAACTTTATAAACTTTTGTGTACTGAGACCGTGTCCATTCTTTAATAGAGTCAGAATTAAATCTATAAGAATAGCCAAACCTATTCTCTCGATTTTGCCCATAATATTGTAAAATATTATCCTTATTTTCTTGTTTGACATCTGGCAAACTAACTTCAATAATATATTCAGTTTCTTCTAAAACATAGAGTACAAAAGCATTTGCATGGTTACATAGAAATTCCAATTTGCTTTGCTTATCACAATCTTGAGAAAGTACAAATTGTAGCATATCAATTAATGTGCTTTTCCCTGTACCTCTCCCTCCAATTAAACAATTCATAGATGGTGAAAATGTTAAAAAGAAGTCTTTATCTTTTTTTAATTTATCACCTGCAAGAAAACTTCTATTTCCCCCACGATTTTCTATATATAATCCTTTTATATAAGACTTTTGTTTAAAGCTTGGCTCACATAAACTAACTGATACGTTATAATCAAACAATGCTTCTTGAAACATCTTGAAAGAAATTTTTCCACCTTTCAACCACAGATTGTTCTTCCCGAGTGAATCAATTTCGTGAGAATCATTATCTAATAGAAAGTTGGGCTCACAATTAAAATCTGCTAATAGTTTTTTTCTAGAACCTTCAATAGAATTTATATTTTTAACTCCAATAAATCGTGTATTTTCTTTAGAAAAAATTTTTCGTTTATATGCACCTGATAAGTGAGAACCTTTTTTCAAAATGTCATAACTATTGAAATGAGCAATATAGTTAACTATTTTTTGATTATTGAAATCCTTCATTATAGTCAGTGAATGTTGATAACTTCCATCTTTCTCACTTATAATATTTTCACTTAACCATTGATTAACCCATGACTCTTGTTCATAATCATATATACATACAATATGCAATTTATCCGCTGCACTAATTTCTACTCCATGTAAAATATGAGGATGTATATCATAATTCGGATAAGTTTGCATTATGATTGAGACTGCCTTTTGCAACTTTTTAATACCTTTGGTAGTATTATGATCAGTTACTACAACTATTTCTATTCCATTTTTTATGATTGCCTCTGCTAACATAAGAAAACTAATATATTCTTTTGAACTAGAAAAAACAATCTTATCAAAATTACTAAAAAAAATTGTCTTATCAACTTTTATTTTCTTATTTTCAAAAAATATATCATATAGTTCATCTTCAGTAATTTTTCTATATTTCGTTGTAGTCCAATTAGAAAATAGCTTATAATCATAAGAAACAGGTGTATGCAAATGAATTAAAGTTTTGTGAAAGCTACCGAATTTCTCTTTGGAATTTGTTAGTTCTTGATAAACAGACTTTATCTTGTTATTAAACCCTCTCACTTCTACTCTCCTAAAAATATCAATTGTTTATTTTTCATGTAATTCATTAAGTCTCTTTTCCCCCACCTTCAACATCTCTTTCTCCACTTGATTCCATTCTCCAAATAGTAAATCATGAAGAACGGTTGCTGCTGAAGTTGTATCTTCTCCTGAATCATATACACAACTTCTATCTCGTTTGTAAATTTGAATTCTTTCAAAGATAGCTAGTTCTTCTAATTGTCGTGTATTATCAACCAGATGATTTACAATGAAATCATGATGTTCTTTTGGAGTTGCGCGTGCTTGATTTGGATTGATAGCATACAGTTCTTCGTATCGGATAAGAGTACTCAGATAGGACAGCTTAGGCTTTGTCGCAATCAAGGCCAATTGTACTACATATCCCTTATTTTTCAAGAGTTGTGCTGTTTTCTTTGGAACATCAATTGTTCGTAAAGTTCCCTCGATCAAAAGATTGTACCCCAAATGACTCAATTCTGTTACTAAAGACTCTACCATTTTCCCTGCAAAATCTTTAGTGTATTCTACACTATCTTTGCCATATTCTTGATGCAGTTCTATATAGCGTGGATGCTGAGAACGAAAACTATCACCATCGATGATAATGATATTACCTTGAAATTCCTTTTGCTTGATACGATGTATCACTGTCTTACCTGCTCCGCTTTGCCCACCAAGTAAGATAGCTTTCGGTTTATCTGGAATCGTCTTTCCTCGGGTTAAGGCCCTAATGGTTCGCTGTAAGACCTTCTGAAAGTCAGTCTCACTAAATTCTTCCAATCTCATTAGGCTACCACCCGATTTTCAGATATCTCTAACATGCGTTCAATTCCATCCAAATAGCCGCTATATCTCTCTATTTCATCAAAAGTTTCTACTAAATAGATATTCGTATGAATTAAGTCAGATAGATCATCACTCATTAAAATCCAAGGATTAGATTCATCATCAATGCTAATTCCCTGACTATCTTGATAACGATAGAGTCGAGATAATAGATTAGCACCTCTTTCTTTCACAATTTCAATTTTTAAAGTCAATTCATAATCTTCAACAGGATTGAGCATTTTATCTTCTCCTACAATATCGACATAAGATACATTAAACTTCTGACAAATGATGTCTATTAATTCGGTAGAGACTGAACTCGTTCCATTTTCATAACGACTCAGACTATTTCGTGAAATACCTACAATCCGTGCAAATTCGTGTTGTGTTAAGTCATGTGTTTTACGTAAGGATTTTATGTTTTTTCCAATCATGGCAAACTCCTTTTATTTGATACCACCATTATAACATTTAGAAAAAACAAATGCACCATTTTTGGTGCATTTTTGGTGCGTTATTGATTGTTTTTCCTAAATCTCTCTAAATTCTTCTCCAATTGTTCCTTATGAAGTTGATTCTTAGCTTCTTTTAATGTGTCGTCCAAAGTTTCTTCTCTGTAAGTTGCTTCTGTTTTTAGTTGTTCTGATCCTTGATCTGGAGTGAAAATGATATCTAACAGTCGGTCTATTTTTTCAAGATCTTGGACAGACATATCAGATAGTCTATGAATTAGCTTCTTAAATACATCACTATTGTCTTGGTTTTTCTTAAAAAATGTTGTAAACATCTATAACCTCTCAAAAAAAGCAGCCTATCAGGACTGCTTAGTGTAATTCCGAAATCGCATCATAAATGGACTGCAATTTCTTATTGTCTTTATTCTTTGTGTCAATCAACGTATGTAGCTCTTCAATTTTCTTTTGACTACTTTGAATATCACTATTGTTATCCGCAATCAGTCTTTTAAGATGTTGCTGATAACTTGTAGTGATATCTGTCTCTTTTCCTGTTCTAACCTCTGTAACTTTGGGTTTAGAACTAGAATTTGATTCCGTCACAGGTGCTTGTTTGCGCTTTTGAAAAGCTTCTTCATAATTCACATCATTACCTCCTTGATGATTTCCAAATAAGGCCGCAATTTTATCTGGATCTTCTTGATTTTCTGATTTACTTTCTAATGGTTGATTAAAATTCCAATCTTTTGTCATTCACTCATTTCATCCTTTCTAAATTCAGAATCATCGAATTGTCTTTCTTTACCAAAGGCATGGTCAAGAGCTTCTTCAAAACTCATGTGACTGATGCTTTGACGCCTTTTGAACGTCGCAAACATCGCTGTCTCCAGTTGTTCTTTGTAAGCAGCGAGTTTTTCTGTCTCTCTTGCTACCTTACTTTCTTGCCTAGTGACCTTTTCTTCTAAGCGTTCAATAATGGTCATATACGATCCTCCTTCTTTCTAATAATAGCTAAAACATCTTGATTTTGTTATCACAGTTCTAAACATTGAGATAATTGTCTTACTGGTGGATTTCCAAATGTCTCTTTTACAGTTTCAAGCTTAAATTGAAAATCTGATTTCTTTTCTCTAAGAATATCGTTCCAGTCTATTTTTTCTTTCTCAGATTCATTATTAGGTAAATCCAGTAAAACAGGAAATCCTGATTGAGATAACTTATCAGAAAAATCTTTACCTGCATCATCACAATCTACCGCAAGTGTCAATAAATCAGGATGATTATCGAAATAGGTGCTGGTATCACGAATTGTATTGATCAAATGCAATAACTTTGAAGGTGTTACTGTATCTAAAAATTCCAACTTCTGATTTTCTTCAGCTATTAGTCGTAAAGTTTGATAAGCAACAACAGACCTTTTTAATCCTTCCATAGATACCAAACGAACATCAGTTAGACTTTGTTGATGAAGTTCGTAATAGCTCATCAAGTCGATGAACGATTCACAAAAGACCAGTCTATTTGGTTTACCAATGTCAAAGGATATTCCAACATGTCCATGGCTTCCTTTTAGAATCGTTTTTAACCTTTCTCTAGGAAGAGAGTGATTCTTATAAATTCCTTGTAAGCTTGCTGCCTGCAGCTTGTGACGATGATCAAAGCTTTTAAAAACAATAACAGGTTCAACTGTTTCATTTGTTTTCCAGCTGGCTTGTGCTATCAAACCTTGTTGTATCATCTTTTGTATGATTTCTTCTGAGATTCCTCTACATTCTGTTAAGTAATATCTAGTCAGACTGCAGTTAGAATCTTCTACTCTCTTTAAAGGATAATAAAATGGTCTCTCTCTTTTTTCTTGAACAGCTTCTTTTTGAAAAGGTTCTTCAGAAAGAAAAACTAGAGCTTCTTTAAAGGAAATTCCCTTAACAAGTCGAACAAAATCAATGACATCACCTTGAATATCTCTTGAAAACCATTTAAAAGTATTGGTAGTTGAAAAAATCCGGAATGAATCGTGTTCAGGATGTTCATAGACACTGCTAGAAACTTGTTTAAAGGAGATACCCAAACGACTCGCTACATCAAGAATTGAAATTTGCTTACATTCTTCTATTTCCATGCAATATCATCATTTTGTCGTAGTATTTGGCAGTGATGGAACAGATGAGGATTCTTCCAAAGCTTTGGGAGTGGCCTTATCCAAATCATCTAACCCAGATTTCCAAACCTGTACTTGATTGACCAATAACTTACCTGGTAGTTTCGAATAAGACAACTTAACAGTTCTGGTTTCTGTCTGATTGGTCTTTGATTGGTTGGCATTCTTTAAATCAGATACATAGGTTACATTATAAGAGACCATGGCAATGGCTTGATTCGTAGTCTGATTGACAAAGATATCAGCTTTTTCAAAATGATAATCCAAAATATAGTCCTTATACACTTGATTCATGGCATCGTTTTGACTTGTCAATTCTTGAGAATAAGCCGATTCAGTCATATAAGGTTGAATACGTGTATTATTTTCTCCGAGCTTTTCTTTCGTATAGTACTGAGTCAAAAATTCTTTTACAGTATCCGATGACAAAATGCTGGCTTTATCTTCTGCTTGTTTATCCTCTACAAGTTTAGCTGCAGCCAATTCGATTTCTTTGCGACTTTGTTTAGCAGTCGAGTGTTGACCAGCAGTATATCCCATCATGAGAATAAAGCTAGTTGCAGCAACTGCTCCAACACTAATTAAGGCTTTAGTTTTGACTTTATTTAACATCTTAGACCTTCTTTCTATAAAAACTAGGTCAAGAATAACAAAAAGAACTTGTAAGTTTTATCACATCACAACGAAAGGTAATTCCTACATTTCTGGCGCAAAATCGTACAGTTCAGAGAAAAATATCAAAATTAGCTGTCTTCAGCTTATAATGTAACTATGAAATATTTAAAAGAAGAAAATTTGAGAAGAGCTCTTTCTCATATTGAACGACATAAACAAGCCATAAATACAAGTAATAACAGTGAGGATAATGATTTTCATAAATTATTACTCCAATTTAGCTATGAAGTATATGAAAGAATCAAGGCAAATAAAAAACCTTATCCAAATTTAGATTCAGATAAAGTCTTTTGACAATCTAAAAAGTTCACATTTTTTTCTTATTTATGGAGTTAATGAAGCGCCAACTGAATCCCAGAACCAACATCAGATTGATGAAAAGGAACACAGCCGTAAAACTAGTTAAACCATATTGTCTGATATCATCAAAATATAAAGTAGGTTCAGTAAAGAACAAATAAATTCCATAAACCTCCACGAAAATAAGAAAACTGACAAAACCAATCAGGAAAAGTCCACTGGCAATAAGAAAGAGTCTCCATAAAAGAATGAGAATTCCTCCAACTGCTAAAAAAATTACTGGGATAAGGAGTAAATCATTCATGACTTTCTCCTTTCTAGTCAATCAATTGACGATAATGGGTGGCAAGAGAGGAATCAAACTCTTCTAATTTTTGAACTAAGTCCAAATATTCCTCTTTCTCATGTTCTTCAAAGTCCACACCTCGATGATTCTGAAGAGCGATTTCCAATTGACTAGTAAGTTCTCGTATAGAAAAGCTGTAATCGCCTGTCACTTCCTCATAATGTTCCTTTAACTCCTTGTAGGCTTGGTATTCTTCAGGTGTTTGAAATCCCTGTACCAAAGCCTCTTCTAATTGATAATAGGTATCTTCCATCATAATCGTTACCTCGTTTCTTTCTATCTTTATTCTACCGCGCTTTTCTTTTCTTGTCCGCTATTTATATATATTTTTTAATCTAATTCAAAAGAAAGTTGTTCTTGCTTTTCTTTTCCTTTTTCGTGGAATTGTCGTAAGGCCTGATCAATAATATCTAAATCCGTTTCTGTTTCAATCAATGGCGCGAGTACATCGTATTCGGCCTTTTTAGTTTGATAGTCCTCTTCCTTTGGAAAATTTTTCTCAATCTCTACTTTAGCAATAGTCCATTTATCTTTTAATTCATCCAATAAGTTCTGAGTTTTCACTTGGTCCTCCTTAATGTGATCAATCGTATGTTGGAGCCTTTGAATCGTTCCCAAAGAAGAATACAAATCTAAACTGACAGAATACTGGTTTTCTCCTACAATCTTAACAGAGAAGGTTTCAGGAAGAGGTTGATTTGTTGGAAGACTAAGCATTTTAATGTCAAATCCTCGATAACTTGCTAGGGTACGGAATTCTTTGCTGTCAGATTGATTATGACGGATAAGACGGTGTAGGGATTCACCTGCTTCAGCTCGTTGCTCAAAAGCTTGCTTACCTACTGTCATAGAAAATGCTTGGTCTTTCGACATTTCAGACTGTTGAATGTCGCCTTCATACTTGCTTAATCGTTTCTCAAGAATGGGAATATTTTCTTCACAGTAAGAGATTGTATGACGATAGTGATCCTTGCTACGTTGAAAGGCGCGTCTTTGATTTTCTAATAGAGTTAGATCATTCTCTAGTTCCATCTTATATTTGAGATAAGGATTACCTGTTGCTAGTGCCTTAAAATCAGAAGCTGTCATGGTCTGCTCATCAATGTCTTCCGCAGCACGAATCGGCTCCTTAGAAGTCATAATCTGCTTAATATAACGGAGTTTGTTCTCCTGAGTTGCCCATAGATAATTATCAAATGAACCTTTGGTAATGTAGTGGTAAATATCCACTTCCTTGTTTTCATTTCCCTGTCGGATAATACGTCCATTACGTTGCTGAATGTCACTTGGTCTCCAAGGGACATCCAGATGGTGAACTGCTTTCATCTTGCTCTGAACATTTAAACCTGTTCCTCCTTTTTCAGTTGAAGCAAGGAGAATCCGCACCTCTCCTGCATTGACCTTTCGAGACAAGCTATTTTTCTTTTCATCACTATTGGCATCATGTACAAAGGCAATTTCCTTACTAGGGATTCCTCTATCAACTAATAAAGCCTTTATTTCAGAATAAACATCAAAGCCATTATCCTTTTTCTTAGGTGTGCCAATATCTGAAAAAATCATCTGAGTAGCCTTATTTTCAATTCCCTCACGATAAATTCTCTCAACATTATCCACTACCTGAAGCAGTTTATGATTGTCTGCTAGACTATAACTAGAGTCCAATAAACGCATATCAATTGCTAGTTTTCGCGCCTCACCCGTAATTTTTAACATGTTATCCTGGCTCGGATCAACTGTTCCACATTTGACAGCATCTGACCTCATAACTAATTCTTCTAAATAGAGTTTCTGGTTTTCAGTTAACTCACTCTCAATAGGGATAATATGAGCTTCTGGAACAGGTAAATCCAACATATCTTGTGTTTGAATGTCGGCTGTTTCTTTATAGATTTTCATCAACTCAGGTAGATTGACAAACTTTTTAAATCGTTTCTTAGGTTGGTACTTATCCCCTGTAGGAGCTAATTCCATAGAGTTTTGAATTTCTCCAAAAGCACCTACCCAAGAGTCAAAATAATCAACTTGATAGTGTTTTAAGATATCTGGTTGAATATAGTTCATCATAGTGTATAACTCACTAATAGAATTTGAAACAGGTGTTCCTGTCGCAAAGACAATATTTTTAAAATCATGTTCTTCCTGAATCTGTCGAACCTTCATTTCCATATCCACATTCTTCTTAGAAGTTGTATTGGTAATCCCTGCTACATTTCCAAGTCCAGTAATGGGACGTATATTTTTAAAGTGATGTGCTTCATCCACAAAGAGAAAATCAATTCCTAAGTTCTCAAAATCAATAAAACTATCACGATTAAAGCGTTGGAGTTCTTCCAATTGTTTCTCTAGACCACTTATTGATTGTTCTGCTTCTTTAACAGTATACTTATTTTCAGAATGTGTTTTAATCTCTCGTAGTTCATTAAGTTTATCCTCGATATAATTCATCTGTCTTTCTTTACTGACAGGGATCTTTTCAAATTGAGAATCCCCAATGACAATGGCATCGTAATCTCCTGTAATAATACGTGACACAAACTGTTTTCTTCTTGCCTTCACAAAATCTTTCTTAGTAGTCACAAAGACCTTTTTAGTAGGGAAAAATTTCATGATTTCTTGGCCAAATTGAGCAGATAAACTAGAGGGCACCACATACAAGGGCTTATGAACCATCCCCAACTCCTTTAATTTAAAGCCAGCACCAAGCATGGTCAAGGTCTTTCCTGAACCTACCTCATGAGCTAACAAGGCTCTTTTTTCTTCTACAATTCTTTGAATGGCATTCTCTTGATGAGGACGAAGACTGATGTTTTGTGCCAAGCCATCAATGACTAAATGGCTACCGTCATACTCTCGACTAACCGTTCGATTATAAAGACGATTATAACTTTCTTCAATGACTTGTTGAACTTCTGGATACCGTGAGACAAAGTCTTGAAAGAGTTCTTGTAAATGCTGCTCTTTTGCTCTTAGAACAGAGGTTTTTTCCAAATCTGTGATGGTCTTTTTCTTTTCCCCTTCCGTAACAGTCATAGTAATCGTCGGTTGGTTTGAATTAAGTAAATTCTCAAAAATCTTTCTTCCTGTATCATAACGTGAGCCACTGACTCCAAGACTACTATCTTTGGCACTTGGATAGCGATAAGCAAATGATGTTCTTAAATGAACCTGCCCATCGACAGGATTCACTTCAATGACTTGTTCAACATCAGGCGAAGACAATTCAAATTCACGATTGGTAAAACATTCAAAGGCAAATTTACCATAAACGGATTGAGGAATCCAACGTGACCCTATTTTAAACTCAATATCTGCCAGATGAATCCTTGGAGGGCGAACAGATTCTAACAAATCTAAAGCATGAGACCAGTCACATTCTTGATTGTTTTCCTCTACTAATAGTTGAACTACTTCTATCTTGTTGAGAATATCTCCTGACAAAAACTGGTTCTTAGAAAGATATTTTCTTTCCCCTCTTAAATAGCTTTCTGGATCCATTAAGATCTGGTCACCCAACTCATCTAAAATAGCTACTTGGCTATGTTCAGGGTAAATTGATACCATATAGTCTAAATCAACCCCTCTACCATCTGATAAACTGGAGTTTAAGGCATCTAAAGCCGTTGATACTCTTGTAATCACTCTCTCCGGCCTAACCAATGCTTTCTCAAAGGCTAAAGATTTTTTATATTTTACTTTCTGGTCTTTAGAATCAATATACTCATCTTCTAAACTAGCTAGTAGGGAATACTTGTCGTCACTATCAAATAAGTTCCGATTGACTGAAGCATTCAAGTATCCAAATTGACTTACAAAGCGGTCATAGTTATGATTGAGTTTACTAAGTAACACCTGAAATTCTGTCCGACTATAATCTTGATGACGTTGAATTTCAATTAAGGATTGATAGGTCTCTCTCAAATCAACCATGCCCTTAATGCGACTAATATCCTTATCCGATAAGGGACTTTCATAAAAGACAGTTTTTTTGAACAGTCCCTTATATTTCCCTCTTTTACTCGCTTCTTCTGACTTGTAAACATCTAGTGCTTCCTCATCTGTCAAATGAAGTTGCACGAATCGGTCTATTTTATGTTCAGACAAAGAACTGTCCCAAGCTTTAAAATCTCCCTTCTCATCTACATAATAACTAATTTCGTCTACTTTTGAACTTTTCCGAATGCCATGCGTATCTCGGTAATAAATTTGATTTCCCTCATATCCAAAAGAATAGAGCGCTAAGTCCTCACGTATACGACTTGGGATCGAATTATCCACTTCTTCTTGGATAAAAACAGGTGCTTTCAAAGAATTGTCAATTTGTTTAGGTGCTTCCACATTCTCGAATGCTTTCATTATATCAGTAGATAATGTTTCTGATACCCCCTTTACATTGAGGGTTCCTCCATTAAAATTACGTACTTCATATTCACCCAAAACTTGTGTGTTGTATTTCCCATCAAAATAAGGATTGATCCAGACACGCTTATCTTCCTCGAAGGGAATAGAGCCACTAAAGACAAGTTCCTCCTCATTAAGATTCTTTGCTTGATCCTTTTGAAAGAAGAGGAGATCTGTGGTCACTCGAGTACCTGCAATCGTTTTAAAAGCCGTATCCGGCAAACGAACACCTCCTAAAAAATGAGTGTTGGTTTTAATCTCTTGTAAGACATTATCTGTCCGCTTATCCATTGTCCCAATAGATGAGATAATCGACACTTGTCCTCCGTCTCTTACTAAATCAAGTGAGTGTTTGACAAAGTAATCATGAATCATATAAGGTTTATCATAGTTTTTATCGGCAATGCGAAAATTTCCAAAAGGAACATTCGTTAAGACTAAATCAAAACTATTATTTTGATAGGGAACTTCTTCAAATCCTCGCACTTCAATATGGGTATTGGGGTGGAGTTGTTTTGCGATTGCGCCTGTCACACTGTCTAATTCAACCCCATAGAGTTCTGATTTATCTCGTATACTTCTAGGCATAGCCGCAAAGAAGTTCCCAGTCCCCATAGAAGGATCTAATATCCTTCCTCCCTCAAAACCATCATCCAGTAATTTTTGCCAAATCTGGTGAATGATCATTGGGTCTGTATAATAG
Organism: Streptococcus cristatus; assembly: GCF_008369405.1. GTDB lineage: Bacteria > Bacillota > Bacilli > Lactobacillales > Streptococcaceae > Streptococcus > Streptococcus cristatus_G. Next base: position 436,183 of record NZ_VSJJ01000001.1, read on the forward strand.
GCTGTAAGAGAACTTTGTTTCATGGTCGAGTATTCTGATTTACTTACTAAACTCTTAAGAGTTAAACGTTCTGTTTCATACTTAGGATTGAGTTCATCGAAAAATTCATTGGCAAGACCACCCCAGCCGACATACTTGGCTAGTAGCTCTTGTTCTTCTGGATTCGCTTGTCGTCCCTCTTTTTCTAATCTTTTAACAAGTTCAATTGCGGCGATATTCGTTTCAATCTTTTCTCGATTTGTCTTAGGATAAAAGTTCTCTAAATCATCTGGAAAAACAAAATCTTGAACAGGAATATCCAACTCTTCTATACTTGAAATAAGTGGTGTTGATTCTGTTTCATTATCCTTTTCCTTTTCTTCTTCCAGATAGGAATACAAATCTATTTCCTGACTTTCACTTGATGAATCCATCTCAATCTCTGAATCTTCTTTTTCAAGTTCTACATGAGACAATACTTGTTCAATCTCTTCTAAACTGTTCAAGTATAAGATAGGTTTTTCTTCAAATAACTGGTTGGAATCATTGAATAGCTCTAGGCGAACTAAGCCATTTAACTGTGCATTTTCAATTGAAACCAACTGAAATACTTGTCCTTTATAACTTACTTGTGAACCAATCGGATATACCCTCAAAGCTTCTTCTACAATTTTATCTACTTTAGATAGGGAATGAACTTCCACATTTTCTTCTACCTGGTCAATATTATCTAAAGGTAAGACTGCTTCCTCTACTTGCTTAGACTTTTCTCTTATAGCCTTTACTTCATCAAAATAAGTAATAATTTTCAGCTTTTGTGTCAGTGGGAGTTGTGTGTAGTTTTCTTCATGATGGACAAGATCCGTAACGATATCTAAAGTAGCCATCAATTCTGAACCCAAATAGGCTAGAACATCTCCTTCTTTTTCTTCAAAATGAATCTCAAGAACTTCTTTTTTTAGTTCTTTGGAATCAACCATTAGAAGAAACTCCTCTATATCTCTACTAATACGGTCAGATAGATTATTCGCAACTCGATAGACATTGACTAAATTGACATCCTGATTCTGATGAAATACAAGCTCACTTAATGGTTCTAACTTCTCTTTTTCAGATTGGATGTAAAATCGAGTGGAAAGGTTATAGATTGCGACTTCTAGCACCAAGTATTTCTCCCAACTACTTAATTGAGATAATTTACTTAGACCTGCTTGTCCAAAATTTCTTGTATAACTTTCTAAATCTTGGTCATTATTTTCAGAACTTGCCTCTAAGAAAGAAACAATATCTTGATGAAACGAATAGACATGAGGTATCTCTTCTATTTTGCCTTCTTCAGCAAAAAAACTCTCTACCAAATCCTGCCATTTCTCATCAAAATGTTGCGCTTGATAACGAAGAAATAAGTCCATTTTCTCTCTATCTTTTGGAATTGTTCCACGAAACATAGCCAATAATTGTATTACTTCCATACTCGCTCCTTTCATCTATACGAAAATAGGAGAATCACATGATTCCCCTACAACTCTATCTCCATTTCAACCTCTTGAGGACTGATTTCTAAATCACTAGATAAAAGAGAAACGGCATCCGTTCTCATGTAGTAAGTATATAAGTCTTCTAGGTCTTGTTGGTTTTCAATCCCTGTTTCAATACTAATCAGAGCCTGTATAAATTCCTTGTAGTGACTCTCCATCATATCTGAAATCTTTTGTTTCATTTCCATAAATACTGAGGACGGTTCAGTGATACTTGTTTGGTCTATGTCTTGTAAATCCTTTTCTAAGGGATTGGTTCCTTCTTCTATTTCCACTAAATCTGAACGCCCATCACCATCAGAATCTGCGCTAAGAGGATTGGTTCCTAGCGCCAATTCTTGAGCATCAGTTAGTCCATCTTGATCCGAATCACGTTGATAAATGGCTTCCATATACTTCCTTCTTTCCTAGTTAATCTTTTTTCACTCCAATCCTACCAAATATTCCTTGAAAGAAGTATCACAACAAAAAAGAGAACGAGCCAAAACTGCGTTCTCTTAAAAATGATAAAACATTACTATTAAAATAGATTACATGTAAAACTCTAAGCAGGCAGAGCCTGCTAACTCATGACAGAAAAAGATGTTTAGCCTATAATAAAGGTGAACAATACCAATACGTGATCTTTAATAGGGCTTTTCCTAGCCTGTATGTCAAACTGGTTGAACAAGAGTCATGAGATGACTCGAATATGCCTTGAGCATGAAAATATCTTACTAGTAGCCTCTTGTTCTATTGTTCAAATAGTTAACAGGAGGTTTTTATAATGGAAGTCATGATTGAAACGTGTTTGTATTCTTTTGAATCAGTAACTACTCCAATTTATCTATCTCTAAATATATAAAATCCCTTTGTAATACTATAAAAAATAACTAACAAAGAAATAACTATAAGACTCGGTTGCCAAAAACCCGATATATCTACTACACTTTGGCCTAAAAGTTGGCCAATAAAGCTAACTAAAATTAAAATAATTAAATTGAAAATTACTGATACTAATAAAATTAACACCGAATGTATTATTGCCTCGCCTATACGTATTTTAAAAAGTTGTGATCTTGACACTCCCAGTGTCTTTAACTGTTTAATGTCTTCAATATCTTTATTAGAAGATAAAATTGTAAGAGAAATAGAACTAGTAATAATCAGAATAATTGGAGCAGACAGATAAGCAATAAAGGAAGCTCTTGCTTCGAGTACACCGTTTGCTGTATTCATGAATGAATACATATTTTGGGTGTAAAGAATAAACCCAGAAATGAGAGTTACTCCCATGCTCATTGAAGTTTGTATACTTTTCAAATAACTAGGATTGGATAGTAGATTCCAAAAGCCTGTATTGATTACATAATTTTCAGTTGGAAATATCCTCATAAAAAGTTTTATTAGAAACACTTGAATTGATGGAGATAGTGATTGAATAATAAGGATGTGAATAATTAATAAAAATAATATTATGCTTGACTGTGTTGCAATTATTTCTTTATTTCTACTAAAACTTGCTGAAACAATCAAACCTATACATAGTAACCATAGGATTAAACGAACAGAGATGTTAATAAATCCAGTTACTGTAACTTTTCTTTTTTTCTTTTTTGGTTTTAATATTGATGATATTTTAAGTATTCGACTTGAATAAAAGTAAGCCCCTATCCCGACAATTGTTGGGACTATAAAAACACTCAATAAAATTGATTGAATGTTGGCTGTAATAACTAAATCAGGTAACTCATCTCTTCCTAATAAATTTTGTAAAAATTTGTAGTAACTATCTGTCACAAAAAATGAAAGTATTGTACCAATACTACTAACAATCACTGCCATTAAATAAAACTGTCCAGATACTAGTAAAGATAGTTGAGTTCTGCTTGCGCCTAAGATGGCCCATAATTGGTAATCCTTTTTAAAGATATCTATTAGCAGCCTTATATTATTTGAAATAAGGAAAAATAAAGTAGTCCCTCCAAAAATTATTAGCATTTGAAAAAGTTGTGAAGCGTTAATATTAGCAGTATTTATTGAACTAGCAATACCAAATAAAGATGTTCCAACAATCAGGCTAGATACAAATAGTAATGGTATTGTTCCTAACCATTGTCTTTTTGAGTACTGAAATTGGTAAATGATTAATTTTAGCATAATAAATCCTCCTCAAATTAATCTTTACTACTTTCAAGTGCTTGGTAGAGCTCATCAGCTGAAGGTTTAATAATTTGTTGAGATATTTTTCCGTCTTTTAAAATGAGTGCTCTGTCAGTTTTTGAAGCCAACTCAATATCATGAGTGACCATAAACACACATTTTCCTTGACTCGCTAAATTACGAAGTGTTTCAAAAATAAGTTTTCTTGAGACGCTGTCCAGAGCTCCTGTTGGCTCATCAGCAAAAATAATTTTACTATCAGCTATTATTGCACGAGTAATAGCCACTTTTTGCTGTTCTCCACCTGATAAGGTAGCAACTAATGATGATAGTTCTGCTTTAAAATTCAAACTATCCAACATTTTTCTTACTTTATTGCTATCAACACTCTTTCCTGAGAGTCTCAGAGGAAGTGTAACATTTTCTAGTACAGGCAGAGCAGGTACCAGATTATAGTTTTGAAAAATAATTGCAATATCTTGCCTTCTAAATTTAGCAAGCTTCCCTTCTTTTAATGTATATGGATTTACACCATTGATAACAACTTCGCCACTTGTTGGTTCAGATAAACTGGATAAGCAACTTAGCAAAGTAGACTTTCCAGAACCACTGACACCAAGTATTGATACAAATTCCCCGTAATTGACAGATAAAGAAACATCTTTCAAAATAGAGACAGTTTTGTCTTGCCCTAACAAAAATTCTTTTGAAAGGTTTGAGACTTTAACAGCTACATTATTAACCATTATAAATCCTCCTGATTCCAGTGTCATCTTTGATTTAATTATACAAATTGGAATTCTATTAATATCAAGTAAGTAACTTATGAAACGTATTTTTAATGGATAAAATTTCTATTTCCTTTGGATCTCGAATAAAGGTTTTTAGCGAACTAAGAATTTTTTCTATTACAATAATAGTATCATAAATGAGGCTTGATTGAAAGCGTAAACATAGCTTTGTTAAGTGATACAACTATTCTATACAAAATTTAAACATAAAACTTAGGTATACTTAATAAATGAGAATTTAAGTTAGCTATAACTAAGATAGTAGCATATGTAAAACTCTAAGCAGGCAGAGCCTGCTAACTCATGACAGAAAAAGATGTTTAGCCTATAGTGCTGGCATTAAAAAATCCTCACACATCACGCAAGGAAATCGCTAAATAAAACAGGCTTTGACCATGTCGGGATTAATTGCAGCACATTCCAAGGATCCAGCTTTTTCTTTTTTTTTATAATCGAATTTCCCAAAGAGTAAGCAAGATGAAGGCCGTCATTGCTTATGCTCATAAGATTCTCAGAATCATTTACAAACTACTTTCTGCCAAGCATACTTATCAAAAAGAGAAGGGGCTAGGACTGAGGAAACAGTTCTAACGCCAAAACTAAAAAATTTCAATTACACGCTAGTACAGGAATTGATTTTTTACGCTTTCTTACTGTTTTTTTGCGTAAACAAAGTATAAATTTCTAATTATCTTTTTATATTTTCTTAAATGCTCGTAAAGCCTTATTCTATGTGCTTTCGAGTATTTTTACTGTAGGAAGATACTTCACGTTTCTTTGCATATTTCCTCATGTCTTAGCTGTCAGAAGTGGTAAATAAGTAGTAAATTCATTTGTACTACTAAGCAACAAGACGCTCCTGTTGCTTCTCTTTATTCAAGCGTTTCATTTCTGCCATTGCAGAATCGAATGTTGCATGTGCGTAATAGTTCAGCGTCATGGCTATATTAGCATGTCCCATAATGTACTGTAATGCCTTTGGATTCATTCCTGCATTTGCATAGTTGGTACAGAATGTATGTCGCAAACTATGTGGAGTGATGTGTGGCAATTTATCCTCGTTATACTTATTGTATTTCTTAACAAGACCTTTCATCATGCCGTTGTAATCACTTGCCACTTTTGGATAGTTCTTTCTATTAAGAAAGAGGAAATCACTATATCCATCAATCTCAACACGCTTATCATTCTTTCGATTCGCTAACACTCGCTTAAATGCTTGATAGGCTTCTTCAACCATAGGAACTTGACGTTCGCCACTTTTGGTCTTTGGTGTTTCAATGTAGTACCCAATTTCAGTATCTCTCAATAGCTGATGGTCTATATTGACAAGACGATTCTCAAAATCTAAATCTGGAAGTGTCAAACCACCAAACTCTGAAATACGAAGACCTGTTTTTAAGAGTATCAGAATTTCATCATAATTTTTGCTGTAGGTTTTATCAGCTTTTGCAAAGGCTAACAGTTTTTCTTCCTGTTCTTCTGTTAGTACGGTCTTAGGGACAGTATCATCATCAAGAACTGCTTTCAGTTGAAAGTCAAATGGATTCTTCCGAACACAATCATCTTGTATAGCAATATAGAATGAAGCCTTTAAAGAACGTTTGTAGTTATTGATGGTTTGATAAGCATAACCATTTTCACTCATTCTAATAGCCCATTCTTTAGCGTCTGATGGCTTAATACTGTCAATACTTCTTACACCTAACTTGTCTTTCTTCAAAATATCCATAAGATATTTGCGTCCAGTTTCAGTGTTTTTTCTAACCTTTGGTCTTTGAGCGTTCTGTTTTGCGTAAAGCTGGCAGAGTGTCATTTTCTTTCCTACAACATCAATACCATCATGAATGTCTTTCTGTAACTCTGCGATTTTCTCTCTAAGTGAGATACAATCACGCTTTCCTGCTGGTACTCGGTCTGTAGCCACAAGTTTCCACGAGTAAACAAATTGCGGTTCTCCAAATGAATCTATATATTTGTATAAGTATCTTCCGTCTTTTCGTTGGCTCTCTCCAGTCTTTAAGATTCGACCTTTATTGTCACGTCTTTTTTCTGACATGGCATTTGCTCCTTTCCTTTATGGAAAGAGCCTTGATACGACTTAATACTATTTTATCATATACAAGACCCTTTGGCGACGCTAGATTGCGTCCAATGTATCTATAATTTTTTCAAATTGTTTTCGTTTAATCTGAATACGATTGCCATTCATAATCAGCCAATTTGCATTTTTATTTTCCTCTGCCAAGCGTCGTAGCTTGTTTTCGCCAATACGAAAATATTTTGACGCTTCTTCAATGGTTAGGGTATAACGTTCCCAAATAGGAATGTCAGTCTGCTTCATAAAATCCTCCTTTCCAAATCACTTATTTGGATTTCATAAAAGTTGTTTTACCAGCAATCGAACAGCTTTAGCAAAGCTCACGGGAGTTCCACCCCTGCATGGTTCTCATGTAGCCATACTCATTGCCTGCGACGGTTTTATCACGCTCGGACTATTGACTGTATGGGAGTATCATTATCACGATAAGAATGTCGTTGCAGGCAATCCTGCTAAAGATTGCTTCTCGGATCACTAACATGAATCGCTCGCTATCTTTATAAGATAGGTCATGGCGGTTAGTTCCGTTGGCTCTTTTCTTATCGAAACGTATTCGATTACTTTTATTCAGTTTTCAAAGAACAATGGCTCGTTAGCCTATCAAAACACATTGAAAGCTCAATATGCTTTGGTGGAATAACAAACCTCCCTGTTCGGGAAGCGTGGAATGGTTTAGCACGCTTCCACGAAAGGAGAGAGGATATTACTTAATTTCAAATGACAAAATCTTTGTAATCAGTCTGGTTTCCATTCTTCCACGTAAGACTTCATCAACGACCATACTTTGATTGCCATATTCATCTTTCATAAGTCGTAGGGAACGCTTCGTTATGTACCCTCTGTAATGATGTAGAATCTGGTTAATCGCTTCGGTATCGCCATCTGTTGCCTTTACAATGAGAGGAAAGGGAATCATAGGATATTGTGTTTTCATTCTTCAAATTCCTCCATAAACTTTTTAATTAAGGCTAGTCCACTGGTTCTATGCCGATAGACAGTAGAACGGTTCAATTTCAACAGGTCTGCAATTTCTGAATCGCTCATGTCCATAAAGTAAAACAGCAGTAGAATTTCACGTTTCTTGTCTGGCAACTCACGTAATGCTTCACTCAACAAATCATTTTCAACGCCTACTGATAACCCATTGAGTGTAAAAATCTGAAAGTCAGTTGAATAGTTATCTGTTGTCGCAAACTGGCTAACAAGATAATCGCCAACATCCGAAAAGGACACCTCACGCTTTGCAATCCTTGAAAGATAAAGCATATAATTCTTTCGCTCGTCTTCCATAGCACGTTTACAGATATAGTCAAACTGATTTTCTATTGTGGTCTGAAAAGAAGATGGTTTCATGTTTCTCACCCCCTTTCTGTCTAGGAAAGGAAGTGAGCCTTGCTCGTTTATCTCCTTTCACTCTTAGTCCCAATGTGAAAGGGGGATTTGTTGCATTACTGATAAATAAACTTTGTAAAAAAGTTCTGAATAGCCAAAAAAGCATATAAACAGATTTATTTCTCTGTTTACATGCTTCTGTTATTCTATCTATATGATTTATAAAACCACATTGGTGGACGTACTTATCTATTGCAGATAGACGACTTTTTTTGACAAGAACCCAATGTAAGGAAATTTATTGTATATGATGTACTTCATGGCGACGTTGACCTCCAACAAACCGCCATTTGGAAGTAATATACAATATTTTAACAGCGTAAATAGCACTACCATATAACGGTTTTTTTTATTGGCGTTTAGTAGTGCTTTTTATTAAATATAAACCTATAAACCATATAACACGTTTTTCTATACCTGTTTTTAATTCAGTAGGAACAATAAAATGTATAGAGGTGGTCTACTATGCGTAAAAAAGAAGATAAATATGATTTTAGAGCCTTTGGTTTAGCCATTAAAGAAGCTCGATTGAAACGAGGTTTAACTCGTGAACAAGTGGGAGCATTGATTGAAATTGACCCACGGTACTTAACTAATATTGAAAATAAAGGGCAACACCCCAGCATACAAGTTCTTTATGACCTTGTATCGTTACTTCATGTTTCCGTTGATGAATTTTTCTTACCTGCTAATAACTTGGTAAAAAGCACCCGACGATTACAGATAGAGAAATACATGGATAGCTTTACAGACAAAGAACTATCCTTAATGGAATCTTTAGCCAGCGGTATCAACGAAGCAAGAAACATCGAAGACTAATTAAAAGAATCCATACATAACGGAAAGAGCCGATAAAATGAGATTGTATTAATCTCATTTTATCGGCTCTGCGTCTTTGCGTCTGGCTCTGTAATCACAGTTACTTTGAACTGCTTTATTTCAATTAAATTTTCTTGTCTGCATTTCGGACAATAGAGGGGGAATTTTTTTAATTCAGTATCTTCCCTTATCTTTAATCGTGTTTTATTTCCACATACAGGACACAATATCCACTTGTAGTTTATAATAACTATCTCCTCCTTTACACTTTAATTCAAATCTTTATTAAAAAATATTTCATCTTATTTAACAAGAAACCATATTTATATAACAACATAAAATACACTAAGTTATTTTATTGAACATATATCGTACTTTATCTATCCGACTATTTGGACGACGGGGCTGGCAAACAGGTTCACCGGTAGTAACATGGTACCCTTTTAACTCTGTTAAACAAACACTACGTCCATTTGTAAAGAAAGTTAAATCACTACGATATTCTTGAATACACCGAGCAGGGATTTCTCCACTAAGAATGACCTCATTATTTTTCAATTGAGTGTCTACGATGTTCGCACAATATTTAGGAGCATCGTTGTATGCTCGTGAAAGATATTCCTGTGGCGCATAAATTTTAAAACTAAGATATGGCTCTAACAATTCTGTTCCAGCTTTTTTTAAGACTTGTTCCAATACAATAGGAGCAAGCATCCGAAAATCTGCTGGGGTACTAACAGGGCTATAGTATAAGCCATACTTAAAACAGATTTTACAGTCCGTCACATTCCAACCATACAATCCTTGTTCACAGCCATAGCGTATCCCCTCCATAACTGCATTTTGAAACGATTGATTTAAGTATCCAAGAGAAACCGAGCTCTCATACTGTACTCCGCTCCCTAATGGAAGCGGTGCTACAGATAGACCAATGGAAGCCCAGAAAGGATTCGGTGGAACTTCGATGTGAATGGTATACTCTGCTTTTTTTAACGGTCTTTCCATATAAATGACTGTAGGCTCTTTTATTTCTATCTCCACATGATACTTTTCTTGCAGCAGAGCACAAGTCACTTCCATTTGTACTTTCCCTAAGAAAGAAAGTATGATTTCATGTGTCGCAGAATCCACATAATATCGCAGAAGCGGGTCACTGTCGGAGATTTCTAAAAGTGCATCAAGTAACATTTCCCTTTGTTGAGGTTTGCTCGGTTCAACAGTCGTTTGCAGCAGAGGGAGGGGATTTTCAATTCTCTCTCTCTGTGGCAATAGCTTTGTATCTCCAAGAACACTATTTAACTTCAAAAACTCATTCTGCAAAATAACAATTTCCCCGGAATAAGCCTTATCGATTTTACATAATTCACCATTTATTGAAGTATACATTTCTGTAATTTTTATTTTTTCCTTTTCCGATATTCTAACCGAATCTCGCAAATGCAGTACGCCACTATAAAGACGTATATATGCAAGACGCTGTCTTTTTTCCGAATACTCAATTTTGAAAACTTTTCCGCAAAGTTCAGACTGACCTCGATGTGTTGATGAATAAAATTTATTCGTAATCACTTCTATAAGGTTATCAATCCCTATATTGTTTTTTGCACTTCCGTGATAAACAGGGAACAGGGAACAATTATGAAATCTTATGCTTTCCTCTTGTTCGAGTTCTAATGCTTCCAATAATTTCCCAGACGTATATTTCTCCAAAAGGTAATCATTTCCTTCTATTACCATATCCCATTGTTCAGATTCGGTAAAGTTCATTACACGCATATTAGGATGCAGTTCTACCTTCTGTTTGATTACAATTTCCGCAGAAAGTTTCTCTTTAATATCCTGATAAACCGTTGATAAATCAATTCCATTTTGGTCAATCTTATTGATAAAAAAGATTGTGGGAATACCTATTTTCCTAAGTGCATGAAACAATATACGAGTTTGTGCTTGTACGCCATCTTTTGCAGAAATCAGTAGAATTGCCCCATCTAATACTGATAATGAACGATATACTTCTGCTAAAAAATCCATATGTCCTGGCGTGTCTATGATGTTTATCTTAGTATTTTTCCACTGAAAAGAGGTTATCGCCGTCTGAATTGTAATTCCTCTCTGACGTTCTAAAAGCGTATTATCCGTTTTCGTTGTACCTCTGTCCACGCTTCCTAATTCTGTAATCGCTCCACTGTTATATAATAAGCTTTCTGTTAAGGTAGTTTTTCCCGCATCAACATGAGCTAAAACTCCAATATTAATAATTTTCATGTGATTTTCCTCCATTCAAAAGCCCAAAAGGGCATAAAAAGCATACAGATATTCTCCGGATACTTTAGAATCACATGATAAAGGTATTCTTAAACTGGGTACAAAAAACTAAGCCCTCCTAAAAAAGGACATCCAATTATTTGTTCCCACTATCAAATTGACAGTTTATTTAAGAATACCTTGCCGCATATTTATTAACTCCTTTTAAATAGATACTTAAATAATAGCACGTAAGAGCATATTTGTAAAGGAATCTCCAATTTTTTATCAAAGAGAGTACGTGATTACAAAATAGCTGTAATAATGTACCAATATTTGTTATTCTATAATCTTCCAATTACTCCCGTTCTTTTCAAGTACCAAATCAAATTGAGATACCTGCGTTGCTTTGGTCTGCTGGTCGATATACTCCACTGTCAGCGATACCGTGACTTGATTATCCTTACGATTGTGAATAGGATTTACCAGTTCTTGAAAGATGTACTCTTTTCCGATTGGTTTTAATATCCCGTCATTCACATAGTAGGAAAGTTCACTGGCTGTCGCTGTAGGATAGAGCTTGAAGAACGTCGTTAAAAACTCATTGATTTCATTGGTTGTAATGGAATCAACCGTCCCCTCACTTTCAATGGCTTTTGGTTTATAACTTGATTTCTTAGGTATGTTGGTAATGGTCGGATTCTTAACCAGTACCATATTTCCAGAACCATCTACATAGACACTCACTATATAAGCAGAGTGGACGGTCTTTGTATTTTCTCCCTCTGTAATGAGCTGGTCTACACTGTAGGTTACATTAAACTCATTGTCGCCAGTTGGCTCTACCGTCCATATCTGAAATCCTCTTACAGAAGACGATACAGGAATATCTTTGCGTACTGTATCAACATTGAGAGCTTGAAGTTCATCTGTCAGATAGCCTTTTAGACTTTCCATTCGATTATCAATGGACTTATCGGATTGCTCCCATGAATAGTAGACTTTCGCAAAGTTCTCTACAAAATTTTCTACATGATGAGTATCAACGTATTCCTTTTCTATGATAGTTGTTTCGTGAATAGTATGAGTATCTATAGCTGTAAAGTGCTTGAATATCGCAAAGCTGAAACTAAGCCCTAAAAGTACCCACAAGGCAATCACAACCTTTTTATGAGGATTGACCTTATAGTAGACACGAGGTTTCTTTTCCTTTGGTATCTGTTTTTCTTTATTCTGATTTTTTCTAAATTTCATCATTAAATCTTCCTTTCTCATTGTTTGATTCGTCCTGCTCCCACTAAATGCTGTTGCCAGTAGGGGCTTGTTAAGTCGGCATAACCGATTGGGTCGCCTGCATGAAACATACGGTTATTGCCAAGGTATATCCCAACATGAGTAATATAAGAGCCAGCGTTATAGGTAGAATGAAAGAAAACCAAATCGCCAGCTTGTGCTTCCGATAGTGGGATATGCTGGGTCACATCATATTGCTGTTGTGCGGTTCGTGGTAAGTTAATTCCAGCTTTTCCATACGTCCATTGTGTCAGTCCGCTACAATCAAAAGAAGTAGTCGGGGAAGCTCCACCGTAAACGTATCGCCAGCCCTCATATTTCAGTGCTTCGTCCATGATGGCTTGTACCGTATCATCATCAAACTCTGTTGTGACAAGATACTGCGTTACCAGTTGCACATAAAACATATTGCCATAGTTGTATCGCCAGCCCCCATTGATAGGTATGGCTATGGGATTGGGGTAAGACACTTTTTCGCCACCTGAATACTCTTTTGAGAAACTTTGAGCCAGTTCAAAGGTATATTTATTTCCACGATTAGCCACATACCCTAAGAAACCACCACCATAATTGTAGGACTGGATAACCGATTCTAAATCTACACTGAGCCTTTCGCTACTGGCTAATAATTCACTGAAATACTTCACACCTTGCTTAATGGATTCTTCTGTACTCAATGAATTAGGTGGAAGACCGAGGGATTCCGAGGACTGCATAACATCTTCCGCAGTACCGCCCGATTCCACCTGTATAATCGCAAGAAGTATGTTGACATATTCTTCAACGCCATATTCTTTGGCATATTTTTCTACCATAGGCTTATGAGCCAGCACTTCTGCGGAAACATTCACACCTCCATAATGAATATTGGAAATTCCGCTGTCCTGTTCATCTGAAAATAAAATGGCAACAAACAGAAGCAGTGAGAAGACCATCAAGAATAATCCAGAACCACCAATCACTAAAGTTTTCAACTTCATGGTTTCTTACCGACTTTCTTAATGGTGGCGGTTTTGATTGGTGGTCTACTTCTTGTATTTTGTAGTGGTACTCTTTGAACAGTAGACGGACGTTCTTTTGTGATTGGACGTTGTGAAGTTCTATCTGCTGTAGTGGTTGAAGTTGCTGGCTTTTGAACGGTTTTTTCTTGAACGGTATTGCCTTGGCGTTCCACTTTTGGACTTGAAAAATCGGACTTAACTGCTGGACGCTCTTGTTTGGCTTGTTGAGATTCCTTATATGAAGTCTGAATATTAGACTGTTTTGAGGTCTGTTCATCATGATATTGTTCTTGTCTTGTAGTCGGTCTTTCATGAACAGAAGAAGCAGGCTGTTTTTTCTGTTTGACCTGTTCCATTTCAGAGCGACGCTTCGCAATGGTTTTTCGCCTTTGTTCCTGCTGTTCCTTGCGTCCACTGGCTCTGTCCGCTTTGGTTTGAGAAATACTACTGGTTAAATCACGGACATTCTCTTTTACTTTGGATTTTCCTTGATATACTGCATATCTTGCATTGGTCGGCAAATCTTTAACCTGTTCTTTCAAACCACTAGCAGTGTCTACCATTCTGTCTTTGGTATCAGCTACTGTACCGATGGTTTGACCGATACGTTTTCCAAGTGTTGATTTTTCCTTTCCGTCTGGTCGGGAGTGATCTGCTTGTGTCCTTGCAGAACTCCCCGAACCCGACTGTCCTTTTTTACCTGTAACAATGGCAGACCCAGCCCCTAGAGTAGTCATGGAACGTCCAAGTTTCCGCTGTAGACGGTGCATGTGAGCGTGCATAAGCATACGAGGTTTTCTCATCACACGACTTCCCACACTTTGAGAATCGTTACTCTGTAGAGAAAACATACTCATTAAATCGCCCAGCTTGAAGTAGATTCCTGCAAAGGTCACAATCTGTAGAAAAGCAATCAAAAAGAACGGATAACCAGCCGATAAGGTATAGAGCATGGTTGAAATACTAAATGCTGTCGTAATAATCAATGTGATTCCAGCTCGTGTCAAAATGGTATTAAAGAGCTTTGTTATGGCTCGTTTTGACATACCATCAAATGATGGAATCATGCTTAAAATAAAGCTCACAGGCAGAAACATAGCATAGATGATAAAAAGTACCTGCGAGAAAATCATGATTCCTGTTAATAGGAATACAAATATGGAAATCCCAATATTGAAGACAAATAGGAAGAAGACTGTACCTAAACGGTTAATGGTCTTTGTAATGGTTAGATTGGTATTGCTTCTGTCTTCAATTTCTTCCGCAACAATTTTTTCTCTGTCTTCGCCATTGTTGGAATCTGGGCTGGTGGAGAGCAGGCTTTCCACACGGTCAATACCGATACTTTCAATGTCTGAACTGTTGTATTGAAGCAGTAGCCACGGTTGCTGAACCTGTATGGAAAACAGGCTATCTCTGATTAAGTCCACGCTGTCCTTGCCTTGACTATCGGAATGGGGCATGACAATCTTCGTGCCAAGTGATAAACTGGCATTACTGATGTCTGATGAAAAGTCATTGATTTTTTTAATGTAGTCGGGAGCGTAGGCAATAAAGGAAGCCGATAGGATAAACACCAGCACAAAATTCATAATGGCATGAATTGCCTTTGTGGTTTCTCTCTTTATCAGTCCCGTATAGGCAACATAAACCCCAAGAACCAAAATCAAGAGTAAGAGGAATCCAACATAGAAACCCTCTGTTGAAAATCCGTTTGCACTCACACCAGCTAAGGTCTGCATATTCTTACCAATGGAATCTGCTGTAGCGGAAATGAAGTCTAAGGAATAGGCTTCCTGTACTAAGTAACCTGTCGCATTGGAAACATACAAACTGATTGTCCAAATAAAATTGGTAATGGCATATAGTCCATACATGACCTGTTTTCCAATCCCGTCCGACCAGTTCCACGGAAGCCAGCCCCAGCTATTATCCACATAAAAATCCAGTTGATAGTTTTCAAGTGGGTATCGGCTGTATTCATTTGCCACATTGACCGTATCATCTACCAAGCCCGCAGCTTGAACCACCGTTCCCAGCATGGCTAAAAGAAAAATGGCAATCACAAGTGTGAAAGCCACTGTCATTGCCACTTTACCTAGACGTTTCAGCGTCCAGTTTGATTTTATTCTGTTTACTATTGATGGTTTCACATTTACACCTCTTTTCGCACAGGTGGTCTGGTATCAAAGGCATGGAGCAGTTCTTCAAATACAGGGTGGAACTGTATCACACCGACACGACCATATAAATCACTGATAAGGCATTGCCCGTTTTCCAAATCACGCAATCGCTTCTGATTGTTTTCGTCCTCTGGGTCTACACCAAAAAAGGCTAAGGTCTTTTTAATCTCGTTAAGGTCAGTGGAACGAAATGCAAATTTTAAGCCGAGGTTATTTTTCAGTTTTTCATCTAAGAGGTCGTCTGTATTTTGGGTCACGAAATATACCCCAGCGTTCATAGCACGACCAGCCCGAACCAGCTTCATAGATAGTGTTTTTCCTTGTGCTACCTGTAAAAAGCTCCATGCTTCGTCTAAATCTACAATCTTGAAAATGCTTCGGTCTGTATGGATAAAGTCTAAAGCAAAGGTACTAATGACAATCAGCATAGCAACGGATAAAAGCTCCATAGTGGTATATTCCTCAAAGGAAGTTTCCTTGTCGGGAAGTACCAAGTCCGCAACCTGTATAATGTTCAGTTGTTTTTCTAAGCTGATAGACTGCTCCACATAACCATTACTGAATAATAAATGTGCAAAGTCATAGTCTGTAAAACTTTCGATATGGTCGGCTATACTGGTACTTAGTGGCGTATTCTCAACCCGTAATTCCTCAATCACTTTCATCAACCCTCGTACTTCACTATTGGTTACTGCACGAATGGCTTTTCTAAGGATTGGGAAGCGTTCCCCATCACGAGAGGAAATCCCCGTAAGGAATGTCAGAATATCAATAGCCAGTGATTCAGAATCTTTGGGATTTTTCATAATCACATAAGGGTCAAGTAAGCCTTTGTTTTTCTCATCAGAAGTCAGAGTGACGATATTGATTTCATGGGAAATCTCTGGCAAGGTTTCTTTCCATCTGCCACGTTCTGCTTTTGGGTCTACAATCACTGCTTGTGCCCCATAAAGCACCGCATAATAGACGATAAGGTTATTCGCAAAGGATTTACCACCACCCAGCGAACCAACAAAAGCCGACGCTAACGCATTGGTTACTGAACCCTTAACCCCTTGACTGGCAAGAGCAGGTTTCAGATAGACATTGCGTCCAGTATCTAAGCTGTAGCCAACATAAATCCCCTCATTTTCCCCCAGCATTTGAGTAGCACCAAAACCTAAACCAGCGAGGAAATCAGAGGTCACGTATTGAATATAATCATTCATATAACGCTTGCTGGCAGGTAAAAATTCTTCATGTAAGCCGAGCATATCCCCAAATGGTCGTACCAGTTTTACGCTTAAATCGTCATAAAAATCTTTCACTTCATTACAACGACGTTTGAGTTCGTCAAGATCATTTGCTGATACCCTTACCACATAAGACAGCTTGTACATAGATTCCTTGCTTTGGTCTAAATTGGTTTCCAGCTCATTCACACTTTCCAGAGCTTCCGCCACATTGGAGCTGGTTTCATTATCACTTTGCCAAGCGTGGTTATCCAAGTCTTTCAGTTCTTTCTTTTTATTGCGGACAGTAGATAGGGCTTTACGATTCGCTACAATTTCCACATTCATTGACGTATCAATCGGGAATGTAAATTGCTGTTGCTGGTAGTAGAAGATTTCAGAGGACGGGAAGTCCAGTTCTCCGACAATGCTGTTAATGGTAAAGTAAGCTACATAGACGGTTTCATCTTCCTGCTGGATTTTCAAATATCGCTGTTTTTCTTCCACCAAACAGCGAGTAGGCTTAATCAAGTCATAGTATTTAATCAGCGTTTCATTATCCAGCTTTTTCTTTGATAGATGGTACTCATACTCTTCATAGGCAGTGCCTGTCTGTCCGTAAAGGTGTTCAATCAGATAGCCGAAGTCGTCCTTATCTAACCTGCGGATTTTGAAACGACGAGAGATTTTATTTTCTAAGAGCTTTTCCATCTTCTGAAAACGCAGGATTTCATCATTACTCATACTAACAAAATCGCCCATCAGCTTATGGTTCACATCATAGACAAAATCAGACAAAGCATTTTTTGCTTCAACGGTAAGACTTTTCATAGAAAACTCCTGATCGTTGAGAAGCAACTTAAAGCCGATAAAGAAACGGTAGTTCACTTGATTTTCGCCAATCATGGATATTAAAGCGTCTGTCTGTTGGTCGATTTTGTCATAGGCAACCGCTTTGAGCTTGCCAGTGACTTCATTTTTGGAACGCTCTTGTGCAGAACGTATGCTGGATTCTGTACTGATTTGTAAAGCATGAATTTTGCCATCACGATTTTGTGCGATAAGCTGTCTGAAAGAATCATGCACTTGTATTTTCTGTTCTGGACTTAGAAATGAGTAATTGTAAGGAACAAGCTCATAGTAAGCATAACATTCCCCGTCTTTATTCCAGACGAGATTGTTTTCAATGTATTTAATTGGATATGCCATAAAATTCACTCCTAACTGCTGTAATGGCTTCTTGTGGCTGGTTTCTGCCAAGCGTTACTTTTTTTCCTGCATAGGTCAGCTTTGGTCGCAGTGCATAAGCAATGACAGACTTCAAAAATCCATAAGGCTTTTTACCATCAAAAGTTTTTGTAGACATAAACCATGTGAAAGCCACAGGAATCCCAAAGTATTTGAGAAATGCTCCCTCTATCATGGAAAGAGGGGGCAAGTTGCCAAGTATCATCACTGCAAAGAGTGACACGACAAACCATGTCATTTGCGTAAAGGTTATGGGAAACGGAAGTCTAAAATCATTGATAGAATACAGTACCTTTTCCACAGACCAGATACTGGTATAGCTTCGTATTTTCTTCATGTAATCAATCCTTTCATAAAAAATAGGGGTAGCTGATTGAGCCACCCCGTAAAATAGAAAATCTGCCAGTAGTAATGTACCGACAGATTTAATAGACGATTTCAAAAATCCCATGATTGGTTGAGATAAACGTTCCTGAAAGGTCTAAATCCCGACCATAGGCTTGATAATCAATATAGTTTTGAAGACTAGCTGGTACTTCGCCTAAAGCACCCGTTTCTTCAATGTAGTAGCGTGCCACGTCATACATATCATCACAATCGGAATGAATGATAATATCCTCTTGATGTTCGCTTAGTTCTTCAATGCTTGAAAAATGAGTGAGCAGAGCAGATAGCTCCGATTGTAATTCTTCGGGTAATTCCGATACCATTTCCCATAGTCGATTGAGTTCGCCAATGGAAGTGTATTCGTCAACCGTAAAGGGTAACTCGTAGTCATGAATGGCGTATTCCTCATATTCATCATTCAAGCCGATTTTCTCTTTGACTTCCTCAAAGTCAATGGGAAAGGTAAACCACGCACCGACCAATTCGCCCTCATTGTATTTGCCTAAATTCGCAATATAGACTTGCATATCGTCCATATATTCACGTCCTTTCTTTGTAGAGATTCAAAAATCCCTACCGCACTTCGTTTGGTGTACCATTCCTTTGCGGAACATAAGAAAACCACTTATATTCCACAAAAGAACGGTTTTATTTAAGCACCAATAATGCGATTGAATAGCTCTAGTAAAATGTCTTTTACTCCAGCAGCGTTGAAGACTAAGCCAACCGCAATAATCGCAATAATTAAAAAGCCAATCAGTTTGCTAAACTCACGCTTGAAGCCAAGATACAAGCCAATCACAACGATTGCTAAAAGCACCAGTGATTGAGCGTTTGATAGAAACCAGTTATAAAGGTTTTGTCCAAAATTCATAAAAATGTTCTCCTCTCTATATTCAATGAATTTGTATTTGAGTTATTTTTTTGGGGTATACACTTTCTGGTATGGATAGAGATTCCATGCCAGATTTTTTTATACAAAAAAGAGGACATTTGCTGTCCCCTCGTTATACAATCAATTCACCACAAAAATCATGAAAGAAGGTTAAACAAATGTCCCATAATGATTCTATCCTAAATATTCTTGGAATTAAAGATAAAAATATTAAAATTATTTCTGTTGAAGAAGCTGAACACAACAACGATTCTGTTAAAGAGTATATAACGCTAATAACAGCTACTCTTTCTTATCCGATTAATCGTTGTCGTAACTGTGGCTTTCCCACAGTTAATAAGGATGGCTTTCGCAAAACTCATGTACGACTGGCAAGTTTAAATGGGAGAAGATATGAACTAGAGCTTCGTAAACAACGCTATAAATGTAAATCATGCCATACTACTTTTGGTGCTATTACTAATTTAACCAAAGAAAATCAAACCTTATCCAGTGATCTCAAAAATCAAATCATGCTTTTAGCTCGTAAAGGCTTATCTGGTCAGCTTATTGCTGAAATGTGTCACTGCTCTCCTAGCAGTGTTCGTCGAACAATCTTAGAGCGCATGGAACCACACTATCGTGTGGCTAAGTTGCCTAAGCATCTATGTTTTGACGAGTTTCGTTCAATTAAGTCTGTGATGTCCTTTATCTGTTGTGACGCTGAAACCCACCAAATTGTCACAAAGTTACAGGATCGTCTATCACCTACCATTGTTGATTATTTTGAAAGTCGTTATTCAAAAGCCGAACGCGAATGCGTTCAATCAGTTGTAATTGATTTAAATGCTCAATATCAAAGTTTTATCTATCGCCTTTTCCCTAATGCCAATATCATTATTGATCGCTTCCACCTTGTACAATTAGCTGGTCGCGCTTTGGACAATTGTCGTATCTCTATCCTAAAGCAACTTGATAAACAGAGCCAAGAATATAAAATTATGAAGTCACATTGGAAGCTATTCCATAAAAAAGCTGAAGATCTTCACCCTGAAGAAGTAGTTTTTCTTCGCGGCGTTAAACAATATATGACTCGCCAAAATGCTGTTGATCTCATTACTAGTAAATTTTCCAAGTTCGCTGAAGTATACCAAACTTACCAAGATATCACGAAAGCCCTAAACGAGCGCAATAGTGAATTACTAGAGTCAACCATCTTAGACTACCAAAAAACCAATACAGAAATGGATACTGCTATTCAAACCCTTCGTCAAAACAGAAAATATGTCTTAAATAGCGCTAAATTTGAATACTCTAATGGTCCTTTAGAAGGCATCAATCGCAAAATCAAAACCCTAAAACGAACTTGTTATGGTTTTGCCAATCAAAAATTTTTCTTTTTAAGAATCGATTGTATTTTTTCGTAAAAAAATACCCCCTACATTTTCGTAGGAAGTATTTTTAGTCAACCATACCAGTTGACAGATATCCCACTTAGGACATTTTCCTACAAGGGGTCCCGAGCGCTTAGTGGGAATTTGTACCCCTTATCGATACAAATTCCCCGTAGGCGCTAGGGACCTCTTTAGCTTCTTGGAAGCTGTCAGTAGTATATCTAATAATTTATCTCCATTCCCTTTAGTAACGTGTAACTTTCCAAATTTAAAAAAGCGACTCATAGAATTATTTCCTCCCGTTAAATAATAGATAACTATTAAAAATAGACAATACTTGCTCATAAGTAATGGTACTTAAATTGTTTACTTTGGCGTGTTTCATTGCTTGATGAAACTGATTTTTAGTAAACAGTTGACGATATTCTCGATTGACCCATTTTGAAACAAAGTACGTATATAGCTTCCAATATTTATCTGGAACATCTGTGGTATGGCGGGTAAGTTTTATTAAGACACTGTTTACTTTTGGTTTAGGATGAAAGCATTCCGCTGGCAGCTTAAGCAATTGCTGAATCGAGACTTGAGTGTGCAAGAGCAACCCTAGTGTTCGGTGAATATCCAAGGTACGCTTGTAGAATCCTTCTTCAACAATCAGATAGATGTCAGACGCACGGCTTTCAAAAACCACTTTTTTAATAATTTGTGTGCTTAAATGGTAAGGAATATTCCCAACAATTTTATACCTCTGTTTGTTAGGGAATTGAAACTGTAGAATATCTTGGTGAATTAAAGTGACACGAGTATTCAGTTTTAATTTTTCTGACGATAAGTTGAATAGATGACTGTCTAATTCAATAGACGTTACCTGTTTACTTATTTTAGCCAGTTTCGTCGTTAAATGCCCTTTACCTGTTCCAATTTCGTAAACGGTATCGGTTTCTTTTAAATTCAATTGTTTTATTATTTGGTTGAGTACTTTTTCACTCGTTAAAAAGTTTTGAGAATATTTTATATTTTTGTTCATGTAATCTCTCCTGAAGTGATTACATCTATAAACAAATACAGAAGTTAAACGATTTGTTTGTAATTTTAGTTATCTGTTTAAAAAGTCATAAGATTAGTCACTGGTAGGAATTAATCTAACGTATTTATTTATCTGCGTAATCACTGTTTTTAGTCTGTTTCAAAACAGTAGATGTTTTATCTACATTACGCATTTGGAATACCAACATGACGAATCCCTCCTTCTTAATTACAAATTTTTAGCATCTAATTTAACTTCAATTCCTATTATACAAAATTTTAAGATAATGCACTATCAACACACTCTTAAGTTTGCTTCTAAGTCTTATTTCCATAACTTCTTTTACGTTTCCGCCATTCTTTGCTGTTTCGATTTTTATGATATGGTGCAAGTCAGCACGAACACGAACCGTCTTATCTCCCATTATATCTTTTTTGGATATCTGTCAACTGGTATGGTTGACAGATATCCTTTTTTTGTTGTTATCACGTCCTGTTCTTTTACTGACTGTTGCTTCAAAATCTGCTTGTGTCGGTCTGTCAGTTTCGCATGGTCGAGAATGTCTTTTACAACCTGCGTCTGGTTGATTTCATCAAGTTTAATCGCAACCTTTAAGGTCGGGGCAACTTGATGAGATAGCCAGTTCAGCGTCCTTTGGAAGGAGTAAGGCTCTGGTTTTGTGGTTAGTTTTAATCGTTCACGATTGTTCCCAATAAACCAAGCCCATTCTTCATTCAGTTTCCAATCAGAACGAGGTTTGGAATCGTCTTTATCTACAAAACGGATATACCGATTGATAATTTTAAAGGCGGTATGCTCTGGATTGTCATAGACGAGTAAATCACGGACTGCATAATAGGCACGCTCATTTTTCAATCGAATCTCAAAACGGTTTTTTACTTCTGCGTCTTCAATGGGAATATCATTTTTCTTGTACTGCTCGTAGTCCTTTTCATAGATACAGAAATAAACTTCACTTTGTAATGAACCGATATAGAGGGTGTTTCCCATACATTCCTTTTCCTCTTTGCGTACCAGTTCGCCACTGCGATAGCTTTTAAAACTGCGGAAGACGGAGATACATTCTTCCTGTTGGCACTTTTCAGTGAGTACAGGGATATTCAAAATCCCTGTCTTATCGTTAATGGCAAGGTCAAGGCGTTTCATCACACCGCCAGCCACCAAAACGTCCATAAAGAACTCATACCAGCTTCTTTGTTGTGCCAGAAGATAGCTTTCAAATTGTCTGCACCCACGACCTTTCAATTCCACCAGAACTCCTTTGTCCAGTTCATGGGAGCAAAGGACGAATATGTCGCCTAAAGCATAATGCTCTGAATAAGAATAGAAACCATAGTCCTCATGAAGAAAATAGGACAGTTTCAGTTGTAAGATGTTTTCGACCACCTGCTGTACGTCTGTTGTCGGAAAGCGAATCCTTACATAATCAAACAGCATTTCAAGGGGAGCGTCGGGATTGAAGCGTTCCAGAGCTTCCCAAAGGGACTGCTGTAAATCCTCTGATGGCTTGACTTTTCCTGTTTCAATATCGCTTAGATACTGCCTTGTAATACCAGTCGCAACAGCTAAACGGTTTTGAGATAGTCCATAAGCCAAGCGTTTTTCTTTTAAATGCTGTAACCAAGTTTGTTCATTCAGTAAAAATCCCTCCAATCAAAAAGGCGTATGTCAACTTTTAAAGCCCATTTGACATACGCTGAAATTTTGTAAATCCCTTGTAACCAAAGGATTTTCTAATGTTTTTTTGACTGTTTCCTGTCGATTTGTACCCCCCTGTTAGATACGGGGGGTTAAGTGCTGGCGTGGCTATTGCCACACCAGCCAGCAAGATCAGTCCACACCTGCGACTTCCGCTTCGCACGTCGCCTGCGTGGACTGTCTGCTGTTGGATAACTTTTTAATTTCCTCCAAGAAATCATATCCTTTTGGTACAAGGGGAGTATAAAACTCTGATATGACACTTGTTCCTACATCAACATAGCCACGACCTTTGATTCGCTTTAAGAAGAAATCCTTTTGTACGTCACTGCCAAACATCATGCCATAGCCCATTTCAGACATACGACCTAAAGCCACTCTGAAATTAAACTGATCACGGATTCCGTCGCCTAAATATTTTGCGTCTGGACGTTGACAAGCCAGTATTAGAAAGAAGCCAGCTTGACGACCTAACATGACAATCTGTTTCAGCTTATTCATAACTGCGGTGTTTTCTTTTGTTCCCAGCATTTCCATGAAAGCGACGTATTCATCAAAGATTAAGAAGTGTGCCGGGAGACCTAAGTAAGCATAATTTTTGCCAGTCTTATAGTTCTTCATCTGCTTCATTTCCTCACTACGTTTCATCATTTCTTCATAGAATGTTTCAATGCAAGAAAGCAAGTCTTCTTTTCTATAGTAGACATTTGCCATCACAGAACCTAAGTCCGCAAGGTCAGCATTTTTCGGGTCAAGAATATACAGTTTTGAATCTGTATGAAGCAAGGCTTCAATCAGTGTCAGTATAAAGTAAGTTTTACCGCCACCTGTACCACCAGCAATCAACATATGAGGGAGCTTATCATATTCCCACCATACGTTTTTCATTAAGCGAAGTTTACCATCTTTAGCTTCTACTTCATCAATAGAAATACGACTGGCTATGGTGTCATAGAGCAAAGTATATTCCACATAGGAATCCTTTAACTCTTTATCCGTCAGCTCACAGTACAAGCCACTCTCTAATTTCTTTTCCAAGTGTAAGAGTTGGTCTTGATATTTTCCCAGCGTGATTTCCACCCGTATCTGTATCAAGCCATTTTTAAGTCGATAATACATTTTAGGGAAGTAGGTTATCTTTTCCTTTGTACGACCAGCACTATCTTTAAAGAAACCCTCTGTTTTGACCTGTTCAGATTCATACCACTTGTTTTCAAGTATCATCTTTGCCAGTTTTTGACGGTGGTAAAGTTGTTTAACCGTATCATAGCGAACCCGTTTGAATACAAACGCTACCAGCAAGCAGATAAGAATTGCGACACTGAAACTGATAATTAAATAGGGAATGTCAATCTTATCTGCTTGTGATAGGTTAAAATCCTGCCAGTTGATCTGCTGGATTGTCTTCACATGAAACAGTCCGACAACCAGCAGGAAAACAGGCAGGAGTGACGCTATCGTAAAATGAAAGACTAAATCTTTACCAGATGGGCGAATCCTTTTACCACGCTGTTTCATGCGAAAAAGTCTCCTTTCTACCTAGCGACTATTTGTCTTGTGTCGGTTCTTTCTTTGCTTGTGGTTGAGCTTTGAATGAACTAGAATCCTTTGTCAGCACAATATCGTCTGCCTTGATATACCAGTCAACATCTGCTCCTTGATAGGTGGCAGTAGCAACGGTGTCCGCAATGGGATTGATAAGTTCCACCCGTGCGTTATAATCAAACTCTTTCAAAGGCACGCTGGCAGGAATACTTACTTGAATCATGCGTCCTTGTCCTTTGGATTTTAAGTCATAGGTACGTTCCTTGATTTCATCTGAAACCGACCCGTCTTCATTTTGGATTCTCACTTCACGACGTAGAGCAGAGAATTTCAATTCTCCAAAAGTCGTGTCTTTATCTAATACAATGCCATTTGCTAATCTCATCATTTTTCCTCTCTTTCTTTATTCTTTTATCATGTCGTCAGCATGTAAAAGGTAATTTGTAAAACCACGAGTGCCGATTTTGTAGCCCTCTGCGGTAATACGTGGATTGACTAACTTCACACGTTCCTCAAAGCCGAAATGTTTTTCGCCAGCTTCAGCAGGAAGCACCACCACAATATCATCTGCTCTTTGAACATCAGAATAGAGATTATAGCTTCTTGATAAGACAGTTAGCCGTCCGTTGATTCTTCGCTGAACGACTTTATCCTCGCCAGCAAATTCTAAATTGCCGAATGTTTTTTCCATGTTGGGAATCACAAATTTAAGTTCCATATTTTTACCTATCCTTTCTTTTTTATTGGCTGAATGAATGTTTGATGGTCTTAAAGAGTGGGGAACGACCTTTTGATTCTTGATTTTTTGTTTTCATAAGTTCACTTCCTTTCAAAATCGGGTAAAAAAATAGACACCTCATTTTTTGAAGTGTCTACCTATTAAATATTCAAATTTTATTGGAAGTATCTTTATATCTTCACTTTTCAAGGATAAATCGTCGTATCAAAGCTCATTCATAAGTAGTAAATTAGTAGTAAATTGAGTGGTTTTGACCTTGATAAAGTGTGATAAGTCCAGTTTTTATGCGGATAACTAGATTTTTATGCTATTTTTCAAATAAAAAAGATGACTTACTGAACCTGTAAGCCACCTAATCAGTCGGTTTATTCTGGTGTCTGCCACCGCTTGGCCCGTACGTCCAAGATTGCTATCGGATTTTGTTCTGGTGTCCGCCACCGCTTGGCCCTTATGTCCAAGATTACTATCAGATTGACCATGAGCCGACCACTCATTTATAGACATATTGTATCTTTAAATAGCTACAATTTCAAGTGTAAACTCTTCTATTTGGTCGTATAAGCAAAACTGATGGCACTATCTGCTTGAGAGATTTTTCTAAAGGTATAGTTAGGGTTGCCCCCATAGTTGGTTTCAGACACAAGGAAAGAACCATCATCATAGACCTTCTCTACAAAAGCCACATGACCATAGCTGGCTGGTGTACCATGTGTACCTCCTACAAAGGAAACAATAGCACCTGCTCTTGGTGTAGAGCCCGTTTCCCCACCAAGACTTGAAGCTGTCGCAACCCAGTCTTGACCATTTCCCATGGTATTAATGATTGAAATCTTTTCTCCATTTCTACCTTTTAATTTTAAGCCTAACTGGTTCATACGAGCCGCAACACCCCATGTACATTGTCCATAAGCATAGGCCATACCATCTCCACCACCAGGAACAGAATGATCATACAAGTCCCCACGAACCCCTTCAAGGGATTGTGGATCACTTTTTGCCTGTCCTCCATTTGTTTGACTAAAGCCTTTTTCAATTTGGTAATACCATTCCGTTGCTCTGGTTTGTCTTTCCAGTAGTTTGTCACCAGAATTTCCCTCCCAATAGGTCAGAAAGAGTTGGGCCAGATTGGCTGCACTGCCTGTATTTTTAAAGAAATCCTTTAACCAACTTTGATAGTAAGGACTATCCCCATGAAGCATAAAATCAAGTTGTAGGTCTAAATCATACCATTTCTTATTTTGGGTGCGTGCATAATTTAACAAGGCTGTATGCCGTGTTGACCCATCTGCGGTATCTGTCCATTGCCCTAAACCTAGACCTCTATGAAGAATATTAGGATAAGCACCACTATAAATGGCTGGACCTCCAATCGCTAACCAGCTTTCATTATCCCATGAGGAATCGGTAGCGCCAACAGGAGGAGATAAATAATCTCCTTCAGCTCGTTTAGGATTAATAGAAGACTCTACCGACCAATTTCCTAAAATTGCCGCAATGGCTTGGGGACTTGCCCCTTGAGATTTCAAAAACTCATAAATATGTTTTGCTCGTTCAAACTCATCCCCACCAAACTGACCAATGGCTGGTAAGATAGTGGTCTGAAGTTGAATGACTTTTGGAAAATAAAATTGCGGATTGACATACACCAATTTTTCTTTCTTGTTTTTATACTTTTGATAGGAAACTTTCAAACCTGTATCGTCTGGTGTTTCACCAATAATATCACCCGTTAGGACTCTTGTCCCCTCAATCGCACGGCCATTATGAATAGAATACAAGGTCAATCGACTCTCATTCTCTCCTTTTCCGTTAGTGAGAATAACATCATCTCCGTCTAGAGATACAACACCATCCATTGGTGCGACAATTGTTTGGTGAGCCTTCGCTTCTAGTAGAATATACTCCTGAAGAGTAGGTTTTCCGTCTAAATCATAGTATCCATAACGATAAGTCATGGTTAGACTATCTTCGTTGCTTTTCCCCTCAAATGGATTGTCCAATTCCTGCATGGAAGCATAGACACCCTCTTCTTTTAGTTCCTTTATTTCCTCTTGATCGTCTTTCGATAGTTTATACTTAGGAGTTTCATAGAGGTCTTGCATGGATTTCAAATCATCCCCATCGTTTAAATCATGCCACAAAGTAGACAGATAATCCTTGTAAGATTCTGAACTAAATAAGTGAACTGGTTTGTGTAACTCATAGTCATGGAATTTAAAGTTCATATACCCCATCACATCATCAACTTTTGTGTAATAAGTAATTCCTTTGTCATTTGTGCGAGTATGTTCTGCATCTTCCCAAGTTAGGTGGGTATAAGCTTTTGTTAATTCAAATTCATCTTGTTGAATCAAACTAGCAGATGAAAATCCTAAAAAGAAGCTCATTATAAGTAAAAGAAGAAAGACTATTCCTCCAACTATCCAGGTTACAGGATTTCCAGCCGCAAATGTAAAGAAGGAAAAGGCTGCTTTTAGTTTTTGATAGATATTTCGGACACTTGTAAGACCTTGTTTCTTTAATTTTCGAAACCGATTTTTAAAAGAACTTGGGTTATCTTTCGCTAGTTTCCATCCTTTTCCATCCTTAAAATGATGGTATCGCTCTTTTGTGTTGGTCAGTCTTTTCTTGGTAAAACGACCTGTTGCTTGTCCTGTTTTGACACTAGCTTTTCCAAGGTTATAAGAAAGGAGACTGTAGCGTTTTCCTTTTCTAATTGTCTCTTGAAGTGTGTGATAACCTTCTAAATCTTCATTTTCTGAAGCTAACTCTCCACCTTCACGTCCAAGGACATAAAGAAAAGTTTTGGCTTTCCTACTGACTTTTTTGGACTTATAGGCTTGTTTAGTAGATTTTAGATTCTCTTTTGCGGCCTTGACTTCTTTCTTAGCTTTTAATTCTTCTAAACTCTTCCCTTGAAAGAAAAAATTAGATTTATGTTTCGATTCCTGACCGTAGAAAAATTTTTGATTGGTTTTTCTTTCTTTACGACTCTCTTTTCTTTCTTCTTTTGCTTCTACCTTTGCTTCCTTAAATTGATTCTTGGCTATTTTCAATCGTTTCCTAGCATGAGGCAACCGTCTGTCTCTTAATTCTTTGCGATTTAAAAGAGATGGAGGACTATTTTGAAGAATATGATTGTAGTCTTCATTTGCTTGTTTTACTCTAGCCTTTGAAGCTTCTCTCATCTCCTCCAGCTTTTCCTTTATCTCTTTTTTCCATGCTTTTTCATCCAGTACAGCGGAATTTTTTTTCTGTTTCTTCACCTCCTTCTTTCCTTTTTTCAAGAATTTCTTCTCATCTTTTAGACTTCTTCTAAATGCCTTTCGGGCACGTATGATTTCTCTTTTATCCTTCATTTACCTTCTCCTTAATTAGAAGCCATTTTATCAGGATCTGTACTCATGATATCAAACAATTGAGTACCTTGAGGAATCTTATTTTTAAAGGGAACTACAACGGAACCAGCTTTTATCAGTCCTGCACCTTTTTCTGGATTGACTAGGTATTTTTCAAGTTCTTTTGACAAGCCTAAGAGTTGAACCAATTCTTCTCGGTCATTTTTTGCTTGCTTGAGGAGAATCATAAATTCACTATTTGCAATAATCCGTCTACCATTTGGATCTAACAATAAGGTTTCGACATTTTGGGTTATCCCAGTCGGACTGGCTCCATATTTTCTGACACGACTCCACAATTTAAAGAAGAAATCACTGGCATATTTATCTAATAAAAGAAGCTGCATTTCATCAAAATAAATCCAAGTCTTCTTCCCTAATTTTTGGTTCCGAACGACACGATTCCATATCTGATCAAAAACAACCATAAGAGCGATTTGTTTCAGCTCATCTCCTAACTTTTTAACGTTATAGATTAAGAAGTTAGATCCTGTCTGAATATTGGTCTTATGAGAAAAAATATCAAGAGAACCTTCAACATACAGTTCCATATCAAGTGCCAAATTCTGCGCTTCTTCTTCTGGTTGTTGGCTCAAGACAAAGACCCATTCTTCCAAAGAAGGCTCTTTAAATGACTGATAGGTGAGTCTGGTGACTCGGTCTATAATCGATTTTTCTCTCCCATCCATTTTTCTATCCAATAACTTGCCAATAAAAGATAAAAGAAATTCTGATTTTACCTTTACAGGATCCTCATCCATATTTTCCTCAGACAAGTCAAGGACATTGAGATAAGTTTGGGAATCGGGCGCAATATCAATCATTTCTCCCCCAAAAGCTCGTCCAATGACACTGTATTCTGCTTCTGGATCCACGATGATAATTTCAGTATTTTCACCAGATTCCTTGATTTTGGTCGTGATAATTTCATGCTTAGTTGCCATCCCTTTCCCAGCTCCAGATGTTCCTAAAATCAGACCAGACGGTGTATTTAATAGGCTGCGATCAATGGTAATAATATTGCTTGAGATTTGATTGATACCATAATATTTCCCACTACGGTCTTGTAAGTCTACTGAAGTCCAAGGTGAGTTCACTGCTATATTGGACGTTAATAAACTCCGTGATACTCCCTCTAAAAAATCACAACCAAATGGCAGCAAACTATTAAAGGCTGCTTCTTGCATATATGGAAGTTTATCAATCATTAGATCATTTGAGCCGGCCACTTGTTGGATAATGTCTAGGGCTTGTTTGAGTTCTTCTTCATCCTGACCAAAGACCCCAATCAAGAAGACCGTTTGAAATAGTTTATCTCCTGTCTCGGTCATGGTTTTTAAGAGTTCTTCAGCTTCATCGATATTGCTTTCTAATACATGACCTACTTTTTCCAAATAGATACCTGTACGAGCTAGTTTTTGTTGTTCTCCAATCTTTTGGGATTCCATTAAGGTTTTCTTTGTTCGTAGTTTCTTCATGGCATCTGCCTTGGTCGAACTTTGAGCATGAAGGCTTACAATCAATTCCAGATCTCCTTGCATAAGGTCTCGGATAAACTGATCCCCTAATTCCATACCGTAGTCTCTCACATAGACAATCTGTAATAAGCGGTCATTGATTTGTAGGTAATTCTTGTTTTTAAAATCCAAGAGATTAGGTGCTATGAAGTGACGAGTTGTCTGGCCAGATCTCGTTAAATCACGATAAGAAAAAGGAAGATGGTGTTCTCCTCTAAGCATATCTGCCAACAAGTTCACCCGTTCTTCTCCAGTCAAGGATCCAAATCTTGCATCAATTTCTGAGAAACCACTCTTGAAATATTCGCCTATTTGAGACAAGGAACGATAAGCTTGTTTGGGATTAGAATCCTTTCTACCAAAACTAATCAGTTTCACAGCCGAAAAGTTATTTTCACCACTATCTAAATTTTGATTCATCATCCGATTCAATTCTTTACGATAGGTATCATATCCATCTTCTTTTTCCTCATACAAAACACTTTGTCTAAACTTTTCTAAATTCAATCTTTTATTAAAGATAGTCAATTGGAAGTTGGTTTGGTCGTCTAAAGAGTTAATCAAATCAGAATACTTCTCAATGATTGCCCCCTTATCTTCTAAACCAACGGTTTGGTAATTGACATCACCAAGTAAATAGCTTTGTGAGAAATAATCTTCTTTCACCTGCATCAGACCATTTTGATACAGGGCTTGATAGGAAAGAGTATTAGCCGTTGAAGGTAACACTTCCTCTTTTTTCCCTTTAGCTTCTTCCTTTTTATTAGTCATTGAAGTTTTTTGTTTCTTTAATGTATTTGATTTTCTTTTCATGTTCAGGTCCTTTCTTTCCTGTAATTGTGCGTAGGGGAACCGTTAATTCAAAATGAAGACGGTATTTCAAATAATGTTCAAAATATAAATCATTGGGTTTATAGACTCCAAATAGCATGAGGGGGATGGTAAAAGCAAACACAAAACCGTAAACAAACCAATCTCCAAATTGCCAGAAAAAGAGATTCAAGCCCAAAACAATAATTGTGACAATAAAGGCTGGTAAAACAAAGATGATTTGTCTTGTGGTGAAACCTAACCAAGCCCTGTGTTGGTATTTTGAGATGTCTTTAAAGACACGTGTATTCATGACTTTCCTTTCTAAAAAGGCTAAGAAGCAATCACTTCCTAGCCTTTATCTAATTACATACCTAAGATTGAGCGAGCCGTACGTTGAGAACCAACGAGGGCAATAATCAGTAAGATAGCTTGTACCAAACTACCAAACATAATTGCAAGTGATTGCAAGACTCCTGCACCATTTGAAACAGCTATTTTCCCAGCAGATTCAAACAAAGGAACAAGAGAAACAATCAGAAAAATGAGAACCCCTTGTACCGCATAAACCATAATATTTTTTAAATAGCCAATACCAATAGACTTCCACTCATCACTTAAAAATGTTGGAATCGTAAGAGGGGCAAATGGAATCATAAGGTAGAGTTGAATAAATCGAATAGATACCAAAAGATTAACCATGGCTGCACTTACTATCCGAACTAGCCAAATGAGGAGGGCGAAAAAGCCCACAATCATCCGGCCAATAAATCCTGAACCTTTTAATCCAGAGATTGTATCATACTTTGCCCCACCGTGAGCCACAATCGAAGCTACTTGTTCAATGGCATGACTCGCAATCCCGATGATGGCTTCTACAATCACGGTTGTATTGGTAATTACAACTGCGACCATGATATAACTAATCAACATCGGCGCTAATGCTTCAAAGGTCATCGCACCTCCTGAGTTAGCAATTTTCTTTGCCATCTTCGAAAATTCTAAGATGAGAACAACTGATAAAATCGCAACTCCAAGAGGCTGCATGACACTTTTAGTAATACTAGACATATAAGTCCAAACTGTTGGATTGTAGCTAGATAGGGATTTAATCAGATCTACCGTAGATTGTAAATCTACATTAAATCCTTCAAATAAATTTTCAGCTGATATTTTTTCAGATGCAAGGTAAACAAAGGGTGAGACTAAACTAAGATTCATGTCATTGTTTATTCTCCTAAATTGAAATTTGAGTTACAAAGGCTCCAGCAGCCCCGACCATAACACCACCGACAATTTCAAGAATGGCATTCCGAACACCTGGTCCACCATCTTTAATATTGGTTGCAAGATTGACAATCCCAACAACAACGAGAAAGGCACCAACCGCAATCAATCCCTTCTGTAACAAAGACATAGCTTGTGCAAACATAGCACTTGCGTCTACTCCATAAACAAAACCTTTAAAATGCGTAATCATCTATTTCCTCTTTTCTATTTTTATTTTAAACTAGATTCAAAAGTCAAATCACGAATTCTAAGGCCTTCAAGATGATTTTCCTGACTTTGATTCAAAGGATTGATCTGATAGTTCCACCACCGTTCATCGGTTTCTTGATTGGCTAGGTACTTCCAGTTTGGATGCTTAGTTGAATTGTACTTTTTGCTTTTAAAGACAGGCATATTGGCAATTCGAACCAAGCATTCATGCCGTTTCATATTTCCGACTTCATCGGGTGTCATTAAATCACGAGCAATCTTTTGATGAGAAAGGGATCCTGAACCTGTCTGGCCAAAGGAACGACTAGTATTTCGAACATCAATGGTTTGTTTACCGAGTAAGCCACTCATAAATTTAAAGGTATCTTCATCATTACCACCTAAGTAGACTAAGCTATCACAGTTCCCAAGAATGGTTTTCCAAGCTTCTTTTTCTTTATAGAGCCCTTGAAGTTGGGCAATATTTTGTAGAATAGGAACGAGACTCATATTTCGAGAACGGACTGTTGAGGTTTGTTCAGCAAAATCTGGAATTTCTCCGATATTTGCGAATTCATCTAAATAGACTCTCACATGAAGAGGCAATTGACCCTTAAAATCAATATCTGCTTGTCTTGTTAAGGTTTGAAATACAGTTGAAAAAAAGAGGGCTGAAAGAAAGCGAAAGGTACTATCGTTATCTGGGATAACTAAGTAAACCATTGATTTTTCCTGGCCCCATGTCTTCATATCAAGTGTATCTTTTTTGGTCAAATCCATGACACTCTGAATATTGAAGAGGGCAAATTTAGCAGTGGTTACAGCTATAACAGAATCCAGAGTCTTATCCTTATAATTTTGAAAATCTGCCCAATTTCGCATGGTAAAATTTTCAGTCCCATACTTTTTAGCATAATTTTCAAATAGAATTTCTAAGACACTTTTTTCTTGGTTTTCACCCTTGGATAAGTGTTTAATGAGTTTTGAGATTTCAGCAAAACTTGGATAACGTCCTCGTTTTTTTCGTTCTTCCACTTCTTTTTTTTGACGTTTCAACAAGTTTTGATATTCTTTTTGACTCAAACGACTCTCTTCAATGAGCTGTTCTCTTGTTTTAGGTGGATTATAGAAATCGACCAAGTAAGAGGCTAAAGCTCGAACCAAAGTCATAGAAGCTTCATCCCAAAATGGGTCACTACGGGAGCCAGAACCTTTGGTGTTATTGAAATAAACCGTCAGCATGCGATTCAAATCATTTTCTGTCTCTATATAGCGAAAAGGATTGAAGCCATCTGAGTTCTTCATATTGACTAAATCTAGCACCTTTACTTGGTAGCCATGTTCTAAAAAGAGTTTGCCTGTTTTTTCGGCCAAGTGATCTTTAGGATCCACTACAATATTAGAACTATTCATTTGAATCAGATTGGGTTTCACAAAGCGAAATGTCTTCCCACTTCCTGAACCTCCGATCACCGCAATATTCTTATTTCTATCATATTGAGGTGGTTTTTTATCTAATAATGTCAAACGAACATCTTGTGCTAAAATCGTATCATGAGAAAATTCCTTACCGTAAAAGAGCTTCTTTTCTTTTAGAGTTCCAAAACGGGCGCTCCCGTATTCTACCCCTTCTCGGTATTGTTTTTTACCAGTCTCTAGATAGAGATAAACTAGTAACATCATCACAAAGCCTAGTAGAAAAAAAGCACTTGATTTTCCAGTAAAGGAAACATTCCATGGCGACTGAAGAACTTCATCTTGACCTTCCATCAGAAGATGAGTCCATTTATCTAAGGTATTTCCAGTATAGGAATCATACAAAAGCGTCAAACGATGAAAAAGATAGCCTAGGATGATACCTAACAGTGAGAATAGTAGGCATTTCTTTCCACTGTACATCATCTCACCATCTCTTTCTGTTTGACGGCCCCTTCTTGTCTAAAGGTTATTTGGGATTTAGCTTCATCAATAGCATCATCTAATGACTTATCCATGGTAAAATCAGCTAATTTCTCAGGATCATTAACCATTTTTTCTAACAGATGGTCTAAATGATTGTCTAGAATCGAACGGTCTTTCGTGTAGAAATGCAGAGAATCCCCTTGCCAAGCGATGGCTAAAGGAATCTCTTCTTTTTCTAAAAAAGCTTTAAATTTCTCTATATCAATTGGTTTGTCTAAAAAATCTTTCTTCAGATTAATTGTATCAATCGAATAAGGAGATTGTAGCAATTCTTCTAATTTCTGCACCCCTACCTTATAGGCAGAATCCTGTGCTAAAGCCTGACGTCTAGACCATTCTAGAATCTTTAAAAGACTTTTTACAGTAAATAAAAGACTACGCTCAGCATATTGAACTGCCATTCGTTCCTGTTGTTCAGAGGACATCTGATGCCTCCTTCTTCACAAATAGCAGCTTTCCTTCTTTATAACGATAAGCTATCAATTTCTGACGTTGCTTAATCGACTTAACAACCTGCAGTAGATCTCTCGAATAAGGTTCTCGAAGAGTAACTTCTACTGCTTTCCCATCAAAGATACCAACACGTTTAAATTCAATGTAGTCTTTTTTGAGATGTCCTAAGCCCATACCAAAGGGAAGGTGATGAATCAATTGGATGGTACAACCACCTTTATTTCCCATTTGTTTCAAATCATACAAGTTTACTACCTTCATGATTAACTCCTTTATCTAGTTTGTCGCATCGTTTAAGTCTGGTAACGATAAACTCCGTGTCTGTTAGAAAATTCTCACACACGTCTTGTGCCAGTTGCCCTTCACAGGGAAATACTCTCAGTCCCTACTTACACAGGCACGCTAATCAAGACGGAGTGGATTCAATTTTCAAAGAACAGGTAGCTTTATTATAGATAAGAGTAGTTGAAATTTTTATCACATTTTTGATATTGTTGGAATAAAAAAAGCAACTCACTGCTTTACGAATGAGTTACTTTTTCACTAAAATATTTGTTGCATAATTTCCCTAATAACCTGAACAGAGTTATCAAATGAGATATCTTTAGCATACTTAAATTGGCGTTGATAACGAATCCATAGCTCTTTCTGATAATCAGAAATTTCAATTCCTCTCACTTGTTCTTCCCAATTATAAATAGTATCTTTACTTTTACGTTTTTCTGCCGTATTCTCAAGTGCATTTTTTAATACTTCGAGATTAATCTCTTCTTTTCTAAGTTTATACAAGGTGAAAAGATCATATCGATCACGTGGGCGTGTCGAAGCTAATCCCCTACTAATGATCGTTTCTAACTTTTCAGCAAGTACAGTCTCTAGATTATATGTCCATATCTTGATGCTTTCATTAGTAAAGATAGAAGTCATTGAATAAGTAATTTCTCTTGGTGTGATTTTATCACCAGTAGTAATATCAATAAAAACAACCTCTTTTAATGTATCAAAAGTTGCATTTAATTTTAATGAAAATCCTCCATATTCATCATCTTGGCGAATAGGTTCTAGCTTATCTACTGAAAATGAAAATCCATCAGTTTTAGAACAAAGAATCTCTTCAAAGATATGAATCAAATTTTCTTTGCTCATTTCGGTTCCCTTCAGAGTGACATCTAAATCCATTGTGGTTCGCTTATCTAGTCCAATCATTTGACCTATTAGATACCCTCCTTTTACAATGAAGGAATCTCTATAAGAACTAGTAGAAATCAGCTTTAATACTTGCTCAATTAAATAATGTTGTTGTACTTGTTGAGCTGGAATTCCCTTATCTTTTGAAATGTTTTTGATTTTTGCTTTAAAGCTATTCGCATTTGAAAACATTAAGATAGTACCTCCGTATAAGATTGTAACTTATCAGTTACTTTAAATAGCTGGGCATAATAAAATAATTTGTGTAAATGAATTTTATTTTGTTGAAAATATTTTTTAAACGCTGGTGCAATAATTTGAAGATCCACCTGATGAACTGGTCTTAGACATTCAACCAAAACTCGTTCAACTTCATAAACTTTAATAAATTGACCAGGAAGGCGCTCTATTTCAATAATTCCTTCACTATAGTGAGAGCGTAAAATAATAGGACATATATCTGCTTCCTTAATATTTTTGGTATTCGTACCATAAGGAAAACTCATCGTCATGTTAAAAGGGATAGTCAAAGATAAACCATGTAACCAAAGTGCTGTCTCCAAAGAAAAGATTCCCTTTGGAAATCGATACTGAAGGACAAACCACTCATCTAAATAAATATCAGGTAAGCGATATAACCCTTTTTCTTCAGCAACGATTTTTCCTTCTGCAACCATTTTTAATAAGGTTTTGTAGTGTAAATTTTCATCTATTACTTGTTTAAAAGTTAAAAAACCATACTGATTGAAAGAGTTCATCAGTTTCTCTCTTTTATCAACCATATCATTCTCCTTTCTTAGAAATAAAATACTAACATCTACTATATATGTTAGCATTTTATTTCTTTGAAATCAATTTATTTAGTTTTTTTATTTCAAAATTAATCCATACGTAAGACAGACCAGCTATTATAAAGAAGAAGTAATCCGATATTCTCTAGATAATCCTAATAGATGAGGAATGGAGGAGTTTGGGACTGATAGAATAATTTCAGGACAGTTCTCCATATCTGTCTGATAAATATATTTGTACTGAGAAACATTTTTCTCAATAGTATTGGCCAAGCAATCCATCTTAACATTGAGAATATCAATCTGTCCATCAAAAGTCTTTAGCCATTCCAAAGTATAAGTCATTTGAATTTTCTCCTAAAAAAGAGAGAATCAAGTTGATTCCCTCTCTATGTTAGTTTTTACTTATTTTTCCTATAGGAAAGCTAGGATCTATTAAAAAATTCTTTTTTCTGTGAACTTCCCCATCTTTCAATAAGTAGAATCCCCACTAACAAAAGGATAATCAGGCAAGGAAGTAAGACCATCCCCATGCTCCAATTCAGATTGACATTATCAATTTGTTTAGGTAATCTTCCAGACAAAATCTCCACTGAACGCAGGTAAGTAAAGGGAATCAGATGGGCAATACTCTGAAGAGGCTGAATCGTTTGGATACCAAACAACAAGCCAACTATCCCAATTAAGGAAATAAAGAGGACAGGCATTTTTTGCTTGAAAAAGTAAGCAATCAAGTAAACGACTTCCACAATAACGATAAAAGCCAAGAAAGTTAAGAGCAAGCTAGGAAATAACACATCTTGTATTTTTCCAATACTTACCTCTTGATTCGTTAAGCTATAGAACGGGTAGGGATAATCTAACTGTCCAAAACCACTTATCAGACTTCCCACTAGAAAAGAAAAACCACAGATTCCGATAAATAGCACGGTTACATAGCTCACCCCAACTCCAAGAGAGGACATGGCAAATGTCACTTTTGAAAAAGGATATAACTGAGCTGTATCGAGATTATTTTGATATCTTTCTGCAAACAGTTGTGTTAGCATAAAAATAATGCCAATCACAAACAAGCTTGGGATGATAGCCTCTAAAATCCAGACAATCTGATCAATCCCGTGAGTCGGATATTCTAAATTGTGGGCTTTTATGTTCAAGGGATACAGGGCTTGGTAAATCTTCCGTTGGCGGTCAATTGCCATTTTTAATTCAGAGTTAGAAGTCGGTTCATTTGACATAACTTCATAATTCTTCTCTTCATCTTGCCACTGCAAATAATAGGCTTCTTTCCATCGTCCTTCTTTTAGTAAAGTCAGAATTTCTTTCTTTTGCGTTAAAAGATTTTTTTGCGATTCTAAATTTTCTTTAACAACCTGGTATTCCTCCGAGCTGGTGTCAGAGATTTGGGAGAGTTTCACTTCATTTTCATTGATGATTCTCTCATGTTTTACAAGACGGGTTTCCAACTCGCTCTCCAAGCTGTGTGAGTTTGCAGTCTGACTATTTAAATAAAAGGTAACACCGAGTACAGATGCAAATAAAGCTAAGATAATCCAGTTTAAGCGACTTTTGAAAACTTTCTTTAACAAAAATAGGCTAATATCTTTCATAACGGAACCTCTTCTATCTGCCCCTGACGAATGGTTACGATGCTATCGCAAATCTCCACTAACTCCTCTTTGTAGTGGGAACTCAAAAGAACCAGCTGCTCTTGTCTATCGATTTGTGCCAGCCTATCAAAAAACTTCTGTCGATAATACTCATCTAAGCCATTTGTTATCTCATCCATGAGCCAGCATTTCGCCTGACTGAGGAAATACATAGCAATCACCAAGCGTTGCTTCATCCCTAAGGAATACTTGCGGATGGGAAGGTTGATATAGTCAGACATTTCCCAATAGGCGATTTCGTCCCCCAAGTTTAGGTCTGACTTCCAGATGTTTTTTATGAGACGAAGGTAGTCCATCCCACTTAGGTTTCCATCCAGCCATTCAACGCTCTCATAATAAAACAAAGAAGGAGGGGCTGCGAAATTTCCACTACTTATAGGAATTAAATTGCTAATGGCACGGAACAGTGTCGTCTTTCCAGAGCCATTGATAGCAAGAAGACCATAAATCCTACCCTTTTTAAAGGTGAAATCCGCATCTTGCAAGATGACTTGTCGCGTTTTTAAGGTCACATGAGTAAGTTGCAACATATCTAGCCCTCCTTTTGGGATTAATAGCCTCCGCTGTAGTAGTTTAGTACTCATAAAGATCGTAATTCCAGCCAGAACCAACTTTATACTCAGAATAGCTATAATAACGAGACCATGACAGAACATTAATATAGCTATATCTGTGGTAATTCATACTAGACCTATAGTAGGTGTTACAATCATACCGATAACTTTTAGTGTCTATCACAACAGATACACTGGATTGAAAAGACCAATTGATAATAAACTACTAATATAACAACTTTTGCTAATTTTTCATGGTTTTCACTTCACTAATATATTTACTTTAGAAAGCGCTTTAATTATACCATTTTTTTATTTGTTATACAATAGTTTGTTTGATTCGAAAAGTCTCACACTAAACGCTAGCAACTGGAATTTACTCTAAGACGACTCTGTTTTAGAGCTATTTGTCGTGCACTTTTTTCTGAGTCTTTTCGCTTTTGAACCCTTATATATCAAGAAAAAGAAAACCAGTGGAAGTTATTCTAAGACGAATTTCCACTGATTTCACGCATTTTTCTCATACTAAAAGCTAGGTTGTGGGAAACTGGAAGTTAGTTTTAGAAGTTACCTAAAAATCAGGTCACCTATTTTAAAAAAGCTGCAAACTATAAACTAGTAGGTTCCACACTAAATGTAGCCCCATACTGCCCCATAAGTCCGATTTATAGCGCACCATCCCTAAAAACATTCCCAATGAAACATACAAACACCAAGCTAGAATGGTTCCTGGATGATGTACTAAGGCAAATAAAACACTTGTCAAAGCAACTCGAATATCCAATTTTCTAACCAAGTTCCATAAAATTTCTCGATACAAAAATTCTTCAACCATACTCGCATTGATTAAGAACAATAAAAATGAAAACCAAGGAACTTGATGTTGAAGCCCAATTAAGTTTGCTTGATTCGTGCTTCCTTGAGCATGAATCAGACTAAAACATAGACTTATAATCAGTAGGCTAACGAATCCAATACCAAGCCATTTCATCCTAGTTTTCATATTGACCTTGACCACTTGTTTTCGTTGACCATACATCCATAAAAAAGAAATGAGCGACGCTCCATAGAGAATCTGTAGTATAGTTAACTCACCGATACAAAGAAATTTCAGTAAGTATAGGGATACCAATAGGACATTTACTTGTTGGAATATATAAACTGGAATTATTCTTTTCATAGTTACCTCCGAAATAAATCTTCATAATCTAAATCTAATACCTGCACAATCCTTTCTACCCATGGACTTTGAGGCATTCGTTGTTCCATCTTATAGTGGCGAATCTTTTGATACAGACGATTCAATTCACTTGGATAGTGAAACTCTCCCGCAAACATTTTTCTGGTTAACTCAATCCAGCTGATATTTCTTTCAGCCAAAATAATGGACAAGTTCTCCCAAAATCGTTCAGCCATATTGTTTCTCCTTTAGTTAGATAAATAATGTGTTTGTGCCATGTAAATCAATTGTTTCGTATCTCTTGGCAATAAAGCTCTAGCCTCTTCCAGATTCAGATTTGGATAAACTCGCTTATTTGAAACCGCAAGAGGAAGTCTGATGGTTAGTTCAGGATTTTTTAATATCATTTCGATGAAATCTGTTAATCTGAGGTTATCTTGATTCTTAAATCGTAATAAATTGGGAGATAAAAACTCAAAACAATCTGAAGAATAGCTCATCATCTCAATTAATTTGTCCTTTGTCATTTCAGAAACTGAATGACAAGATACCTCTATGCCATACTTTTGAAAGAAATCCAAAAGAAGTTGATTTCTATGACAATTTTTACTTAGATAGAGATCAATCATGGGAGACCTCCAAAAGATTCGGTTCCATTTGATATTCTGATACAATTAAGGAATCTAACAAATTTGAGAAGTTAATCGGATTCTTATCTTCATCAGAAGCTTTTACAGTTACTTGGGTTGTAAGTATTCCCTCTTTTCCCTCGGCTCGATAACCTTGTCCATATAAAATAAAAACGAGATTTTGATGATCATCTACAAAGGCATCAACCCCATTCTTTATGTCTTGACTTTCAAGGAATTCCATAACGTTTTGAAGATAGGACTCATAAAATAGTGGGTAGTTGTGTTTTTTATGGTAATCATCTAAAAATGTTACTTCAAACTCACATGGATAATTGGGTATCAAAAATAATTGTTCATCCAGCTGTTTGATTTCTGCATCATGTAATTCTGTTTCTAATTCATCACAATCTAGTATTGATTCTTTATTTAATGCTTTCATCTTTTTCCTCTATTTCTTTTAATTTCTTTGCGATTGCGGCAATCACAGGAACGGTTACACTATTACCAGCTTGTTTATAGAGCTGACTATTACTAGAGACTTTTCTAGCAGCTTCAAAAGCCCAATCAGGAAAGCCCTGCAAGCGAAAACACTCTTTAGGAGTGATTCGTCGTATCCTCAGACGGTAAAACTGTCCATCTATTAATACACCGGCTACATGATAAACTTGTTTATCTTCTCCTTCATAACTAGCAACTACTACTCCCATTTGTCCACTAGTTGTTAACGTATTAGCTATACCTTTTCCAACTCTACCACGACGATACTGAGAACTTGGTCTTTCCAAATTAATTGAATCTCCTATTTCTGCTTGAGCGTATCCTTTTTTCGTTGCTTCCCGTACTTTTAGAAATTTGATTGGTTCTGGAATTAGTATTTTGGGAATTTTATCTCCACCTTGCATTGTAGTCAGTGTTGGAGATAACCCCTCACTTCCATAAACTCGACCAGTTTCCTTAAAGCTAGTTGGTAAATCTCCAACAACGACAATACCATGACGATCCTGAGTATTTAAAGTAAACATCGCCTCTTTGTTTTCCTTAAAGCGTCTACCATTTTGTCTCTTGTCTAATCTATCTGGTGTAATGCAAGGAATCGCAATCTTAAATCCTTCTCCTTTTCCACGAACTAAGGTTGGCGCAAGACCTTCTGAATAATAGACTTTACCGCTCATTCCACTTTTTGATGGATTCAAATTCCCTAATGTTTTTAAAATCTCAGAGTTAGTT
The DNA here is from genome assembly GCF_008369405.1 of Streptococcus cristatus. Classification (GTDB taxonomy): domain Bacteria; phylum Bacillota; class Bacilli; order Lactobacillales; family Streptococcaceae; genus Streptococcus; species Streptococcus cristatus_G. The sequence goes on from NZ_VSJJ01000001.1 coordinate 478,671, forward strand.
GCTTGACCTTCTCGTCTGAAAGGAAATAAGAGTCTGGTACTTTTCTTTCTAGAATGTCCGATAATAAACACCCTCTCTCTGTTTTGGGGAACGCCAAAATTCTTACTGTTAAGCACCTGCCACTCAACATCAAACCCCAACTCATCAAGTGTGGTAAGGATTGTGGTGAACGTCCGTCCCTTATCGTGATTGAGTAAGCCTTTAACATTTTCAAGAAAAAGAAAACGTGGTTGGATTTGTTTGGCCGCCCGAGCAATTTCAAAGAACAAAGTTCCTCTAGTATCTTCAAATCCCAATCGTCTTCCTGCGATTGAAAATGCTTGACAAGGGAATCCCCCACAGATGATATCGACTTTCCCTCTAAGTTTTTTAAATTCGTCATCTGAAACATCTCGTATGTCATGAAATTCAATTTCTCCTTCCGTTTGAAAAATGGACTTATAAGATTCTCTAGCAAATTTATCAATCTCACAAAATCCAATACACTCGTGTCCGACACTTTCCATTCCTAGTCGAAAACCACCGATACCTGAAAATAAATCAATAAATTTCATTTCTTTATCACCCCTTTCTGATCGACTATCAATGTCCAAAGAGTCACACCACTTGAAATGAAAATGAGCATAACTAATATCCACTCGATTGGTGACATTTAACCACCTCCTTTTCTAACACGGTTATTCCAAACGGAATATAGGCCATTAAACACAAATTCAGCAAGTGCTTCCGCTCGTCTAACAAAGCGAACATTGTCAAGAGCATACTGGTAGATTCTCTCAAAATCAGTCATAGCAATTTCACTGGCTGTTTCAGAAAAACCCTCTCGTCTAAATTGATCTTGCACCAATCCCCAAATATAATCTCGATCATATTTTGTGACCTTTTCTACTTTTCTTTTCAAGATAGGTTGAGTATTCCTATCCTCCTCATCCTCACTAAATAAAGAATCAGTCTCACTATATTTAGTCTCACTAACTTCAGTCTCACTAGGGGCTGAATATGAGACGGGGGCCGTTTCATTTTCAACCTGCCCTAGTCTTTTTTTAACACTAGTCCTGTCAGAAATAGATACTGGGGTAGAAGATAATTCCCCTAAATAAATCTTATTAGCTAGTCTTCCTTTCTCACTTGAAGACTGTTGAACTTCATCAATTAAGTCATATTCTTTAAGAGTCTTTTTGATGGACAGTAATTTGGACTTCGAACAACCTAACAGCCTCATCAGTTTAGAATTAGAAAATACTAAATAGACCGCGCCTTCTTCATCTATCCAACCACGATTGAGAGATAATTCTAGACGATCTTTTAAAATAGAATAAGCTACCTTTACTTCTAGTTTCATATCCATATATTTCTCATCTTCAAAAAGAATTTTAGGTAATTTATAATACCGTTCTGAAGTTTGGTATTGATTTGCGGTAATTCGTTTCATAGCGCTCCTCCAAGTTCTTTGAGTATTAAATCTCCACTTGATTCCAATAGAATCAAGCCACTTTTTTCTAATTCAGCCATAAGAGATATGGCTTCAACAATGTCAATTCCCATTTCACGTACTAAAAATGAAATGACAATATAGCGTGATGATTGTAATTCTTTTGTCATTTTCCCTCCAGAAAATAAAAAAAGGAGAACAATATTCAACTGTTCTCCAAAATAATTTTATTAAAAAGAAAAACCCTGCCAAATTAATTTTTGGTAGGGTTTTTGGCAGGAAACTAAATTAATTTATCAGTTTCTAAAATGTGTTCACGATTCTAAAAGGCTGATACTATAGTATTCCGAATTCTAATTGGTATATGCCTCTTATTTAAGAGTAACTGAAGCTCCAGCTTCTTCCAATTTAGCTTTGATTTCTTCAGCTTCTGCAGTTGGAACGCCTTCTTTGATGACACCTGGTGCACCATCAACAAGTTCTTTAGCTTCTTTAAGGCCAAGACCAGTGATTTCACGTACAACTTTGATAACGCCAACTTTTTTGTCACCAGCAGCTGTCAATTCAACGTCAAATGAATCTTTAGCAGCACCAGCGTCAGCAGCACCAGCTGCAGCAACAGCTACAGGAGCAGCTGCAGTTACACCAAATTCTTCTTCGATAGCTTTTACAAGGTCGTTCAATTCAAGGATTGAAGCTTCTTTAATTTCAGCAATAATGTTTTCAATGTTCAATGCCATTGTTATTTCCTCCAAATAAGTTTTTATTTTTATAATAATAATTTGTAGCTAGGCTACGCTGCGTAGCTTAAGATTAAGCTGCGTCTTCTTTGTTGTCTGCAACTGCTTTGACAGCAAGTGCAACGTTGCGAACTGGCGCTTGAAGTACAGAAAGGAGCATAGAAAGAAGTCCTTCGCGGTTTGGAAGAGTTGCAAGTGCAAGAATCTCTTCTTTTGATGCGACAGCGCCTTCGATAGCACCACCTTTGATTTCAAGTGCTTCTGCATTCTTAGCAAAATCGTTCAAGATTTTCGCTGGTGCGATAACATCTTCATTAGAAAATGCTACTGCAGATGGTCCAACAAATACTGATGCAAGATCTTCAAGGCCAGCTTTTTCAGCTGCACGACGTAAGATTGAGTTTTTAATTACTTTGTACTCAACTTCGCTTCCACGAAGCTCACGACGAAGAACAGTATCTTGCTCAACCGTCAAACCACGAGCGTCCACAACAACGATTGATGCAGCAGCTTTCATTTTCTCAGCTACTACGTCAACTAGTTCTGCTTTTTTAGCAATAATTGCTTCACTCATTTAGTGTTTCACCTCCGTAATTATTTTGCTTGGGGGAATTTTTCTAAAAGAAAAACGCGCCCAAACCTAGACACGAAAGTACAATACGCTTCTTTTACATGATACGTTTTGTCCTCGGTAGGATTTTTATGAGTCGAGCTCCCCTACTGTCTTAGGCAGTTTTTTCAAACCATTTATAATTATAGCAAAAGAAAAAAAAGATTGCAAGCTTTTTGTGCAATCTTTTTAATTTTTTATGCATTTTTAGGAAAAGTCTTGTCAAGCAAGGCTTTACTAGCATCGTCAGCAGGCACCCAGCCATCTGTGAAAACTCGGTCTTTTATCCAAAGACGATTATAGAAAAAGGCCCAAAACAAGTTGTAGGCAGTTCCTACAGGTCTCAAGAAATCATCTGGGATAAGAAGCGTTGCAATCACAGCAAATACAAATAGTGAGCCAAGCATGATCCCAAAGTATTTCCAGTCTTTACGAAAAAGAGGAACGAAAAAGTTAAATAGCAAGGTTGTAATAGAGCACATAGGTGACAAAGTCTTAACATTGCTGCCATCTGGTGCTTGAATAGTAAGCTTATTCATCAAGATCTCCTTAAATATAAAAATATTAGTAAAGTTTAACAAAATTTTATATGTTTGTCAATTTAGGCAAATCTAGACGGGAATCAGAGCGTCACCTCTTCAAAAAAATGTAGCCCCAAGGCTACATTTTAATCTACATAATGTTCTTCTTTTTTATTGAACCAAGCATATGGCAGACCGATTAGAAGACCACCGCCAATCAAGTTTCCTACGAAGGTTACAGCCCAGTGACGCAGGATATTTCCAATACCAAAATTTGCCACCTGTGATGCAGCTGAGCTAAATTTGACGATAGCAAAAGAAGCAAAGTTAGCTGCCAAGTGTTCGTTGGTTAAGAAAACAAACATATAAATAGCTGAAATAACCAAGAAAAGCTTAGCTGTACTATCTTTCACCAAGATAAAGGAAAGAATCGCAATATTAACAAATACATTGGCGAGTATTCCCTCAAGTAAAATAAGTTCATTTGAACGGGCAAGCTTCATCTGCACAACACCAGCAATGAAACTTTCCTTGCTAAGTCCCGCATAAGCCGCCGAATTAGCAAAGAGCCACCCAGCAATCAGAGCCCCAATCAAGTTAAAGAAAGTACAATAGAACAAAATAATCAATGCTTTTTTCCAGTCAATCTTCTTCAAGAAAGTGCCAGCTGTCAAAAACATCATGTTGGAAGTCACCAGCTCAGCATTCAGAAAGACGATGTAGGCCAATCCCCAAGCAAAGATAAAAGGGAAGAGAAAACGACCCGTTCCTGGAACAATCTTATTTGTCAGGTCTGCCGCAATAGCTCCTGCTCCTGTACTGAAAGTCAGAAATGCTCCCGCAAAGATAGAGCGAACAGCATACTTCCCCTTGCTTGTGTCAAACAAGCCTTCTTTCTTGCGACAAGCTGCTTCTATTTTTGGAATAAATGTCGATTCGACCATAATAATTCTCCTCTAAGTTAAACTATGTACAGTATATCACAAACTTTTATTTTTCGAAAGCGTTTTCTGTAAGTTTTTTTCTAAATTTGAACTTGTAATGCTATATTTCAAGTTCTTAATTCGCCTGCTAGCCGCCTTATATCTTCTGGCCGAGTTCGACAGCAACCGCCAAAAAGCTGAACGCCCTGCTTCTTCCAAAGCTGACTGTAATCAGTTAAACAGAGCTGCTGCTCAGGATTGTCCTGCCAAGTATTCGTCGCCCCATTATAGACCTCTCCAGAATTTGGATAGGCTAGTAAGGGCTTATCGCACACCTGTTTCAACTTTTCTAATAAAGGAGCAATCAAATGTGGAGCTGTGCAGTTAAAACCGACAGCCAATACTTGTGGACTCGACTGAACCAAGCGCCCAACTTCTTCTATCAATGTTCCGTCCGAAATCGCCGATGCCGTCTGAGCTGTAAAAGATAAATAGGCCTCCGCCTGCGGAAATTCTTCTGCTAACAAGTGAACAAGCGCCTCTGTTTCTGCTCCATTTGGAATCGTTTCAATTGCCAATAAATCACAGCCCGCGTTCAGTAAGGCTTGAATGCGCGGACGATGAAAGTCTTTAAATTCCTCCTCACTCAAATGGTAAGCTCCTGTGTACTCCGAACCATCAGCCAGATATGCAGCATAAGGCCCGACCGACCCAGCTATCAAAGGATAAGAGCGCTGCTCCTGCTCATCTAGCGATAAACTCTTCCAGATATTTTTAACAGCTACCTGTGCCAAAAAGACCGTTTCTTTGAGAAGTTCATAGGCCTTTTCCGGACTCAGCCCAGCCTCGACAAAAGCTGGAATGCTAGCCTGATAACTGGAAGTGGTGATAATGTCACTGCCAGCCTGAACGTAAGCTTCATGTAAGTCTTGAAGAATCTGGGGATTTTCAAGCAGATACTTGGCTGACCAAAGCTGACCAGAAACATCATAACCTTGTCTCTCCAGCTCTGTTCCCAAAGCACCATCTAGAATTATTACTTCTTGCTTTTCAAGTAAATCTTTAAACGCTCCCATTCTTCCTCCCTAAGCTTTCCTAAAACCCTCAATACTTAACAAATTCTAGTAAAGAGAGAACCTATTGCTTATCTGAAATTAGCTTTTACTTCAATAGTAAAACGCAAAAAAGAGAGTGGGACAGAAATCGGTAATTCGTTAGAATTCGATTTCGTCGTCCCACCTCCGCACAGTTGAGTAGGGCTATAAAAGCTGATGAAATCAGCGTAGTAGAGCCCACTCAACCACTGCGTCTTGCTCGAGAATCCAAAGACAATTGAGAGGCTAGGACTTTTTGTCCCAGCCTCTTTTCTTTATCTAGTTATTTGACGCCCAAGCGTTATCTACATCCAAGACATCCTGAGTCGTGTATTGTCCACGGTAAGGATTGTAAACCATATTAGACGCTCCTGTCTGATAGCTAGGTGAGTCAAACTGAGTCAGATTATAAGCTTCAATCAGATAGTTCAATTTCGCGTAGTAGTTACTATCCGTCGCATACACACCAGTCAAGGCAGCTGTCGCGTCTTGATAAGTCGGGGCATTGCTCTTCCAAGCCCCCGCAAAATGACCTTGTCTCAAGACATAAACATAGTCCTGAAGTGATTCAGCGTAACTTGAGTAAGAGCGGAATTGATCATTGATCGCATAAGTATTACCCTGACCATCTTCTTCCAAGGTCTCCATTGTCGCTGACTGACCAGCATAAGCTCCTTTAATACCGAACAGATTATAGTGAGGATAGCCTGACAGACCAGACTGACCAGAACCACTCTCTAAAATAGCTTGTGCAATCATCACAGAAGCATACAGATCATTATCCTGAGCCAACTGGCGAGCTGGCTCACTGATTTGTGAAATGAAATATTCTGTTTGGTTCAATGGTTGCTGAACAGCATCATTTGCACTTGCTGGCTTGACTTGATTTGACAAAGCGAGACCAACGACAACAGTTGAGGCCATCACTGCCAAACCTGTCAAAAGTTTTTTTCTTTCTTTTGAAATTCTCTTTTTCACAGTCCTTCTCCTGAGTAAGATATTTATTCTACTATTGTAACATACTAAGAGCAAAATAACATTAGCAATAAATTACAAGTATATGACATTTTTTAGGTTTTAACAAATATAAGTCTCACAAGCCACGATTGTTACAAGTAAAATTTCCTCGTTTGGCGTTATCACTAAGTTATATAGCTCTAGCTAAAGATGAAAATAACCTGACTCCAATCCATACGGAATCAGGTTAGGATATTTAAACTCTGAGAGTTCAACTATCTCATTTCCCTTATCATCTGCTATCTAAATTTTGCCCAAAATCGCATCCCAAGCTTGATCAAGACCAGTTTTATCAACTGAAGAAAAGATAATAAAATCGTCAGTCTGGTCAAAATCCAACTTTTTCTTGATGGCACTTTCGTGTTTGTTCCATTTACCACGTGGAATTTTATCCGCCTTGGTAGCCACGATGATGACAGGAATTTCATAGTATTTGAGAAACTCGTACATCTGTACATCATCCGCACTAGGGTCATGACGCAGGTCTACCAGACTTACGACCGCTCGCAGATTGTCCCGAGTGGTCAGGTATTCCTCAATCATTTTGCCCCATTTAGCGCGCTCCGTTTTCGAAACCTTGGCATAGCCGTAGCCAGGAACATCCACAAAACGGAGCTTGTCATCGATATTGAAAAAGTTCAACAACTGCGTTTTACCAGGCTTACCTGAAGTCCGTGCTAGATTTTTACGATTGAGCAGAGTATTGATAAAACTAGATTTACCGACATTGGAGCGACCAGCCAAGGCGATTTCCGGGATATCATCCTGAGGGTAATGCGATTTATTGGCTGCACTTAGTAAAATCTCAGCATTATGTGTATTGATTTCCATAAGCTTCCCCTAGGCAGTTTCTAAGATTGGCTTGTCTGTGCCGTCCACTGCTTCCTTCGTGATACGAACCAGTTTGACATTTTCCTGGCTCGGCACTTCAAACATAACATCCATCATAGTTTCTTCAATAATTGAACGAAGTCCACGCGCACCTGTCTTGCGTTCGATGGCTTTTCTAGCAATGGCTTGCAGGGCTTCCTCGTCAAATTCAAGTTCAACATCATCATAAGAAAGCAAGGTTTGGTATTGCTTCACTAGCGCATTTCTAGGTTCATTCAAAATTCGAACCAAATCATCCACAGTCAGTTGCTCTAGGGCTGCAAAAACTGGCAAACGACCAATCAACTCAGGAATAATCCCAAATTTTTGAATATCGTCAGCGACAATGGCCTGCATATAAGACGCACCTTCGTCAATTGCCTTATTATTTTGACCGAAACCGATAATCTTCTCACCAAGACGTTGCTTAACAATTTCTTCGATACCATCAAAAGCACCACCAACGATAAAGAGAATGTTCTTGGTATCAACCTGAATCATTTCTTGTTGTGGATGCTTACGACCACCCTGAGGAGGCACACTAGCAACTGTTCCTTCGATAATCTTCAGCAAGGCTTGCTGAACACCCTCACCTGAAACATCCCGAGTGATAGAAACATTTTCACTTTTCTTAGCAATCTTATCGATTTCATCCACATAGATGATGCCACGTTCTGCTCGCTCGATATTAAAGTCAGCTGCCTGTAAGAGCTTGAGCAGGATATTTTCCACATCTTCACCGACATAGCCAGCCTCAGTCAAAGCTGTCGCATCCGCGATAGCAAAGGGAACATTGAGACTGCGCGCCAAGGTCTGTGCTAGGAAAGTTTTCCCAGATCCAGTTGGACCAATCATGAGGATGTTGGATTTTTGCAGCTCCACATCATCCTCTTCGCGACTGTCATGAAAATTGATCCGCTTATAGTGATTGTAAACGGCAACAGCCAAAGCTCGCTTAGCCCGATCCTGACCGATCACATAGTGGTTCAAGATATTGAGCAATTCTTGCGGTTTTGGTACTTCAGAAAGATCAGCTAGGACTTCCTCAGCTAATTCTTCTCGGATAATCTCCTGCGCCAACTCGACACATTCATTACAGATAAAGGCATTGTTGCCCGCAATAATTTTTTGGACTTCGTCCTGATTCTTTCCACAGAAAGAACAATATACCATCATCTCATTATTACGATTTGTAGGCATTGTTTACTCCCATTCTAAATTTCTAATTCAATTTTTTATTTACATTTTAAAAGAGTGTCATATAAAAAGCATGGATGGAATTAACAAGATTCGTAAAAGCATTTAACAAAAATAAAATAGCCAATCCAAAACGTTTTTTACGAAAAGTTTGAAAAGAACAAATCAGACAAATTGCACATAAAAAGGCCGTAAAAAAACCAAAAACACTTCTTTCCATTCCTATGAACCCTTTCTTTTGAGGATTTTTACGGTGAAATCATACTCATTTTTTGCATCTTTTGGTCGAAAACGACTGCTTACTTCATCAAACTGTGTCAAATCAAAGTCTGCTGGGAAATAAGTATCGCCTTCTAAGCTAGCATGGATTTCTGTCTTAATCACCTCATCCAATTCATGCTCGAATAAAGAATAGATTTGACCGCCACCGATAATATAGAGATTCTTCTCTTGCTCTTGGTACCATTTCAACACCGCTGGGAGATCATGGAACACCAAAACACGCTCATCTTCAATCTGATAATCCCTATCACGTGTCAAGATCAGAGTTTTTCTATTTGGCAGCACGCGCCGATGCATGCCATCAAAAGTCACCCGCCCCATTAGAATTGCATGTCCAGTCGTGATTTCCTTGAAATGTTTCAACTCTGCTGGTAAATGCCATGGCAAGCTTTGGTCTTTGCCAATCAGACCATTTTGATCTTGTGCCCAAATCGCCGCAATCTTTTTCATCATTTCTCCATCCTTCACATTGATATTTCTATTCTATCAAAATTTATTAAAAAAGACTTGTTTGGACTATCACTTCTATCTATTTATTTTTGTCAGCCAATTCAGATAAAAAATCGATAACCTAAAAGATTATCGACTATTCGCTTATCAGCCAAATTACTCTTTCTTCATCTTTTTGACAAAGACAAATCCTACAACAGCAGCCACAAGGCCAAACAAGGAAACGTTCAAGAGGGTTGAGTCTGCCTTTTTAGGCTCAGCAGAGGTGGCCTCTTTTTTATCCGCTAAGGGATCAATATCACATCCCTCTCTTTTGACTGACTTGCCTTCAGTTGAAGCGCCAGCATTGCTTTGCTCAGTTCCTTTATTTTTAGGACCCTTCCCATGACAAAGCAAATCAATCGTATAGGATTTCTTCCCCTGATTTGCCCCATCCGAACCTTGGTCTACAAGTTGTAGAAAATCATCTTCTTCCACTGAGGAATCTGCTATTTGCTCAAGTTGGGATTCTGCCTGCTGGACTTCATCTGCACCCACAACAGCCATAGGTGCCACAGAAATCGATAAGCCAAGCAAGAATGAACAAATGCCCAGACTAAAGAGTTTTCTACGACTTTTATGTGTCAAAATATTTGCTTCCATATCAATACCTCCGAGATAGGCAATAGCGAAACACATATATCTATTGTCATTATAGCACTTACAAATTATATTTCAATCATTTGCTCTTGAAAATTTAAAATCCCCACTGACCTTCATTCAGTAGGGAAAATATGATCAAATCGCCAAATCAAACTTGAGCTGAGGTTTGACCGGATCGTAGTCTAAAAGCTCAAAGTCCTCTGCTTTGATATCAAAGAAATTGGTTCCATCTGGCACATTTAAAACGAGTCGAGGTTGGCAGTTGCTGGGTTCCCGACGCAACAACTCCTCTGCCTGCTCGAATTGATTATCATAAATGTGCAGGTTGTTGACAAAGTAAAAGAACTTACCGACCTTCCAACCGAAATGCTTAGCAATCATCATCTGCAGAGCTACATATTGCATAGCGTTGATGTGGTGAGCCACTAGCATATCATTTGAGCGCTGGGTCAGAGTCGCATCCAGATAAATGTCTCCATCTACACGCCGAACGTCAAACATGGTCTGAAAAGCGCATGGCAGCAAGCCGTCTGTTTCTTCGAAAGCTTCATAATCCCAGAGAGAGATGATATTGCGGCGGTTCCAAGGATTGGCTTCCAGCTGTTGGAGAATTTTATGGATAATATCATGCTTTTTGACAACAGCTCCGTAGCGCTGACCAATCGTACCCGTATCGCCAACTTCCCAGTCATTCCAGTAGTGAACATTGTATTTATCATTGAGCAGGTCCAGACTATTAGACTGGTCTTGATAGATCCAGAGCACTTCCTTGATGGCGGACTTGATGGCAATAGGGCGCAGAGTCGTGATTGGGAACTCGCCCTTGCTCAAATCGTATTCTGCAAATGAACCAGTGATATACTTGGAATTGGCTACATTTCCATCCTTGTAACGTGGACGGGCATTTTCAGAAAAAACACCTTGCTCCATAATTTTTTTAATATTCTCTTTGAAAATCGTATCTGCTAACGTCATGATTTCTCCTTCGTTCAGTGAGCTTTTTCTAGTATAGCAAATTTTCTATAAAAATTCTCCTGCCAAGTTTAGCAGGAGAAAAGTTTATTTGACCCATTCATCTGGATGATTGAGCTTATTCACATCTTTTTCTGACAATCTCAAGGTAATATCTGACACAGCAGGAATATTTGAGATGGTGACATAAGGGTAGTTTTTGTAGGTCGTGAATTTGACACCACTTCCTCCCTTTCTGCCACTAATATCATAGATATAATTAACCTCTGCATCTTCAGGCAAATCAACCCAGGCATCTTCATTATCTTCCTCAGACTCTACAAGATCTAGAATATCTGCAAATTCATCTAAGGTCTTGGTATTTCTTGTCTGATAAATCTGCTGATTCTGACTATTCAATATGGTCAGAAAACCTTCTGTCTTTGATTTGCAAGCCGATAAAATCAAAAGAAAGATGGGAAGTAATACTAGAAAATAAGCAATTTTTCTCTTCATTTTAGCCCTCCTTATAGCTTTGCTAAGAGAGGAGATGGTTAGAACTACTGAAGTACCAGCGAAGCTGCTCCGATAACTCCGGCATCGTTTCCGAGAGTTGCAAGAGCTAATTTAGTTGATGTACGCACTTGTGGGAAGGTATTTTCATCATAAACCTTCTGAACACCTTGCAGAAGGAATTCTCCTGCTGCTGATACTCCACCACCGATAACAATAGTTGATGGATTAAGGATAGAACCGATATTGGCGCAAGCAATTCCCAAGTAGCGAGAGAAGTTACGGTAAACGATCAAGGCAAGGTCGTCACCTTCTTTGGCAAGGTCAAAGACAGTTTTAGCTGTTACTTCTTCTCCATCGTCAATCAAGCGTTTCAAGGTTGCATCGCCTTCGTATTCATCAGCATAGCGACGAGTCAAGTTGACAATCCCTGTTGCTGAAGCCACTGTCTCAAGACAGCCTTTTTTACCACAGGTACAAGCGATTGGTTGGTCGAAGTCAACAGTGATGTGGCCCAACTCACCTGCTGCACCAGCTACACCGTGAAGAAGTTTACCTTCTGCAACGATACCGCCACCAACACCAGTACCAAGCGTCATAAAGACCACGTCTGGTTGGTTGTCACCAGCACCCATCCAACGCTCACCAAGCGCAGCTACGTTGGCATCATTATCGATGAAGAATGGAATGCCCAAGGTTTTTTCAATTTTTTCTTTAATTGGTTGGAGGGTTTTCCAGTTTAGGTTGTAGGCACCAATAACAGTTCCTTTCTCACGGTCAACCACACCCGGCGAACCCATTCCAATTCCGATAAAGTTCTCTGCTGATAGATTTAAGAGCTCCAAGCGATGCTGGATAGACTCAATCATCTCGTCTACAATATGACTTCCCTCGTCCAAAATATTAGTTTTAATAGACCATTTTTCTTGGATTTCGCCCTCTTGCGTCAAAATAGCAAATTTGATAGAAGTTCCGCCTAAATCAATCCCAATAATTTTTTTTGACATGATATTCTCCTCTGTATTCGTTCTCCCTTTCATTATAGCAAATTTTTTCAGCATAGAAAAGGTTTGCACGGTATTTTTTGCTTTTAGTTTATGCTCATTTCAATACAAAGCAAAACCGGCACTTCTTTAGGCGCCGGGAAGTCTATTGAAGACATGAAAGCCAGCTTAGCTGCTGACTTCAAATGAACCATATTATGTAAACCACATTTATCTAAGGTTCACTTTGCCAGTGCGATAATCAAGGACAATTCCTGACTGGACATTGGGAACGAAGACATTGAATTCCAAACTTCCATCGCTGGACTTGGCTTCTAAATGCGAGCCAGATGGCACCAGATCATTTTCCGAATCATAGATCAAAGTGACACGATAGCGGACTCGCTTATTCTGGTCCAAAGCACGACGAACCTGAGTTTCATAGTAATTCTGTCCCGTCGAGTTGTCTTTATTGGCCTGATTGGCCCAGGCTGTCTGGACTGCGATATTAGCTGGATTGCTAGTGGAAGCATCGAAGCCCTTTAAGCCACCGATTAGAGAGTAAGCCAAGAGATGCCCGCGATCCACTGCATGGTTGTATTCACCTGATAGATGTTTGACTTGGTGCCAACCGGCAGGAACCCAAGAAGTGGAACCATTTCCCGTTTCTTCTCGTGATTTATACTGACGGGTCGATTTGGCAAGCAAGGCATTGGCGACTGTTGGAACCGTCTGTCCCTGAACCATCTTCGTTTTATTATCTGCATAAGGGACACTCGAAACTTTGGCGTCTAAGTTTGTTTGATTCCCATTGATAATGAATGATCCAGCCCTATTCCACTCGATTTTTCCACCAAGTTGCGAACGCACTGAGTCTGTGAGAACACTCTCAGCCAATGCCTGATCTGGTGTACTGGTATCCTTATTTTGGCTGACAACTGCAGGTGTGTTTACTGCTGGTGACTGATTGCCATTTCCAAAAAAGTAGGCTCCCAGTGATAAAGTCAGAGCAACTAGAAGCCCAGCTACAGTCTGAGTAGATTTAGTGCTCTTTTTTTGTAATTTCTTTCTTTTTGGCATATTTTCCTATCCATTTAAAAGGACTGTGCAAAGATTCTGCACAGTCGGTAAATTAACGAACACTCTCGGCAGATCATTGACCAGTAAACTTAGAAATAAGTTCTTTCCAGGTATTTGGTGATAAGATAGACCAAGGATTATCTGCATTTCCAATCACACCATATCCGATGACCAGACCAAGACAAAAAATGATAAAAGCGACTATCAGCACCAAGGCAACGATGCCTAGCTGTCTAGATAAGTATTTCCAATTTTCACTCATCATCTTCTTCCTTTACGCGTTTGACGTTGGCACCAAGAGCTGCCAGCTTTTCATGAAATTTATAGTAGCCACGATCCAAATGAACTAACTTGCTGACTTTTGTTTTCCCTTCAGCAATCAAGCCCATCAAAATCAAGGTCGCACTAGCTCGGAGATCTGTCGACATGACTTCTGCTCCCTGCAAGCTGCCACCACCCCAAATCCGAGCGGTATCGCGCATAATGTCGGAGTGAAGTCCCATCCGTCGCATCTCTTCTAAGTGCTGGAAGCGATTTTCAAAGACTGTCTCAACCATTACAGACTCTCCTTGGGCTATCGCCATCAAGGCAGTAAACTGAGCCTGCATATCGGTTGGGAAACCTGGATAGGGCAATGTCTTGACAGAAACAGCTTTTAACTTTGAAACATCTGAGCGGACGCGAATTCCTTCGTCTTCTTCGGTCACTTCCACACCCATTTCTTGCATTTTTGACAGAAGCGGACGGTTGTGCTCCCAAATCGCATCTTCAATCAGCAAGTCACCGCCTGTCATGGCAGCAGCAACCATAAAGGTTCCAGCTTCGATACGATCTTGCACGACATTGTGCTCAGCTCCATGAAGTTTTTCAACACCAATGATTATTATATTCTCCGTTCCTGCCCCTCTGACTTTAGCGCCCATTTTATTTAACAGTAAGGCCAAGTCGACAATTTCAGGTTCTCGAGCAGCATTTTCGATAACAGTGGTACCTTGAGCCAAAGTTGCCGCCATCATAATATTCTGTGTCGCACCAACACTTGGGAAGTCCATGTAAATATGCGCCCCCATCAAGCGGTCTGCCTTAGCTTCAATGTATCCTGCAGTCTGCGTAATCTGAGCACCCATTGCCTCCAAGCCCTTCAAATGAAGATCGATAGGTCGGCTACCAATCGTACAACCGCCCGGCATGGACACTTTAGCATGCCCATTACGAGCAAGAATGGGACCCAATACAACAATCGAAGCCCGCATCTTGCTGACATACTTATAAGGAGCCTCTTCAGTCAATGGTTTAGTCGCATCTACAACTACAGTATTTTCATCTTTGTCAAAGTCTACCTGCGTATTCAAGCCGCGAACAACATTGTTCATGGTAAAAACATCCGAAAGGACTGGCACATTTTTAAGAGTTGTTTTTCCCTCACTGGCCAATACCGTTGCTGCCAACAACGGCAACACCGCATTTTTAGCTCCTTCAATCTTAACTCTGCCAACCAGACGGTTATTTCCACCCTGAATAATAATTTTTTCCATACTAACTAGTTACTCCAAATCTTAAAAATTCATCCTTACTATCATATCATAAAATAAAGATTCTGACCTTATAAAGTTCCATTAAAAATTGCCCGACTCATGTCATAAATACCGATAAAAAATAGGCTAGCCATGTAGCCCAAGGCAATACTCAACAATAATATCAAAAAACGAATTTTGAGAGCATTATCAGCATTTACTTTTAGAAATCTTTCCCAACTTACTACAGTAGACAGAAGATGAAAAGCAAAGAAAATAAAGAGCAGGTGACTGCATAGTCGAAATGTTAATTCTATCATAGTTTTTATTATACCATAAGAGCAGTAATTCCTAGCGGAAAGAAACGTAAGCCAACAAAAAAAGAATGGCATTTCCATTCTTTTTTTGCTTATTACATTCTTGTTCCAACGTTAATCCGGTTGATGGCACGCTGAAGGGCGATTTTAGCACGGCGCTCTTGGTCAATCAGATGCTTGTCTTGAGCTTCTTCGATCTCTTTCTCAGCACGCAGTTTGGCCCGCTCAGCACGGCTAATATCAATATCACGCGCACGTTCTGCTGAGTCTGCGATAATGGTAATCACATTGTCAGCTATCTCTACAATACCACCGTTGACCGCAATCCAATCAATATGCTTATCATCATCGACCCGGCGCACCTTGACCTGATCCACTTCCAAAACAGCGATTGTATTGATATGACGAGGCAAAATCCCCATTTCTCCGTCAATCGTTTTTACGGAAACAAATGCAGCACGGTGGTCATAGACAAGACCATCCGGTGTAACGATTTGTACTGTCATTTGAGCCATCATTCACCTCTTAGAATCCCATTTTTTCAGCTTTAGCAATGACATCCTCAATTGAACCGACACCGCGGAAGGCATCTTCTGGTAACTTATCATACTTTCCTTCGAGGATTTCTTTAAAGCCACGAACCGTCTCAGCTACAGGCACATAAGATCCCGGCTGACCAGTAAATTGCTCCGCAACGTTGAAGTTTTGAGAAAGGAAGAATTGAATCCGACGCGCACGCGCAACCAAGGTCTTTTCTTCATCTGACAATTCGTCCATACCTAGGATGGCAATGATATCCTGCAATTCATGATAACGTTGCAATACGCGTTTAACTTCAGCAGCCACCGCATAGTGCTCTTCACCAACAATCTCAGGAGAAAGAGCCCGAGAGCTTGAAGCGAGAGGATCCACGGCTGGATAAATCCCCAATTGAACCAATTTACGTTCCAAGTTGGTTGTAGAATCCAAGTGGGCGAAAGCTGTCGCTGGCGCTGGGTCAGTGTAGTCATCGGCTGGCACGTAGATAGCCTGGATAGAGGTTACAGACCCCTTCTTGGTTGAGGTAATCCGTTCCTGCAATTGACCCATTTCTGTAGCAAGTGTTGGTTGGTAACCAACGGCTGACGGCATCCGTCCCAAAAGGGCAGAAACTTCAGAACCTGCCTGCGTGAAACGGAAGATGTTGTCAATGAAGAGCAAGACATCTTGACCTTCCACATCACGGAAATATTCTGCAATCGTCAAACCAGTCAAAGCAACCCGCATACGCGCTCCTGGTGGCTCATTCATCTGACCGAAGACCATGGCTGTTTTCTCGATAACGCCAGACTCCTTCATTTCCCAGTAGAGGTCATTCCCTTCACGAGTACGTTCCCCAACACCGGTAAATACGGAAATACCACCATGCTCTTGGGCAATGTTGTGAATCAATTCCTGAATCAGGACGGTCTTACCAACTCCGGCACCACCGAAGAGTCCGACTTTACCACCTTTCAGATAAGGTGCTAAAAGGTCGATAACCTTGATACCTGTTTCTAAGATTTCTGATGAAGTAGACAACTCATCAAAGGTTGGAGCTTTTTTATGGATTGGTTGACGCTCTGCATCATCCGCAAAAGGAGCATCCAAGTCAATGGTATCTCCCAAAACGTTAAAGACGCGACCAAGTGTTTCTTTGCCGACTGGTACAGAAATTGGACGGCCAGTATCTAGCACTTCCATGCCACGAGTCAACCCATCCGTTGATTCCATAGCGATGGTCCGAACCACTCCATCACCAAGCTCAAGAGCTACTTCAAGGACGATTTTTGATTTTTTTTCGTCATTTTTATAGACTACAAGTGCATTATTGATCTCAGGTAGCTTGTCGCCAGCTGCAAACGCTACGTCTACAACTGGTCCGATAACCTGAGTAATTTTGCCTGAGCTCATTCTTTTCTCCTCTTTATACTATTTATTTTCTGTGACACTATTCCAGTGCACTTGCACCCGCCACAATTTCAGTAATTTCCTGCGTGATAGCTGCTTGTCTAGCACGGTTATACTGAATGGTCAAATCATTGATAACTTTTTTAGCGTTATCCGTTGCTGTCTGCATGGCTGTCATACCAGCAGCATTTTCAGCAGTTTTTGCGTCAATAATGGCTCCGTAAATCATACTTTCAGCAAACTGAGGCAAGAGCTGATCCAAAATCGCATTTCGACTGGATTCTAGTTCTAGATTGAGGATATAATTCTCATCCGCTTCACTAGGATCCAAGTCAACGATTGGCAACATCTGCTCTACCCGCATCTGACTGGTCAGACTGTTGACATGGTGGTTATAACACACATAAAGTTCATCAAAAAGCTCATTCTGATACATTTCAATAGTCTTGGAAATGATTTTCCGAACTTCATCAAAACTCGGATGATTGGCTAAGCCGCGCAATTCATAAATCGGCTGAATGCCTCGTGCGCGGAAGAAATCCGCTCCCATTCCTCCGATCGAAATAATGACATAATCATCCTTTTCGTGGTATTCAGAAATCAATTCCATCATTGATTTGAGGATGGTTGCGTTGTAGCCACCGACCAAACCACGATCAGATGTAATGACGATATAAGCCGTTTTCTGAACCGGTCTGCTCTTGAGCAAGGGATGATGACTAACATTTTCTGCCTCATGACCATGCAAAAGGTCGGTCAAGAGTTTCCGAACCTTAGAAGCATAGACTTGAAAGTTCTTTGCTGCTTCTTCGGATTTTCCCAACTTAGATGCAGAAACCATCTGCATCGCGTTTGTGATTTGACTGGTGTTTTTTGTGGATGCAATTTTATTTTTGATATCATTTAATGAAACTGCCATCTGACACCTCTATTCTTATTTGAAGTTAGACTGATTGATAAATTCAGTAATAGCGGCGTCCAGCACTTCTTCACTCGGCAAATCTTTTGTCTGGCGAATGGTTTCATAAATGTCTTCATGATGAGCGTCAAAGTAAGCAAAAATCTCTGCTTCAAACCGAAGAATCTCATCTACTGGTACTGCATCAAGGAAGCCGTGAGTCAGTGCATACAGGATCACAACTTGCTTTTCAACTGGCAGTGGCTCATGAACTGGCTGTTTCAATACTTCTACTGTACGGCGTCCACGGTTCAACTTAGCCTGGGTTGCTGCATCGAGGTCACTACCAAATTTGGTAAAGGCTTCCAGCTCACGATATGAAGCAAGGTCAATACGCAGAGTTCCTGCAACCTTCTTCATGGCCTTGATTTGTGCAGATCCACCTACCCGAGATACAGAAGAACCAGCGTCAATAGCTGGACGAATCCCTGCATTAAAGAGACCATCTCCAAGGAAGATTTGTCCATCCGTAATTGAAATTACGTTGGTTGCAATATAAGCTGAGATATCTCCTGCCTGCGTTTCGATGAATGGCAATGCGGTGATTGATCCACCACCAAGCTCATCAGAAACTTTAGCTGAACGTTCAAGCAGACGGCTGTGAAGGTAGAAGACATCCCCTGGGAAGGCTTCACGACCCGGCGGACGGCGAAGCAAGAGAGAAAGTTCACGATAGGCTACCGCTTGTTTTGACAAGTCATCATAAACAATGAGGACGTGCTTGCCATTGTACATAAATTCTTCAGCCATTGCTACACCGGCATAAGGAGCCAAGAAAAGCAATGGAGAAGGCTGAGAAGCTGACGCTGTTACCACGATAGTATAATCCAAGGCTCCATACTGACGGAGAGTTTCCACTTGTGTACGGACAGTAGATTCCTTTTGACCAATGGCAACGTAGATACAGATCATATCCTGCCCTTTTTGGTTGAGGATAGCATCGATGGCAATACTAGTTTTACCAGTCTGACGGTCACCGATAATCAATTCCCGCTGACCACGACCAATTGGTACAAGGGCATCAATAGCTTTCAAACCTGTTTGCAATGGTTCTGATACAGACTTCCGTTGCATAACTCCTGGAGCCGGTGCTTCTACAGGGCGTGTTTTAGTTGTAGCAAGCTCACCCAAGCCGTCAACAGGACGACCAAGTGGATCTACGACACGACCAATCAAAGCATCTCCGACAGGAACTTCCATGATTTTACCCGTGCGGCGAATCGTATCGCCCTCACGAATATCTGTAAAATCACCCAAGATAATGATTCCGACATCGGTTGACTCCAAATTTTGAGCCATACCATAAGAACCATTTTCAAAAATCAAGAGCTCGCCACTCATGGCATTATCAAGACCGTGGGCACGAGCGATTCCATCACCAATATAAGTGACGACCCCAGTTTCTGTGACGTCAAAATTTGGCTGGAAATTTTCAATTTGTTGCTTAATTAAAGCGCTGATTTCTTGTGCGTTAATCGCCAAAATTCACACCACTTTCTATTTCAAATTTTCTTTTACGAGTTGTAATTGACGTTTTATACTTGCATCAATTGTTTTATTATTGGCTGAAATGACGAAGCCACCAATCAGGCTAGCATCTAATTCCTGCTTGAGCGAGCGAACCTTGAGGCCCATTTTTTGCTCAATCATTGGTTTCAATCTTTCTTTTTGACTGTCTGTCAATGCTTGAACAGATTTAACCGTCACTTCAAATTCATTGCTTTGTTTCTCAATCTGATGCTGAATTTCTACCAACATATCGTAGAACAAATCTGCTCGATGATTGAGAATAACGACTTCGATAAAGTTATCAATCAGCTGTGAATCTGAGTTTTGAAAAAGTCGAAGAGCCTTCTCCTTTTCTCCATCATCAACGCCAATATGTGATAAAAAGTCAGCAAGATTTGTTTCCTCAAACACGGCCCTAATTTGGCTTAGTTTTTCAAAAACATCTTGTTGCTGACCTTTTTCAAATACTAATTGAACAAAAGGCAAGGTATATTTTTCAATTACCGCATAGTGCTTTTTGTCCATTAAGCATCTCCTAATTTATCAATATAACGATCAATGAGCTCACTGTGTGCTTTTGTATCAAGCTGCTGGCTCAAGATCTTACTTGCAAGACTTACTGTTAGGTCAGCCACATCGTCTTTAATGCTATTCAAGGCTTCTGCCTTGCTTTGAGCAATTTCCTGATTGGCTTTTGCTTTCAAACGTCCAGCTTCTTCAGCTGCATCCGCTAAAATTCCAGCCTTATTTTTTTCAGCTGTTTCCTTAGCATGTTCGATAATCGTCGTTGCTTCCTGACGACTTCCTGCTAATTCATTCTCACGTTTTTGCGCAAGTTCCTCAGCCTTTTTGCGGGCTGACTCAGCCCCGTCAATATCATCCGTAATCTTTTTAGAACGTTCTTCTAAGATACTGGTAATATTGCCCCAGGCAAACTTCTTTACTAAAAAAATTAATAAAAGGAAGGAACCAGCGATGAGAATAAAGTCACCAATAATGGCACCGATAGTTACGTGCATTCCTTTTCTTCCTTTCTACTTACTATTCTTCACCGTTTATTTTCTTACCGATATACATCGAAGACAGCATGGTAAAGACATAGGCCTGGATACATGAAATAAATATCGAGAAGGCTGTCCATAACATACTACCTAGGAAAGCAGCTGGATACCAATAAAATGCTTGTTGTGACAAGGTAAGCAACAAGCCAGCCAAAACTTCCCCTGCAAAGATATTTCCGAAAATCCGCAGAGCTAAGGAGGCAAAATTGGTAAATTCTTCCAAGATATTCATTGGAGTCATAAATCCAGGTGTTGCAAAAGCTTTTAAGTAATCTTTAAAACCACGACGACGGATTCCTTCCACATGACTAATCAATGTAATGATAAAGGACAAGGCTAGGTCATAGCCCAAATTTGCCGTCGGTGAGGTCCAGAGATTGTAGCCATTGGTGGTTTGAATTTTAGCCATCAAACCGATATTATTGGCAACTGCAATAAAAAGAAACAAGGCAAACATAAACAAAGAATAATCTTTGATGTAGTGTTCCCCAATATTTTCTTTAGTAAAGCCAATGACAAAATCATAGACGTACTCAAGTAAATTTTGCTTTCCTTTTGGTCGGATGGACATTTTTCTACTTCCCCAGTAGATAAAGCCAAAGACCATCAAAACGGTCACAAGTGACATAGCAAGTAGGGTCAAATCAAAGGATATTGGGCCTAGCTGAATAGTCGGATTAAGACTCTCTTCCAAGGTTTGACACCCCCTTTTCTAAAATAGAAAAAACTATTTGATAATGAAAGACATAACCAAAGTAACGAAGAAAGTACCTTCAACAAAAGCGACACCCATGATGAGCAAGCTTCTTAATTGATCAACCATTTCTGGCTGACGTGAAGCTGCTTTAAACAGATTGCTCATAATCAAACCTTCAGCTAATGAGACGCCAAAACAGGCAATACAAAGTCCTAAAAATGTTAAATTCATGATGAATTCTCCTTTTATATTTTTTAAATGTACCCCATTAGTTTACTCCTAATAAAGTTAATAGTCAATTATTTTGTGATATTGTAAGCGTTTTTCGCACTTTTCTTTTAAATTTAAAACAAAACTTGAATAAAAGTGCTTTTCAAACATTTATCCTATAAAAATCCAAGCAAAAATGAGAGTGGGACAGAAATCAGTAATTCATTAGAATTCGATTTCGTCGTCCCACCTCCGCACAGTTGAGTAGGGCTGTAAAAGCTGATGAAATCAGCCTAGTAGAGCCCACTCAACCACTGCGTCTTGCGCGACAATCCAAAGAAAATTGAGAGGCTAGGACTTTTGTCCCAGCCTCATATCTGTTCCATTTGAGGTAAAAAAATCGTGAAGCGCATCCACCTATTCTCAACTGCTTCAAAGCGATAAGTGAGATGGTGCTTTTCTAAAATCTGCTGCACGATGAAGAGCCCCAGTCCCGTACCACCATCCTTGCGATTGCGACTGTAGTCCGGTCGATAAAACGGCTGGAAAATCTGCTGAATCTGTGACTCATCCAGCACTCGCTCAGCTTCATTTTCTACAATTAATACCCCATCTTCTAAACGAACCAAGATTTCTCCGCCTTCTACTGTATAATGGAAGGCATTGTCAATCAGATTCTTAATAGCTTTCAGTAAATAGGTCTTATTTCCTCGGACTTTTGTTTCTGTAAGTTGGACATTAAATTGATAATGCTTGAGGTCAGCCAGAACCTTGTATGTACTGATATTTGCTTCAAGCAACTCTTTGAGAGAGAAGATTTCCCGCTCTGTCTCCATGGTCATTTCTAGTTTTGAAATAGCTAGGATGGACTGGACTAAGCCTGATTGCTCTTCCAATATTTCGCGGCACTTCTGCAGGTATTTGTCCCGATCTTTAAAATCGCCCACTCCATAAATCATCCCGTCAATCATTCCCATCATACTGGTGATGGGAGTCTTGAGTTCGTGGGAAGTCATTCGGAGAAATTCTGCCTTTTCGCGCTCGCTTTCTGCGACTTTTTCATTTTCCAAGCGCAGGGCTTCCATACTGGTTAAGAGGTTAGCATATAAGTGATTGATATCCTGAGCCAAATCAGCAATCTCGTCATGCCCTTTCACCTGACAGGAAACATCTGGAAGCAGACTGGTCATTTGCCGAGTGCTATAAGAGATATCCTTAATCCGCTGACTGGAGGTCCGACTATAGAGATAGGCGGCAAGCCCACCCAGACTCAGCGACAAGAATAATACAAAGGGATAGAGATTCAGTAAGATCCGACTGGCATCCGAAACGGGTTGCAGGGAATATTCCCCTCGCAGGACTACTTCTTTGCCATCTGATGTCCGAAAACTTTCTGACAGGGTCTTACTCTCATAATTGCTGTTGGCAATGGCTGGAACAATGGTCAGCTGGAGAGAGCTATCCCCATTCGTTTCGAGCGCTGGGTAAAGAATCGTATTGTCTTTAGCCAGCAAGGTGAACCAGATTTGATTGCTTTTTTTGCTATAATTGCTCAAAAGCTCACTGATTTCTTGGCTGGACTTTCCTTTGACCTGCTTGGCTACCTGAGCAAACTCACGCTGGGCTTCTCCTCCCTTGACCTGCTGGTAATAAACCGGCATGGCGAAATAGAGGGTGGATAAAACGATTGTCACAACGACAAAGATGATGAAAGTCGTTAAAAGGAAGTTCTTTTTGACAATCTTCACGTGTCTTCTCCTCCAAGCTGATAGCCCATACCCGTGATGGTTTTCAGAGGAATACCTGGAATCTTCTTACGAATGTTCTTGATATGATTATCCAGCACCCGGCTGTCCAGCTCGCTGTAACCCCAGATGGTATTCATGAGCTGATCGCGGGTCACTAAGTGATCCTTTCTCTTGGCTAGAGCCTGCAAGATTTCATACTCTTTCTTGGTCAGAGGCATCTTTTCTTCCTGCCAATAAACCGTACAATCATCGATAGAGACGGTCAATTCACCGACAGTAATCTCTGAAGCAACCGTATTTCGTCGTAGAATATTCTCAATCCGTTTGACTAAGATCAGCGGTGAAAAAGGCTTGGTCACATAATCACTAATGAGGTGATTAAAGCTGACTAGCTGGGTGTACTCGTCATCTAGTGCCGTCAGAATCATGACGGGAATCTGAGAAGTCTTGCGAATTTCCTTGAGGACATCCAGTCCACTCATGGTTGGCAACATCATGTCTAAAATAACTAAGTCAAAAGACTCTGCTTCAAATTGAAGCAAAGCCTCGCCTCCATCAAAGACTGGTGTAACTGCATAGTTACTTTCTTTTAAAAATTCACAAATGACTTGATTGATCGTAGTATCGTCTTCCACTACTAAAATCTTGTGCATATATGCTTGATTCTCCTTTATTTATTCAAATCGCAGGGCTTCAATTGGATCCAGCTTGGATGCTTTCACAGCCGGCAGGAGCCCAAATACTACTCCTATTATACAACAAAAGAGCAAACTTACAAAGACCGAAAATAGAGATAAAATATATGGATAGGCCAAAGACTGGGTAATAGCAAAACCAGAGGCGATACCTGCTACCACACCAATAATTCCTCCCATCAGAGTCAGGATGACCGCTTCGATCAGGAACTGCTTGAGAATGATCTTGCGCCGAGCTCCCAGAGCTTTTTTAATCCCGATTTCACGCGTCCGCTCTGTCACTGAGACCAGCATGATATTCATAACCCCAATACCTCCAACTAAGAGGGAGATGCTGGCAATACCCGCTAGCAAGACAAAGTTAGACTGGTTGAGGTTATCCAATTGACGTTCAAATTCTTGCAGATTTAGCACACCAAACATATAGTCTGACTGGGGCATCTGCTGATTGAGATAATCACTAACTTTCTTGGCTACCTTCTTCAAATCATCGGCTTTGTGGGTTTGAACAGTTACTTCTGGACTAACATTGATGGTATCAAAAATCCGGTGCCATTGTTGCAGAGGAATATAGGCCACCTTTTCCGAACCAGAAGTTAGGCCACTCTGCTCAGTCGACTCAAAGACGCCAATAACTTTAAAAGGATTGCCCATAACTTCTACATATTTACCGATACCATCTCCCTTAGGAAAGAGAGTATCATAAAGAGTCTTTTCTAGGTAGGTTACTTGCTCTTGATTTTTGAAGGCTTCAGAGTCAAAGCCCTCACCTTCCAACAGCCGTTGCTGCTTGATGTCAGCTACCGACTGAGAAACCGCCTGAACCTTGCCAGATGACTTTTGACTAAGATAATAAATCTTTTCGTCCGTACCATAAGTCATCAAAGCATTTTTAACGCCAGGAATTTCCTTGATTTTGGATAAGACATCCTCTCCCATGAAGGGAATGTAGGAAGGCTTCTGCGCTTGGGATTTTTCTGGAATAGAAGGGTCAATCGAACTCTTCTTGTCGTAAACAACCTTAATGGTATTATTGGTCCCACCGATCAACTGGCGCTTGGTATTTTCTGTATTTCCTTCAATGATAGAAAAGATAGCAATAATAGCGCCAATCCCGATGATAATCCCCAACATGGTCAGCATAGAGCGCATTTTGTGGGACAGGATGGAGTTTAGAGCTACAAAAATATCTTCCATATAGCCCCCTTCTATCCTAATGCCCGAGTCTCTATATTACCGTCCCGCAAGACAACTGTTTGCTTGCAAAGTTGAGCCACTTCCGGCTCGTGGGTAATGATGACAATGGTCTTGCCTTGTTCATTAAATTGCTTGAATAGCTCCATAATCTGAACACTGGTCTTAGTATCCAGCGCCCCAGTCGGCTCGTCTCCCAAGATAAAGCTGGGATTGGTCACAAGAGCACGCGCAATAGCTACCCGTTGCTTTTGACCACCAGACAG
Organism: Streptococcus cristatus; assembly: GCF_008369405.1. Lineage (GTDB taxonomy): Bacteria > Bacillota > Bacilli > Lactobacillales > Streptococcaceae > Streptococcus > Streptococcus cristatus_G. The sequence goes on from NZ_VSJJ01000001.1 coordinate 504,074, forward strand.
CTCCATAGGCTTGAAGTCACTTCTTTCTTCTAGGCCGACCAGTCGTAGCATTTCTAAGGCGCGCTCGCGTCGCTCTTTTTTAGGAACTTTCATGTAAGTCAGAGGCAGTTCAACATTTTGACAGGCTGTCAGCTTGGGCATGAGGTTGAAATTCTGGAAAACAAAGCCAATTTTCTGATTACGCAAATCAGATAGTTGGTTGTCGGACAGGTCAGAGACGTCAGTCCCTTCGATATGATAAGAACCTGCACTAGCCTTGTCCAAACAGCCGATAATGTTCATCAAAGTGGACTTACCTGATCCAGACGGCCCCATGATCGCTAGAAAATCCCCCTCTTTCACATGCAAATCAATTCCTTTCAAAATCGGAAATTCCTGACTGCCCTGTTGATAAGATTTGTGGATGTCCTTAAGCTTTAACATTCTGTCCTACCTCCATCCCGTCTTTCATGCCTTCTCTAGGCGTCGAAATGGTATCCTGCATAGTCAGACCTTCTGTAATCTCTACCAAACGGTCAGAAACTTTCTTGGTCTTAACTTCTTTCATTTTCACCTTTTTGCCCTCTACCTTCCAGACATAGGTCTTGCCATTTTTACTGAAAGTATAGGCTTTATTGACAACAACCTTGCTGGCTTCAGGAGCATTTTCTACGACATTGACATAAGAATGGGAGCCTACAAGTGGCATTTCACCACCCTGATCCAGCTCGACAGTATAAGGGAACTTGCCTTGGTTGGGGTTTTCCTGTTGTTTATTTCCACTATTACTATTTCCAGCATTTGCAGTTGTCAAGGTGCCGACCTGAGTGACGGTGCCACTCCAGCGCTTCTTAGGATCCTTGCGGTCTACGATATCTACTCTCTGACCCACGCTCAGCTTCTCACGGTCAAATTCGCTGACAGTCCCTTTTACCAAAGTCTTAGACTTGTCCATGATTTCGATAAAGGTTTCTTCTTCCTTTTTAGCTTTGGACTGGGTCGGTAAGTCTTCGTTCATAGAGGTAATAGTCCCCGCTGTATCAGCCGTCACGGTATCATATTTCATACGGTCTGATTCCGTCTGAGCGGTCACCTGAGCCTTTTCAGCCTCAATCTGAGCATTTGTTACTTCATTGTCAGCAGTCTTTGCGTCACTGAGCGCTTGAGCCAGTTCATCTTCAGCAGATTTTATCTGATCCAAGAGAGACTCATCCTTACTAGAATTGTATTTATTCCGAAGTGCATTAAGACTAGCCAGCTTACGGTTATAAGTTTCCCATTTGATTGATGCGCTGGTTTGAGCAGTCGTAATGCCGTTGGCCTTAGCTTGAGCATCATACTGAGCAGACTGGGCTGTCAATTCCTGAGAGGTCACATAGGAAAAGAGGGGCTGCCCTTGCGTAACAGTATCGCCATTTTTGACAAATACTTCTTTAACTTCACCTTTAGATGGGTCAATTTTGACCTTACTGCTATTGTTAGCAACTACTTCTCCAGATAAAACCAGGCTTGTTTTTTTACTGTTATTGACAGCATCCTGGACCGTCAGAGAATCAATCTTATTATCAACCATTTGCATGGCCTGTTTTTGATTAACCTGATTGAGAAGTACATAGCCTCCCAGCCCAGCACAAGCGAGAATGACCGTGCTGCCCAATATTATGGTTTTACGATTCATTTTTTTTCTTTCAAACATATTGCCTCCAACCTACAGGTTCTAACGTTTATTTATCAGTTGATTCAGATTCATCTGTTGGTAATTCTTCACCATCTGCTGGGATTTGAATTACATTTCCGTCTGGCATAGTGTACTCTGTCACTTCCTTGCCGTCTACTGTTTTCGTTTTTTGATCTACGGCATCTTTCTTGAAGTCCACTTGTTTGCCATCGATAACTTCTTGATTGTCAGCATTCTTAGAACCACATGCAGCTAAAAAGAAGCCAGACATTCCGATAAGAGTTACAAGCATTGCGAATTTTTTTGTGTTCATTTGATTTCTCCTTTGTTTTAGAAAACAGGAATTTTGAGCTTTCCTGATCGTATTTGTTTTTTTTGAACAATTCCATTCTATCAAAGTGGTCTATCCCCTTCCTACCCACCATCTGTTTTTTGTCTGTTTTTTGAAAATAATTCAGGCTTTTCCATTAAAATACAGGCTTTTCTTGCGTCAACAGCTTCTCAAGTCATTTTGTGGTATAATAGATTGACTTTAAAAGAATGAGGTGGAGACATGACTCAAACAGTTTATTTTGGAACATATACCCGACGAGATTCCAAAGGAATTTATAAGGCAGATTTTGATACTGAAAAGGGACAACTCTCAAACTTAGAATTAGTAGCCGAAGAGCCAAGCCCAACTTACCTAGCCTTTGACCAAGCTGGTCATCTATACACTGTCGGCGCAAAAGATAGGCAAGGTGGGATTGCTGCCTATGACCAAGAAGGGCAGCTGCTCAATCACGTGGTTGAGGAAGGTGCTCCGCTTTGCTATGTCGCTGTAGATGAGGAGAGAGGACTCGTTTACGGAGCCAACTACCACAAGGGGCAAGTGCTGGTCTACAAGCAGCAAGAAGATGGCAGCCTAAAACTAGCTGATTCGGACACCCATGTCGGTCAAGGGCCTCATGCCAATCAAGACTCTGCCCATGTCCACTACACTGACTTGACACCTGATCAATATCTGATTACCTGTGACCTCGGAACAGACCAAGTCACCACCTACGATGTGACAGAAGCTGGGCAATTAAACAAATTAGCTACTTACACATGTGCTGCTGGGGCTGGGGCACGCCACCTTGTCTTTCATAACCACTACAAAATCGCCTACCTTATCTGCGAATTAAACTCTACCATCGAAGTATTGATTTACGATGGCGTTGGTCAGTTTGAACACATGCAGACCGTCTCAACTCTCCCAGAAGGATTTAAAGATTTTAACGGAACTGCAGCCATCCGCCTTTCAGCAGACGGTAAATTCCTCTATGGCTCTAACCGTGGCCATGACTCAATAGCTGTTTATCAAATTCTAGCTGATGGAAGTTTACAGCTCCTTGAAATCACTCCAACAAAGGGCAAAAATCCACGCGATTTCAACATCACACCTGACCAAAACTACCTCATCGCTGTTCACCAAGACTCGGACAATGCAACTGTTTTCAAACGCGATCCTGAAACAGGCCGATTAACAGAAATTTCTCATGATTTCTATGTGCCAGAAGCAGTCTGCGTAACCTTCCTATGAGCAAATATCTTGCTTTAAACCTAGATATTTGATTAAATAGTATCAAAAGAAAATTATCAAAGGAGCATTCAAGATGAATCCAGTAGAATTGTTTAACCAAGTAAAAGAATTGATCGAAAAGAAAGATTTTGATGCAGCTAAGAAGTTTGTCGAAGACCACAAGGATGAGCTGGGAGAATACTTAGATAAGGCTAAAGATTTGGTCGCAAATTCAAAAGGACTCGATGGCGTCATCAACAAAGTTAAGTCTCTTTTCTAAAATCTTAATCAAAAATGAGAGTGGGACAGAAATCGGTAATTTGTTAGAATTCGATTTCGTCGTCCCACCTCCGCACAGTTGAGTAGGGCTGTAAAAGCTGATGAAATTAGCCTAGTAGAGCCCACTCAACCACTGCGTCTTGCTCGACAATCCAAAGACAATTGAGGAGGCTGGGACTTTTGTCCCAGCCTCATTTTGATTCATCGAGCTTTATTTAGTCTATTTCCGATTCATAAAATCATCTAATTCTTCCAATCGCTTCCTTGTCAAGGTCTGAGCAAGAAAATCATCCTTATCGACATCTTTGTCCTTATTAAAATCATGTAAGTCAACCTTTTCATAAACTATCTTATTTGTATAAGCAAGTTGACCATTTACATAGGTCATAATCGCTATATCGCTCTTACTAAAAAATGCTCCATAATAATCTTCCCGAACCACTACTGTCTGCCCTTTTTCCTCAAGATAGGCATAATGGGTCACTGGAACATAAACTCTAAAAATATAGCCAATAATAGGAGAAACTGCCAATAGCAACAAGCCTAAAGCAAGAGCAGGATAAAGAAGCCACCTATATCTTTTGACCAATAAATAGAAAGCGAGAAACAAAAAGGGAAAAGCAAACCATGGGCTGAACTGAGGATACCAGAATATACTGGTGATTGTAAGAAATAAAAGAACTGCCAAAAGCGCCAGAGAGCTTGATTCGCGTTTATAAGCCAAAAAGAGGCCTATAAATAAAACGGTAAAAGCTAGCCACTCTCTACTTAGGATATACAAAATGAAATAAAACATCCCAAAAGTCTCCCCTTATTTATTAAAAATCCCTTGAGTGAGCCTCAAGGGATTTACTTCATTCCATTAGAATGAATTATTTTTTCAAGTTGTAGAATGATTTCAATCCACGGTATTCAGCTACTTCACCAAGTTGGTCTTCGATACGAAGCAATTGGTTGTATTTAGCGATACGGTCTGTACGTGAAAGTGAACCAGTCTTGATTTGTCCTGCGTTAGTTGCAACTGCGATGTCAGCGATTGTTGAATCTTCAGTTTCACCTGAACGGTGTGATACAACGGCAGTGTAACCAGCTTCTTTCGCCATTTCAATAGCGTCGAATGTTTCAGTAAGAGTACCAATTTGGTTAACTTTGATAAGGATTGAGTTAGCAGCGCCTTCTGCGATACCTTTTTCAAGGTAAGAAGTGTTTGTTACGAAGAAGTCGTCACCAACCAATTGAACTTTACCACCAAGACGTTCAGTAAGAGCTTTCCAACCGTCCCAGTCGTTTTCATCCATACCATCTTCGATAGTGATGATTGGGTATTTGTTTACCAATTCTTCAAGGTAGTCGATTTGTTCTGCAGCAGTACGTACAGCAGCTCCTTCACCTTCGAATTTAGTGTAGTCGTATACTTTACGTTCTTTATCGTAGAATTCTGATGATGCACAGTCAAATCCGATAAATACGTCTTTACCTGGAACATAACCAGCAGCTTCGATAGCAGCAATGATAGTTTCTACGCCATCTTCAGTTCCTTCGAAACGAGGAGCAAATCCACCTTCGTCACCAACAGCAGTTTCCAAACCACGAGATTTAAGGATTTTCTTAAGAGCGTGGAAGATTTCAGCACCCCAACGAAGAGCTTCTTTGAATGATGGTGCACCAGCAGGTACGATCATGAATTCTTGGAAAGCGATTGGAGCGTCTGAGTGAGAACCACCATTGATGATGTTCATCATTGGAGTTGGAAGAACTTTAGTGTTGAATCCACCAAGGTAGCTGTAAAGTGGGATTTCAAGGTAGTCAGCAGCAGCACGAGCTACAGCGATAGACACACCAAGGATTGCGTTCGCACCCAATTTACCTTTGTTTGGAGTACCGTCCAAAGCGATCATTGCACGGTCGATAGCTTGTTGGTCACGAACATCGTAACCGATGATAGCTTCAGCGATAACGTTGTTCACGTTGTCAACTGCTTTTTGTGTACCAAGACCGCCGTAACGAGATTTGTCGCCATCACGAAGTTCAACTGCTTCGTGTTCACCAGTAGAAGCTCCTGAAGGAACCATACCACGTCCGAAAGCACCTGATTCAGTATAAACTTCTACTTCAAGTGTTGGGTTACCGCGTGAGTCGAGGACTTCGCGAGCGTAAACATCAGTAATAATTGACATTTTGACTCTCCTTATTGTTTAAAATTATTTACTAGTCTATGATACCTCAAAAGCGCTTTTTTTTCAAGGAAAAACAGTATCTTTGCGTGAAAAATCACAAATTTTAAGATGCAATCGGTTACATTCTGCCTCTTTCTTAACAGTTTGTAAATCAGAAATCCTTATTTATGATATACTAGAAATATGACAGATCTAAATAACATTATCATGGAAAAATCTCAAGGGAATGCTAAGCTCAATCCTGATGAACAGCGCAAATTTCTGGAAACTTTTGAAGAGCGGGTAATTGGCTACTGCTCTATTTCTGATGCAAATTCTACTCTCCTAAAGCAGCATTTTAAAGAAATAGTTGAGAAGATCACTAAAAGCTACTATCCTGTCACAGTCAAAATATCGCCTGAAGTCATATCCAGCCAGCAGGTTTTCTACCTAAAAACCGCCAAAGACTTAGGCTGCGAGGCCACCATCGTCTCTGCTTTTTGCCAATCCTCTCCTTTCGGTTTGGTTATCCATAGTGATCGTCCTGTGATTGCGGAAGAAAAGGACTTGAGCAAGCAATTTGCCGACGTCCTCCATCCAGCAGAGAGTAAACCATCTCCCCGCAAGAAAACTTCTCTTTGGAAAAAAATGTTTCATAAATGACGAATTTAGAGAAATTATTTGCCTTTTTCGAGGCGGAAAATCAGCGTGACTGGGACATTTATCAGACTTTTTTAGACGAGCATGTCGCCTGGGAGCTACATGGAGAATCCCCAGAAATTATTCAGGGAAAAGAAGGCTACCTCCACAGGATAAAGGAAGCTTATCAGAATAGTTCCACACAGTTTAGTTGCCAATACTATCACAGCAATTCTGAGCAAAGTCGGATTCTAACAATTTTGGTCAATGACTACGGAGACCTTTCCTGCGATCTATTTGAATTTGCAAACGGCTTAATCGTCAAAGAAATCGAATACTTACTGAAAAAAGCGGATTAACTTCCGCTTTTTTTGATTGCTAATAGGTTGCCAATATTGCGAGCAGTACGAACTAGATTTTCCCTCGCTCGACCTAAAGTTGCATCCAAATCCGCCACTTGCGAGATAATTGGAAAAGCTGCCTGAATATTTTCTGTAGGAAATGGAGGCAAATCATCTGCTAAGCTACCGCAAATAGCAAGAACAGGAATCTCTTTTGGCGTCCGCCTTGCTACTCCAACTGGCGCCTTTCCTGCCAAGGACTGCCTGTCCATACGGCCCTCACCGACAACAACTAAGTCCGCTTGCCCAACTCTGCGGTCAAAATCTAGCAAATCCAGACAGGTACCAATTCCAGAAGCGACTTTTCCATTGGCAAATGTGACCAGCCCTGCTGCCATACCACCTCCTGCGCCAGCACCAGCTTGGGTAAAAATCTGTGGATTGGCCAGTTCATAGAACTTCCTCATTTCCTGATCGACAGATGAAAGAAGCCATTCAGACAGGCCTTTCTGCCGTCCAAAGATATGAGTCGCTCCTTGCTGACCACATAAAGGATTGGAAACATCTGTCAAAATTTCGATTTCTATATCATCCAAGTAAGCTGGAACACGTCCCGCAGAAATTCGAGCAACTCTCCCTAGAGAAGAACCAACTGGTCGGAGCTGATGATTGTTTTCATCAAAAAATTCATAACCTAAACCGGCTGCCAGACCTATCCCACCATCATTCGTTGCCGAGCCTCCAACACCGACCAGAACCTTTTTGACACCATTTTCCGCTAAATGGAGAATCAGCTCTCCTAGACCTCTGGTTTCTAAGCCTAAAGGATTGCGTTTTCCCTCGGGAATTAAAGCAAGTCCCACCAAATCGGCCATCTCAAAAAGGGCTAGCTGGCCTTGTCTAGCATATTTCATTTCTACCGATTGGCCAAAAGGTCCAGTTACCCAGTGCCGAAACTCTCTTAGGTCCATAGCGGTAATCAGCGCAGCCATGGTTCCCTCTCCGCCATCTCCGATAGGCAGCAAGTCAAAAGTAGCCTCTGGTAAGGCCTGAGAAAATCCTTCTTTCAAGGCTTCTGCTACCTGAACAGCAGACAAACTTTCCTTAAAAGAATCTGGTGCTAACAAGATATGCATAGCGCCTCCTATTTTTTCTTAGCATCCAAAATATCAATCACTTGGTAGAGATCGTAAACATTGATTTGATAAGGTGCTTGCTCTCTTACAATTGGCTTGGCATTAAAAGCAATTCCGATGCCTGCTATTTGAATCATAGGCAAATCATTGGCGCCATCCCCCATGGCAATGGTTTGATTTAATTCCAAATTATTATCTTGAGCCCATTCTTTCAGCATCTGAACTTTAATATCTTTGGTAACAATATCTCCCAAAACTCGACCGGTCAGGAAACCATTTTTACTTTCCAAGCGATTAGCTTTTACATAGTCAATCCCTAGCTGCTCAGCCAGCCTATCCACCGTTTCATGGAAACCGCCTGAAACCAAGCCAACCTTGTAAGCACGCTCATGTAACTCATCAACTAATTTTTTAGCACCAGGCGTGAAATGAATCTTGTCAGCTATCCGAGAAAAGATAGTTTCTGGAAGCCCCGCCAAAAGTGAAACCCTTTCCCTCAAAGCGTCCTCGAAATCCAATTCTCCGCGCATGGCTCGCTCGGTAATATCAGCTACTTGTTGCCCAACTCCTGCTTCCTCGCCCAGTAAATCAATCCCCTCTTCCATAATAAGAGTGCTATCTACATCCATAACCAATAGACCTTTGACCTGACCCATCTATTCACCTCATATTTTCTGTGATTTGTTGTATTATACAGGATTTTTAAGTGCAAAACAAGCAAGATCGCAAAGAAAAAAGTTCCCGAAGGAACTTTCTTAGAAGCGAATATTTTCGCGTGTTTTTTCATATGAGTTGATGAAACGAGCTGAAACCCCAGGCTCAACAACATCCAAGGCTTTTGAAATAATTTCCAAAGATTTTGCGTAATCAAATTCAACTTCAAAAGCATGAAGGGATTCATTGAAGGCTGCCTGCACATTGTCATCAAATGAACGATAACGGTTAGAGTATTGTAGCAACTGCTCTGTTAAGGTAGAATTTCGAACGATTCGATATGTCTCTTCTTCCAATTCATTCATTGTATTTGCCAGAATCTCTAACCAGCGGTTAACAGATTCGATATTCACACGAGTTGCCTCCAACTCTCTAGCCAGCTCCTCAATATAGTCGCTTGCTCCAAAGAAAATTGTTAAGAAGGACTCTGGAATACCCGGTAAATTACGTTTTTCCATAAATCGCTTAATCGTATGCAATTTATTGGCATAAATCGTAACTTTCTGACGGGCATTGACATCGTCTTTTTCGATCTTTTCTAGCTGCTCACCAAGTTCAATCTGTTCATCTTCGATTTCTTTCAATCGGTCTTGAATAGCTTCCAACTCTTCTCTAACTAATGAGAAAGGTTTCTTCATTTCAGCTGTATCTTCAAGTGAAGAGTGAACCACTGCTTCTTGAGCAGATAATTCAGATTTCAAATCTTTAATATGATTTATTTCAGGCTCTGGCAGCAAGAAGGAATGTGATAAACGTTCCATTTCGTTTTGAAGCTGTTGGTTATTCTCTTTAGTGTGTTCTAAATAGTCAGGAATGTAGTTCACCAACTTCTCAACGACTTTATGAGCTTCAATTTCTCGAGTGAAGATGGCATAAAGAGCATCCATTTCCTCTTGGGCTTGCTCATTTTCATACAAGGCATTATCCAATTCCAAAGCCGCAAGATTTTCTTCATTTCGTTTCAAACTAGCATGAAGTTGTTGGAAACGTGCTTCCAAATCCGTTTCGATGAAATGATAATTGGTCTCCAATAACTTACGGTGACCTGACTCCAAGTCTTCTAATTGATCTGGCAGCTTCTTGGTCAAATCTTCCACAATTGCTGGAACTTTTTCGACAATCTGCGTCAAAGCTAGGATACGATCCTCGGTCTTATCCAAGATTTCCGCTGCTTCTACAGGATCCCCAGAAGAATTGAGGGTAACAAATTGAGAGAAATCAGACTCAATGTTTTCCATCTGCTTCTCAATTTCTGCAAGTGCTTGACCATAAGCATCAGGATTGCTAGCCACAGTATGTTGCAATTCTTCAAATAGATCCAAGGCGTGCAGAACCCGTCCGCTATTCTTAGACTCTTGTTTTTTAAGATCTTCCAAAGCCTGACGAATGGCATGAATGTCCTCACTGATTAAATCAATTTGACTTTCAATCTTTTCGATAGCATGCTTGGCCTTGAGGAAACGGAAAGAATTATTGTAGCCCTCTGCCTCAAAGAGATTGTTCTCGATATCAGCAAATGAATTTAAAGAGAGATCTACCCATTTTTGATTCCATTCGCGGAAAGTCACTTGACTTTGCCCAATCAAGTGTAAGTTTTTAACTTCTTCAACTTCATCATTCACGGGAAGATTGTAAAGTTCCTCTTTTTTCTCCTCCAAACTTCGAAGCTTCGCTTCATTTCGTTTTCTCATATAGATAGCAGTAAAATAGCCTAAAATTAATAGTGCCGCTACTACAATAATGAGAATAATCAGTCCATTAGACATATAAAACTCCTTCATTCTTTTACTAAAAAGCAAACATATTGATTATATCACAAATTTATTTGTAATGGTTGTTTTTTCTAACTTTTTAGACATCAAGTGTACTATATACTGCATTTTTTTCGATAAAGTCACGACGAGGCTCTACTCGATCCCCCATCAGCATATCAAAAATCTTGTCGGCTTCTGCAGCATCATCGACAGAAACTCGCGCCATTAAGCGATGTTCTGGATTCATGGTCGTTTCCCACAACTGATGGTCATCCATTTCTCCGAGACCTTTATAGCGTTGAATGGTTGGCTTGGAGCGACCTTCACTGTAACGAGCCAAAGCAGCCTGAAGCTCTTCTTCCTGATTAGCACCAGGCTGAATGTATTCTTTAATCTCACTTCCGACCTTGACACCATAGATGGGTGGTTGGGCGATATAGACATAGCCTGCTTCCAGAACCGGCTTCATATAGCGGTAAATCAAAGTCAAGAGCAGAGTTCGGATGTGGGCTCCGTCCACATCCGCATCGGTCATGATGACTAATTTATGATAGCGAGCTTTGCTGACATCAAAGTCCGCTCCAAAGCCCGTTCCCATAGCAGTAAAGAGACTGCGGATTTCTTCATTGGCCAATATCTTGTCCATGCTGGCTTTTTCAACGTTGAGAATCTTACCGCGAATCGGCAAAATAGCCTGAAATTCACGGTTACGCCCAGACTTAGCTGAACCACCCGCTGAGTCTCCCTCCACGATGAAGAGTTCTGTTTCCTGTGGGTTGTTGGACGAGCAATCAGCCAATTTCCCTGGGAGATTGGAAATTTCCAAGCCAGACTTCTTGCGGGTTACTTCCCGAGCTCGCTTGGCAGCAATTCTGGCCTTGGAAGCCAAAATTCCCTTTTCGACGATTTTCCGAGCCACTGCAGGATTTTCCAAAAGGAAATCGGAGAAGGCTTCGCTGAAGAGTCGATTGGTAATCTTGACCACTTCGCTATTGCCCAGCTTGGTCTTGGTCTGTCCTTCAAACTGAGGGTTAGGGTGCTTGACAGAGATGACCGCTGTCAGTCCCTCACGCACATCTTCCCCAGTCAGATTGTCCTCATTTTCTTTGAGAAGCTTGTTTTTCTTGGCATAATCATTGATAACCCGAGTTAGGGCTGTCCGGAAGCCTTGCTCATGCGTTCCACCCTCGTGGGTATGGATGTTATTAGCAAAGCTCATGACTGTTTCGTGGTAGCCAGTCGTATACTGCATAGCGACTTCAACCGTAATGTCGTCCATTTCGCCATCAGTATAAATTGGCGTTTCAAAGATTACATCCTTGTTTTCATTGATGTATTGGACATAGCTGGCAATCCCGCCCTCATAGTGGTAATCCTTGGCCTGCTCGATTCCATCTCGCTTATCAGTGATGGAAATTCTGAGACCACGATTGAGGAAGGCCAGTTCTTGCACCCGCTTATTGAGCTTTTCAAAGTCAAATTCTACTGTTTCAGTGAAAATCTCTGGATCTGGTGTAAAGTGGACTGTCGTACCTGTACGATCTGTCTCACCGATGACTTCCAGATCAGCGACTACATGACCGCGGCTGTATTCTTGGTAATGAATCTGACCGTTTTTATAAACGCGGACATCCAGCTGAGTGGACAGGGCATTTACAACGGAAGAGCCCACACCGTGCAGACCTCCTGAGACTTTGTACCCGCCACCGCCGAATTTTCCTCCAGCATGGAGCACGGTAAAGACGGTTTCCACAGCCGGGCGACCTGTTTTCTCCTGAATGTCAACGGGAATGCCTCGACCATCGTCAACAACTGTAATCGAATTATCTTTTTCAATAAAGACTTGAATGTGAGTGGCAAAGCCAGCCAAGGCTTCATCAATCGAATTGTCAACAATTTCCCATACTAAGTGGTGCAGACCTTCCTTGGAGGTCGAACCGATATACATACCAGGGCGCATCCGAACGGCTTCTAAGCCCTCCAAGACCTGAATCTGACTGGCGTCATATTCTTGCGCTTGTATGTCTTGTTGCTTTTCTTCTGTCATGTTATTCCTTTTCTAGTTCAATATCTACAAATTCTTCAAGATTTCTCATATTATCAAAGAGATAGCAGCTAAATCCTGCCGCCTGACCAGCTTCGATATCAATCGGTCGATCTCCGATAACCAGACCAGACTCAATCTGGTATTTATCTTTTAAATACAGCATAGACTCAGGGTCTGGCTTGCGTTTAAAACCATTAGTAGCTGTCACTACTTCTGTAAAATAGACACTGATCTGCGTCTTCTGCAAAATCTCTAACACCTGATCATCTCGGTGAGAAATCAAAAAATTTCTACCACCCTGCTGGATAATTTGTGCTAATAATTCTGAAGCTCCCTCAAACAAGATCGGATGTTCTAATTCCTTGGCCTCATTCGCCTTATAAGACTTTAAAAATTCCTTATTTCCAGGGGCAAACTGGCGGACTGCATAATCTGTTGAGACCTTGAGAGCCTTGTACACTTCATCATGACTCGCAGTCAGACCAAAGTCCTGCAAGGTATGGACAAAAGCTGCGGTTGAAGTCTCATAATTATCCAAGAGAGTCCCACCCAAATCCCAGAAGTAATCTTGATAATTCATACCCTTTATTATATCATATTTTTTGAAAAAAAGGGCTTTTATTTATGATGAAATAGCATATTTTCATAGATTTTTCATCTAACTTAGACAGAAAAAATTCACCCGAAAATCGAGTGAATCTTTTAGTTATCAAAAACATCTTTAAAAAGCATAGAACTTGCCAATTGATCCGCATCTCCGCCTAACTGGTGAACCAACTCATAGGCAAAAGGCAGGGCTGTGGATGGGCCACGGCTGGTGATTAACTTTCCATCTATGACAACGGTCTGCTTCTGATAGCTACCATTCTCAATGTTTGCTTCCACTCCATCGTAGCAAGTAAAGTTCTTGGCATTTAGCAGACCTGCGCGGTCAAGAGCAATCGGAGCGGCACAAATCGCTGCGACAAATTTACCTTCTGCTTGAAATTCCTGTAGAACTTCCATCAAGCGGTCATCATCTCGCAGATTTGTTGATCCTGGCATACCGCCTGGAAGAACAACCATATCATAGGCAGATAGATTCCCATTCCAGACTTGATCGGCTTTGACAATAATCTGATGAGAACCTGTCACAGCCTCCTCAAAACCAATCATATCACAGATAAAGCCTGCGCGACGCAAGACATCGACAACGGTGAGGGCTTCAATTTCTTCAAAGCCATTGGCTAACATGAGAGCTACTTTTTTCATGTAAAAAACCTTTCTAGGATACAAGGTATCCACTTCTTATTTTATTTTTCTAAGTACAATTTTTTTACGAATAGGCGGAGTCTCCGCATGCTTCTCCTCTTCTAGGCTATTTTGATAAGATACAGACAGTAGGAGACCGATTCCGATGAGATTGCTGACGATAGAGGAGCCCCCTTGGGAAATGAAGGGGAGCGGAATCCCTGTCAAAGGCAAAATCCCTGTCACAGCACCAATATTTTCAAAAATATGAAAAAGCAGCATCATAATGAGACCGGTCGAGATATAGGTGTAGAACTGATTGTTGGACTTAATAGTAATCTGAAGCATACGATGAATCAAGAACAGATAAATAACAATCACCAAACTCGAACCAAGAAAACCAAAATCCTCTGCAATTACGGTGAAAATCATATCACTTTCACGGACAGGTACTAGAAGATTTGAGACATTAAATCCTTGACCTAGCAAACCACCACTTCCAATAGCAATCTGTCCCTGTGCCTGCTGATAGGTTACTGTCTGAGCATATTCAAAAGGATGGAGCCAGGCTGAGATTCGATTGATCTGGTACGTCGGCATCCCTAAACCATGTAGAAAAGCACGGCCACCATTTGAAATAAAGATCAACATAAAGACAGTGAAAAGAAGGGATACTGTTAAGAAAACCGGTAGAATAATCTTCCACGAAACACCAGATAAGAGGACAATGCCGCAGTAAATTGCAGCAAATACTAGGGCTGTTCCCAAATCACTCTGCAAGGCCAAAAGCAACAAAACAGGCAAGGTATATAAGGCTAATTTTACAATCAAAAAGAGATCTAAAGCAATGGTTCGCTCATAGTTCTTATTTTGCTGCAGAAATTTTACTACGACTCGCGACAGCATTAAAATATAAGAGATTTTCATAAATTCAGATGGCTGAAAGAGGGTAACCCCACGGATAGATACCCAGTTTTTGGCCCCTGTAGAAGCCACTAAGCTCTCACTATAAAATACAAGCGGAAGAACCATAAGTCCTAAGCCTATAATATACAGAAAAGGTGTCATCTTCCAAAGAAACTTAGTGTTAAAAAACATAACTATAAAGCTAATCAGAAAGCCTAATAAAATCCAAACTACTTGCTGACCAACAATCTGCAAGACATTATTTGGATAATCATGACTAACCGCTATATAAATAGCCGTAACTCCGATTGATAGTAAGAGCAAGACAGGTAAAAGCAAGCTGTAATCAATCCGCGACTCAAATGTTCTTCGCTGTGAAGGCATAATTTTCCTTTCTTACAAAAAATATTGGATAATCAAGCTAGAAACTGCGACGCAGAACCAAGCAAAAGCTCCGGTTAATAAAGGCCACGCTCCAGCTTCCCTAAACTGTTTGAAAGAGACCTTGGCTCCAATCCCAGCTAAGGCCATAGCCATCAGCCATTGGGACAACAGTTTTGTATAAGGGACTAGATTTGATGGAAAAATTCCCAAGCTGCTCACTACAGAAGCCAGGACAAACCACAAAATAAACCAGGGAAAAATCTTCTTTAGGTCCACTTTTTGCGCTGACCGCTTATCTCGGACATATCGATAAGCTGCAAAGATGAGACAAGCGGGTACAATCATCAAGGCTCGGCTTAGTTTGACAATGGTTGCCAAATCGCCCGCCGCTTGACTGTAAGTATAACCTGCTGCGACGACTGACGAAGTATCATTGATGGCAGTCCCTGCCCAAGTCCCAAAATAGGCATCAGACATTTGCAGGAGATGGCCCAGAAAAGGAAAGATAAACACAGCTAAAATATTGAAAAAGAAAATCGTTGAAATAGACAAAGCGATGTCCTCTTCTTCTGCTTCTAAAATGGGCGAAGCTACTGCAATAGCTGAACCACCACAGATTGCCGTTCCAAAGCCAATCAAAATGGTTAAAATTCGTCTCATCTTGAAGAATTTCCCAGCTGCATAAGCTGCAAGAAAAGCGATCAAAATAGTCAAAATACTAATCTTCAAAGAAGACAAACCCGTTGCAGAGACTTTCCCGATTGACATAGAAAAGCCTAAAAAAATAATAGAATATTGAAGCAGTTTCTTTCCTGAATAGGTCAAGCCCAGCTGAAAGGAGTCTGGCAGTTTCCATAAATTGCTCAGCAAAATTCCTAAGACAATGGCAAACACACTAGATCCAATCAGCGGAAACCAATTCCCTAAACAAATGGAGATAGCTGCTATCGCAAACGATAGAGCAATTCCTGATAGATTCTTTTTCACGTCATAACCTTCTTCCTATTCTTTTCATTATAGCAGATTTTTGGCATCAGTAGCCGAGAAAATTTGCAATCATTTAGAAAAACAGCCAGATAAAATTGACTGTTTTCAAGCAGTTTTAGTCGAAAAATTTTTTTAATTCTTGTAAAATATCCAGCTGCGAAAGCATTTCTAAAGATGCCAGCTGATTTAGATTTTGCTGAATTTGCCGTCCGTAACGCTTGGTTGAAATACGCTTGTCCAGAAGAATAACCGCCGACTTCTGGTGTTCATTGCGACGGGTTCGTCCCATGGCCTGCTTCAATCGTAAAATAGCTGACGGCAACTGATAATCGTAAAAAGGATTTTTGCCTTCTACCTTCAGATGATGATTGATTTTTTGCACAAAGAAATCTTTGGGATTATCAAAAGGAATCCGCGTGATGAGCTGAATGATTTGGTCTTGCTGAGCAAAATCCGCTCCTTCCCAGAAACTGCCTGCTCCTAGCAAGATGGGCGCCTCTCCCTTATCAAAACGACGCTTGATATTGGCTGGCTCGCCGTTCTTATACTGGGCCAAATGCGGCAAGGTCAGCTGGTCTGAAGTGGCCAGCAATAAATCCTTGGAAGTAAAGAGAACCACCATCGGCAGATTCAGTGGAGCTAAGCTCTCCAAACTTGCGACAATCCTCTCAGCATATTCCTGCGTTGATAAGCCCACCACGTCTGGAAAATCCAAATCTAAGAAAAGTTTCTGCAGGCGCTTTTTTTGCTGAGGAAGTTTGTAAAAGTGATAATACTCAAAACCTAGTAACTGGGGTAAATTCACCTTGGAACTAATCTCCAAAGTAGAAGAAACCAAGATAGCCTTGACGGTATCAGACAGGAAATCCTTAAATCTCATGAGTTCTGGACGCCCGGTATGAAGCCTTGTCACCCTATGGTCTGCAAATTGTTCTTCAGTTAGCCAGTAGTATTGGTATTTAGTTGAAAACAATTCCCTGAGCTCTGGCAGCAAGCTCTCATCCAGCTCAGACACATCCTGACGCAGCTTGGCTATCTTCTGTGAATCCAATTCACTGGTCTTACCCCGCTGCTTTTCAGCAGCATCTGCCAATTCAAATTGGATGCTTTGCAGGATGCGTTCTTGTAAAATCCGTTTTTCTGTCTGTAGAGCCTGACTGATAGTTTGCAATTGCTTGGTCAAATTGATACTGGCCTGCGAGAAACTTTCCAAGGCAAAAAACATTTTTTGAGCCTCGTCCACCACCAGCATCCGATTGTCCAGCAAAGACTGGTCATCTTCTAGGCGCGTCAAAAGATAAGCATGATTGGTAATCACGACACGACTGCTAGCTGCCTTGACCTGCCCCAGTCGCCAAAAATCCTTTTCATAAAAGAGCGAATGCTTGCTTAATTTCCCATCATGGCGTATCTGGCTAAAGTAAGACTCGAAACGATAAGCTTGACCGATTTCATTTAAATCACCCGTCTCCGTCTCTGTCAGCCAAATCAAAAGCTGCATTTTGCAACGATTAACAAGTCGATTATCATCCAAGACCGATAGACTTTGATAAAAATGATCTAGTTTCAGATAATTTTCGGGACTTTTGAGATTATGAAAGGAGATATGAAAAACTTCCTCTAAGAGTCGGCCTTCCTTTTGCATCAGCTGGTCCTGTAAAATCTTCGTCGGAACGGTCACCAAGACTCTCTCCTGACCATGAGCCAAAATAGGTAATAGATAGCCAAAAGTCTTGCCAAGCCCCGTCTGGGCCTCCAAAAAGCCAGCCGCAGTCTGATTAAGAGCATCAGTCACATACTGGGCAAATGTCAGCTGGTCGGGGCGCTCATCTAGCCCAAGCAGATAAAGGTTGGTCAGAAAGTCCTGCGAAAGTTTCTTTTCAGGCGGCAGGATTTTCGGCTTTTTCAAAAAGATACCATGTGTCTCCTGAAAAAACTGAGCAGAATAGTCTGGCATCGACTGAAAAATCTCTTCGATCGCTAGCCGTGACTCATAGATGAGACTATCGGCAAATTCCAGCACTTTCTCTAGCAAAGCTTTTGGCAGTCCTGCCATCTTTTCCTGGATTTTTAGAAATAGCTGAGCCGTCGCCTGAGCATCTGCCAAAGCTGTATGAGCATTCTTCAGAGGAATCTCCAAAAGCTCGCACAGATTCCCCAAAGCATATTTATCAAAAGTCGGATAAAAAACCTGAGCTAGTTCCACCGTATCTACTCTTGGAGTCAGCAGGTCAAAGCCTTCCCAAAAGAGAGCTTCCGCCAATAGATTGGCATCAAACTTGACATTATGGGCGACAAAAATCGCATCCTCAATCAGCTCGTAAACTTCACGGGCAACCTGTGAGAAGTCCGGAGCTTGGCGCAAGCGTTGATCATCCAATCCTGTCAGCTGTTTAATATGCTCATCCAGATCCTCATGCGGATTCACATCTGTTTCATACGTTTGGCAAATCACCCCGTTTTCAATGATGACAATGCCGATTTGAATAATTTTTGCATTGCTGCTCGCACTTGTAGCCTCCAAGTCGATAACAGCATATTTATAGTTCGATTGTGCCATACTGCTATGATTATATCACAAATGCCAGCCTGAGACATCTGAAAATAAGCTAAGCTACAAAATTAATTTTGTGCAAAATTTCTGCTTTTTTGTTACACTCTTTATTGAGAAAACATACGCAAAGGAAGCCCAATGAAAGTTCACAAAATTGTCAATCTCATCGCTTTTGAAAATACTTATATCCTTGAAAATGACCGTCATGTCATCGTAGTTGACCCCGGCAGCGACTGGCGGAAGATCCAACGCAAGCTAGAAGAAATTGCTAAGCCCATCACAGCTATTTTGCTGACCCATACGCATTACGATCACATTATGAGTCTGGATAAGGTCCGAGATAACTTTGCCAATCCACCCGTCTATGTAGCAGAGAACGAAGCAAGCTGGCTCTATACTCCGACAGACAATCTGTCTGGCCTTGACCGCCATTCAGATTTGGAAGACGTCATTCTCAGACCTGCTGAACATTTTTTCAACTATCACAAGGACTACCAACTGGACGACTTTCATTTCTATGCTGTGCAGACACCTGGTCATTCTATCGGAGGAGTTTCCATTATTTTCCCAGAAGATCAGGTCGTTCTGACTGGTGATGCTCTCTTCCGTGAAACCATCGGTCGTACAGATCTGCCGACTGGTAGCATGGACCAGCTCCTTACTGGTATCCGCGAAGAGTTATTTGTCTTACCCAAAGACTATCGCGTCTATCCCGGCCATGGAAATGACACAACGATTGGCCACGAAAAGAATTTCAATCCATTTTTCCAATAAACTGATAGTGAGGCAGATAACAAGACTGCCTCATTTTTTTATATAGTAAATAACTGTTTCTATGTAAGAATGAAAAAAGGGCTTTTAGAAAAAGTCAGGAAATAGGCTCTACAATCTGACTTCCATATCTTGTCGCTTTTTGCTTAATATGATATACTTGGTTCATAGAAAAGAAAGGATGGTCTTCATCATGGATAAAAGAAAAATTTTGTTAATTCTGCTGGCTATTTCAGCTATGATAACTCTCCTTGGATTAGGTTTTTCTGCTTATATTTTTTATGTTTTTGACAAGCCTTTTCTAAACAGTACCACAAAAGGCCTCTTGTCTGCTTTCTTTTTTACCCTCATCATAATCAGCCTCGGCCTATCGAAAACAAAGCGATAGCAATAATTTATACTTTTAATGCAATAAAAAAACAAACACCAAATGATGTTTGTTTTCAATCCGAACAGCCTACACGGCTGTTTTTTTTTATTAAATCTTCAAGAAGCGTCTCATGGAGATGGATGAACCAAGTGAACCGATCAAGATTCCCAAGACTGACACAGCCCCAATCATAGCTGGGACAAACAAGTTTGGCTCAATCATGGAAAGATTTTGCGCAACGAGATTTTTATTCATGGTCTGATAGACCATATTATAACCAAAATAAACTAAAGCTACTGGTAAAACTGAACCTAGCAAGCCAATCCAAGCGCCTTCAAATAAGAAGGGACCGCGGATATAGCTATTTTTTGCCCCTACCAAACGCATAATCTGAATCTCACGACTCCGTGAAATAATAGTAATCCGAATGGTATTGGAAATCAGGAAGACTGCAATAAAGATGAGCAAGCCTGCCCCGACCAGTCCCCACACTCGGATAAAATCAGATAAGGCAAAGAGTTTTTGCGTATTAGCTCCACCATCCTGCACTTCCGAAACGCCTTCCAACTTCTTGGCTTCTGCCGCAACGGAATCTACGTATTTATGCTCTGTCGTGTCGACAATGTAAGCATCATAAAGTGGGTTTGAATCCCCCTCAAAGACCTTCCATTCACTTCCCATTGTCTCTGTCAGCTTTTCATACTGTTCTTCTTTACTTGAGTAAGTAACCTTTGAGACATGATCCATTGAAGTTAGGGCGTCATAAATCTTATGGTAATCATTATTTTTAACTGTCTGACCTTCTTTAACGATTGTTTTGCTGTTGTCAGCGATGTCTTTACGCATATAGACAACAATACGAACGTTGTTTGAAATATCAGACGCTAGCTTTGCGGTATTTAAAATAACAGAGGCAAAGATAGCAACTAAACTGAGAGTAATCGTAACTGAACTCACAGCTGCGACTGTCATCCAACCATTCCGCTTAAGGCTCTTAAGCGATTCAATCAAATGACGGAAAAACCTTCTAATCATCGTATCCGTATTCTCCTTCCGCCTCATCACGCACCACACGACCATTTTCGATAGCAATGACGCGGTGACGTAGGGTATTTACAATCTGACTATTGTGAGTCGCCATCAGGACTGTCGTTCCTTGCAGGTTAATGCGTTCCAGCAAATTCATGATTTCCCATGAATTATCTGGGTCCAAGTTACCAGTCGGCTCGTCAGCAATCAAGACCTGAGGATTGTTGACAATGGCACGCGCAATTGCAATCCGCTGCTGTTCTCCCCCTGATAGCTCATTCGGGAAGGAACGAACCTTGTGCTTAAGGCCAACCAGATCCAAAACTTCCATAACGCGTTTCTTGATATTTCTACGACGCTCACCGATAACTTCCATAGCGTAGGCAATATTCTCATAAACAGTCTTTTTAGGAAGTAGTTTATAGTCTTGGAAAACCACACCTACTCTACGGCGCAGCATTGGAATATCCCGTTTCTTGATTTTCCCCAAGTTAAAACCTGCTACAGCAAGGTTTCCTTTATCGATTTTAATTTCACGATAGAGGAGTCTAATAAAGGTTGATTTTCCTGCTCCTGATGGTCCTACAATATAGGCAAATTCACCTGGTTCGATATGTATAGATACACCACGTAGAGCAGTTGTCCCGTTGTCATACTTTTTAACAACGTCTTTCATTTCAATCATTGACATGAATTAGTACAATTCCTTTCATCAGAGTTTTTATCTAGCGATTTCACTCTGTTTTTAGTTGAGTCTCCATTTTAAATAGGCATCAATAAAGCCATCTAAGTCTCCGTCCATGACCTTATCCACCTGAGCTACTTCATAGCTGGTTCGATGATCTTTGACCATTGTATAAGGAGTAAAGACATAAGAACGAATCTGACTGCCCCAAGAAATCTCTTTTTTATCTCCCTTGAGCGAGTCGACTTCTGCTGCCTTTTTTTCTTGCTCCAACTGATAGAGCTTAGCCTGAAGCATCTTCATAGCCCGGTCACGGTTGCCATACTGGGTTCGGTCAACGGTAGACTGAACCACGATTCCCGTCGGAATATGCGTCAGCCGCACGCCAGTCGATACCTTGTTGACATTCTGCCCGCCGGCTCCTCCCGAGCGGAAAGTATCCATCTTGATATCATCATCGCGGACTTCTACTTCAATGGTATCATCCAACTCTGGCATGACCTCTACTGAAGTAAAGGAAGTATGACGGCGTTTCGCCGAGTCAAATGGAGAAATCCGAACCAAGCGGTGAACACCCATTTCTGACTTAAGTAGACCGTAAGCATGCGGCCCTTCAAAGGAAAGGGTCACTGACTTAATACCAGCCTCATCGCCAGCCTGATAGTCCAAGACTTCTACCTTGAAGCCCTTGGCATTGCCGTAGCGCGTGTACATCCGTAGCAACATATCGCCCCAATCCTGAGCCTCTGTTCCACCAGATCCTGGGTGAATTTCAAGAATAGCGTTGTTATTATCATAAGGCTCCGACAGCAAGAGAGTCATCTCATAGCTAGTCATCATTTTTTCAAGCTCGGCCAACTTTTCTTCCAGCTCTTCCTGAACCGAGTCGTCCTCAGCCAGAAAATCAAGCAAGATTTCCGATTCATCAAAAAGCTCGGTCATCTGATGAAAATTTTCATAGGTTTGCTTGAGTTCATTGAGCTCTTGAGATGTCTTTTGGGCTGCAATGTTGTCATCCCAAAAGTCAGGCTCTGTCATCTTATTTTCTAAGATGGCAATTTCTTCTTCCAGACCTTCTAAGTCAAAGAGACCCCCTGAAAGAAGCCAATTTTTCACGATTTGCGTCAATCTTTTGACGAATTTCTGAAATGTCCATAAATACCTCTTTTCATATATCGTTTTATTATAACACATTTTCAGACATTTGCCTAATCGGATAATGAAGCTCCTTCATTTTATACAATTTTTAATGGATAGGCAAGAATAGGAGCTGCTTGTTACGGAATTGTTAAAAAAGTAATATAATGACATGGGGTTGGAAGAATTATTCTGGATTACAAGATTCTAATAATCTATTTGGGATTCAAATAGAAGGGATACCCTCCATAAGACGCTTAAATATTTTCAAGTTTTTCAAAATATGCTAGACTAAAATCATGACAAGAATCGGATTTATGAGCGACCTCCATCTGGACTCCAATCAGTTTGGAGATTTTGAGCAGCGAACTCTTCGCCATCTTTTAAAAGAGGAAGGGATTGACCACCTACACATTGCAGGGGATTTGTCCAACGACCTGACCAAGATCAGTTTGCCCTTTCTTGAAACTTTGAAGCAAGAGATTCCCCTTTCTTTTAATCTGGGAAATCACGATATGCTGGGACTTTCTGAGCAAGAAATTTCAAACTATGATTTTCAGGTCCAGCAGTTCGGTCGGACCAAGCTCGTCAGTTTTTCTGGCTGGTACGATTACAGCTTTGCTCCAGAAAAAAGCAAGGAAGAGCATCTGAGAACAAAGACCAATTTCTGGTTTGACCGCAGATTGGCGCGTCAACTCGACGATCCTAGTATTACGGCTCAGACGCTGCAAGAGTTAGAAAAACTGCTGGCGACTTTAGATGGTCCCATTATTATTGCTATGCATTTTGTTCCCCATCAAGATTTTCTATACGACCATCTCTATTTCCAGCGCTTCAACGCCTTCCTAGGAAGCCAAGCTTTTCATCGGCTCTTTGTCAAATACAAGGTGAAAGAGGTTGTTTTCGGTCATCTCCATCACCGCCACCAAAGCCGTGTTATCGAAGGTGTCAGCTACCATATGCGTCCTCTGGGCTACATCCGCGAATGGGAACTGACTCGGAACTTTTTTAATGACTTTCCTCAGTATAAGATTCCCCAGATGTACCGCCTGCACAAGCGTTATAATGCTGTTAAAGATTTAGCCGAATTTCGAGACCATAAGAAAAAACACCTGGCAGCTGAACTGCGAAATGCTTTAACAGTGATTGAAGTTCAGTAATGAAAATATTGAATAGCAGTTCTCAGCTCATCTGAGAGCTGTTTTTTGCTGTCCAACTGGACATAGACTTCTAATAAGCAGGAGCGAAAATTGGAAAAAGCAATGAAGTCTTTGTTGCATTCCAATGGAAAACTCTGTGATTGAAGCCACAGTCTAAGTTCATGCTGCGACAGTTTTTCCTTTAAGACAGCTTGATAGAGCACTTGGGCTAAGCGCCAATCCTCATCATTTCCGAAACGGACTAAAACTCTTTTAAAAACTTGATGAATAACCTCTAAAACCTCTGGCATCCTACTGGAGGGAAAGTCCGGATGACAGGCCACTTCTGTCAATAAGTCTGCTCCATGAGCGAAGGCATGAACCCAACCGTATTTCCTGGAGTAGCCCCTTGTGTCTCTTTCTACTGACAAGTAGGTTAGCCCCTTATCTAGTAAATAATTTCTTTCTTGCACTGATAAAGCCTGATAATACGAAGAGTTAGGATTACCATCACAGTTTAAGAGATTAGCATAAAGTAAAGCCGTGAAGGAACGTGTTAAGGTAGCCTGACCATTTTTATCACTCTTGTAAAAAAGACCTTGTCTTTTGACTGCTTCTTGAGCCAAGAAATGAAACTGTTCAACTAAAAACAGATCACCCTGAAGTCCCCTTGCTAAGGACGAAAAGACTAATTCATCACGGACTGACGCTTCTGGATGACCAATATGATCCAGCAGCCATAAGATTTCTTCCTCATAATATAAAGGAGAATCTTCTTCCAACTTCTTTCGTAAGTTTTGATACATACTTTCATCGTCCTTTCGAGTTGCTTTCTTTGAATCTGATTATACCCCCTTGTACGCAAAAAAGCCATCCGTAGATGACTTTTTGTTGCTAAATAGCATTTTTGTCCATACCCAATTTACGTTGGATGAACTTAACAATTTCAACAATGATAATCATAGAGAAACTGCCGATCAGGACAACAGTCCATTGGGTCAAATCTAACTTGGTCACATGGAAAATCTTTTCCAGTGGATCAATTACAATAGTTGAAATCAGCAGAATGAAAGAAACCAGAATAGACCAGTTGAAGGTCTTAGACTTAAATGGGCCAACTGTAAAGATAGACTGGTAAACAGATTTTACATTATAAGCATGGAAGAGCTGGATAAGACCTAGAGTCGCAAAGGCCATTGTCAGAGCGTCCGCATGGATCGCTTTTACATCGCCGATATGAACTGGATTAGCAATAGCATAGCCATAGACGGACAGAACGAGAGCACCTTGCAGCAATCCTTGGTAGATGATGGAACTCATGACACCACCAGAGAAGAAGCTAGACTTACGACCACGAGGCTTGTGAGTCATGACACCTGGCTCAGCAGGTTCAACCCCCAGAGCAATAGCTGGGAAAGTATCCGTTACCAAGTTAATCCAAAGCAGATGAACCGGTTGCAAGACATCCCAACTAAAGAGGGTCGCTAGGAAGATGGTCAAAACTTCAGCTGTATTAGCTGAAAGGAGATACTGGATGGTCTTTTGAATGTTTGAGAAGACCTTGCGTCCTTCTTCAACTGCGACGATAATTGTCGCAAAGTTATCATCTGCCAGAATCATGTCAGAGGCACCCTTAGATACTTCTGTACCGGTAATTCCCATACCGATACCAATATCAGCTGTTTTCAGAGCTGGCGCATCATTAACCCCGTCACCTGTCATGGCAACGACCTTACCTTGGTTTTGCCAAGCTTTAACAATCCGTACCTTGTGCTCAGGAGAAACCCGCGCATAGACAGAGTATTGGGTAACAACTTTTTCAAATTCTTCATCAGAAAGTTCGTTGAGCTCAGCACCTGTCAAGACATGGTCTTCTGAGTCATTTTCATCGATGATTCCCAAACGTTTGGCAATGGCTTCCGCTGTGTCTTGGTGGTCACCCGTAATCATGATTGGACGGATTCCCGCTTCTTTAGCCACACGAACGGCTTCTGCTGCTTCGGCACGTTCAGGGTCAATCATACCGATTAAGCCTGTAAAGATTAACTCATTTTCCAGATTTTCAGAAGTTAAGTCAGTCGGAACTGCATCAATAATCTTGTAGGCACCAGCCAGCACGCGCAGAGCTTGGTGAGCCATTTCTGAGTTATTAGACTTAATCAGCTGTGAAGTAGCGTCATCAATCGCTGCAACATCTCCAGCCTTATCACGGGCAACACAGCGTTTCAAGAGTTGATCTGGTGCACCCTTTACTGCCACAAGGAATTTCCCATCTGGCAATGGATGGACAGTAGACATGAGCTTACGATCTGAATCAAAGGGCAGCTCAGCTACTCGAGGATATTTCTCTAAAAATCCTTTGACATCATAGCCCTTGTCCAAAGCATACTGGATAAAGGCTGTTTCTGTTGGGTCACCAATCAGCTTTCCTTCTTGGTCAATCTTGGTATCATTGGCTAAGACAACTGAACGTAAGAGCGGCAGCTCCAAACCAAGTTCAATATCTTGGCCAGCTTCATTCAGGACTCCGTGATAAAAGACTTTTTCGACCGTCATCTTATTCATGGTCAGGGTACCGGTCTTATCTGAAGCAATAATTTCAGTTGAACCAAGTGTTTCTACTGCTGGCAATTTACGGACAATTGAATTACGCTTAGCCAAAACCTGTGTTCCCAAAGCCAAGACGATCGTAACGATGGCTGGCAGACCTTCTGGAATAGCTGCAACTGCAAGAGCGACTGAGGTCATCAGCTCACCAAGCGGATCTTTTCCTTGAATGAAAACGCCGACTACAAAGGTCACCGCAGCAATCACTAAGATAGCGTAGGTCAGAACCTTAGACAAGCTATTGAGGTTTTGCTTGAGCGGTGTGTCAGTCTCATCCGCAGCTTGCAACATGCCTGCGATATGACCGACTTCGGTGAACATCCCTGTATTGACAACAACCCCTACTCCTCGACCATAAGTGACATTGGAATTTTGGAAGGCCATATTGACCCGATCGCCAATACCAGCATCTGCAGCTACCTCAACAGTCAAATCTTTCTCAACTGGCACAGACTCACCCGTCAGAGCTGCTTCTTCTATTTTCAGGGAATTAGCTTCCAACAGTCGCATATCTGCTGGGACAACGTCACCGGCTTCCAGTCTAACGATATCACCAGGTACCAAGTCCTTAGAATCCACTTCTGTGACATGGCCATCACGCAGGACACGCGCAGCTGGGCTGGACATAGATTTGAGAGCCGCAATTGCTTCTTCAGCTTTGCCTTCTTGATAGACACCAAAGATAGCATTGATGATGACAACGGCTAGGATAATCACCGCATCCGCAATATCCTCACCACCTGATGTCACAACTGACAAGACCGCCGCTACCAACAAAATGATAATCATCAAATCCTTGAACTGCTCGATGAATTTCATCAAGAGAGTCTTTTTCTCTCCTTCTTCCAATTCATTGCGACCGTAGTCTGCCAAGCGTTGCTGGGCTTGGCTACTGGTCAACCCTTGTTCGGAAGCTTCCATTGCTTGCAAAACTTCCTCAGGACTTTGCGTATAAAAAGCTTGGCGCTTTTGTTCTTTTGACAAAATGTCTCCTCCTTTTGATGGGCCTCTTTCAAAATAAACAAAAAAGAGACCTGTTAATTAACAAGTCTCGCTATTTCATACAAGGCCGGAAATTTCTTTCGTATTGACGACCTTGTAACGGTAAAACCGTTAGCTACTCCCTTGAGTGTATTTATTATACCAAAATTTTTGTATTTTTCAAGGCAGAGCTGTTATTTTTCAAACTTTTCTTCCGTCCATTCTATTTTCATCTGATAAGAGGCAAAGAGCTGATCATCTTCGGCTCTTTTCAAATCATAGTGAAGTTCCAAAGCCTGATTTTCTACATCTAAGTGATAGTGCTGAGTGTCTGTCACAAACTGTTGAGCACCCAGCGGAGTCGGGATAGATACTACATGCTGACCATTATTGATAAAATGAAGAATGGTCTTAGGCTCAGAAAAGCGGGTCATGGTCAGCTTATCCGCATTAAATTTCAGAACGACCTTTTCCTGCTCCTCGCTCTGATAAATCAAATAGTGATTGCTCCCTTTTTGTGTCCATTCTACATCATAAACTTGGTCAATCAACTCCATTTGCTCATCTAATTTGATTTGATTTCTCATTCTAATTTTCATGATTTTCTCGCATTCCTTGTTTCTTTCTTCTATTTTATCAAAAATTTCTTGATAATTCTTCCTTTCTACTTCAGGCTTTGAATTTCGCCCACTGAGCATTTATGATATAATAGGACTATGATTGAAAAAGTATTTCGAGATCCAGTCCACAATTATGTGCATGTGGATCATCAGGTCATTTATGATTTAATCAATACTAAAGAATTTCAACGGCTGCGCCGCATCAAACAGCTGGGTACTTCTGGCTATACTTTTCACGGCGGTGAGCACAGCCGTTTTTCGCATTGTCTGGGAGCTTACGAGATTGCCCGGTGCATCACCAAGATTTTCAATGAAAAATATAGCGATGTCTGGGATAGTCACGAAAGTCTGCTGACCATGACGGCTGCTCTTCTGCATGACTTGGGACATGGCGCTTATTCACATACTTTTGAGCGCCTCTTTGATACCGATCATGAGGACATTACGCGGCAAGTCATCACCAGTCCTGAGACGGAGATTCATCAGGCCTTGATACAAGTTTCGCCCGATTTTCCCGAAAAGGTGGCTAGCGTCATCAATCATACCTATCCTAATAAACAGGTGGTCCAGCTGATTTCCAGCCAGATTGATGTGGATCGGATGGATTATCTCTTGCGGGATTCCTTTTTCACTGGCGCTTCTTATGGGCAATTTGACTTGACTAGAATTTTACGAGTGATTTGTCCTGTAGAAAAGGGCATCGCTTTCAAGCGCAATGGCATGCATGCGGTTGAAGACTACGTAGTCAGCCGCTACCAGATGTACATGCAGGTCTATTTTCACCCAGCCAGCAGGGCTATGGAAGTCTTACTGCAAAACCTGCTCAAGCGAGCCAAGTTTCTCTATCCGGCTCAGAAGGATTATTTTGCTCTGTCATCGCCCAATCTCATTCCATTCTTTGAAAACAGAGTGACCCTGCAGGATTATCTGGCCTTGGATGATGGTGTTATGAATACCTATTTCCAAGTTTGGATGACTAGTCCAGACAAGATTTTATCTGACTTGGCTCAGCGTTTTATCAACCGCAAGGTCTTTAAGTCTATCGTCTTCTCTCAGGAAAACGAAGCGCACTTGGATATCATGCGAGACCTAGTTGGACAGGTTGGTTTCGACCCTGATTACTATACTGCTATCCATCGTAATTTTGATTTGCCTTATGATTTCTACCGGCCTGACGTTGAAAAACCCCGGACCCAGATTGAAATCCTGCAAAAAGATGGTAGTTTAGCAGAGTTATCTAGCCTGTCTCCTATCGTTCATTCGCTAGCCGGGACCAGACAGGGCGATAATCGCTTTTACTTCCCTAAGGAAATGCTGGCAGAGACTGGACTTTTCAGCGAGAAAAACCAGACCTTTATGCACTATATCAAAAACGACCAATTTACCTACGGAGAATAAATATGTCTATCAAATTAGTTGCCGTTGACATTGACGGCACCCTTGTAAATAACCAAAAAGAAATCACGCCTGAAGTCTTCAGCGCTGTTCAGGATGCCAAGGCTGCTGGTGTCAAAATCGTTATTGCAACCGGCCGTCCTATTGCAGGAGTTCAAAAACTCCTAGAGGAGCTAGAGCTCAACCAGCCAGACAACTATGTCGTGACCTTCAACGGCGGACTGGTGCAGGATACGGTCACAGGTCAAGAATTGATCAAAGAAACACTGTCTTATGACGACTATCTGGATATCGAGCTGCTCGGACGAAAATTAGGCGTTCACATGCATGCCATCACCAAGGACGGTATTTATACGGCTAATCGCAACATCGGCAAGTACACTGTTTACGAGTCCAATCTGGTCAATATGCCCGTCTACTATCGCACGCCTGAAGAAATGACTGATAAAGAAATCGTCAAGTGCATGTATATTGATGAGCCAGAAATTCTGGATGCGGCCATTGCCAAGCTGCCGCAGGAATTAGCCGAAAAATATACACTGGTTAAATCAGCTCCTTTCTATCTAGAAATTGTCAAAAAAACCGTCAATAAAGGAGCTGCTATCCTCCATCTAGCTGAAAAACTTGGCTTGAGCAAGGAGCAGACCATGGCTATTGGTGATGAAGAAAATGACCGCGCCATGCTGGAAGCAGTCGGATCTCCTGTTGTCATGGAAAACGGCAGAGAAGAACTCAAGAAAATCGCCAAATACATCACCAAGTCGAACGAAGAATCCGGCGTAGCACACGCTATTAGAGAGTGGGTATTAGACTAATGTTTAGTTACAAAATTGGAATTTCAGCACAGGAACACGATGATTTTGTCGCAGCTCATCCGCAGGCCAATCTCCTGCAGAGTGCAGCCTGGGCTCAAATCAAGGACAACTGGGGAAATGAGCGCTTGGGCTTCTATAAAGACGACCGCTTGGTAGCAGCTGCCAGTGTCCTGATCAAACCACTGTCCTTGGGAATGACCATGCTTTATATCCCTCGCGGTCCCATCATGGACTATAGCAACAAGGAGCTGCTGACCTTTGTTTTGGCATCGCTCAAGAAGTTCGCCAAGGAGAAAAAAGCGCTCTTTGTCAAGTTTGATCCTAGCCTCTTTCTGGCAGAAAGCAAGATGGGCGGTGAATTGCAAGACAAAGTAGAGACGATTAAGCTGATTCAAGAACTGCAGCAAGCAGGAGCTGTCTGGGTCGGACGGACCGAGTCTCTGGATGAAACCATCCAGCCTCGCTTGCAGGCCAATATCCATAAAGAAGATTTTAGTGAAGAACTGCTTTCTAAAAGCACACGTCAGGCTATTCGCACTGCCCGTAACAAAGGCATTCAAATCCAATTTGGCGGAGCAGAATTGCTGGATGACTTTTCAGCCCTAATGAAGAAAACAGAAAACAGAAAAAAAATCCACCTGCGTGGCAAAGACTATTACCAAAAATTGCTGGATACTTATCCTGAGCACTCCTACATCACCTTGTCCAGCATTGATCTAAAGGCACGCTTAGAAGACTTGCAGGCTCAGCTGACCAAGACACTCAAGGAAGCAGAGAAATTTACCGAAAAAACCAAGCCGGGCAAGATTGAGAATAACCAGCAAGAACAAAAACGTCTCCAAGAAGAGATTGACTTTCTGCAGGACAAAATCAGCCAAGGTGCTACTGTCGTTCCCCTGTCTGGCACCTTGGTCTTAGAATACGGCAAGACTTCTGAAAATATCTATGCCGGAATGGACGAGGAGTACCGTCGTTATCAGCCAGCCATCATCACTTGGTACGAAACGGCCAAACATGCTTTTGAGCGTGGAGCTGATTGGCAAAATATGGGCGGAATCGAAAACGACCTCAAGGGCGGTCTCTACAGCTTTAAATCCAAGTTCAATCCGACCATTGAGGAATTTGCTGGTGAGTTTAACCTGCCGACCAATCCTCTTTACCACCTCTCCAATCTGGCCTACACTATCAGAAAGAAACTGCGCAGCAAGCATTAAAAGAAAGGAAGCCTATGACCTTTAAACTTCTCAGCCAAGAAGAATTCATCCAGCATACCTCAGCTAGCTCCCAACGCTCCTTTATGCAGACCGTGGAAATGGCAGAGCTGCTGAGCAAGCGTGGCTTCAGTACCCAGTATATCGGCTACACTGACCCGCAGGGACAGGTAGTGGTGTCTGCTGTCCTCTACAGTATGCCTATGACTGGCGGCCTCCATATGGAAATCAACTGCGGTCCTGTCTCTACCGATGCTCAATACCTGCCCCCCTTCTATCAAGACTTGCAGGCTTACGCTAAAAAAGAAGGCGCTCTAGAGCTCATCATCAAGCCCTACGAGACTTATCAGACCTTTGACAGCAATGGCCAGCCCACATCTGATGAAAAAGTCGAGCTTATCCAGCAACTGACTGATTTGTGCTTTGACTTTGACGGCCTACAGACGGGCTATCCGGGTGGGGAACCTGATTGGCATTATGTCAAAGACTTAGCTGGTCTAACGGAGAAAGACTTGCTCAAGTCCTTCAGTAAAAATGGCAAGGCGACCGTCAAAAAGGCTAATACCTTTGGTATCAAGCTAAAAAGGCTAGAACGTGACCAACTCAGCATTTTCAAAGACATCACAGCTGCTACTTCTGACCGGCGGGAATACGATGACAAGCCACTAGACTACTATCAAGATTTTTATGATAGCTTTGGTCAGCAGGCGGACTTTATGACAGCCAGCCTTAACTTCAAGGACTATCTTCAGAACTTACAAAAAGACCAAGAGAAACTGGGCCAGAAAATCCAGAAACTGCAGGCTGACTTGGAAAAAAATCCTCAATCTGAAAAGAAACAAAACCAGCTGCGAGAGCTTTCCAGCCAGTTTGACAGCTTTGAAACCCGCAAAGCAGAGGCTCAAGAGCTGATTGACAAGTACGGCGACCAAGACCAGATCCTAGCTGCCAGCCTCTTTATCTATACTCCCCAGGAAGCAACCTATCTCTTCAGCGGCTCCTATCCTGAGTTTAACAAATTCTACGCTCCAGCCTTGCTTCAGGAATACGTTATGACCGAAAGTATCAAGAGAGGCATTCCATTTTATAATTTCCTCGGTATTATGGGAATTTTCGATGGTTCCGACGGCGTTCTGCGCTTCAAGCAAAACTTCAATGGCTTTATCGTCCGAAAAATGGGGACTTTCCGTTATTATCCTAACCCACTCAAGTTTAAGCTGCTTCAACTCATAAAGAAACTTCTAAGACGTTAAAAAACCAAGGTCTCCCTTGGTTTTTTGTGTTTATCTATAACGAGGTGATGCAAAACCACGGATATTTCCATGACCGATACGGTAAGTATTGCGTTTAACTTCGTTGTTACTGTTACCTTCAATCGTATGAATGATACCATTTTCAACTTTTTCGACAATACCGATATGATCAGCCCAGCCATCATTTTGCTGGCTATTTTGATCCCAGTTAAAGGTGATGATATCGCCCGCTTCAGGTGTAGAATTACCATCTTCATTCCAGATACCTAGACGTTTAAAGATGTGAATATGGCGCTCGACACCGCATTCGCGGCCGATAAGATCGCTCAAGCCTTCTCTTTGGAAAATAACTGTCGTGAAAATGTCGCACCAGTCATCTGAATTCTTCACAGCATAACCAACTGGTAACGGTTTAACGCTATTATAGTCATTGACCAGACGATGGTGCTCAGCACTGCCTCCCTTGACGCCAACCATCGCTGCTGCTGCTGCAAGAACACGATCACGCTGACTGCTAGGCGATTGAGGATGCTTAATAGAAATCGTGGTCTTCTCTCCACCAGCACCTTGCAGCTGATTGCGATTATTCAAGTAATATAGGTGAACATTGTACTCGCCTTGACTATTTTTATGGTCTCTTGCATAAATATGCTTGCGATAAGTACCATCAGCTTGGCGTTCCGCCGTATACCACTGAGTATCATCTTGTCCATTTTGACTGGACCAAGTTGGCAAATAGACAGTTTTGACACCTTCTGGAGCTACAACACCAGAAACGACGATATCAAATTCACCAGTTTCATTGTTTTTATTTTGGATACTGATTTTTCCCTGTGGTTTCTCCCCTGTCGCAATGGAAACCTTAGTTGTTGTGCCACCGACACCGACCATCTTACCGTCGTTTTGGACATAGTACAAGTGGACACTGTAGTCGCCGACAGAATTTTTGTGTTCGCTGGCACGGACGGTGAATTTATATGTACCGTCTGACTGTTTCTGCGCCTTGTGCCATATCAAATCATCCTGACCTTGCTCATTTGACCAAGTTGGAAGCAAGACTTCACGAACGCCTTGTGGGCTAGAAACCTCGGACACGATCACATCGAATGTGCCAGTCTTGGGATTGTTGTTGGCAATAGTCAACTTGCCTTCTGGTTTCGCAACTGAAGCAAGACTAACCTTA
>NZ_VSJJ01000010.1 GCF_008369405.1 Streptococcus cristatus
CTTTATCGCTCTCCCAAGCGACAACTATATCAGTATATCACCTATCTACTCCCTTGTCAACACTTTTTTTGAAATTTTTTTATCTTTTCTTCCAACCCCCTCTAAAACTACCTTTAACTCAATAACTTAAAAGGGAAAGGCAACCTCTCCCTCTTACCTCTCCCTTATTCTCTATATCACCGTGCTGCTAAAGTCTTTTAATGCTCTAGCTACAATTAAATTCATTCAAATATACTCAAACTAGTATAATACACAGTCCAATCAATCACATAAAGAAATTTACTTCGACTTGCTATTAGAAGTTAATAAGAAATTACTTTATCCCTCATTCATAAGCGGAAACAAGTAGCGCTCCTCCCCTTTTTTTCGTTTTTCCAAACCTTTAAAAGCTAATTGAAGGAGATCGGATGCAAATGATTGAATAGAGTCTTGATCCGCTTGTGTTAACTCGATTTGAGAATACTTTCGGCGAAGATCTTTATAAGCACGACCTTCCAATTTAAAGAAATCGCAATCCTTCAGATATGTAGTCACTTCCTCAAGGTTAGCTAACAAGCCTAAATGAAAGGCTGCTGGCGCGAAGGTTCTATTAAGAGGCTGAGCGCAAGTGCTCCTAAATTCGATCGTTCCTCGCGTCGTCAAATCCTGATATTGGTAGCTTCTGTGATAATGAAAATCATCTGCACGAGGACTGACTAGGCTTTCCTTGCCACTCAAATTGTATCCCTTGATTTGCCCCTGCTTTAGATACTCTCCAGCTGCAATAGGAGGGAAATAGTAGGTGTCACCCTCTCGCTCAACATTGAAAATGGCTGTATGATTTAAATAATTGAAAAAATCTTCCTCATCTTTGAAATCATGGGGATTAACACCGACATTTTCTACTAACAAGCCATGCATGGACTCTTCCCAGAAGCGGTCTCTCGAGATTCTAGTGTTGAAATCTTCTGTAAGTAATTCTGAATTGGCAAAAAGATAAGCTTTGGCAGCCTCGATTTGATTAAAGGTGTTAATTACCTGTATGAAATTTGCCCGTGAAACATCTAACTGTACCTGGCTCCCACAGATATAGCTACCATAATCAGGATGGCGATGGAAGAAATCTCCTCCAATTTTTTCACTCAAAGTTAGATATTGCATTAACATTTGATAGCGGGGATATTTAACAGGACCATTATCATTCTCCTTCCAGAATGGATGTAAACCATGTCCCTGGAGTTCATGATGATTTTTGCGCAAAAACTTTTGAATGGCGTCTAGGTAATGATTAAAGTGTCTTTCGACTTCCTGAATCGTTTTCGCTTTTTCAAATGCGAACTCTAAAATATTGTAAGACACTTCAAAAAGTATCCGATCTTCGCTATCTGAAGCTTTTAATTGGATGGGATTGCCCTCTGAATCCCTTCTTTCTACGATAAAGCCATAGTCTGAATTTAATCTTACTAATAGCTCCTTTGTTACACGAGTATCTGTCGCACCTCCCTGAAGATTCACAATCGGAAATTCTAACTCAATCCCAATGTACAAGTCTGGATTTTCTTTTATATTTGCCAAATAACGTTCTTTCAAAATAGCAATCGAATCTTGCATTTCTTCTCCTTCCCTCAAGAAAGTTTTTCTTTTCCCATTCAAAAACGCCTGCTTACGAAATTGTTTTTCACTAAAAGCAATTTCGTAAACAAGCGTCTACCCTTTCATCATGATGATGAGTGTTCCCGCTAGGAAAAATCCTAGCGGTAGACCAGAGCTAGACTAAGAGTATAAGAACTCCATCATCATAACACTCAACAAAATTGATAAAAATTATACTAATTCAATAATTGCCATTGGCGCAGCATCCCCACGGCGTGGTTCAGTCTTAAGAATACGAGTGTATCCACCATTGCGCTCAGCATAGCGAGGTGCCAATTCAGAGAATAATTTTTGAAGAGCTGTAGTTGTAGTGTATTTGTTAGTCTCTTCATTGTAGTTTTCTGATGCAATTTCGTTACGTACAAAAGCTGCTGCTTGACGACGAGCATGCAAGTCACCACGTTTACCAAGAGTAATCATTTTTTCAACTGTTTTACGGATTTCTTTAGCACGAGCTTCAGTTGTTACGATTGATTCATTGATAATCAAGTCAGTAGTCAAATCGCGAAGCATTGCTTTACGTTGTGAGCTAGTGCGTCCTAGTTTACGGTAAGCCATGTATTCCTCCTTTATTTATCGTTTCTTAACCCAAGACCAAGGTCAGCAAGTTTAACTTTAACTTCTTCAAGACTCTTGCGGCCCAAGTTACGAACTTTCATCATTTCAGGCTCTGATTTTTCTGTCAAATCAAAGACAGTATTAATTCCTGCGCGTTTTAGACAGTTGTATGAACGAACTGATAAATCCAATTCTTCAATAGTACGTTCCAAAATGCGATCATCTGAAGATTTTTCTGCTTCCTTCATCACATCAGTTGAAATAGCAACTTCTGTCAAATCAGTGAAGAGGTTCAGATGCTCTGTCAGGATACGAGCTGATAGTCCCAAAGCGTCTTCGGGAATAATCGTTCCATTCGTTAAAATTTCAAGGGTAAGTTTATCAAAACCATCGTTGCTACCAACACGAGCTGGTTCAACCTGGTAATTTACTTTTGTCACAGGCGTATAGATAGAATCTACCGCAAGTGTGCCTACTGGTGCATCATCTTTTTTATTTTCGTCAGCTGGCACATATCCACGACCGCTATTCACAGCCATTTTCGCTTTAAAGCGAGCACCTTCACTGATTGTAAAGAGATAATGATCAGGGTTTACAATTTCGATATCACTGTCTGTCAAAATGTCTCCAGCAGTTACTTCTGCAGGACCTTCAACATCCAATTCAATCATCTTTTCGTCTTGGACGTAAGATTTTACAGCAATCCCCTTGATGTTCAGAATAATCTGCATAACATCTTCACGGACCCCAGAAATCGTATCAAATTCGTGCAATACTCCTTCAATGTTGATAGAAGTCACTGCTGCACCTGGAAGTGAGGCGAGAAGTACACGACGAAGCGAATTTCCAAGTGTTGTACCGTAACCGCGTTCTAGCGGCTCAACTACAAACTTGCCATAATTTTTATTTTCATCAATTTTTGTTATATTTGGTTTTTCAAACTCAATCATTTAGTTAACTCCCTCTTAAACGAAAAGCAGTGTAATTGTTTATGATTATACACGGCGACGTTTTGGAGGACGAGCACCATTGTGTGGCACAGGAGTCACATCACGAATAGCAGTTACTTCCAGACCAGCTGCAGCAAGTGCACGA
This sequence comes from Streptococcus cristatus, assembly GCF_008369405.1. Taxonomy (GTDB): domain Bacteria; phylum Bacillota; class Bacilli; order Lactobacillales; family Streptococcaceae; genus Streptococcus; species Streptococcus cristatus_G. The sequence goes on from NZ_VSJJ01000010.1 coordinate 3,286, forward strand.
ATAGCTGACTCACGACCAGAACCTGGACCTTTAACTGTAACTTCAACTGATTTAAGACCGTGTTCTTGTGCAGACTTAGCAGCTGCTTCAGATGCCATTTGGGCAGCAAATGGTGTAGATTTACGAGAACCTTTAAAACCAAGAGCACCAGCAGATGACCAAGCAATCGCGTTACCATGCACATCAGTAATCATAACAATAGTGTTATTAAATGTAGCGTGAATATGTGCAATACCAGATTCGATATTTTTCTTCACACGACGTTTACGTGTTGGTTTAGCCAAGACTTTTACCTCCTATATTATTTTTTCTTACCTGCAATCGCAACGGCTTTACCTTTACGAGTACGAGCATTGTTTTTAGTGTTTTGTCCACGGACAGGAAGTCCACGACGATGACGGATACCACGGTATGAACCGATTTCCATCAAACGTTTGATGTTAAGGTTTACTTCACGACGAAGGTCACCTTCAACCTTGATTGCATCCACTTCGCGACGGATAGCGTCTTCTTGATCTGATGTCAAATCTTTGACACGGATATCTTCTGAGATTCCAGCTGCAGCCAAAATTTTCTTAGAAGTTGGAAGTCCGATACCATACACGTAAGTAAGTGAAACGACTACACGTTTGTCATTTGGAATGTCAACTCCAGCAATACGAGCCATGTTTTCTCCTTTCTATCTTATCCTTGACGTTGTTTGTGTTTTGGATTTGCTGGGCAAATTACCATAACACGGCCATTACGACGAATAACTTTACAGTATTCGCAAATTGGTTTGACCGATGGTCTTACTTTCATTTCTTATCCCTCCAAGTTTTTCGATTATTTAAAGCGGTAAGTGATCCGTCCACGTGTCAAATCATAAGGACTCATCTCGACAGTAACACGATCTCCCGCTAAAATACGAATATAGTTTTTACGAATTTTACCAGAAACTGTTGCTAAAATCTGATGTCCATTTTCAAGTTCAACCGTAAACATTGCGTTCGGCATCGTATCAACTACTTTGCCTTCGACTTCAATCACATCGTCTTTTGCCACGCAAAAGCACCTCCCTAAATTTCGATAGATTCCTCTGAGCACAGAGGTAACAATTATAAGTCAGACTAACTCATTGTATCACTACTTGTCAAATATTGCAAGCGGGAAAAACACTTTTATTTTAAATTTGACAAGACTTTTTCGATATCTGAGAAAACTGCCTCAATCTCTTGATTGCCCTGAATGTCGTGAACGAGTCCTTGAGAACGGTAATGATCAATAATTGGTTGACCTTGAGCGATATTAACATCCAGACGACGTTTTACTGTTTCAGGTTTGTCGTCTTCACGTTGATAGTAATCTTCTTCTTTGTAATCCACTGGTGGGTTGAAAACTTTATGGAAGGTTTCCCCTGTTTCGCGGTGGATAATCCGTCCACTCAAACGTTCTAACAAACTATCTGGATTTACTTCGATATTGATAACTGCGTCAAGTTGGATGCCTAGATCCGCAAGGATTTTATCCAAAGCATGTGCTTGATCAATTGTCCGTGGATAACCGTCCAACAAGAAACCTGTTTCTTTAATATCATCTTGTGCCAAGCGCTCTTTCACGATTCCGTTTGTCACTTCATCTGGCACCAACTCTCCTTTAGAAATGTAGGATTTCGCTAAAACACCCATTTCTGTTTCATTGGCCATAGCAGCACGGAACATATCCCCAGTTGAAATATGTGCCACGTGGAATTGTTCCACAATTTTGGCTGCTTGTGTTCCCTTGCCTGCACCTGGCAAGCCCATAATCAAAAGATTCATGTTTTGTCTCCTTTTTTGTTTTTAAAGCAATCTATTAAAACACTTAATAAACTTTTTTAAAAACAAAATAGAAGGTTGACTAAGTCAACCTATTTCTATTCTGTTGTAGTATCCATAAATCCGATATACTTACGCTTCAGAAGGTAACCTTCCAACTGTTTCATCCCTTCAATACCAGTCGAAATGATGATAAGAAGACTAGTTCCTCCAAGAGCAACTGCATCGGTCAGACCGAAAAGATCTTTGGCTAGGATCGGAATGATTGTAATAATCCCTAAGAATAGCGATCCAACTGTCGCCAAACGGCGAAGCAATTTAGACATATATTCTTCCGTTCCCTTACCTGGACGAACACCTGGGATGTAGGCTCCACTCTTTTGTAAATTCTCTGCTGTCTTTTCAGGATTAATTTGTACAAATGTATAAAAGAAAGTAAAGAGAATAATCAAGAGTGCATAGGTAAACATACCACTGATGGTTGTAGTCGCCAGAAGCGCCTGTGCCGTCCGAACCCAGGATGCGTTATAGCCCATAGCACTTACAAATTGGAAGATAGCTGCTGGAGCAGCTGTAATCGAACTTGCAAAGATAACTGGGATAACACCAGCAGGATTCACTTTTAACGGTAGGTAGGAACTTGAAGGGGCACCTTGAGCAATCTTCGTATATTGAATTGGAATTTTGTACTCAGCTTGTTGCACAAAGGTTGTGAAATAGATAATCACCAAAACTGCAACAATTAAAATGCCAACGAAAATCAAAGACGAATTGAGTCGATCGCTCGGGATATTAACAAAGTAATCTTCATAGATCCCTTTGATCATACCAGGAATACCAGATACAATCCCTGCAAAGATAATCATGGATACACCATTACCATAACCCTTATCTGTGATTTGCTCTCCTAACCAGGTCACAATAACTGAACCTGTCGTGAGGAGGGCACCAATCAAAAGATAGGTTTGCCAATTTGGATTCGCTACTAGTTTGGTTCTTGACAAAGTCGCAAATCCAGCTGTAATCCCGATGGATTGGACAAATGCCAATACCAGGGAAATATAGCGAGTTGCTTGATTAAGCTTTCTCCGTCCTACTTCCCCTTGCTTGCCCCACTCTACAAATTTTGGAAGCAAATCCATTTGCAAGAGCTGAACCACGATTGAAGCCGTGATATAGGGACTAACCCCAAGGGCAAAAACAGAGAAGTTACGCATGGCATTCCCAGAAACCAAACTAAGCATGTTTAAGAAAGGTAAATCGCTTAAACTATTCAATGCTTTCGCATTAATTCCTGGAACGGTTATAGTTGTACCAATACGGAAAACTAAGATGATGAACAGTGTGAACAAAATCTTAGACCGTACTTGTTTTATTTTAAGTGCGTCTTTTAATAGCTTGAAAAACATAGGTCACCTCTCTTAGATGACTTCGACTGAACCACCTTTAGCAGTGATAGCTTCTTCAGCTGATTTAGAGAATTTAGCTGCTTTAACAGTCAACTTCTTAGTCAATTCTCCGTTACCAAGAATCTTAACACCAGATTTTTCAGCTTTTACAATACCTGCTTCGATGAGAACCACTGGAGTTACTTCTGCACCATCTTCGAAAAGATTTAATTGGTCAAGGTTAACAATCGCGTATTCTTTACGGTTTACATTCAAGAAACCACGTTTTGGTACACGACGGAACAATGGAGTTTGTCCACCTTCAAAACCAAGACGAACACCACCACCGCTACGTGCTTTTTGACCTTTTTGACCGCGACCAGAAGTTTTACCGTTACCTGATGATGTACCGCGACCTACACGGTTGCGAACTTTACGTGAACCTGCAGCAGGTTGTAATTCATGAAGTTTCATTATATTATTTCTCCTCTTTTGTAAAATGCTAGCGCTCATATAGGAGAAAAGGTGTCTCCTATATAAACTCGCCTATACATATATTTAGTTTTAGGGGCTGAGAAAGTTCTCAAATCCCCTAATGTATCTTAATAAAAGTTATTCAGCTAACCAGCCTACTTAACTTCTTCAACAGTTACCAAGTGAGATACAGCAGTAATCATACCGCGTACTGCTGGGTTATCTTCTTTGATAACTGAGCTGTTCAATTTGCCAAGTCCAAGTGCTACAACAGTTTTACGTTGTGACGGAATGCGTCCGATTGGAGACTTAGTCAAAGTAATTTTAATTTGAGCCATGAGTTCCCCTTTCTTAAGCCAAGTCAGAAACTGAAATACCACGAAGAGCAGCAACTTCTTCAGCGCGTTTAAGTTGTTTCAAACCTTCAACAGTTGCGCGAACGATGTTGACTGGAGTGTTTGAACCAAGTGATTTAGATGTAATATCTGCCACACCTGCCAATTCGATGACGGCACGAACAGCACCACCAGCAGCAACTCCAGAACCTTCAACAGCTGGCTTAAGCAATACTTTCGCTCCACCAAATTCTGAAAGAACTTCGTGAGGAATAGTTGTACCAACCATTGGGACTTCGATCAAGTTTTTCTTCGCATCTTCAACTGCTTTACGGATAGCTTCTGGTACTTCTTGAGCTTTACCAGTACCGAAACCAACACGACCGTTGCGGTCACCAACTACTACAAGAGCTGCAAAACGAAGACGACGTCCACCTTTAACAACTTTAGTAACACGGTTGACAGCAACTAAGCGTTCTTCAAGTTCAACTGCATTGTCTTTAAATGCCATTTTCTAGTGTCCTCCCTATTAGAATTTCAATCCGTTTTCACGAGCTGCATCAGCCAAAGCTTTTACACGTCCGTGATAGAGATATCCACCGCGGTCAAACACCACTTCAGAAATACCTTTAGCAACTGCACGTTCTGCAACGAGTTTACCTACAACAACGGCTTGTTCAGTTTTAGTTCCTTTTGAAACTTCTTTGTCAAGAGTTGAAGCGCTTGCGAGCGTTACACCCGCTACGTCATCAATCACTTGAGCGTAGATGCCTGTATTAGAACGGAATACGTTCAAACGTGGGCGATCAGCAGTTCCAGAGAGTTTTCCGCGAACGCGACGGTGGCGTTTTTGGCGGATTTTATTTTTATCTGGTTTCGTAATCACAATTTTCACCTCTTATTATTATTGACGTGCCTCAGCACAAAATCGGAAAATAAACTGGCTGGCTGAAATCATCAGCCAATCAAGATTATTTACCAGTTTTACCTTCTTTACGGCGAACGAATTCACCAACGTAACGGATACCTTTACCTTTGTAAGGTTCTGGTGCACGAAGGCTACGTACATAAGCAGCTGTTTGACCAACCGCTTCTTTTGAAATTCCGCTAACAACGATTGTTGTTGGGTTTGGAAGTTCAAAAGTAATTCCTTCTGGAGCTTCAACTTCGTCTGGATGAGATTTACCAACAGCCAAGACAAGTTTATTCCCTTGAAGTTGTGCACGGTAACCAACCCCGCGCATTTCAAGTTCTTTCTTGAAGCCTTCTGATACACCAACAACCATGTTGTTAAGAAGGGCACGAGTAGTTCCGTGGATAGTTTTCATTTCTTTTGAATCGTTTGGACGGTGAAGAGTTACTTCAGTACCTTCCACACGGATTTCAATATCTTTTGAGAACTCACGAGTAAGTTCTCCTTTAGGTCCTTTTACAGTTACTACGTTGTCATTGTTAGTGAGTTCAACACCAGCAGGCAACACGATAACTTTATTACCAATACGTGACATGTTTATTTTCTCCTGTTAGATTGTCAGGCCATGACGGCCAGTTTTCACGGGGTTAAATCGATTTCTCGATTAAAGGAACATTTAGGTTTCAATTCAAAGTGAATCTAGGCATCATCTCGCAGGCATAACTTGAGTTAGGCAAAAGACGATAACGAATAGCCACAAAGAAATTGGGAGCTAAATATTACCAAACGTAAGCGATAACTTCTCCACCAACATTCTTTTGGCGTGCTTCTTTATCAGTAAGCAAACCTTCAGATGTTGAAAGGATAGCAATTCCAAGTCCGTTCAAGACTTTTGGAAGATCTTCGCGTTTCTTGTAAACACGCAGACCTGGTTTCGAAACACGTTTCAAACCAGTGATAACTTTTTCACCATTTTGACCGTATTTAAGGAATACACGGATGATGCCTTGTTTGTCATCTTCGATGATTTCAACGTTTTTTACAAAACCTTCACGCTTCAGGATTTCAGCAATCCCTTTTTTGATATTTGATGCAGGTACTTCAAGTACTTCGTGGTTCGCTTGGTTAGCGTTACGGATACGAGTCAAAAAGTCTGCAATTGGGTCAGTCATAACCATTTTATATTTCTCCTCTTACTAGTAGTTTGCAAGTTGCACTTGCTAGTTAATGATTGAGCTGGGCTCAGATAGTATTGACACATTCAAATGAGAAAACTCTTATTTGAACACGAGCTACAACCTGGGCAAAAAAGATAAATTTGTTTTGGAGCATCGCTCCTTCACCAAATTTCCTATTTTTGCTGTGGTTGTTACGCTCTTTGTATCATGATATTACCAAGATGCTTTGGTAACGCCAGGGATTTGTCCTTTGTATGCTAATTCACGGAAGCAAACACGGCAAAGTTTAAACTTGCGGTATACTGAATGTGGACGGCCACATTTTTCACAACGAGTATAAGCTTGCGTAGAGAACTTAGCTGGACGTTTGTTCTTAGCAATCATTGATTTTTTAGCCATTTGTTTTACCTCCTATATTATTTTGCAAAAGGCATTCCAAGGCCTGTAAGCAATGCGCGTGACTCTTCGTCAGTATTAGCTGTTGTTACGATAACGATGTCAAGACCGCGAGTCTTATCAACATCATCAAAGTTGATTTCTGGGAAGATCAATTGTTCTTTCACACCAAGTGTATAGTTTCCGCGTCCATCAAATGATTTTGTTGGAACACCATGGAAGTCACGTACACGTGGAAGTGATACAGTAACCAATTTATCCAAGAATTCATACATACGTTCGCCACGAAGGGTTACTTTCGCACCAATCGCTACACCTTCACGAAGACGGAAGCCGGCGATTGATTTCTTAGCTTTAGTGATAAGTGGTTTTTGACCTGAGATAAGAGCAAGCTCTTCAGCAGCTTTTTCAAGGTTTTTAGCATTTGATACAGCGTCACCGACACCCATGTTCAAAACGATTTTATCCACTTTTGGCACAGCCATAACAGATGAGTAGTTGAACTTTTCAGTCAGAGCAGGAACTACTTCTTTAAGATATTTTTCTTTTAAACGATTTGCCATTATACTTCTCCTTTCCTTCGTGATTAGTCAAGTACTTCGCCTGATTTTTTATTGTAGCGAACTTTTTTGCCATCTACAAATTTGTAACCAACGCGTCCTGCAACACCATTCTTGTCAAGAACTTGAACGTTTGACACATGGATTGGTGCTTCTTTTTCAACGATAGCACCTTGAGGGTTTTCGCTATTTGGTTTTTGGTGCTTCTTAACAAGGTTAACACCTTCAACAACAACTTTGTTTACTTTTGGAAGAGCTGCAACAACAAGTGCTTCAACACCCTTGTCCTTACCAGCAATTACGCGAACTTTGTCGCCTTTTTTTACAAACATTCTTAGGTTTCTCCTTTAATTTCTTACGCCCATGAGGGCACCCTGGAAAACTTCCAGGGGACTTGTTTGATTTTTTAGATTAAAGTACTTCTGGAGCCAATGATACGATCTTCATGAAGCCTCCGTCACGCAATTCACGAGCAACTGGGCCGAAGATACGAGTTCCGCGAGGAGTTTTGTCTTCACGGATGATGACTGCAGCGTTTTCGTCGAATTTGATGTATGAACCATCTTTACGACGAGCACCTGATTTAGTACGAACGATAACAGCTTTTACAACGTCACCTTTTTTAACCGCACCACCAGGAGTAGCTTGTTTTACAGATGCCACAATAACATCACCGATGTTCGCAAATTTACGTTTAGAACCACCAAGAACTTTGATAGTCAAGATTTCGCGTGCACCGCTGTTGTCTGCGACTTTCAAACGAGTTTCTGTTTGAATCATTTCAGTTTTCTCCTTTCAGGCTTGATTAGATGATAACCGCTTCTTCAACAACTTCTACAAGACGGAAACGTTTTGTAGATGAAAGCGGACGAGTTTCCATGATACGTACGATATCGCCTTCTTTGGCAACATTGTTTTCATCATGTGCTTTGTACTTCTTAGAGTAGTTAATACGCTTACCATAGACTGGGTGGTTACGTTTTGTTTCAACTACAACTGTGATTGTCTTATCCATCTTGTCAGAAACGACGCGTCCGACAAGAGTTTTACGTTGATTACGTTCCATTTAGAATTTCTCCTTTCCCAAGTCTATTATTTAACTTCTGATTGAACAGTTTTGATACGTGCGATTTGTTTTTTCACTTCTTTCAAACGCGCTGTCTGCTCCAATTGACCAGTAGCGGCTTGGAAACGAAGGTCAAACAATTCTTTCTTCAATTCATTTTCACGCTTCGCGAGTTCTTCTTGAGAAAGACCACGAAGTTCTTTAACAAAATCTTGAATTTCTTTAAGTTTCATGCCTTCTCCTTATTCTGCTTCACGCTTTACGAATTTACATTTAACTGGCAATTTGTGGCTTGCAAGACGAAGAGCTTCACGAGCGATTTCTTCTGATACACCAGCGATTTCAAACATCACTTTACCACGTTTAACTGGTGCTACCCAACCTTCTGGAGCCCCTTTACCAGATCCCATCCGTACACCGATTGCTTTTGCAGTGTATGATTTGTGTGGGAAGATTTTGATCCAAACTTTACCACCACGTTTCATGTAACGAGTCATAGCGATACGGGCAGCTTCAATTTGACGGTTAGTGATCCAATGGCTAGTAGTTGCTTGAAGACCATATTCTCCAAAAGTTACTTCTTTACCACCTTTAGCTTCACCACGCATTTTTCCGCGGAATTCGCGACGGTGTTTAACACGTTTAGGTACTAACATTGGTTATTTACCTCCTTTAGTGTTTTTACGAGCTGGAAGAACTTCTCCACGGTAGATCCATACTTTAACTCCAAGTTTACCGTAAGTAGTATCAGCTTCTTCCCAAGCGTAATCGATATCCGCACGAAGGGTGTGAAGTGGAACAGTTCCTTCAGAGTATCCTTCGCTACGGGCGATATCTGCACCATTCAAACGACCTGATACTTGAGTTTTGATTCCTTTAGCTCCTGCACGCATTGCACGTTGGATTGCTTGTTTTTGAGCACGACGGAAAGCAACACGTTGCTCCAATTGACGAGCAATTCCTTCACCAACAAGGTGAGCATCCAAATCTGGAGATTTGATCTCGATGATGTTGATGTGTACTTGTTTTCCAGTTAATTTGTTAAGTTTTGCACGAAGTGCATCAACGTTAGCTCCACCTTTACCGATAACCATACCTGGTTTAGCAGTGTGAAGTGAAACGTTAACTTTGTTTACTGCGCGTTCGATTTCAATAGTTGAAACAGCTGCGTCAGCCAATTCTTTTTGAACGAATTTACGGATTGCAAGATCTTCATGAAGGTAATCCGCGTATTCTTTTTCAGCATACCATTTGGCATCCCAATCACGGATGATGCCGACACGCATACCAATTGGATGTACTTTTTGACCCACGATGTTACCTCCTTATTTTTCTGCAACAACCACAGTGATGTGGCTTGTGCGTTTGTTGATTGGTGAAGCTGAACCTTTAGCACGTGGACGGAAACGTTTCATAGTTGGTCCTTCGTTTGCGAAAGCTTCAGATACTACCAAGTTAGCTTTTTCCAAACCAAAGTTGTTTTCAGCATTAGCGATTGCAGAGATCAATACTTTTTCGATAATGCCAGCAGCTTTGTTTGGAGTGAATTTCAAGATTGCGATTGCGTCAGCGACGTTTTTACCACGGATATTGTCAAGAACTAGACGAGTTTTACGAGGTGAAACACGCACTGTACGAGCCATTGCTTTAGCTGAAGTAATTTCTGCCATTTATGTTCTCCTTATTTTCTACGTGTTTTCTTGTCGTCTGCAGCGTGACCTTTGTAAGTACGAGTTGGTGCAAATTCACCAAGCTTGTGACCTACCATGTCTTCTTGGATGTAAACAGGCACGTGTTTACGTCCGTCATAGACTGCGATTGTGTAACCGATGAAACTTGGGAAAATCGTTGAACGACGTGACCAAGTTTTGATAACTTTTTTCTTTTCGTCGTTAGCTTGAGCTTCAACTTTTTTCATCAAATGCTCATCGACGAAAGGTCCTTTTTTAAGACTGCGTCCCATTTTTATGTTTTCTCCTTTAAAATAAGTACCACAGCGGCCTGCGCTGCTAAGCAGCGCTACCGAGCTGGCGGATAGATTGTTTTAAATTATTTCTCGTTGCGACGACGAACGATAAGTTTGTCAGATTTCGCTTTCTTGTTACGAGTTTTAAGACCAAGAGCAGGTTTGCCCCATGGAGTAGATGGCGCTTTACGACCAACTGGTGCTTTACCTTCACCACCACCGTGTGGGTGATCGTTAGGGTTCATTACAGAACCGCGAACTGTTGGACGGATACCTTTCCAGCGGCTACGTCCTGCTTTACCAAGGTTAACCAAGCCATGTTGTTCGTTTCCGACAACACCAACTGTAGCACGGCAAGTGCCAAGGATCATACGAACTTCGCCTGATTGAAGACGAACAAGAGTGTATTTACCTTCTTGACCCAATACTTGAGCAGAAGCTCCAGCAGCACGGACCAATTCACCACCACGACCTGGTTTCAACTCAATGTTGTGAACCAAAGTACCAACTGGGATGTTAGCAAGCGGAAGTGCGTTACCGATCTTGATATCTGCTTCAGGACCTGAAACGATGCGTTGACCTACTTCAAGACCTTTAGGAGCGATGATGTATGCTTTCACACCGTCAGTGTAGTGTACCAAAGCGATGTTTGCTGAACGGTTTGGATCGTACTCGATAGTTTTAACTACTGCTTCAACAGCATCTTTGTTACGCTTGAAGTCAATCAAACGGTAGTGACGTTTGTGACCGCCACCTTGGTGACGAACAGTGATGCGTCCGTTGTTGTTACGACCAGCTTTGCTCTTAAGAGAAACGAGCAAAGATTTTTCTGGAGTGCTAGTAGTGATTTCAGCGAAATCCAAAGAAGTCATATTACGGCGACCGTTTGTTGTTGGTTTATAAACACGAATTCCCACGATATTTCCTCCTTAGATTATTCTGCTTCAGCAGCTCCGAACAACTCGATTGCTTTAGAATCTGCTGTCAGAGTGATGATAGCTTTTTTAGTTTTGTTTGTAAAACCAGTGTAACGTCCAACGCGTTTTGCTTTAGGTTTTACGTTGATAGTGTTGACATTAGCAACTTTAACTCCTTCAAAAGCAGCTTCAACAGCTTGCTTGATCAAAAGTTTGTGAGCGCGAGTGTCTACTTCAAATACGTATTTGCCTGCTTCAAGCTGAGCCATTGAGCTTTCAGTGATGACAGGCTTTTTGATAACGTCATACAAATTCATTATGCAAGAACCTCCTCAATTTTAGAGATAGCTGCTTGAGTAACAAGAAGTTTGTCGCTGTTTGCGATGTCAAGAACACTTGCTGTTGTTGCTGTTGCAACTTTAACATTTGGAAGGTTACGTGCTGAAAGTGCAGCAAATTCATTTCCTTCTTCAAGAATAACAAGTACTTTTGTGTCGATGCTCAATGCTGCAAGCACTTTTGCAAACTCAGCAGTTTTTGGAGCTGTAAATGAAAGGCTGTCTACAGCTACGAATTTGTTTTCAGCAACTTTTTCAGAGTAAACTGATTTCAATGCCAATCTACGAACTTTTTGTGGAAGTTTGTAGGCATATGAACGAGGAGTTGGACCGAAGACGATACCACCACCACGCCATTGTGGAGAGCGGATAGAACCTTGACGAGCACGTCCAGTTCCTTTTTGACGCCATGGTTTGCGTCCGCCGCCTGATACTGCAGAACGGTTTTTAACAGCGTGAGTTCCTTGACGGAGGCTAGCGCGTTGGCTGATGATCACGTCGAAGACAACTGATTCGTTTGGTTCGATACCAAAGATTGCGTCGTTAAGAACTACTTCACCAGCTTCTTTACCAGTTTGGTCAAATAATTTTACGTTTGCCATTGTGACTGATTTCCCCTTTCTTTATTATTTACCAGCTTTAACTGCTGATTTGATAGTGATAAGAGATTTCTTAGCACCAGGTACGTTTCCTTTGATCAAGATAACGTTTTTCTCTGGAACAACTTGAACGATTTCAAGGTTTTGAATCGTTACACGGTTGCCACCCATACGTCCAGCCAAGTGTTTGTTTTTGAAAACACGGTTTGGCGCAACTGGTCCCATTGAACCAGGACGACGGTGGTAACGTGAACCGTGAGCCATTGGACCACGAGATTGGCCGTGGCGTTTGATTACACCTTGGAAACCTTTACCTTTTGAAGTTCCTGTTACATCAACAACATCACCAGCTTCGAATGTATCAACTGTGATTTCCGCACCAACTTCCAAGCCTTCAATGTTTTTGAATTCACGAATGAAGCGCTTAGGAGCCGTGTTAGCTTTCGCTACATGTCCTTTAGCAGGTTTGTTGCTCAATACATCACGAAGGTCATCGAAACCAACTTGAACTGCGTTGTAACCGTCTGTTTCAACTGTTTTAACTTGAAGAACCACGTTTGGAGTTGCTTCAACAACAGTTACAGGGATTAATTCGCCAGCTTCAGTGAAGATTTGAGTCATTCCCACTTTTTTCCCTAAGATTCCTTTTGTCATGAGAAAATGTTTCCTTTTCTAAAATTTTGTTTAAAAAGTTTTTAACGAGCGTTTTTCATGCTCAAGATATCAAGCTTTGGATTAAAGTTTGATTTCTACGTTCACACCACTTGGAAGATCCAATTTCATCAAAGCGTCAACTGTTTTTTGAGTTGGGTTGATGATGTCGATCAAGCGTTTGTGAGTACGCATTTCAAATTGTTCGCGAGAATCTTTGTATTTGTGAGTCGCACGAATGATTGTGTAGAGGCTACGCTCAGTTGGAAGTGGGATTGGGCCCGCAACTTCAGCACCTGTACGTGCGGCAGTTTCTACGATTTTTGCAGCCGCTGTATCAAGTGTACGATGTTCGTAAGCTTTCAAACGGATGCGGATTTTTTTGTTTGCCATCTTTTTTCTCCTTTTCGTCTATTTAAGATAATAGGCTAGCTCCACAAGAAAACCGACAGGTGGTTGCGTGGCAATGCAACCGAGCGTGTCGCAACCTCTTGCATCAAAGCTAAAGACTGTTTTACACAGCACCATAGTATCTTAACACAAAGAACCAAGCATTGCAAGGGATTTGAGCAAGTTTTTTAAGGATTTTTAGGATAATTTTTTATGAAAGTGTTTTCTAAGTAATTTATAAGCCTTGTAAGCCATTATCTAGAAGAAAATTTAGACTTTTTCACCTATTTATTCGAGTTTGTATTCAGAAAATACAAAATCCCACTGACGCACATCAGTGAGATTGAAAATTAAAATTTACCCTTGGCTACTTTGTCTTATAACAAGGTGCTGTCCTTTTCGATGCGAAAGCTGTTGTCCGACTGGCAGATGACAAGGTCTGCAGCCACTAGATAGAGTTGATAAAAGTGCTGATATTGCTCTCTCCGATCTAAATGCGTCTGCTCTATCCACTCCGGTCTACGTTCTCGCACAGCTACATCCCGAGCCAAGCGGCGCCCTAGCTCTATCTCCTCATCTGTATAAAAGCAAATAGATAGATCAAACAAGCCTTTAGGCAAAAAAGCCGCTGACATGCCTTCTACTATTAGAATCGGCTTTTGAGCTGACAAACGCAAACTCGGTGACCAAGCTTTACCAATGGTGAGAATATCCAGACCAGACTGCAAAGCACAAATATCGCGCTCCAGACTGCTGAGTTCATGAACGGCTGGAATACAAGCCGTTACCTTTTGATGAGGAAAGTCTTTAGCACTGAGCAAATCGCGATGCTCCCCAGTAATTACATAAGGATCTGTTTCCAAAAGATTGGTTCCTTCCTCATCCAAGGCTAGCTGGAGTTTTCTAGCAAAAGTTGACTTACCCGAAGCACCATGACCATAAATACGCAAAGCGTGCTTTTGACCATCCGACAGGTAGTCTACCAAGCTTTCCAACAATTTTCCTTCATCAGACATATTTTTCCCCTTCACTGAAGACTCTTAGAAATTTCTCTTAGAGCGGTTGTAGCCGTAGCGCTCGACAAAATCTTCACGGAATTCTAACAAGTTATCATCCATAATAGCTTGGCGAACTTTCTTCATAAGGTTTACTAAGAAGTAAAGATTGTGGTAACTTGTCAAGCGAAGTCCAAAGGTCTCGTCAGCCTTGAGCAAGTGGCGGATATAGGCCCGCGTATAGTTTGTACAAGTGTAGCAATCACAGTCATGATCCAGCGGTGTGAAATCTTCCTCAAACTGGGCATTTTTGACAACCAGACGACCCTCGCTGGTCATACAGGTACCGTTTCGGGCAATCCGAGTCGGCAGAACGCAGTCAAACATATCAACCCCGCGGATAACACCGTCAATCAAGCTATCTGGCGCTCCAACTCCCATGAGATAGCGAGGTTTGTTTTCAGGCAGCAAGGGCGTTGTGAAATCCAGCACCGCATTCATCTCTTCGTGAGACTCACCGACAGCGAGACCTCCAATAGAGTAGCCTGGGAAATCCATGCTGACCAAGTCTTGAGCAGATTGGCGGCGCAAATCTTCAAAGCCAGCGCCCTGAACAATCCCAAAGAGACCTTGGTCATGCGGACGTCTGTGGGCCTTGAGTCCACGCTCCGCCCAACGGCTAGTCCGCTCAATCGACTTCTTAACATAATCATAAGGCTGGTAGAACTGCGGGCATTCATCAAAGGACATCATGATGTCGCTACCTAGGTTGTTCTGGATAGAGATAGCCTTTTCTGGCGACAGGAACATCTTGGAACCATTGAGGTGGTTCTTAAAGGTTACTCCTTCTTCTGTGATGTTGCGGCTGTCAGCTAGAGAGTAAACCTGAAAGCCACCACTATCGGTCAGAATAGGCTGGTCCCAGTTCATGAACTTGTGTAGGCCACCTGCACGGGCAATCAGCTCATCACCCGGCCGCAACCAGAGGTGGTAAGTATTGGCCAAGATGATACCAGAACCCATTTGCTTGAGCTCTTCTGGCGACTGGGTCTTGACCGTAGCCTGAGTTCCGACCGGCATAAACATAGGCGTTGGGAAGGTTCCGTGAGGCGTGATAATCTCCCCCAAACGAGCACCTGTGTGCTTTTCTTTTTTGATCAAACGATACTGAATCGGTGAATCTGACATGTTTCCTCCTGCTGGGAAAAACAGTCCCAGCTATTTTCTTCTATAAAATAAGCGACGAGCGCTCATAAGATACCGTATGATTTTACCAAAAAAAGTCTTGTCTGTCACGATATGTGGTATAATAAAAATCATGAAATGGAGGTCTGTATGAATTTAAGCGAAATACGTGCCCAGGCACGCACTATCCGAAATCAAACCAATGGCATTTACTCGCTCTTTGCCATTCCAACTCTGGTAACCATTTTATCTACCTATCTGTCACCTAACCGTCATTTAGAGGAAATTGTCCCCCAGTTGGAGATCAATCAGGCCTTTGTTGTAATTTTTGGTCGTCAAATTTTTCCACAAATCGTAGAATTTATCATCGCCCTGCTCTTTTTATCTGCTAGCTTCAGCATGATGGAAGTCGTCCGGAAAAAACGCGATACAGTTGGCTTTACGGATATTGGCCGAATCTTTTCTGCCGAGCTTTTTTCACCGATTTTTATCACACAACTGACTAAAAGCATCCTCCTCTTGCTGTGGAATTCTATCAGTCTTGTTGGTTCATTTTTCCTTATTTTCAGCAGTTACAAGGTGCTAGCTATTTATGGGAAAATATCCGATTTGTCCCAATTGACAGCCGCTAGTCCTGAGGTGGAGCAAATCGTCAGCCATGCTCCCATGATGTTTCTCGGCACTCTCATTGTCTTGGCTGGTACGGCAGTCTTCCTGATGGCAAACTATGCTTACTCTCAAACCGACTTCATCCTTTATGATCAGCTGAGTACAGGCACCTACCAAGGTCCTTGGCAAGTCATTGTGCAAAGCAGACGCATGATGAAAGGCTATAAATGGAAACGTTTCTTGCTGGATCTTAGCTTTATCGGCTGGTATATCCTGATCGGTATCACACTGGGAATCGCTGGAGTCGTGGCCTATCCTTACATCACAACAGCTCGGGTGCTCTTTTATGAAAATTTAAAATCACTAAGTAAGTAAAATGAGAGTGGGACAGAAATCGGTAATTCGTTAGAATTCGATTTCGTCGTCCCACCTCCGCACAGTTGAGTAGGGCTGTAAAAGCTGATGAAATCAGCGTAGTAGAGCCCACTCAACCACTGCGTCTTGCTCGATAATCCAAAGACAATTGAGAGGCTAGGACTTTTGTCCCAGCCTCATTTTTTCGTCTAGATTTAACGCAGTTGGACTTTCAGTACCAAGGGTAAGTCGTCTGCTACACTCGGCATGAAAAGACGCAAACCTTGGGGCGTTTGTTCCCAATTGAGTGGTTCTTCATAACCTAACAAGGACACTTCTTCTATGATGCCATGAAAGCGAGACGCGGGATTTTCTCTTTCGTCAGCCAAGGCCTGAATCGTCAGCCACTGATTTGCTACAGGTTCCATCAGAAAGGCATACACCGCTCCGCCCTTGGCCGTGAAACGGGAATCCTGACTCGTGTAAATCACGGCGCTTCCATCTGAAAACGGCCCACTAGCTGGCTGCGTTGGTCCTTCTCCAAATTGCCTCCACGCGCGTGAATCATAGATCGCTTGGCCATTCACTTGGAGCCAAACCCCGATCTCTCTCAAGATTTCTTGATCTTTTTCTGGAATCGCCCCGTCTCCTTTTGGCCCGATATTGAGCAACAAATTCCCATTTTTGGACACGACATCAATCAAGGTCTGGATGATTTCTTTAGCTGACTTATAGTCAAGGTTCTCTGTGTAGCCCCAAGAATTTCGCGCAATAGCCGTATCCGTCTGCCAAGTGAAGGGCTGGATCTCTGCGAAACCACCGCGTTCCACTTCCACAATCCCCGCACCAAAAGCCAGCGCATCATGCTTGTAGCAAATGCTAGTCTGCTTCCCATAGGCCGCACCTAAATTATAATAATAGGCCGCAAAAAGCTTCATGTGCTCTTTAAATGCTGCATGCTGAATCCACCAGTCAAAATACAAAATCTCAGGCTGGTAATCTCGGACCAGCTCACAAGTCCGCAGGAGCCAATCATCTAGAAACTCCTGACTCGGATAAGGCTGACCAAACAAATCATGGTGGTCCGGCTCTGGCATAGCCGGCCAGTAGAGTTCCTCGCGACTGACTTCGCTGGCAATGTCACTGGCAAACTCCTTTCCATGCGAAAAGAAAAAGTGATGCTCTGCCCGATGGGAGGAAGTACAAAAATGAACTTGCTCTCTTTGAGCTGCCTGACTCAATTCCCCCAAGATATCACGTTTTGGTCCCATTTCCGCACTATTAAAAGGAGAGAGCTGACTGGCATAAAGCTGGAAGCCGTCGTGATGCTCCGCCACTGGAAAAATATATTGAGCTCCCGCTTCTTTAAAGATGCGCAGCCACTCGTCCGCATGAAAATTTTCGGCAGTAAAGAGTGGGATAAAATCCTTGTATCCGAACTCTTTGTGGGGTCCATAAGTTTTGATATGATGGTCAAACTCTGCCGTACCCTGGATGTACATATTTCGAGAGTACCACTCGCTCCCAAAGGCAGGAAGGCTGTAAAGTCCCCAGTGGATAAAAATCCCAAACTTAGCCCTTTTGAACCAGTGGGGAACTTGATAGGTCGCAAGAGAGTCCCAGTCTGGATAGAAAGGGCCTTGGTTGGCAACTCTTTGAATTTCTTCTAAAGATATTTTCATCGTTACTACCTCATTATTCGATTAAAACGCTTTCTTTTATTGTACCAATTTTTTGGAGAAGAAAGAGCCTTTTTACAAAAAATAATCCAAAACAGTCCTGCTAGCAAACTTTCCTTATAAAACAGAGAAAAAGGAACAGCAATCAATTCTGTTCCTTGTTTTTATATTGTCAGCATGACGAGCATCTCGGAACGCCACACGCACCACGATTCTCATCATTCAACACATCAATTCGCTACTCGATAGTAGGGATGTTGAGATGCGTAAGTGAAATCTTGCCCCACTAAAATGCGTTCTTTCGGATTTTCACTTCCAGTATCATAAAGACGAGCTCCTTTAGGAATGGCTGTGAAGGAGGCCACTTCATTCCCTGATTTATGAGTTAAAAACGCTCCAAACTTACCTTCATATACTTGACTATTTGTCAAAGTGTAGTCGCTTGACTCATTTCCTCTGTAAGTATGGGACAGCAAGCCATTTGCATCAAATACTAATTGGTTGCCTAAATCGTCTTGCCAAGTACCAGCAATGCTAGAGAAATCGCCATTTGCTAGAGCATTGACATCCATACCGGAAGTTGTTGGAGCCACTGGAGTAGCCGGAGTTGTTGGAGTGTTCGAATCTGCTGAAGTCTTGTTTTCCACGGGCTTCTCAGCCTGGCTGGAAACACTCTGGTCGCTAGAAGGCTTGGTAGTAGAGGATGCTTTTGCTTCGTTGGAAGCAGAACTTTGCTTAGCTGATGGTTTAGTCGAAGACTTGCTAGAACTGCTAATCTTAGAGCTCTGAGAGGTAGAACTACTAGCCTCCGTGGAAGGTTTAGAGCTACAGGCTGCGAGCAGGAAAGCAGAGCACAAGGCAGTGGCTGTCAATAAAATAAATTTACTACGTTTCATAATGAAATCTCCTTATCAGTTTATCATCAATTTGCTACTCGATAGTAGGGATGCTGTGCAGAAGAGATTGCATCACTTCCAAGCATGATTTGTTCTTTAGGCGCTGGAGCACCATTAAGTGGCAATGCTACGCCCACTGGAACAGCGAATAAAGGATCACTACTGCCTGCTCCATTATAACCAAAATCAGCTCTAAACTTATCTCCTTCTACATGACCATTATAAATAACGTTATGGTTCAATGTCTCACCATTATTACGTTGCAATGTTACTAATCCATTTGCATCAAAAACTAATTGGTTGCCCAAATCGTCTTGCCAAGTACCTGCAATGCTAGAGAAATCATCATTTGCTAGAGCATTGACATCTATACCGGAAGTTGTTGGAGTATTTAAATCTGCTGAAGTCTTGTTGTCCACAGGTTTCTCAACTTGACTGGAAACACTCTGGTCGCTAGAAAGCTTAGTAGTAGAGGATGCTTTTGATTCGTTGGAAGCAGAACTTTGCTTAGCTGATGGTTTGGTGGAGGACTCGCCTGAGCTACTAGTCTTAGATATCTGAGAAGTCTGGGAAGTGGAACTGCTGTTCACCTTCGTAGATGGCTTAGAACTACAAGCTGCAAGCAGGAAAGCAGAGCACAAGGCAGTGGCTGTCAATAAAATAAGTTTACTACGTTTCATAATGGAATCTCCTTGTCGGTTTATCATCAATTTGCTAAACGATAGTAGCGATGTTGGCTTGCATAGGGGACATCTTACCCCACTAAAATATATTCTTTAAAGCTTTTTGTAACAAAAGAAATATTTTGTAATCTAATTGTAATCCTATGAAATAATTTTGTCAACATTTTGTGTAATATTTTTCTCAATATTTATCTGAAATTTATGAAATACCTTTTTAATGCAAAAACGAGGCTGGGACAAAAGCCCTAGCCTCTCAATTGTCTTTGGATTGTCGAGCAAGACGCAGTGGTTGAGTGGGCTCTACCACGCTGAGTTCATCAGCTTTTACAGCCCTACTCAACTGTGCGGAGGTGGGACGACGAAATCGAATTCTAACGAATTACCGATTTCTGTCCCACTCTCGCTTCGTTTCAAATTTCCTCTAAATCCTGAACGATCCGCTCAAAGGCTGCTTCTAGAGAATCTTCGTTCCTAAAGAATGATTCTTCTTGCCAGCCTAAGAAGTCTCGGTCTTTCCACCAGCGCTTCATGTCGGATGGGGTGAATTCTTCTTGTTTTACTCTAGTCCGATGGCGGCGGACGGTTTCTTCAAAAGTCAAATCATAGTAATAGGCTAGAGTCTGAGAAGCAAACAAAGTCCGCAACCGCTCTAGCATGTGCCCATAAATATCTGTCTCATAGAAACCTTCTACCAAGACCAGCAAATCATGTTCGTAACCGAAGCGTGCCAATGTCTCTGTCAGGTCAATAGACAAATTCCCTGGCTCTACTTTTTCCTTGAGCATGTCCCGTCTAACTGTGTCCTGCGCAATCAAAAGAGTCCCTCGGCCATAGTGTGCCTGCAGTTTCTTGGCCAGACTCGACTTGCCAGAGCCGGAATTGCCACGAATGATGACTAACTTGGCCATTTATTCGCCTAGAATCAAGCGGGTATGCTCGCGTTTGATGCAGCGATCCATAACGATATCTTCGCGACCAGCTGCCCGTAAAATCTGCTCAGCTTCTTCATTTTCCAAGCCCAACTGAGCCCAGAAAATCTTGGCATCTGCTTCCAGAAAATCACGCGCCACATCTGGCAAAAACTCGCTACGACGGTAAACATCGACAATATCCACTGGGAAAGGGATATCTTTGAGACTGGCATAAACAGTTTCACCAAAAATCTGACTGCCCGCTGCCCGTGGATTGACTGGAATAATGCGATAGCCTCGCTCCTGCATCTCCTTGGACACACGGTTACTGGTCGTTTCTTCGCGGTCAGACAGTCCAACAACAGCAATCACTTTGCTGTTTTTCAAATAATGCTTGACGATGGCATCGCTAGGATTTTGAAAATGGTAAGTCATAATGTTCCTCCTGTTTTATAAATAATTTTCAACTTTTTTACAATTATATATTAGCCAAATGCGGTACAAAAAAGATGGTTTTCCTCGAGTCTGGGACAAAAGTCCTATCCTCTCAATTGTCTTTGAATTGTCGAGCAAGACGCAGTGGTTGAGTGGGCTCTACTACGCTGATTTCATTAGCTTTTACAGCCCTACTCAACTGTGCGGAGGTGGGACGACGAAATCGAATTCTAACGAATTACCGATTTCTGTCCTACTCTCTATGTCAGCTTTCTATTTTCACTTTGTGTTTTACGCCCTTGATATCTTAAACTGAACACGAGCTAAAACCTTGGAAAATCGATAATCCGTTCTAGGTGCATCGCTCCTTCGTCCGGCTGCCTAATTTTCAGTCGGTTTTGACGCTCTTTGTATCTTATCTTACTTCGCCTCGTACCAAGTTTGGCCGGCATTTTCATCAGCTACTAGTGGAACGGCCAGCTCAATCGCGGATTCCATGGTTGCTTTGACTAACTGGCGGACGGCTGTTAGCTCGTCATTTGGCACTTCCAACACGATTTCATCGTGAACCTGCAAGAGCATGCGAGACTTGAAATTCTTCTCTGTTAGAGCTCGATCCAGATTAATCATAGCAACTTTGAGAATGTCTGCGGCGGAGCCTTGGATCGGGCTGTTAATAGCTGTGCGCTCCGCAAAATTTCGGATGTTAAAGTTGCGGGAATTGATGTCCGGCAAGGAGCGACGGCGATGGTAAATAGTCTCCACATAGCCCTTATCACGCGCTTCACGGACGATGGTTTCCATATAATTCTTGATACCAGGGAAGCGCTCAAAATAAGTTTGAATATAATCTTTGGCAGCCTTGCGGGAAATGCCGAGGTTATTGGCCAGACCGAAGTCGGAAATTCCATAGACCACTCCGAAGTTGACAGCCTTGGCATTGCGGCGGTCATTAGGCGTCACATCCTCTGCCTTTTCAATACCAAAGACCCGCATGGCTGTAGCCGTGTGAATGTCTTCTCCGTGCTGAAAGGCAGCAATCAGATGCTCGTCCTGCGAAATGTGAGCCAGCACCCGCAGCTCAATCTGGGAATAATCCGAGCTGAGTAGCACACTGTCTGCCCACTCTGGCACAAAGGCCTTGCGAATAAGGCGCCCCTGCTCCAAGCGAACAGGGATATTCTGCAGGTTGGGGTCAACCGAGGACAGGCGGCCCGTCTGAGTCAAATCCTGAACATAGCGAGTGTGAATCTTGCCATCAGCTGCTATCGCCTCCTGTAGTCCGATGATATAAGTAGACTGGAGCTTGCTGATTTGACGGTATTCCAGAATCTTAGACACAATCGGTGCAATCGGCGCTAAGCGCTCCAGCACATCCACAGCTGTCGAGTAGCCTGTCTTGGTCTTTTTTGTGTACTCCAGTGGCAGTCCCATATCCTCAAAGAGAATGGTTCCCAGCTGTTTAGGTGAGTTGATATTGAATTCCTGACCAGCCAGATCATAAATCTCCTGAGTCAGACTTTCCAGCGTCTTTTCATTTTCTGCCTGCATGCCCTGCAGGGTTTCCCGCTCAACCTTGATTCCCGCAATCTCCATCTTGGCTAAGACAAAAGCCAGCGGCTGCTCCATTTCAAGCAACAAATCCAGCTGGTCGTGGGCACGGAGCTGTTCCAGCATAGGCTCTTCTGTTTCCAGCAGTACTTGAACCTTACGAGCCAGATGCTCAAAGAGCTGCTCTTGCTCTGGCAGAGCACGCTTGGCACCCTTGCCATAAACCTCATCATCAGTCGGCAGAATTGTTCGGCCGTAGAGGCGAGCAATAGTCGCCAGCTCATTGTCCTCGACCGTCGAAAGCAGATACTTGGCTAGACGCGCATCAAAGGATGCTGCTGGCAGTTCAATGCCGTAATGACTGAGCAATACCTTAGTTCGCTTAAGGTCGTAGGTTTTCAGAGCTGTTTTTTCCAAAAATTCCTGAAAGAGAGGCTGCTGCAGTAAATCGTTGGTGCCGACATAAATCTGACGGCTATCGCCCCAGGCAAGACCAACAATCTCTTCCTTGTGGTAGTTGTCACCCAAGATTTCAAAATAGAAGAATTGCTCTGGTGCCAGCATATCTGCTGTCACCTCGGTCACTTTGGTAAACTCAATGGGTTTGACTTCTACAGGAGCCTGAGCCGTTCCTAGCTGAGCCTTGAGCTGCTTGAAGCCCATCTCGTCATAGAACTTGCTCAGGGCCTCTAGCTGCGGACCCTTATAAACCAAATCATCCAGTCCGATTTCAATTGGAGCCTGAGTATTGATAGTGGCTAGGGTTTTAGATAGGAAGGCCTTGTCCTTGTCATTGATCAGATTTTCCTTCATCTTGGAAGCCTTGAGCTGGTCGATATTTTCATAGAGATTTTCCAAAGAGCCATACTCCAAGAGGAGCTTGAGGCCGGTTTTCTCACCAATCTTGGTCACGCCAGGGATATTATCTGACTGATCGCCCATCAGCGCCTTGAGGTCGATGAACTGCTCAGGCGTGATACCCATCTTTTCCATGAGATAGGCTGGTGTAAACTCCTCAAACTCGGCCACACCTTTCTTGGAAATTTCCACCACAGTATTATCATCCGTCAGCTGAATCAAGTCTTTATCGCCGCTGACAATGGTCACATCGTAAGGCACAGTCGTCTTTTCAGCCATCTTGTCCAAGGTTCCAATGATGTCATCCGCCTCGTACCGAGCCAAGTCGTAGTAGTGAATGCCTAGGTGCTGCAGCATCTCTCGGATAAAGGGCAGCTGTTCACGAAATTCATCCGGTGTCTTGGCCCGACCTGCCTTATAGTCAGCATACATCTCGGTCCGGAAGGTCGTCTTGCCAGCATCAAAAGCGACTAGGATATGAGTCGGCTGCACGCGCTCCAAGAGATGATTGAGCATGAGGTGGAAGCCATAAATGGCATTGGTGTGCAAACCCGATGGACTCTTGAAACGGTCGATTTGATTATAAAGCGCAAAAAAAGCGCGAAAAGCAACGGACGAACCGTCGATTAATAATAATTTATTCTTTTTTTCCATAGGTTTATTATAACACGAAAGGTGGGCAAAGACAGAAAAGGCGGCGTGGAAAATTTAAAAGTGATTTTAATAATTCCTGTATGTTATAATAATAAAAACTAGGAGGTAAAAGATGTTCCCAATAACCATTCCAACTCTTGTGACTGAGGAAGTCTATCAACGATTTGCATGGTCTGTTTTCATACGTGGAAAAGGATTTTTACTAAATATTCTCATCTTTATAGGAATCCTGGCTCTCTATCTAACCTTCCTACCTGAAAACCTGAGGCGCTTTTCTTTCTTTACCGTGCTATTTACATCTTTGATTATATTCCCAGTAATGTACTTTGGCACGGACTTTCAGATAAAGAGGGCTTATCAAAAAAATCCTTTATTTCAGAACATGGAAGTCACTCTGATATTTGACAGAGATGCTTTTATCGCAAGAAATATACGCGGAGAATTTCACTATACCTATGATGATATTGTCAAGGTCATTATGACAAAGCAAGATTTTTATATCTTGATAGGGGAGAGCACTGGTTTCGCAATTGAAAAAGAAAACTGCACTCCCGAGGCTCTTGAGTTCTTGCTGGAACTTCACATTGAGCATATGTAAAAGAAAAAGCAGGCTAGACTGACAGTAGATCAGTTTTGGTCTGCTTTTTCTTTTGTAAATAATTGCTTGATATCCATCAACTTCTCTATTTTCTGATTGATTTCCGGTCGGTAGTCACAGAAGTTAATGATCTGGATGCCACTGTTAACAGCAACATCCACATCCAGCGTCCGGTCACCGATATAGTAAGTCTTCTGCTTGTCTAGACTATATTTCTCAACTAAATAGTCGACACCTTCTGGGTGGGGCTTGCGCTCAAAGCCGTTGGCTGTTGTGACGATTTCTGTAAAATAGTTATGAATTCCCAAGTCTTTCAGGATTTGATGAGCATTGAGTCCCTTGTGGGTATAGACGAACTGGGCAATGCCCTGCTCTTCAGCCCAGGCCAGAATCTCCGCAGCTCCTTTCATCAGATGGACCTGAGCATTCTTTTCCTTTAGACTTGCTCCACGAAAGACATTCATCTCGGCAGCGTCCAGACCTTTCTCAGATGCCACTTCCTCCAAGAGCTTCTGGACAGAGTGCTTTAGGATATAGCTGTGAATACTAGCCCTGTCGAAGTCCAAATCATAGTGAGCATAGGTTTCCTCAATTCCCGCCAAAATAGCATCGTAAGAGTCCAGCAAAGTTCCGTCCAAATCCCAGATAAACGTTGTTGTCATGTGATTTTCCTCATTTTTCTATGATATAAGGTTTTTAAAAGCAGCCAGCGGAAGCCATTGTCCAAAAGGGTGCCGACCCAAACTCCAGCCAGACCCCAGCCACAAGTCACGCCCAGCAAATAGCCAGCGATAATTCGGATCAACCACATACCCATCGTCGTAGCATAAAAGGGTAGTCTGGCGTTGCCCAGCCCCTGCCAAACCGCTGTGTAAATCACAGTTCCTACTGTCATGGGAGTGCCCAGCAAGGAAAAGAATATGACTAAAAGACTGGCTGCAAGAGCTCCGCTATTGTCCGTATAAAGCAAGGTCAGCGGCCGACCAAGGGCGAAAATCCCTAAAGTCAAGGGCAGCATGCAAGCAAAAGACAGCCAAAAACTCCGCTGACGAATCCGACCGACCGCTTGCATATCTCCCTCGCCAACCGCATGGGCTGCCAGCATGACCGTTGCTGTCGCGACCCCGAAGGCTGGCATGTAGTTAAACTGAGTCAGAACTTCACCAATGGCATTCCCTGCTACTGCATCCGTTCCAAAGGTGACCACAATGGCGATGATAACTACGTCACCCGCCCGCATCATGAGCCGCTCTCCAGCAGCCGGTAGAGACAGACGCAAGAGCTCTCCATCTAAGCCCCAACTCCAGCAGATAGTGAACAAATCCAGCTCCCGCCAAAGTATGAAGACACCAATCAAGCGAGCCAGCACCGTCCCCAGCGCTACACCGATAATGCCTAGCTGAAAGACATAAATGCCCAGACTGGAAAAGAGGGCATTGAGGACGTTGGTCAGAAGACTGACATACATGGGAAATCGAGGATTGCGCGTGACCCGCACCAGAGCTCCAAAGGAGGTCATCAAGCCCAGCAGGACAATAGTCCCACCAACCAGAGCCAGATACAGACCACCAGCCTCGGCCACTTCCTTTTCTGTCCCCAGAAGGTTTATCATCTGCCTACCAAAGAACAGGGAAAGCAGGCCTAAGAAAGCACTCAGAAGCAGCGTCAACTTGATAGCTTCAGCTCTATGATAAGCCAGACGCTCTTTGTCTCCCTGAGCCAGACTCTTAGAGATAAGACTGGAAATAGCAGCACCCAGGGCGATAAAAATCGCCTGATAAATGGTAATGATGTTGCTGGCCACCGAGACACCAGAAATCGCAATCAGCCCCAGACTGGCCACCAGATAGCTGTCGACCATTCCCATGAGCATCTGCAAAAAGTTCTCCGCCATAGCCGGCAGAGCAATGTTCATGATTTTTTTATAAGTCGTCATCCACAAAAATTCCTAATCCAATCAAACTACTGTCCATTATGTTCCTGCCGGAAGGCTTCCATGGCCTTGAACTGCTCTAGTTCTTTTTCATTGGCTGGTTGCTTGCCTAAGTATTTATACTCAAAGAAATCCATACGTGCACTTAGCCCATAACCACTTTCTAACCACGGGGCGTAGTCAAAGTCTACTGATAACTTATTATTTTCATCCAAATGAATGATACAAATATACCAATCTGCCAAGTCGTTCTCAACAAATACTTTTTTAATTCTTGCGACTTCTCAAACAATCGATCTGTTTGACTATAAATTTCGAATTTATCTACACCAAAATCTCTAGGAATGTATAAATAATAGTGATATTCATTCTTATATTTAAAATAAAAATAAACTTCTCCACTAAATGTTTTGTCCATTTCAATTACAATATACAAATCATCCCACTCAACTGGAATCATATCATTTACTTGATGCACGATCTCTATAATCTTTTCATTAATTTGTTTTTCCATTTTATCCTCCGATTTGGATTTTAACATCGTTTCACTATAATCCAAGTATACCATAAACCGTATGTACAAGCTTTTATCAAACTACAAGAAAACCACCCCAAAGGGTGGTTACATCATTATTAATCGTCCATTACTCCGCCTGTCAGCTGGTACATGAGGTAAATGTGCTCCAAGACTTTTACCTTATCCATATGATCCACATCTTTTACGCCTCCCAAGGCCAGTAAAGGAACAAAACCGAAACATTGGTTATAAGACAAGGGACCATGTTTTGACACAGCTTGTCTATATAAATCCAGTTCAAAGTTATCAGTCACATATGAGTTATCTAAATACTTAAGAAAATATTTCAAGCTCTTTATAATAATGTCGCAGTCTTGAAGGTTATATTTTACAATACCAACAAATTCATTCTTTTCCCATGTAATAATATCTCCAAATGCTGTTACGAACATAGGAAAAGCGACATCTCCTCTGAAATAACTATCTTGGAGAAGTTCAAGATAGTCATCTGGATTGATGACTTTTAGATAACCATCTAAAAAGGTTCCCAGACCATCTTCCTGCCAAATTTGAACTAACTCAGCTGGAACTTGATCTTTGCATTTTTCAATAACTTCTTGGGGCATATCCGCCTCTTTTACAAAGTTTTCTAACATTTTATCCTCCATTTCACTTTATAGACAAGAACATTAGATACTATTTTCCGCATTCGCTACCTAGAAAATTAGATAAATCAGGCTCTTGATCATCCCCTAGCAAGTCGAGTAACTCTACGAAGCGGAAAAAATTTCTTCATCTTGTTCATTCAGAATCGCCTGAATATCTCCACCATTAACTACTACTAGGTAGTCCGCAGGTAGAATCAAAGCTTTTATTAGCTTTGGATTCTTTTTTAATATTTCAAAAGCATATATGCCGACAAAATCATCAGTATCTTGATTTTGATAGCCAACAAACCAGCCCGAATCGCCTTTTTGATCAGTGTCTTGTCTCTGCAAATAGTAATGTTCGCACTCAAAGACACCTTTGGCCAACACTATTTTCTCATCAAATCTGATTTCAGAAGCTTCAATCTTAAGCTCTTTAGCTAGTGTACTTTGTTCAGACTGAACCCAAAGAGTCAAGGTCAAATCATCAGTAAACTCTTTAAAAGGGTTTGTTTCATAGTTGACTGACATTATCCTAAATTGGTCCATATTCAATTGAACAATTTTATATATGCTGAAACCGATTTGTAATAGCAGGCCATCTTGTATTCGTTCTTTTGAGGGCAGTACATTCACAACTTTGAGCCATTCCTCAAAAAGACCTTCAGAGAATGTCCCGTAAAAGATCAGACCATTCTTCTCTACTTTTGTATCAAGCACTTCCGTCATTTTTCAACCTCCTGAAAATTTCATTTTGTAGCTTCGTTCTAGCTTCACGCTCCAAAGCTATCATTTTTTCTCTTATCTCAGCCGGAATATCTCCTAATTTAGAATGCCCCTGCCAATCACTCCAAGTTTTAGCCCCTTTGGAACTATTGGAAGGTTTACCTAATCCCATAAAATTATCCTCAAGATTCAAAACCTCTACTTTATCAACATCAGATAGAGAAGAGAATCCATCCATTTCGGTAATTTCTTTCATAGAGACAATATGGTCTGCTTCGAGGGTTTCAACTGGATAACCATAAATTGGATCAAATTTTTCTCCATCAATATTATTGACATGATCGCGTATCTCTTGACTTGGTGTTTTCTTGCGAAGCGAATTATATTCTTTTTTTGAAATTCCTTTAGAAGTACTCGCAGCAGCATCGCTATGTTTAGCTAACTGCTCGCTGGCTTCTTTGCCGAACTCTGCCGTTACCTTACGAGCTCCTCTACCTGTATTAGCAGACATGTTGTAGACACGGGCACCACTTCGGCTAAAATCGTCACTAAAGTGAGCGTTAGCATAGGCAAAGTTATCGCCCAGATTCGATAGGCCATTCCGGAAACTCTCACGAAAGGCATGATAGCTTGGTGATACTTCAGCTAGGTTGTCACCAAGCTAATTTTATAACTCTAGTATAGCATAAATAACATGACAACTTCTTCTGTATATGAGAGAACTATATTAGAGATTGCCAAGCTCTTGGACTACAAAAAGATTGACGGCTCCACGATACTAAAAAATCAGCCAGATATCCAGCCGATTTTAGTCTTTTTAAGCAAACTTTATAATCCCAAGTAATCCTCGACTGCGGCCTGCATTTGGTCGGCAGCGACTGTAGTTTTGTGGCGAACTGGGGCTGTTTCTAAGCCATCCACAGCTGGTGGCAGGGCTACGCCAGAAAGTTCGTGCAGTTGGTTCAAAGCCTCGAAGTCACTGAGTCCTGTTTGATCGGTCACAGCCTCAACGGCCACAACTGGGAATTTATAAGGACTAGCAGTTGATGCGATAACAGTCTTGCGCTGATCGCCAGTCTCTGCCAAGTATTTTTGATAAACAGCAGAGGCAACGGCTGTATGAGGGTCTTCGATATAGTCAGACGCTTGATAGACCCGCTTGATTTCAGCTGCTGTCTCTGCCTCTGTCGCATAGTCAGCCGCAAAGAGCTCTAAAATCTCAGCGTCAAAGTCTGTCAATTCATACTGTCCATGTTCATTGAGAGCCGCCATTAGGGCAGCTGTTTTCTCAGCGCTGTTACCAGACAGATGGAAAATCAAGCGCTCCAAGTTAGAGGAAACCAAAATATCCATGGACGGACTAGACGTCACCTTGAAGCTCCGCTTCTTGTCATACACCTGAGTCTTGAAGAAGTCTGTCAGGACATTGTTTTCATTCGATGCACAGATCAGCTTGCCAACTGGAAGACCGATTTGTTTGGCATAGTAGGCCGCTAGGATATTCCCAAAATTACCCGTTGGAACGGTAAAGTTGACCTTGTCGCCTGCTGTGATCTCCCCAGTCTTCACTAGCTGAGCATAAGCATAGACATAGTAAACAATCTGCGGCACCAAACGGCCGATATTCATCGAATTAGCTGATGAAAACTGCAGTTTGTGCTCCAAGAGACGAGCTCGTAGGTCTGTGTCATTGAACATGTGCTTAACATTGGTCTGGGCATCGTCAAAGTTGCCGTCAATGGCAACCACATGCGTATTGGCACCTGTCTGAGTCGTCATTTGCAGCTCTTGGACCTTGCTGACACCGTCTTTGGGATAAAAGACGATAATTTCTGTCCCAGGAACGTCCGCAAAGCCTGCCATAGCCGCCTTGCCTGTGTCTCCAGAAGTTGCTGTCAGAATGACAATTTTGTTTTCCAAGCCGTGCTTTTTGGCTGCGGTTGTCATCAAATGAGGCAGAATCGACAGAGCCATATCCTTAAAGGCAATGGTCGCTCCGTGGAAAAGCTCTAGATTATACTGGCCATCCAGCTTGATCAAGGGAGCAATCGCCGCATCGTCAAACTTGCTGTCGTAGGCATGGTTGATACAGTGGTCCAGCTCTGCTTCAGAAAAATCATCCAAAAAAGCAGACAAAACCAGCTTGGCTACTTCCTGATAAGAAGCATCCTTAAGCTTGGCAAAGTCCAAATCGACCTGCGGATAGGCAATGGGCGTAAACAGACCACCATCTGTTGCCAAGCCTTGTAAAATCGCCTGGCTGGCTGTTACTCTATTCTTCTCATCGCGTGTTGATTGATAAACTAAAGTCATTCTCTCTCATCCTTTATCTGTAGTTCGTTTTATTATACCAAAATTTATCAGAAAATTCTCGCTTTTTATCAAAATTAAAAAGCAAAAAGAGTCTGGGACAAAAGTCCTAGCTCTCAATTGTCTTTGGATGTCAAGCAAGACGCAGTGGTTGAGTGGGCTCTACTAGGCTGATTTCATCAGTTTTTACAGCCCTACTCAACTGTGCGGAGGTGGGACGACGAAATCGAATTCTAACGAATTACCGATTTCTGGCCCACTCTCAATCAAATGTCAAAACTCAGACAAGGCTTTTATTTGCTGTCCCTTTTCATCAAAATTGTCTGGACTCAGCCATTTCTCCAAACGACTCTTGACAGCTGGCCAGTCCTTATCAATCATGGAGAGCCAATCAGTGTCTCGGTTGCGCCCCTTATAGACAACCGCCTGACGGAAGGTGCCTTCGTAGGTAAAACCAAGCCGCTCTGCCGCTCGCCTTGAGGGCTGATTGAGTGAATCGCATTTCCATTCGTAGCGGCGATACTCCAGCTCTTCAAAGACATAGCGAGCCAGTAAATATTGAGCTTCCGTAGCTAGTCTGGTGCGCTTCAACTTGGGCGAATAGGTCACAGACCCCACTTCAATGACACGGTTGCCTCGGTCAATCCTCATTAAAGCGAAGGTCCCCAGCGCCTTGCCACTCTCCTTGTCCACAATGGCATAGTGGAAACGATCCTGAGCTGCCAGCATCCGATCCAGCAAGCTATCCCACTCCTCCTGACTCTGAGCAGCATTTTGAAAGAGATAAGTCCACATGTCCGCAGGTGAATCCGGACCATATACTTCGTATAAATCTGCTCTATGCTTGTCTTTGGACAACCGCTCAATGACAACATACTGACCTTCTATTCGCTCTAGCTTAGGTAAGTCCCCTGGCTTAAAATCTGGCAGAGCCTCTCCAATAGGCTGGCCTAGTTCATTGATTCGCATAAAAAACCTCACAATATAGCTTTACTGATTTCCAAAAGCTGGATAAAATGCTTGAACGGATTAGAAGCTGTAATTGACAGTAGCTCCTATCTCCCTTGCTTCAGATCCAAACTTGGAACATTACTTGTGTAAATTATATCACTTTTTCTTTCATCCGACGCAAACTTCAGGAAATACCTCTTCAGAAAAAGGCGGTCATAATATCTATAAATGTTGAGATTACAGTCTGCTCATACTTTAATGGAAAGCCAGATCTGACAATTATCGGTTTTGTAAACGCTTTATTTCCGCTAAACCATGTTATAATGAAAATACGTTTTTATTATTTTGACCAAAGAAAGTGACCCATCATGAGACACCAGCAAAATATCTTGGCCATCATCGAAAGCTGTTACGACACTATGACCGATGTCGAAAAGCGGATTGCCGACTATTTTTTGAATCCGACCGATATAGAAGGGGATCTGTCCTCCCTCGAAGTAGCGCAAACCTTGCACATCTCACAGGCGGCCTTGACCCGTTTTGCAAAAAAATGTGGCTTTAAGGGCTATCGGGAGTTCAACTTCCAATATCTCCAACAACTGAAAATTAGCAAAACGGAGCATACAAATCTGAAAAATGATTCGTCCCGCCAAGTCCTACGCAACTATATTCAAATTCGGCAACAAACCGAGGACTTGATTGACGAAAAAAGATTGGAGCGCGTAGCCCAGCTGATTGAAAAAGCAGATCGTGTCTATTTTTTTGGCACGGGAAGCTCGGGGCTCGTCGCTCGCGATATGAAACTACGCTTCATGCGCTTAGGGGTTATTTGTGAAGCCCTGACAGATGCGGATGGCTTTGCTTGGACAACGAGCATTTTAGACAAAAACTGCCTAGTCATCGGCTTTTCTCTTTCAGGTCAAACCCCATCCATTATTGACAGCCTGATTGATGCTAAGGGCATGGGAGCCAAGACTGTGTTAATCACTGGTCAGCCTGATTTGATTAAAGAAGACTTTTCAGAAATCATCCCAGTTGCAATTCAAAATAAACCCCAGTTTATCCAACGAATCTCAGCTCAGTTCCCAATGTTGCTGATGATTGACATACTTTACGCCTTTTTCCTAGAAATAGACCGCGAGAGAAAGGAAAAAATCTTCAATAGTTACTGGGAAAACCACAAACTTAACGGTTATTACCGTAGACATCAATAAAATCCAGCAGAAACCTGTTGGATTTTTTGCATGTTCTTTACAGCCTTACTCTAAACAATGACTAAACTGACTTAGAGTAAGATTCTGGTTGTACTGGTTTCCTATGTAACTCCTTAAAATCTGAACCAGACCCAACTCACCCCAGCCACTTGAAAGTCGGCTAACTATCGATGGAAGAAGCATTACTAAAACACAAGAAACCTGAGGTCACCCCCAGGTTTGCTTGGATTACTGATGTTTATTTTTAAAGTGGTAGTAGGCTCCGAACATGCCTGCCGTATTTTGGTGATAGGCAAAGGCTAGTTTGGTCTTCTCAGCTATGCTCGGTACCAGAGCATCCTTGAGAGCCGCTTGGATACGCGGTCGGAGGATAGCCTCTTGTCCCATAATACCACCGCCCAAGATGACGATTTCCGGATTGACGACATAGCAGATATTGGCAATGCCCTGCCCCAGATAGCCTACCATGCGGTCAATTCCTTTGATACAGAAGGGATTGCCCTCGGTCGCTTCTTTGAAAATCCTGCGACCATTCCAGAGAGAGGGATCATCTCCGTGCAAGTCAGCGACATATTGAACCAAGGCTGTGGTAGAAGCTACATCCTGAAAAGCCCCATCCGGCAGGTGGAGATAGCCTACTTCGCAGGCTGAGTTGCTAAAGCCGTGAAAAACTTGCCCATCCGCTACTAAACAGCCTCCAATCCCTGTCCCAATTGTCAGGCAGACAGCAATTTTTGCTCCCTTACCATGGCCAGACATGACCTCAGCCAGACCGGCACAGTTGACGTCGTTCTCAATCTCGCAAGGAATGGAAAATTCCTCCTCTAAGACCTTCTTAAATTGCGTCCCAGCATAGTTAGGAATCTGAGGACCAGCGTAAAAGATTTCTCCCTTGTCTGGATCGACCATGCCAGCTGAGGAGATACAAATCCCCTCAATTGAACCAGCCTGCACATAATCAGCAACTATCTTTTGAACCGTACGCATAATCTCTGGACCACCCTTATGGGCTTCCGTAGGTATTTCATGGGCTTCTACCAACGTTTCGTGGTCGTCTATCAGGCCGTATTTGATATTGGTACCGCCAATGTCAATCGTAACATAATTTCCCATAAGCATCCTTCTTTCTTTTTAGAGGAAGCGCTTCTTAGTTTCTTGAATCAAGGCCGCTGCTGCTTCTACGACTGGACGGTCTGCGTCTACGACTGGTGTCAAAGGAGCACGGACAGAGCCGATAGTCAGTCCTTCGTTGAGCTTGAGAACTTCTTTGATAACAGCATACATATTGCCGTGAGCACTAGTTAGCTTGCCGATAATGTCGTTAATGGCAAACTGCAACTCTTTGGCTCTTTCTAGTTCCTTGTCTGCAATCAGTTGATTAAGCTTGAGGAAGAGCTCTGGCATAGCCCCGTAGGTGCCACCAATTCCAGCTGCCGCTCCCATGAGACGACCGCCCAAGAACTGCTCATCTGGACCGTTAAAGACCAAATGGTCACTGCCTCCAAGTGCTGCAAAAGTTTGGATATCCTGAACTGGCATAGAGGAATTTTTCACCCCAATCACGCGCTCATTTTTCAGCATTTCCTTATAAAGACTCGGAGTTAGCGCTGCACCAGCCAATTGCGGAATATTATAAATCACAAAATCGGTATGTGGGGCAGCCGCACTGATATCATTCCAGTACTGAGCGACAGAGTATTCTGGCAGACGGAAATAAATCGGCGGAATAGCCGCAATGGCATCAACTCCTAGAGCTTCAGCGTGTTTGGCTAACTCAATACTGTCTTTAGTATTATTGCAGGCTACGTGAGCAATGATGGTCAGTTTGCCCTTAGCAACTTTCATTACTTCTTCCAAAATTACTTTTCTGTCGGCCACGCTCTGGTAGATACATTCGCCTGACGAGCCGTTGACATAGAGACCTTGCACGCCCTTGTCGATGAAATACTCCACCAAAGCGCGAGTCCGCTCCGGGCTGATTTCACCCTCCTCGTCATAACAGGCATAAAAAGCCGGTATGACGCCGTGATATTTCTTTAAATCTTTCATTTTCAAATTTTCTCCAAATGTACTAATTGTAGATTATAGACTGCTGTATTTAGCGAAGATTTTTTCCAAAATAGGAAGCTGCAAAAAAGCCAGACCTGCAAAGCCGATAAAGGCAAAGAGGGAAAATCCTAACAGCAACACAAAGCCTGAACTATAGATGATGACAAGGATCGCAGCTACAACCGCCATCATGACAACAAACCAAGGAAAATTCAGACTTACAATCACTAGGCTGGTCTGTAAAATGTCTCTAAAAGACATGAGAAATTTACCAGCCAAGGGATAAACGCAAAGAGAAAGCAGGATTGTAAAAATAATCATTCCAAAACAAACCGCCTTTAAAACTTGGAAAGACAGGGCTTCCTGCGTCCGAAAAAGCAGGAGGTCAAAGAGACTGAAGCCGACTAAAGCCAATTCCAGCAAGCCCAGTTTGAGTCCTTGCTTCCAATTTTCTCGAAAGATTCGAGTGTAAGTTCTGATTACTTTTACCCGACGGTTTCCCTTGATTTCAAAAAGTGTTTGATAGAGGCTGATCTTGGCAACCCCAATGGTCACCAAGGGCAGACAAGACAAGAGAAAGAGAAGATTGACCGTCATCAAATCTAGGATTTTCTCACAGATTTGCATGAAAAAATTATCCGTATCAAATATAGCTCTGATGAGTCCTGTTCCTTTATCTGACATAAGTTTCTCCTTTCTCTGCCAGCCTGGCACACTCAAAAATCTCGCTAGCCTAGGACTAGTCTATTAAAACTTTAAAAAGATACTTTCTGACATTTTCTTCCAGACCCGCATAGCCATTTGGCTGATGGGCCTCTCCTGGAAAGAAAATCGCAAAATTATGGTAACCCAACAAGAGAGGATAACGATTTTGACAATGAACAAAGCCGATATCTGCCTCTTCATCAAAAGCCACTGCCTCATCAACCATCTGGCTACCATAGGCAGAATATTCATGCCCTGCTACTAACAGATGAAAATCTGCATATTTTTTATGATACTCAAATTGATCATTGGTCTCTTGATTGAGGGTATTTTCCTGAACCAAGAGAAAGACCTTGTCTCCATCCACTTCATAGCGTCCCAAGTCAAAGCTGTCTTTGCGGTGCTCATAGAGATAATCAATCGCTTTATCCAGATTCGGATGAAGGCCCTTGTAACGAGTCACATTTTTTAAATCGTCAAAAATCATAGTTTTATTTCCTCTATTGAGTGCCTTATCCTTTGACAGCTCCCATAGTAATCCCTTGGGTGAAGGATTTTTGGAAGATGAGGAAAACTGCTACGATTGGCACTGCCGCCAAAGCCGCACCGGCCATAATCAGACCGTAGTTGGTTGCCATCTCAGCCTGCATAGTCGCAACCCCTAACGAAATCGTCAGATTATTCCGCGAGGTCAACATTACGAGCTGCATGAAGTAGTCATTCCAAGTGTTGATAAAGGTGAAGATTGCCAGAGCAGCAAAGCCTGGTTTGACGATAGGAAAGGCTACACTCCAGAAGGTCCGGATTTCACCACAACCGTCGATCTTAGCTGATTCCAGAAGCTCTGTCGGGATATTTTCACTAAACTGCTTCATAAGGAAGACCCCGAACGGCCAGCCAACTAAAGGTAAAATTACTGCCCAAAGAGTATCGTGGATTCCCATAAAATTGACAATCCGCACTAGAGGTACTAGGACAACCTGCTTAGGCAAGGCCATAGCCGCGATAAAGATTGCAAAGAGAATCCGTTGCCCGTAAAAGCGTTTCTTAGCCAAAACGTAACCAGCTAGAGATGATGTCGCACAAACCAAGAACATGGTCGCCAGCGAAATAAAGACACTGTTCCACATCCACTGCAAAGCTGGATTTTGAACGGCTAATTGCTGGAAGTTCTCTGTTGTCGGGTTTTGTGGCCACCATTGAGGCGGAATCATAATTGTATCCGGCTGAGATTTAAATGCTCCAGTCAGAATCCAATAGAATGGAAAGATAAAGAGCACGGTCAAAAGTGCTAAAATCACAGATGAGAACACTTTAAATGAACTAATTTTTTGAGGTTTCATATTCCTGCTCCTTTCTTTAATATTCCACATCGTTACCGAGGATCTTGAACTGAGCGAAACTGATAATCGCAATCATAATCGCTAGAAAGACTCCCATGGTGTTTGCATAGCCATATTCAGATAGCTTGAAGGCTTTTTCATATAGATAGTACATAAGCGTACTAGTTGAATAGTTTGGTCCACCTGATGTCAACAGCTGAATCAAGGCGAAACATTGGAATGAGTTAATAGTTGTGATGATAGCAATATAAAGTGTCGTTGGTAAAAGACTCGGCCATTTGATTTTCCAAAAGACTTGCATCTCTGTTGCCCCATCCACACGCGCAGCTTCCACTAGAGAATTATCGATATTTCCCATAGCTGCAATGTAGAGAATGATCGGCTGACCGACAGATGTTGTCAGCAAAATAACGATGATAGCCATCAGAGCCCAGTGTTTATCGCCCAACCAAGAAATGTTTTGGTTGATGATGTGCCCAGATTTCAAAACAAAGTTCAAAATACCAGACAGGGGATCGTAGATCCACTTCCACACAACCGTCACGGCAACACTACCTGTAACAACTGGTAGGAAGAAGACGAAACGGTAAAAGGAGCGAGAAACAGCATTCATCTCATAGGTTTGTGAAGCTACAAACAAAGAGAAGAGCACAACTACCGGAACAGAGCCGATTACAATAATGACTGTATTAATAAGTGACTTAACAAAAACTGGATCATTGAACATCCGAATGTAGTTATCAAACCCAACGAATGTAAATGAGGTCATTGTATAATTAAAGAAACTAGTGATAAATCCCATTATCATAGGCGCCAAAACAAATACTGTAAAGAATATAAGAATTGGAGCTAAAAACGCATATGATACTAGGGTTTCTTTCATTCTGATTTTATTGACTTTCACAATGAGTTACCCCTCTTTCAAGATTTTCTGACAAAATACCCCTTTTTCCATTTTTAGAGACTGACAACAGAAAAAGGGGCGGATTTTAAACTTGCTTATTTTTTAGTAATCGTTTCGTTTGCTTTTTCAGTAAATGTCTTCAAAGCAGGTTCAACTTTTTCATCTCCATTAGATACAGATTGCAGCATTGGGAACCAAAGTGTTCTCATTTCTGCAAAGCCGTCAATGGTGTTGTAGTATGGTGAGTAGTATTGAGTCCAGCTGCTGATTGTTTCCATACGTTTGTCATCATAGAGTTTGCCAAATGATGTACGAACCGGGAAGGCACCTGTACGAACAACGTTCTTAGGACCCCACTCTTTGTCATCAGCGATGAATTTCACGAATTTCTTAGCTGCTTCTACTTTCTTGTCGTCTTTGTTGTTAAAGACTGCAAAACCATTTACAAGGTATTCAAGGGCTGGTTTGCCTGAGTCTGATGGGAATGGTACTTCAACCACTTCTACTTTACTTGCTTCCAACAATTTAGCTTGGATACCATTTTGTGCTGGTGCCCAAAGAACAGTGTAAGAAGTTTGTCCGTTAGCGAAGTTTTGGATGTCTGCTCCACCATCGTATTGAGAACCGTTCATCATGAGGCCATCGTTGATCCAGCTCACTGCTTTTTCAAGACCTTTGACAAATTTCGGATCATCAGTTGTATATTTAGTTACTTTTTCGTCTGTAACAGATCCACCATAGAGGTTAGCGATGAAGGCGCGAGTTCCTTGGTCACCACCTTGACCGTTACTGAAGAGAGAGCCAGGTGTATAACCTTTATCTTTAAGCGCTTTTAAAACTTTTTCAAAGTCATCTGTTGTCCAGCCTTCTTTAACTAGGTTGAGGACACCAGCATCTTCCAACATTTTCTTATTCATTGCCATGTAGAATGGAGCAGAGCTGATTGGATACATATAAGCTTTGTCTCCAGCCTTGCTGGCCTGGATAATGTTGTCGTTGTTAACATCTTTGACGAAATCATCTGTGAAGAGATCGTTCAAGTCTGCCAACTTACCGTTTTTACCGTATTGAATAATCCGGCCTGGTGCATCGAAGAGCACGTCTGGCGCTGTTCCAGCCTCGATAGCTGTCGTAATTTTTTCTGGACCTGACTTGAAGTCGATTGTTTCCAAGTTGACATGAATGTCTGGATTTGCTTTTTCAAATGCTTCAATGATGGATTTCTCATAAGTTCCCACACCGTCATTAGCATTTTCTTGAGTGAAGACTGGGAATGCCCACCAAGTAATCTCTGTCTTACCAGATTTATCACCAGAGCTAGCTGCTTTATCTGAGCTACCGCCACCGCTACAAGCTGCTAACGTAAGAACTGCAGCTCCTGCTACCAATGAACAAAGCAATTTCTTCATTTTCATTTGTTTTTCTCCTTTAAAATTAAGATTCCAAGCTGACCTAAACAGCTTCTACCTGCCTATTGGAGAATGGGACGGACCTCTTTCATTAGGCGCCCCAGCCTCGTTTTTCCTGTGTTATTTCTCTGGACAAGCGTCCACCAATATTTGATTAAAATCCTAAACTTTTAAAAGTACAATCACTCCTTTTCTGTGACCTTTCTTTTATCCTAAAATAAAGTCAGTCAGTTCATTTTAGGTTGTTTTACAAAGTAATTCGTTTTTGAGTCTCACTGTCAAACAGATGACTCTTAGGTAATTTGAAAGTGAAGCGGAGCTTCGAACCTGGCTCCAGATAATTGGAAGCATCTACCTTGGCTGAAAACTCTTGGCTGCCCACCTTACAGTAGAGCACTGAGTCACTACCCAGCAACTCTGACACGACAACTTCCGCATCTACTACGTCGCCAGGGAAAGTATCCTCCACAATCAAGTCCGCTGAGATATCCTCTGGTCGGATACCCAAGATGACTTTCTTACCTTGGTAGCCTTTTTCTGTCAAAAGCTTCTCTTGACCACCTGTCAGGGTAAGATTGAGTTGATCACCATCAGTCAGTTGATGACCAGATACCATCACTTCAAAGAAGTTCATAGCTGGACTGCCGATGAAGCCTGCAACAAACTTATTCGCTGGTTCATTGTAGAGCTCTTGCGGACTTCCGACTTGCTCAATCCGGCCGATGGTCCCCGTTCCCGCTTCGTTTTTCGTCGCCGACATGATAACAATGCGGTCGGCCAAGGTCATTGCCTCGGTTTGGTCGTGGGTAACGTAGATAGTGGTCGCTCCTATACGGCGGTGGATCTTAGCAATCTCAGCACGCATGGATACCCGTAGTTTCGCATCCAAGTTTGACAAAGGCTCATCCATCAGGAAGACCTTGGCATCTCGGACGATGGCCCGTCCCATGGCAACCCGCTGACGTTGACCGCCAGACAAGTCCGCTGGTTTGCGGTCTAAAAATTCTTTCAAACCAAGAATTTCAGCTACTTCATGAACCCGCTTGTCAATATCTTCCTTGCTGTACTTGCGAAGCTTGAGCCCGAAAGCCATGTTGTCATAGACTGTCATGTGCGGATAGAGGGCATAGTTCTGGAAGACCATGGCGATATCACGGTCCTTGGGAGCAATATCATTGACCAGAGNACGGTCCTTGGGAGCAATATCATTGACCAGAGTCTGATCAATATAGAGCTCACCCTCGGTGATGTCCTCCAACCCAGCAATCATGCGCAAGGTCGTAGATTTTCCACATCCAGAAGGACCAACAAAGACGATAAATTCTTTATCTTTGATTTGCAAGTCGAAATTTTCTACAGAGTAGAAATCACTATTAGGATATTTTTTGTAGAGCTTATTTAACTTTAAGGTCGTCATTGCTTTACCTCACTTTATTTTACTGCCGCAACGAAACGCTCGGTGATTTCCTTTGGTCGAGTAATAGCTCCGCCTACTACAATACCGCGGGCACCTAAATCATGGATTTGCTTGGCTTGATCTGGATAGTGAATCTTGCCCTCAGCAATCACATCTACTCCTGCATCACAGAGCTTCTTGACCAGTTCAAAGTCTGGTCCGTCTACCTTAGGACTGTAGGAAGTGTAGCCTGATAAGGTTGTACCGACAAAGTCAACACCAGCTGCTACAGCTGCCATGCCTTCCTCAAAGGTACTGATGTCGGCCATCAGCAGTTGCTGCGGATATTTCTCCTTGACTTGGCGGATAAAGTCCTCAATCTTCAAACCATCATAGCGTTCTCGCTGGGTGCAGTCCAGAGCGATGACCTCGATATCAAGGGCAGCCAACTCATCTACTTCCCGCATAGTCGCAGTGATAAAAGGCTCCTGTGGCGGATAGTCCCGTTTGATAATCCCGATAATCGGGAGATCGGTTACTTCCTTAATCTCCTTGATGTCTCGCACGCTATTGGCTCGAATACCAACTGCCCCACCTTCTTCAGCTGCCTTGACCAAGAGAGGGATGACCCCACCAGCCTCCGTATAGAGGGGCTCATGAGGCAGAGCTTGACAGGAAACGATAATGCCATCTTTGATTTTTGCAATTAATTGATCTTTGCTAATCTGTGACATAAATAATCTCTCCTTTTTCTATGTTTTCTCCGTTCTTTTTATAATGTCATTATATACAAAAAATAAAGCGCTTTCAATAAGTTTTGAGATTTAGATTTTAGTTTCTAAAAACCGGCTTCCTTTCTTAAAAGCTGAAACTACTTTCAGTCTTCGAAGTGTTTTTGAACAAAAAAGTTACAATAGATGTTGAATAATTTATCATAAAAAGCCTGAGATTCTCATAATCTCAGGCTTAGTTTCTTTCTTAGTACTATCTATTTTTACCAGTCTTTAAAAGCTTCCAGCAAAGAAGGATGGTCAATCTTTGAACCGCAAAGCCAGTTGAAGACCCTATCATTGACATAGACATTCATGGCTTCATGCTCGTACTCTGGCGTGAGATGGTGCTCCTTAGCACACTCCAGCCGATTGTAAATCGCAAACTGGGTAATCGGATAGCAAACATCGTCAGCCAGTCCTGTTATCATCCGCACCTTACCTTGAATGCGGTGAGCCATATTTTTTACATCGATGTAGGACAAGGTCTGGATAATCTCATCCTCCGTTTCATGGAAAGGATCGTGAAATTTAAAATACCGAAAGAGCTCATCATAGGCCTCGCTGGTATTGCCAATCTCTAGCACCCGCCGAAAATCTGACAAGAAAGGATAGATAGCTACTGTCTGCTTAATGCGCGGATTGAGAGCCGCTGCCACCAAAGCCAAGGCTCCGCCCTGAGAAGCCCCATAACTGGATAGATGATCCTCGTCCACAAAGTCCAAACTCGCCACAATCTCAACCAAGCTGTAGATATCTAGATAGACATCCTTATAAAAGAGACACTCTGGTCCATCCACTGCCCCACGAATAATCTGTCCCTTGACCGTATTGCCCCTTACAGGCGCCCCTCCATCCAAGGAATAGCCTGACTGGCCGCGTACATCCATAGATACAACACCATAGCCAGCAACCGTATAAGCTAGCATATCGGCCCAATCCCAGCCACGCCCCATATAACCGTGGAAATGAAAGATAACCGGAACTTTTTTACCCGATTTAGGCAGGACCATACGGGCATAGATCCGCCCCTGATTCGTCCCCTCAAAAACTAGCTCATAGCAGGTCACCCCAGCGATTTGAAAGTCTTTTTCAATCAGCTGATAGTCCGGCAAGCCGCTCAAACTGCTAATCTGACGATCCCAAAAAGCATCAAAATCCGCTGGAACTTCATCCCTGCCTCTGTAATCCTTTGCCTCTGCTAATAAATCTGGATTGCGCATCTCATCCTCCAACACCATTATTTTTGTAAACCCTTACAGATATAATAGCACAGCGCTTTACCTTTTTCAATCCTTTACAATATTAAGAATTTAGTTTCTGTTTTTGCTATGATTCTTTTTGAAACTAGTTTCAAAAAAGATTTCTGTGCTATCTTTTCCCATTTTTTGAGAAAGTCGTCCTTTCATGAAAGAAAAATCCCCCACTAAGTGAGGGAATTGTTAAACATTATTTACGGCGTCCTGGACGTTCTCCGTAACCATAGTAGGCATCTGCCATGATTTCTTCCATGTCAGCTACCATTGGCAAGCGTGGATTTGCAGGTGAACATTGGTCTTCATAAGCTAGAAGAGCGATTTCATGCAAGCTGTCTTTCCAAGCTTTTTCATCGATTCCTTGGTCTTTGAAGTTCATCTTGATACCTACTGCAACACCAAGTTCGTAAACAGCTTTAGCGTATGCTTCAACTGCTTCTTC
This sequence comes from Streptococcus cristatus, assembly GCF_008369405.1. Lineage (GTDB taxonomy): Bacteria > Bacillota > Bacilli > Lactobacillales > Streptococcaceae > Streptococcus > Streptococcus cristatus_G. Next base: position 46,233 of record NZ_VSJJ01000010.1, read on the forward strand.
TGGAGTTGAGTGAGGCAAACCAAGCATTTTCGCGATGTCTTGGAATTTCTCATCCGCTTTCCAGTAGTTGTATTTAGGCCATGTAGTCGTCTTAGATGGACGAGTACCGTTGTAACGGATGACGTATGGAAGCAAGATTGCGTTTGTACGTCCGTGAACAGTATGGTGAACACCACCGATCTTGTGGGCCATTGAGTGGCTCATACCAAGGAAGGCATTGGCAAAGGCCATACCAGCCATTGTAGACGCATTATGCATTTTTTCACGTGCTTCTGGGTCAGCTGTCTTAACAGATTTTTCCAACCATTCAAAGACAAGCTTGATGGTTTGAAGCGCAATACCGTCTGTGTAGTCGTTAGCAAAGTTTGAAGTGTAGGCTTCAGTCGCGTGAGTCAAGACGTCCATACCAGTATCAGCAGCGATGAAGTCTGGAACTGATTCAACCAAGGCAGGGTCAACAATCGCAATAGTTGGTGTCAATGAGTAGTCAGCCAATGGGTATTTGCGGTTGTTTTTCTTATCAGAGATAACGGCAAATGGTGTTACTTCTGAACCTGTACCAGATGTTGTTGGAATCCCAATGTATTTCGCTTTCTTACCAAGTGATGGGAAGCGGAAGGCACGTTTACGGATATCCATGAATTTTTGAACCAGGTCACGGAAGTCGATTTCTGGTTGTTCGTAGAAGAGCCACATTACTTTAGCCGCGTCCATTGGAGAACCACCACCAAGAGCGATGATTGTATCTGGTTCAAATGCTTTCATCACTTCAGCACCACGTTCTACCGTTGTGATGTCTGGATCTGGCTCAACATCTGAGAAGACTTGGATAGTGACACGGTTGCTACGTGCGTTCAATTGGTCGATAACACGTTGAACAAAGCCAAGTTTTTCGATAGATTTGTCAGTAACAATCATAACGCGTTCAATATCTTCACATGTTTGAAGGTATTGGATAGAGTTGCGCTCGAAGTAAATTTTTGAAGGAACTTTAAACCATTGCATATTATTTCTACGTTTCCCTACTTTCTTGATGTTTAGAAGGTTAATAGCGCTCACGTTATCACCAACTGAGTTGCGTCCGTATGAACCACATCCAAGTGTCAAGGATGGAATGAAGGCATTATATACGTCCCCGATACCACCGAAAGTAGATGGAGAGTTCCAGATGATCCGCATAGCTTTGATTTCAGTACCAAAGCGTTTAGCCAATTCTTCATCTTTTGTATGGATAGCTGCTGAGTGACCAAGTCCGTTAAATTCAACCATTTGGCGAGCTTTTTTAAGACCGTCTTCTCTATCTTCAGCTTTCAAGACAGCAATAACTGGTGAAAGTTTTTCGCGAGTCAATGGCTCATTTGGACCTACTTCAGCACATTCTGCAGCCAAGATGTTTGTACCTTCTGGTACTTTAAAGCCCGCTTGTTCTGCAATCCATGTAGCTGGCTTACCTACAATATCTGCATTGAGCTTGGCACCCGCACAGTTTTTGCTGTTTGCTTTAGCGCCAAAGCAGAATTCTTCAAGAAGAGCTTTTTCTTTTTTGTTTACAAAATAAGTGTGATATGATTTGAATTCTTCTACAAATTCGTCATACACTTCTTTATCAATGATAACAGCTTGTTCTGACGCACAGACCATACCGTTGTCAAATGATTTAGACATAACAATGTCATGTGCTGCTTGACGAAGGTCTGCAGATTTTTCTACATAAGCAGGAACGTTTCCGGCACCTACCCCAAGAGCTGGTTTCCCACATGAGTAAGCAGCCTTAACCATGGCATTACCACCAGTTGCAAGGATAGTCGCAACACCTTCGTGGTTCATAAGCGCTCCAGTTGCTTCCATAGATGGTTCTGTAATCCATTGAACACAGTTTTCAGGTGCTCCAGCCGCGATAGCTGCATCACGAACGATTTGTGCTGCGTGAGCAGAAGATTCTTGAGCTGATGGGTGGAAGGCGAAAACGATTGGATTACGTGTTTTCAAAGCAATCAATGATTTGAAAATAGCTGTCGATGTTGGGTTTGTTGTTGGAGTGACACCACAGACTACACCGACAGGTTCTGCAATTTTAGTCAAGCCTGTAACTGGATCATCTTCGATAACACCGACAGTTTTAACACCACGCATGTTATTGACAACGTGCTCACAGGCAAAAAGGTTTTTTGTAGCCTTATCTTCAAATACACCACGACCAGTTTCCTCAATCGCGTGTTGTGCAAGGATACCGTGTGCATCAAGAGCTGCAACTGAAGCTTTCGCTACGATATAGTCAACTTGTTCTTGGTTCAACTTGCGCATTTCATCAAGCGCAACCAAGGCTTTTTTCACTAACCCGTCGACATGCTTTTCAGCAGCGAGTTGTTTTTCCTCAGGTGTTAACGTTTTTTTATCAGCCATCATAGTCCTCCAATGGTTTCTGCCAAAAGGTTAAATGAAGATTTTAACCTTTGTTAATTATTTCACAATATAATTATACTCTATTCCCACAAATTTGTAAACACTTTCAACAAAAGTTCACAAACTTTTTATGGATTATTTTTTAAACACTGATATTTCAGGCTTTTTTACTAAAGCCTTTATTTTTTCTCAAAAATTTCACATACTTTTCTCTAAAAATGTGTTGGCGTTTTCTTTTTTGTTATAAAATTAGCCCGGCTAAATAACCGAGCTAGTTTTATAGCTTAACACTGCCATTTGAAGCGGCAGCCAAAGCTTCTTTTATCATGTTAGAGTAGAGTTTACCTCCCTCTGCCATAGACTCTGAATCTGCCCCATAATGGACATAGTCTGTTCCAATCCAAATCTGCGGATTATTAATCGCTACCTGATACCAGTCTGCTACATATACAAAGTCGTATTTCTTAGCAAGTTCAAGTTCGTATTGTCGCATCTTAACAGGAATACTACTTGGATCATTGGCTGTTCGGCCATCATATGGCGTGACTAAAATCAAGCGATGGCCTTTTGGTAAGAGCTCGATATACTGATCCAGCAATTCTTCATAATTGTCAACCGGATTGGTTCCCAATGCCAAGACGACATTTTGAAGCAGTGTTTGGTTAGCAATATCGTTCTTGAAAAATTCCAGACCAGACACTAAATTACGACTAACCACTGCATCGACTTGAGCGTCAGGTATAGCCTCTTGGATCCATTCAGCGGAGCGCAAAGTGACCGAATCACCAATAACAGTCGTTCCCTCTGCCACGTTATAATTTGTCGCAGTTTTCTGGTCTGCGTGCTTACGAGTTGTCTGCATTTTCGTATCGGCTTGGTTCAAAGAATTGACAATCAGGCTTTCCTCAAAGGCACCAACAGACGGAGCTGTGATAGTGATAATAAGCAAGATAAATGTCAGTGGAATGAAACTGTAGAAGACCGGCTTAGTAATAGATGATAAATCCATCTCGGTTCCCATGATCTTAGGCTGTCGTCCTGCCAGAGTAGGCTCCAAAATATAGAAAGAGAGAGCTGCAAAGCTGAAACTCAAAATTGTTGTCAACAGTACAGCCCAGCCATTGCTCATCAACTGAGTAAAAATAATATAGAAAGGCCAATGGAAGAGGTAAACTCCATAGCTAGTGTCTGCAATAAAGTTGAGAGGACTAGGCTCCTTAATATTTGGCAATTTATCGTGCAAGATGCGGGTTGCTGCTATCATGACACAAGCCAGAAGTGTTGAAATCAAGAAACCAAATAAATAAGTCCACAAGCTGTCAAATTTCAAAATAAAACTGAGCAAAAGAAGAAGAACAAAACTGCCAGCTAGAGCCATCAAGACTTGCTTGATTTCTACCTTTTCTTCCAGTTTCTTCATCTGAACGCCCACATTTCCGACTCCAGAGAAAGTCGCTAGCACTGTCCCAGCAAAGAAAGGAAAGACATGGGTCAAACTTGAGAAATAAATATTGGAGTAATTCTTGCTGAAAAAGGCTCCGATAAACATGGCCAAGAAACTGAACAGAAACAGAGCAGCTGAAGTCAGAGAAATCAGCCCCCGATATTGAGCAACTGACTTGCTAATCTTGCTAATTCCCCAAGCAGCCAAGCCCCAGAGGATATAGTAATGCACTTCCAGTGCTAAACTCCAAGTGTGAACCAGCAAATGCGGCACAAACTGGCTTTCATAACTGCCGCCCGACATCATTTCATAAAAATTGGTCACAAAACCAAGAGCAGCTGAAATCTGCGTCCCGATACCTGCTACAAAGTCCCGACGGATCAATAAAGTAAAGGGCATGATGACCAAAATCATAAAAACGAGCGGAGGAACGATACGATAAAAGCGCCGTTTCAGAAAGCCCATAATATCAATCGTCCGACTTCTTGTAAACTCATCAATCAATAATGAAGTAATCAAAAATCCTGAAAAAGTGAAAAAGATGTCCACTCCAATAAAACCTCCAGGAAAAACTCCCTGAAAGTAATGGTAGAGTAACACCAAGGCCAGTCCAGTAATCCGAACCAGTGAAAACCATCTAATGCGCATTTTGATAAATTCCTTGCTTGAACCTTCCTTCGTAGACGACATTACTTTCTGTCGTCAGCTTGCCTTTGCCATCGACCTGACCATTAGCAAACTCACCTTCATATTTCCAACCAGCCTTGGAGGTAAAAGTCCCTTTGCCGTCAAAAGTCCCATTTTTGAAATGTCCTTTATAACTATCTCCATTTTTAAAAGTCAGGGTACCTTCGCCGTTCATCTTTCCGTGAACTAGACTGCCTTCATATTTTATTTTACCTTGATCTAGCGTTAGCGCACCCTTGCTAGGGATATTAGAGGTAAACACTAAAATTGCTGACAAGGCAATCACAGTCACTGCTAGGATTTCTAGATTCTGACGGGTCAGATAGATTTTATATTTATCGTAAAATTCTTTTATTTTATCCATTTTTCACCCATTTAAGCGTTCTAGCCACTTGTGGCAACCAGCCAAAACCAGTTCATAAGTCTCATCGAAATCGCCCGTGTACCAAGGATCTGGCACACCGAGATCAGCAAACTGGTAGATTTTATCCTGAAAATCCACTGGCGCCATTTTCTTCAAATCTCGAACATTGGCTTCATCCATGCCGATGATATAGTCAAATTCTGCAAAATCTTGCGAGGAAATCTGCTGAGAACTTTTTCTCTTATCATAAGAAATCGCATGTTTCTTAAAAATAGCCTGAGTCCCCTGATGTATAGGGTTGCCATGCTCCCAACTAGATGTCGCTCGACTCTCAATGTGTATGTCATCGGTCAGACTTTTCATAACAAACTCTGCCATCGGACTACGGCAGATATTTCCTAAACAAACAAATACAATTTTCTTCATGAATCTATTATACCAGAATAAAAAGAAAACTGCGGAGCTTTCTTGATTATTCTGTGACAGCGGAAGCGGACTCTGAAAAACCGCTAATTATGCCGTTAGCTTTTGTGTCTGAGTTTCAGAGTGCAGGTCATTTAGGCGGTAAGCCACTCAATCTAGCTTGCACCAGATTCAACTTTACTTTTCTTCAGAAAGACTTTCAAAACTTAATTGTGGCCACTTAGCCTGCCAATTTTTCATGCTAAGTCTTTCCATATAGAGCTTCTTTCGCTCCGCATCCGCCAAAAAATGTGGTGTTGGTCGCACCTGAAATGCCCGAATATCTGCCAAACCATAGGGAGCAAAGAGCTCTAGCTTGTCATCTTCAAGCAATCGCAGACCAATAGCCGTGCAGCACTCAGGATACTTGCTCATGGCATCCTTCGAGCTAGTATAAGGCTGGCTGTTGGGGCTATGAATATGCATATAGACTTGATTTTTCAGCTCCCAAGAATAAGCGGGAAAAGCTTTTCTCAGCTCCATCTCCAGCTGCAAAGTTTTCTCATAAGACACAGTTGGATCAAAGAATATGACATCCACATCCGTTTCAGCATCAAAGCCCGGCTTGCCAGACAAGATATTCCAGATAAAATTTCTAACACTGCCCGCAGCCAGCCAAGAATCCTTCAATTCTAGGCTGCGGATTATCTCTAAAATCTCTCGGATAGCCTGATCCTGACCCAGTCTCTCTAAAATCTCCTGTTCTTTCATCATTATCTTTCATCATTCCTTCATATACTCATATCCTAGATGCTCATAGGCTTTACGAGTCGCCACGCGCCCAGTCCGAGTCCGCATGACAAAACCCTTCTGAATCAGGTAAGGCTCATACATGTCCTCTACTGTTTCTCGCTCCTCAGCAATATTGACTGAAAGTGTCCCCAGTCCTACCGGACCGCCACCGTAGACCTCAATCATGGTTCGTAAAATTTTCTGATCCACGTAGTCCAACCCTTCCTGGTCCACATCCAGCATGGAGAGGGCCTGATCGGTTATCTTATCATCAATCAAGCCATTGCCCATAATCTGTGCATAGTCCCGCACCCGCTTGAGCAGACGGTTGGCAATCCGCGGTGTACCTCGGCTGCGCAAAGCCAGCTCCTTAGCAGCCTCGTGGGTAATATCCATCTCAAAAATCTCTGCCGTTCGCTCAACGATTTCAGTCAAGTCGCCAGCTTCATAATACTCCATGTGACCAGTAATCCCAAAACGAGCCCGCAGAGGATTAGACAGCATGCCTGCCCGAGTGGTCGCCCCAATCAGAGTGAAAGGCGGCAATTCCAGATGGACGCTGCGACTGGTCTCGCCAGTCCCAATCATAATGTCAATGTAGAAGTCCTCCATGGCGCTGTAGAGCACTTCCTCTACTGCCATAGGCAAACGGTGAATCTCATCGATAAAGAGGACATCGCCTGGCTCCAAATCATTAAGAATGGCCACCAAATCACCAGCCTTTTCAATGACCGGACCAGAAGTCTGCTTGATATTCACACCGAGCTCATTGGCGATGACAAAGGCCATGGTCGTCTTTCCCAGACCCGGAGGGCCAAAAAGCAAGGCATGGTCCAAGGCCTCATCCCGCAATTTAGCCGCTTCAATAAAAATCTTCAGCTGATCCTTGACCTTGTCCTGACCGATATATTCTCGTAAATACTGAGGACGAAGAGTACGTTCTACTAGCTCCTCATCCCCCATCAATTCATTATCTAAAATTCTACTCATAGAACTATTATAGCAAAAAATAGGGCAGAGGAAGCAATCCGACCCGTTTCTGAATACAAAAAAAGCCACCGAATTTGGTGGCTTTTATGGGAGATTATTATGAAAAAGTTTTAGGATTTCTATCAAATAAAGTTAGGAGGTCTTCATTTGATGGTATTAGTATAACGTCCTTATCTTAAAATTTGCTTAAAGAAAAAATATTTTTTAAAAATAAAATACTTTTAAACATCTTACTAAGATGATACAAACTAATATGAATTGTTCAGTCTGATTAAAATAGCCTCTATTTCATTGACTGTCTCAAAAACTCATGATACAATGAAAAAAATCGAAAAGGAGATTTTAGATATGAACAACCTTAAAAAGAAAACTTATCGGAATACACCAGCCTTTATGTTTATGGCTTGGGGCTCATTCGCCTTCTTTGTGACTCTTGTTCTCGTCGGCCTCTATACCTTGAAAGAGCCTTTGATGGTTAAAGGATACTATCTCATGGGTTCTGTCGGACTGATTTCTTCTTCATTCACTCTTGCAAAAGTTATCCGTGATAACCAAGAAGACGAAGAACGTTACAATCAATTCTTCCAACCACAAGACTTAGACAACCAATAAAATAAATAGTAAAAACGGCAGAGGGGGAATCTGCCGTTTTCTTGTATCTGAGGCTACTATCGCCATGTGAGATACACTTCAAATGAAGCACGTTTGCTGTTTATTTCACTCCTGCGAAGTAAACTGTGGTGCTGGTGAAAATGTGGCCTGCCTTGAGAATGACCTGATCCTTCAAGTCACTATGAATCGCATCAGGCAAGGCTTGTGCCTCCAGTGCCAGACCATTATGCTGAATCATTGGCCGTCCATTTAAGATGACTGATTCATCGACAAAATTAGCCGAATAAGTCACGACACAAGGAGCATCTGTGCGGAAAGTCAGATAACGACCTGATGCCGCATCATAAAGACATCCTGCCTCTTCCTGATCTTTATCGAGAGCAAAGGGATGATCCAGCCCTGACACGACCTGAATTTGCTCGTCTTGGTCAGCAAAAATCTCTTTTAGCTCCAAACCTTTTTGCAAGCCTTTGACAAAGCCACGATTCGCATCCGTCTCTTTTGCTGGCACACCGTCAGGAGCAATCGGATAAACCCCTTTGGTATGCAGCTGGAGGACATGCTGATCAATCGGCTGACTAAAATCACCTGACAGATTGAAATAGCTGTGGTTGGTCGGATTGACCAGACTATCTTGGTCTGTCTGAACTTGATAGGAAATCTCCAGCTCCCCTTTTTCCGACAAGGAATAGGAAATCCAGATTTTCAAATTACCTGGAAAGCCGCCCGTCCCGTCTGGGCGCTCTGTGTAAAACGTGACTCCCTCGTTTGTAACTTCCTCCGTTTGGAAAATCACACTGTCCCAGCCAGTAGAACCACTGTGGTTGCAATTCTGACCATTATTGACTTCCAGCTGATAGGACTGACCATTCAGCTCAAAAGTAGCCTTGGCAATCCGCCCCGCAACTGGTCCCACGCTGGCACCATGCTTAGGACTATTGCCAACATAATCATCAAAGTGCTCAAATCCTAGAACAATATTGGCAAAATCACCATTTTTATCCGGCGTCCGATATTCTAAAATCGTTGCGCCATAGTTCATGACCTTGAAGCGATAGCCCAGAGAATTTTCAAAGGTATAGGCTAAGACATCCTGCCCTTTAAAAGTCCCAAAAATAGATTCTTGATAAGATTTCATATAATCTCCCTCTGTCTCGAGTCTGGGACAAAGTCCTAGCCTCTCAATTGTCTTTGGATTTTCGAGCAAGACGCAGGGGTCGAGTGGGCTCTACTACGCTGATTTCATCAGCTTTTACAGCCCTACTCAACTGTGCGGAGGTAGGACGACGAAATCGAATTCTAACGAATTGCCGATTTCTGTCCCACTCTCTTTCTTGACTTAGTCAAGGGACAAGGAGGGAATATCATCCTGTTTATCTGAAAGTCCTTTTAATAACTAGCTTTCCCATGACTAACGTTTGACTTTTCCATATTCAGCTTTCTACTGCTGGAAAGGGTGGATGATAACTCCCTGAACGACCCGATTGACCGTACCTGTAGGAGACGGTGTATCTGGTCGATTTTTTACTTTCAAAGAAGTCAAGAGAGAGAAGAGCTGAGCATAGACGATGTAAGGGAAGGCTCGATAGCTATCTTCCAAGATATCACTTTCAAGAACCACTTGCTCCACATTTTCCAAATCTTCTCTACGCTCTGTAAAGAAGACCACCTTGCGAGCAATCTGATCTCCTGCCACTTCACGCACCAAATCCAAGTCGTAACGTTTGGTGTACTCATCTCTCGAGCCAAATACCAGCACAAGCGTCTCTTCGTTAATCAGAGATTTTGGCCCATGGCGGAAGCCAACTGGGCTCTCATACATGGTCGCAACCTTCCCCGCAGTCAACTCCAAAATTTTCAGCTGTGCTTCATGCGCCAGACCAAAGAATGGCCCTGCTCCAAGGTAGATGACACGATTAAAGTCTAATTCTGTCAAAACTTGAACATCAGCCACATCGGCCAAAACCTTTTGGCTCAAGGAAATCAACTCAGCTACTCTTGCTTCTTTTTGAGCCAAATCTGCTGGATCAAAAACCAGAAGAGCTGTCAACATCATAGAGGTGAAGCTGGAAGTCATGGCAAAGCCAGCATCATTTGATGGAGCTGGTTGCAATAAGAGGAGATTCCGCTCATCACCACGTGCCTGCTGAGCTAGTTTCCCCTCCGCAGCACAGGTAATGGTCACTTGATAAAGCTCATCAACCAACTGCTTGGCCAAGTCCACTGTCGCAACACTTTCTGGCGAATTGCCACTACGGGCAAAAGAAACGAGAACCGTTGGAATTTCCTTGTGCAGATGCACTTCAGGACCCGCCACAATATCGGTCGTCGCAACCGAATTAAAATTCCATTTGCGCTCATCATAAAGCTTTCTGAAATATGGCAGCAGCGTGTCCCCTACATAAGCTGAAGTTCCTGCACCTGTAAAGATAACTTTTATATAATCATGCTTTTCTTCGATACCTTTTAGAAAAGCAGCGATTTGGTCAGCTTGAGCCTTGTAAGTATTAAAAGCTGTCTGCCAAACATCTGGCTGTTGGTAGATTTCACGCGTGGTGATTTCCGCGCCCAATTCAACCAGTTTCTCTTTTGAATAATCTAGCATGGTAGTCCTTTCAAAATAAACAATGATATATTAGTTATTTGCTTTTAAAAGAGGGAATGGGAAAATTCCCCACTCCCCTTCATTTCTTTTTTCCTTACAAAACAGTCCTACTCATCCTCATCATCTGATAAGCCTGCTAAAATATCATTGACTTTAACGATATTTTCGACTGCATTTTTCGGATAGTCAACATCAGCTCCTGTCAGAGAAGCATTGAGAAACTCAATCACCATCGGCAGATTCATGCCGACGTACAAGTCAATGTCCTTACCTTCTAAAATAAGGCGACTGACTACATTACATGGTGTGCCTCCCAAAAGATCTGCAAAGACAATATAGTCTTCAAAATCCTTGACCGTATCTAAAAACTTAGCTGTGAAATCATCTGGTCCCTCCTCTGGCAACAAGGCAACGGCATGAATATCCGCTTGAGGTCCCATAATCATCTCAGTCGTTGTTTTCAGCTCTTCACAAAAGCGACCATGACTAATCAAAATTAATTGTTTGCTCATAATTTACACCATTATGCCATTCCAAAGAAGAAGTGACCAAACGCTGAGAAAGCAATCGCTGCAAGAATGATGAGCAAGATAGCTTTTGTAGAGTTCATACCCTTACGTCCAAGCAACCAGAAGATTACACCTGTGATGATGGCTGGTACCAAACGTGGGAAGATGAGGTTAAGCATATCTTGAATTTCAATCGCTTTGTCCCCGATGTGTGGAGCCCAAGAAACTTCAACACCAATCATGCTGGCAATCAGGGCACCAACCATGAAGACACCAAGTACGGATGCAGCATCAATCAAAGCTGTCAAAGTACTTTGCATATTGTTGACGAGGTTAACCCCTTCTTTATAGGCAAATTCCAATTGTTTCCAACGGAAAATATCGTAAGCAACCGCAACAGCAATCCATAGGAAGATACCGGCTGGGTTTCCCGCAACCGCCAAAGTTGCTGCGATTGAACCCATAATAGCTGGTATCAATGATCCAAAGATTGAGTCTCCAAGAGGAGCGAATGGCCCCATGAGACCTGTCTTGATACCATTGACCGCATCTTTTGATTTCACACCATCTTTTTCTTCCAAAGCAAGGTCGAAACCAGTGATAATGGTGTGGAAGAACGGTGAAGTATTGAAGAATTGCGTATGCAATTTCATCATTTCTTTCAGTTCAGGTGTACCGTCTCCATACATTTTACGCAATTGTGGCAAAATCATGTAAAGGTAACCAGAAGCCTGCATACGCTCATAGTTCCAACCCAATTGGAAGGTAAACAAGCTACGTTTGTTAATCTGTTTAAAATCTTCTTTTGTTAGTTTGTAATTAGAATTCGTCATCTTCAATTTCCCCGCTTTCTGATTCAGTTACTGGAGCAGCTACGACTGTACGTTGGCTGTTTTTGAAGTGTTGTACTGCAAGGAAGACACCGATGATGGCGATACCAATCATAGATACACTCTTGAAGTTGTTAACAAAAGTAATAGCTTGTTCTTTTGGAAGTTTAGAGAACACTTCAGAACCAACAATGCTAGAGACTGCAGCACCAAGGCTTTGAACATTACTGTAAAGCACTGTCAACATAGCTGTCAAGCCAAATCCAAGTGCCAAGTAGTGAAGGTTGCGTTTAACTGGAAGATAACGAAGCAAGATTGCAAATCCAAGACCTGGAAGCATTTGACCTGCAAGTTTCAGACCGTTTGCCAACCATTGTACATTAGCAAGACCTGTAACAACAGTTTCTACAAAAGCTCCACCAAAGGCAAGAGCAAAGAAAACTGGGAGGGCGCGAGAAAGAGCCCAAGGAATCGCACCAAGGAGATAGTTGCGTTCGATGCCTTTGTAATCAAAGCGTTCAATCGCAGCATCTACACGGTGAGCGAAGTAAGTTGTAGTCATACGACCAAGAATATCAAAGTATGTCAACAAAGTTGCTACCGGCACAGCGATTGTTGCAATAGCAAGCTCTGGATCAAGACCTTGAGCTACTGAGAAGGCAGTTGCAAGAACCGCACCAGAAGTAGCGTCAATACGAGACGCACCACCGAAGGTACCAACACCGAGTACTACCAATTGAAGAGAAGCACCGATGAAAAGACCTGTACCCATATCTCCCATAATGAGACCCGTGATAAATCCAGCAAATACAGGGGAACCTGCTGAAGAAACGATCGTCAACTCATCACAGATTTGATAAGCTGAGTACAGAGTGAGTAGTAAAATTTGCCACCATTGTATCATGACAATGACCTCCTAAAAATTTTTCCTTATTTTAACAAATTCATAAAATCCGCAATCGGATCATTTGGAACCATCTGAGCTGTCAGCTTCACTCCTTTTTCATGCAGCTTGTGGAAAGCTTCCACATCTGCATCTACCACATTGATGGAGCGAGTGATTGGACGAGTTTCGTCTGACTGAGACATATTTCCGACGTTCAATGTTTCCAGTGGAACACCAGCTTCTACCAAACGAAGGAAACGGTCTGGTTTGCGAGCGACGATAAAGAGTCGCTGTGAGTCATACTTACCCGCCAAGATGTTTTCTGCTGCTTTAGCGACTGGCAAAATGCTGAGCTTCACTCCTGGCGGTGTTGCCAGCTTGAGTCCGCTCTTTTCGATAGCATTTTCAGCTACCTCATCATCAATCACCATAATGCGCGAAATGTTGAGTTTGGTAGTCCAGAGATTGGCTACCTGTCCGTGGATCAAACGTCCATCGATACGTGCACCTACTATTGTCATAAATTTTCCCCCTTTATTGTTTTAAATGTAGGTTGTTTAACTAATTGAATGCATTCTTTATATTCCCCTTCCGTTTCAAAAATGATAATGCGGTTACTTCCTTCTTTCAGAAGGCTATGCGGAATATAAAGCGATAAGGTTGGTCCGACATTCCAGAAACGGCCGATATTGACGCCATTTACAAAGGCAACGCCCTTCCCAAAACCGGACAAATCTAAATATGTGTCTTTAAGCGCTTTCATTTCGAAGTCAAAAGCATAGAAAGCCGGCTGCTGGGGCTGCCATCCTTTTGAAAAATCGATGTTTTCTGTGTTTTCAAAAGAAAGTGGATACTGCTGCCAATTCAGCAAGAAGTGCAAATCCTTGCAAACACCCGTCCGAATCCCTTTTCGCTGTGTATCTGCCAAGAACTTATGCCCGTAGTTGACCCGCCCCATGTTTTCCATGAGGATATCAATACAGTGGGTGGCTTTCTTTTCCCCAGCAACAAAGATATCTTGACCAATCTCTGCTTGATACTGGGTTGCCATAAGCTTGCCGTCCACAAAGAGCTGCATCCGGTCTCGCCCGTCAATCACCCGAATTTTTTCCTCATCCGCATCCCAGCTGGCTTCTGTACGGTAAAGCAAGTAGCCATAGTTCTGCCCCAAATCCTCCATTTTGACAGGATAGAGACTCTTCACTGGCTGGGCCAAATCAGGCAATGTCTCAAACAAACTCACCTTCTCACTCAGAGCAATGTCTCTCAATTCAAAAGATTCTTTTGTGAGCGGTTTCATTTGTAGGTACTCAGGGTAGTAGGTCTCCATCATTTTTTGCACTGCAAAATATTTCGGAGTTGGATTTCCCTGTTCATCGAGCAGGGCATCATAATCATACGAAGTCACCTGTGGTAAATCCGTCACCCCTCTGGCCGAGCAGCCATTCATGAAACCAAAATTGGTACCGCCATGAAACATATAGAGGTTGATAGAGCCTTGTTTTAGAACCTCATGGACAGCTTGAGCCAGTTCCTCAGGATCCCTTTTGATAATTGGCTCTTTCCAACGATTAAACCAACCATCCCAAAACTCCATACACATGAGTGGCCATTTTTTGCCATGCTCATCAAAGAATTCCTGCATCTGGGCAAAATTATAATCTGCCTTGGAGCCGAAATTTCCTGTAACAAATAAATCTTCCTCAATCAGCGTGCCAGCTTTCAGCGTCGCCCGCCAAGGACCATCCGATGTAAAGAGCGGGCAATCAAGACCTCGATCCAACATCATCTGCCGAATCACTCTCAGGTAGTCTTTATCCTCCCCGTAAGAGCCATATTCATTTTCCACTTGCATCATGAGGATATTCCCACCCTTGTCCAAGAGCCTTGGAACCAACCGAGGAAGCAACTCATCATAGTAGTCTGCAACAGCTTGGAGATAGCTGGCATCAGAAGAGCGGATTCTCATATCCTCATTCAAGAGCCAGGCTGGTATTCCGCCAAATTCCCATTCCGCACAGATAAAGGGCGAAGGGCGAACGATGGCATATAAACCTAAATCCTGAGCCGTCTGAAGAAACTTCTCAATATCTAAAATCCCCTGAAAATCAAACTCTCCTTTTTTAGGCTCGTGCATATTCCAAGGAACATAGGTCTCAACTGTATTGAAGCCTAGAGCTTTCAGATTGTAGAGTGAGTGATACCAGTCTTCCGGCTGAATCCGAAAGTAGTGAATCGCTCCCGACAAAATCTTAAACTCTTGACCATCCAAGTAGAAAGAAGAGCCTATTTCAAATCTCTTCATCTCCCCATTCCTCCTAGATTTAAAACGCTTTCATTTCTTATTAATATTAATATAATAAACTTTTACATAAATGTCAACATTTTTTTAAAAAATATGTTAAAATCAATATAGAGAGGGATAAAAAAAGAGAGGTGAGCACAATGGCTATTCCTAAATATCAACAAATCAAAGATGATTTGAAACAACAAATCATTTCTGGTAACTTTGAAAACGGTGATAGATTCTACACAGAAGCTGAATTAATCAAGATGTTCAACGTTAGTTCCATCACCGTTGTCCGCGCTTTGAACGAACTTGCGAATGATGGCTACATCATCCGTCAGCAAGGGAAGGGAACTTTTGTTTCACGCGCAAGAAAACACAAGCGTGTGGAATTCTCTGATATCGAAACTTTCCCTATCCAAAAGGATAAGGTGACTGTTCTGTCTATCGAACGTGGAAATGAATTGAGGATCTTGGAAAAACTAGAACTAACTCCGTCCCAGTTCTACTACAAGATTGACCGTATCAGAAGGACAGGCGATAAAGTCTATATCTATCACCAAACCTACATTCCTGAACAGTACATCAATCCAAACTATCCAGATTTGGACTACTACAGCTCGATCTACAATCGCTTCAAGACGGATTATCACATCCACATGAATGATGAGTATTTCGAAGAAACCAACGAAATCGTCTTTCCAACGCCAAAAGACATTGCCAAGACTTTAGAAATCGATCCAAACTTCCCAACTGTGCATCAAGTCAAGATCACAAAACTGGAAAATACTGGACAAATCCTAGAGTACAGCGAAACCTACAAGCGTGGCGATTTCTTTAAAATTAAATTTATTTCTTCTAGTCGCGATCATTAATCTGAAAAACGATGGTTCTCATGAGCTGTCGTTTTTCATTTCCTGACCAACTAGCCTATCATTATTATAAACCTATCTATACCAATTTGCAAGGCATTTGAACGATTTTTGTTCAATAAAAATCAAAAAATGACAGAAAATAAACAGAATTTTTTAATTTCGTATATTTTTTAAGTATTCTAGGACTGAAAACCAACAAAAACGAAACTTTTATAATACATTCGAGAATAATAAAAATGAGAGTGGGACAGAAGTCCCAGCCTCTCAATTGTCTTTGGATTGTCGAGCAAGACGCAGTGGTTGAGTGGGCTCTACTACGCTGATTTCATCAGCTTTTACAGCCCTACTCAACTGTGCGGAGGTGGGACGACGAAATCGAATTCTAACGAATTACCGATTTCTGTCCCACTCTCATCTTTTTTTGTTTAATCTAAGCCTAGACGCTTGAAGATTTCATCCACGCGCTTGGTATAGTAAGTCGGGTTGAAGATTTCATCAATTTCTTCTTGAGTGAGGCGTGATGTTACTTCTGGATCTGCTTCGAGGAGCGGTTTGAAGTCTACTTGATTGTCCCAAGACTGGGCAGTCTTTGGCTGTACCAAGTCATAAGCCTGCTCACGCGTCATGCCTTTTTCAATCAAGGTCAACATCGCACGTTGGCTAAAGATAAGACCGAAAGTTGAGTTCATGTTGCGGATCATGTTTTCTGGAAAGACGGTTAGGTTCTTAACGATATTTCCAAAACGGTTGAGCATATAGTCAATCAAGATGGTTGTATCTGGCGTGATAATCCGCTCTGCTGATGAGTGAGAGATGTCACGTTCGTGCCAGAGAGCCACGTTTTCATAAGCTGTCACCATGTGACCACGGATGACACGTGCAAGACCTGTCATGTTTTCAGAACCGATAGGGTTGCGTTTGTGAGGCATTGCTGAAGAACCTTTTTGCCCCTTGGCAAAGAACTCTTCGACTTCGCGCTGCTCAGACTTTTGCAGACCACGGATTTCCGTCGCCATACGCTCAATAGACGTCGCAATCAAGGCCAAAGCAGAGAAATATTCAGCGTGGAGGTCACGCGGCAAGACTTGGGTCGAAATCTCCTGCGGACGGATGCCTAATTTCTCACAGACATAGCTTTCCACAAATGGCGGAATGTTGGCAAAGTTCCCAACCGCACCAGAAATTTTCCCAGCTTCCACACCAGTAGCTGCATGCTCGAAACGCTCGATATTTCGCTTCATTTCGCTGTACCAGGTCGCAAGCTTGAGACCGAAAGTCGTCGGCTCCGCATGCACCCCGTGGGTCCGTCCCATCATGATGGTGAACTTGTGCTCCCGCGCCCGCTCCGCAATGATGTCAGTGAAGCGACGCAGATCCTCACGGATGATGTCATTGGCCTGCTTGTAGAGGTAGCCGTAGGCAGTATCCACCACATCGGTCGAGGTCAGGCCATAGTGCACCCACTTGCGCTCCTCACCCAGCGTCTCAGAAACCGCCCGCGTGAAAGCCACCACATCGTGGCGCGTCTCCTGCTCAATCTCCAAGATGCGATCAATGTCAAAGCCAGCCTTCTCACGAATCAAGGCCACATCTTCCTTGGGAATCTCACCCAACTCAGCCCAGGCCTCATCAGCCAAGATTTCCACCTCCAGCCAAGCCTTGTACTTGTTTTCCTCAGTCCAAATGTTCGCCATTTCGGGGCGGCTATATCTTTCAATCATGTTTAATTTTCCTTTCTTTTTATTTTATCAAGAGGCAAAATGCTTTTATCCTGAACTTAATTTTCAGAAACTCTCTTTTCTTAACTTTTTATTCTTTTATTTTCTTATATTTATTTGTAATCTTAGAGAATTTGGTGTTCTAAAATTGACAGGAGTATTCCTCATCCTCTTCTTCACTATTTAATTCATTAGGAGTATTTGGTAAATCTAGATGTCCAATAGTATCAGATATCCCTTGAATCGACTTTAATACCCTAGAATCTATTTTAGGCACTTGAATCTTATTGAATGCTGCTACCATGGATTTTAATCCAACATTAAGATTAACATTGTTAGCGTAAAAACTATCCATTGCTGGTTTAATCCCTTCTGATACTATTTTTACTAAATCAACTAAAAGTTCTTGATTGGAAATATCATTGACAAGTTTTCTAGTTGCTTCAAAATCCCACTTCTGAAGCATATTATTCTCAAGTATTTCTAATTCCATACTCACATCCGATAACAACGAATCTATTTTTTGGTAACGTTTGTAAGATATCATGTGAAAGTGCATAACATCATTTCTATACTCTCTAATTTTATCATAGTTGTTTTTAAGTATATCTTTCCCCTCATTATTGGTAAAACGCACAAAATGTCTTTCCCAAACAGTAATTGGTAGCGCAGTGTTTATCAATTTTTTCAGATCGTGATTACTTTTATTTTCAAAATTTTTAAAATGAATTGATAAGCTATTAATTTGATTTAAATTTAATTCGAAGATTAAAGTATGAAGTTCAGCCATTTGTAGATTTTCAATATATTGCATTGTATGAATTTTTGATAAATCTATTCTATTATTAGTCTCTTTCTTAATAATTTCTATAATATTTTCATCTTCCAATGGAGACAAAGCTAATACAAAAATTTTTCGTAAAATCGATTCATATCTTTGAAATTTAGGATAGAGCCTTTGTGAAAAATAAGTGGATAGATTATTAGATAGAACTGAATATTTTAAGTGATTTTTTCCTAGAAATTCAGTGAACTTTGAAAATAGACGCCCAAACTTTTTTGCTGAATTAAATTTATCCTTACTATACTCATAAATAAGTGAAATTTTGACTATCCCACTCGGTATTTGTTGTGTAATTACGGTAAAGTCATTACCTTCAAAAGAACATTTATATTTAGATAAATTATTCTTCTTAACTAATTTATCTATGTTGTCGGAAATAACATCTATTATTTCCGAACTAAGAAATAGTTCACCAAGTTTAGTTATACTAATATTTTTAGTTAATAATTCCACCTCAAATTTCATATGTATCCTCTAAAATTTTACTTCTCACTCAAACTCTTCTTTCCCAATCCAAACAGATGGATAGTGATCTAGTGTATTCAAGTCCGTTTCCGTCGGCAAATCATAAATTGCTAAATAGTTTTCGGGGTATTGAGCAACTAGCTCTTCATATTTGGCTTTCACTTTTTCGTGATTGCTACTAGCATACAAGACTTCTACAACAGCTCCAGCCTTATCCTTTTCAACAAAAGCATTAACGATGATTTGAATCATAGATTTTCTCCATTAAATTCTAAAAATTTTCTTCTTCCTCAGAATCTTCGTAAACACAAAATTCAATCGAAAGTTTTATAGGGCGACTTGTTAATCCAAAACTCTCTATATAATCATAGACCTCATCATCATCGCGCGTATGCTCTATAACTAGCTGATTATTTCTTATCTCTACAATATGAATACCTTCTGCATCCGGAATTTCTGGAATGACTACATCATCCGCATAAGTAAATGTCAGAGTAGTAATATCATCTTCAAATACATCATCAAATTCTTCTATCATTTTAAAAATCAATCCCTTCTAGCAGTAGTTGACTGACTTCTCTTGCTGACTTTATCAGCTACGACAAGCCTAGTCAACTTTGCAGGGGTAAGACAACGGACCTTATAACTGGGGTCCTGTCTTACTCCCCAAATTCAACCACACTATCCGGCGCATCACTAAACAAAGTCACATGTCCCATCTTGCGGTTGTGCTTCGCTTCTATTTTACCATACATGTGGAGGTGGGCGCTTGGATTTTCTGTCACATATTGTTCAGCGGTCTCGACATGCTGGCCGAGAACATTGAGCATAACGGCTGGCGCATGCAGATGGATAGCTGGCAATGGTGCTCCCAGAACACCTAAAATGTGGGTATCAAACTGGGAGAAGTCGCAGGCTTCAATCGAATAGTGACCAGAGTTGTGAGGGCGGGGGGCAATCTCATTGACAATGATATCATCAGCTGTCGCAAACATTTCCACACAAAGGGTTCCAGACAGGTTCAACTGTTCAGCGATTCGCACTGCCATAGCTTTAGCCTTGTCAGCTAGACTTTCTGAAATGCGAGCAGGCACAATGGTTTTAGACAGGATGTTGTTGCGGTGGATATTTTCCTGAACTGGGAAAACTGTTACATCCTTGCCATTTCCGGACACGATGACAGAAATTTCAAGGTCAAAGTGGACGAATTCTTCCAAGACACAGGCTGCTGAATCAGCTAGTGTACAGGCTTCCTCCAAGTCTTCTGCCGAGCGAATAACCTTTTGCCCATGTCCATCGTAGCCACCTGTCGCAGTCTTGAGAACATAGTTTTTCGACAGGTCAATATCTGCTAAATCTTGGCTAGAAGTCACGACCTTGTAGGGTGCCACGGTGACTTGGGCCTTGTTTGAGAGAAAGTCCTTTTCAAAGATCCGATTTTGAGAAATGCGGAGCAGGTCCGTTCCTTGAGGGAGCTGACCATCCTTGGTAACAGCATCCAAACCGTCCGCATCGACATTTTCAAACTCATAAGTGAGGACATCGCAACGCTCAGCCAGCTGACTCAGGGCGTCTACGTCATTATAAGGCGCGATGATGATTTCCGCCACGCGAGAGGCTGGGCAATCCGCCGCAGGATCCAGCGCGATGACCTTATGACCCATGTAGATAGCAGAAATAGCCATCATCTGACCCAGCTGACCGCCGCCGATAATTCCGATTGTTTTAGATGAGCTCATTGCTAGACTCCTCAGCGATTTTTCCTTGTTCTTCAGCAAAATCTGCTAGCGCTACTGCCAGGTCTTGGTCTTCAATGGCCAAGATCCGAAGAGCAGTCAGAGCCGCATTTGTCGCTCCTGCTTCCCCAATAGCCATAGTTGCCACAGGTACACCGCCCGGCATCTGCACAATCGAATAAAGAGAGTCCAGACCACTGAGCGCGCGTGATTTGACCGGTACGCCGATGACAGGCAGGGTGGTTTTAGCCGCTACCATACCTGGCAAATGGGCGGCACCACCAGCACCTGCGATGATGACCTTGATACCACGACTGCGAGCTTCTTCCGCATGTTGAAACATGAGGTCGGGTGTACGGTGGGCAGAGACGACTTTCTTTTCGTAGGCTACACCGAAGCGATCTAAAATTTCAGCTGTTTTTTGCATGGTAGCCCAGTCGGATTTGGAGCCCATGATGATGGAAATAATTGGTTTCATATTAAGATACAAAGGGACGATTCGCTTGCGAAAAATCCCGTAGAAAAATAGGAAAACTAACGACGACGTTACGTCTAGGCAGTTTTATCTTTTTTCCTAGGGATTTAGTCCCGTGTTCAGTTAGGAAGACTAACTGAATACTCCTTTCATACAGTTTTTTATTGCGACCATTATCGTATTTGGCGACTGCGTCGCTTTTACACTCTTATTTGTTTGCCTTGCTTCCTATATCCGTTCGGTAGAAGAGGCCCTCTGTTTTTTGTTGGGATAGTTCTTGGTAGATGGTTTCTTGGGCTTCTTTGACGGTGTCTGCTGTGGTGACCAGCATATAGACACGGCCGCCATTTGACAGCAGTGCTCTGCCATTTTCCGCAAACTTAGCCCCTGCATAGTAGGTGATGATATCGCCGTCGGTTTTGGCTGGCAACTTGACACCTTTTTCATAGTCTAGCGGGTAGCCATTAGATGCGACAACCACACCCAGAGTCACACCCTTGTCCGTCCACGTGATGTTTGGCTCCTTGCCATCAAGAATATCCGTGATATTTTGCGCAAAGTCAGAGGTCAATCTAGGCAGGATAATCTGAGTTTCAGGATCTCCAAAGCGAGCGTTGAACTCGATGACTTTAGGTCCATCAGCTGTCAAAATCAAGCCTGCGTAGAGCACGCCCAGATAAGGGCGACCTTCTTTGATCATGCCCTCAAGGACTGGCTTGATAATAGTGTCAACCGCTGTGTCAACCACACTCTGTGGTAAGTGAGGGACTGGCGCATAGGCACCCATCCCACCAGTATTAGGACCCTTGTCGCCATCATAGGCACGTTTGTGGTCCTGAGCTGTAGGCATGATGTAAAACTTGTCACCATTGACAAAGGCAAAGAGAGAAAACTCCTCCCCGTCAAGGAATTCCTCTACAACTACCCGCGCACCCGAATCGCCAAATTTATTGTCCAGAAGCATATCGTGAGCTGCTTCGACTGCCTGCTCAACTGTCTCAGCAACGACCACGCCCTTGCCTAGAGCTAGGCCGTCCGCCTTGACGACGATAGGAGCACCCTGCCTCTCGATATAGGCCTTAGCCTCCTCAAAGTCGGAAAATGTGCCATAGGCTGCTGTCGGCACACCGTATTTAACCATGATTTCCTTGGCAAAATCCTTGGACCACTCCAGCTCCGCAGCTAAACGAGATGGGCCGAAAGCCTTGAGCCCAGCTTGGTTAAAATCATCAACAATCCCAGCAGCAAGGGCATCATCTGGCCCGATAAAAGACCAAGCAATGTCATTTTCCTTTGCAAACTCTATTAACTTAGAATGTTCGGAAATAGAGATGTTTACTAACTCCAGCCCATCCAGAGTCATCCCATCATTCCCAGGAGCAACAAAGACTTTTTCAACGTCTTTTGACTCAAGCAACTTCTTAGCAATCGCATGTTCACGACCACCCGAACCAACGACTAAAAGCTTCATAGCTAAAATACCTCAACGTTCATCATCACAGGTGCTTGCGCACCAAACTAACACATCACGTAAAAATCACTATATTTTTTACGAATTATTTATCTAAATTATATCACAATCGTTCGCTTTATTCCATGATAAGCAGGAAAAGAAGAGAAATAATCTACTTTTGTTAGGGATATCCATCTCTGACAAATAAAATCTACCTATATTATTTTTGATATTTTGACTATTTCATCCTTGTATTTCAAGCAGCAAAGATTTGATGATACTAAAATAAATTAGAAATTCATATTCCAACATCTTTTAAAATTTTTCTTTTTTTATATTTTTTCCCGAATAATCTAAATGGAATCATCCAAATTACTTATTCAAAGGAGATTTATGAAAAAATATCAGAAGCTGTTTTTATTATCCGGAGCAGTCCTTGGGCTGTTTGCTAGTCATTCCACGGCTCAAGCTGTTGCATCAACTGAAGCTGGAAATAAAGTCCTAGGCCCCACTGATCGTGCCAGCAATGTAACCGTCAATGTCACTGGAGATACGGCACAGATTCATTATGCCCGCTCCAAGGCTCAGGTTCCCTATACCATTTCCCACGCAGTCTGGTCCGATGAAAATGGGCAGGATGATTTGAAATGGTACACTACGCCTCAGACATCCAGCACAGCCATTGACCTCCGGCAGCACGCTGGCTATGGCACCTTCCATGTACACACTTACATCAAGATAAATGGAAAAATGATAGGCTTGAATGGTACGACTTTCACTGTTAATAAGCCTGCGGTTAAGGTTTCTACTAATATTGTCGGACAAACTGGCCAAATTCACTTTAAGCGTAACAAAGACCAGATAAACTCTCGCATTTTACATGCGGTCTGGTCTGATGAAAACGGACAAGATGACTTAAAATGGTACAATGCCGGACAAGATATAACTGAATTTGCACTTTCTAATCACAAAGGTTATGGAAAATATTTCGTAGATACTTATGAAAACAAAAATGGCAAAATGATTTACCAATCGGGCACCACTTTACATCTAGAAAAACCTAATCCGACCATTCAGACAAGCTTCCCTGAACCTGGCATTATGGAAATTCTTATCAAAAATCTTCCTGAATCCATGTATAAGGTCACTGTCCCAACCTGGTCTGAAAATAAAGGGCAAGATGATTTACAATGGTATCAAGCAAAGAAAAATCCTGATGGCAGTTATAGCGTCAGAGTCGAGCTGAAGAAACACAATTACGATACGGGAACTTACCATATTCATCTCTATGGAGAAAGTTATGTCAAGCCTGAGTTAACAGGATTAGCAGGAACAAGTGTTACGCTGGATGCTGGAAAAATGCCTTCTCAAAAAGACCAAAAACCGCTTTTCTCTGTTGAAAATATCAATCAGGAAGAGGGAACCTACACTGTAAAAGTAACCGAAACTGCAGCATCTAAGCCAATTCAATCCGTCCGTGTGCCTATCTGGAACGCTCAAAATCCAAGTGCCATCAAGTGGTATGAGGCAAGCAACAATGGAGATGGGACTTTTACTGCACAATTCAATATCCGCAACCACCAAGCCTTATCTGGAAGCTACACCAATCATATCTACGTTAAGTACAAAGATGGTAGCGAGCATAGCTATGCGACAGACAGCGTCACCCTCTCTGCTGAAAATATCAAATCTAAGGTTTCTGTCAATAAAATTTCTACCTACAATTACGAAGTGACTGTTTCCGATGCTTTCGGACCAGGAACCATTTTTCTACCAACTTGGTCAGAGGTCAACGGCCAGGATGATATCAAATGGTACACTGCTAACAAAGCGGGTAATGGCTTGTATAAATTTACCATCAATACGCAACAGCATGCTGGAAATGGAGTCTTCCATACACATGTTTACCGTAATCTCAATGGACAGATGACTGGACTTACAGGCACCAGTTATCAGGTTCAAAAACCAACTACGCCTGAGCCAACCCTCTACACCCCTGATTATGCGGGAGCCTCCTCTTATCCTCATGGACAGTGTACTTGGGGAGCAAAAGTACTGGCTCCTTGGGCTGGTCCTTACTGGGGCAACGGCGGCCAATGGGCAGCTAGCGCACGCGCAGCTGGTTTCCGGACAGGAAGCACCCCACAAGTCGGAGCCATCATCTGCTGGACCGATGGCGGCTATGGACATGTTGGTGTTGTCACCCATGTCGAATCCAACACCCGCATCCAAATTAAAGAATCCAACTATGCAGGCAAACAGTACATTGGCAACTTCCGTGGCTGGTTCAATCCTTACGCCGCCGGTCAAGGAGCTGTCAGCTATATTTATCCAAAATAAATTCACTAAAAAAACCTTGGTTTTATCAACCAAGGTTTTTCATCTGTTCAAGTCGAATTCGATTTCTTACTTCGCTAGTTTCTTTTCTAAATAGGCAACAATATCTGCGACATTTTCAAAGCGATCAACATCTTCATCTGAAATTTCAATCGCAAACTCATCCTCTAAAGTCAGGATAAATTCCATTAAGTCAACAGAATCAGCGCCTAAATCATCTTTCAAGCCCAAAGTTGGCTGGACCACAAAGTCCTCTCCCTGACGTTCTTGGATAATTTCTGTTACTTTTTGATAAATTTGTTCTTGATTCATTCTCTTTCCACCTCTTTTGAAAATTCTACCACAGATTTTCCGACAACATCTGTCTCCAGCATGGTCCGAATCTGACGAATGGTGCTATATACAGCTTTGGTATCGCTAGAGCCATGTGTCTTGACTACTGGCGCCTTAAGACCAAAGAGAACGGCCCCACCAGCACTGGAGTAGTCCAGACTCTTGCGCATTTCCTGTAGGCTATCTTTGAGCAACAAAGCTCCTAGCTTAGCCTTGAGACCGCCGCCTAGCACAGATCTTTTGAGCTGGCCTAGGATACTAATGGCCGTTCCTTCGATAGACTTGAGCACAGCATTGCCCGTAAAGCCATCTGCTACGACAACATCTGCCACTCCATCCATAAGGTCACGCGCCTCCACATTGCCGATGAAATTCAGCTTGTCATCCGCTGCCAGCAAGGCATAGGTTTCCTTACGCAGAGGGTCTCCCTTGCTGGCTTCCGTGCCATTATTGAGCAAACCAACCCGTGGCTGCTTAATTCCACGGACATTTTCCGCATAAAAAGAACCTAGGATAGCATATTGATGCAGATGGTGAGGGGTATTTTCAGCATTTGCCCCCAGATCCAGCATATCAAAACCGCGACCATCCACAGTCGGTAAAGTGGATAAAAGACCCGGTCGGTCAATATTTTTAATCCGTCCGACGATAAAGAAGCCCGCCGCCAAAAGCGCTCCTGTATTACCGGCAGACAGAACCGCATCTGCTTCTCCATCCTTGACTGCCTTGGCTGCCAAAACCATGCTAGCCTGCTTCTTCTTGCGAATAGCCTTGGTCGGCTCATCATCCGAGTCAATCTTTTCATCCGTATGGACGATGCTGACGCGCTCTGTCGCTGTCAACAGAGGTTTAATCTTGGCCTCATCCCCATAGAGAACAATCTCAATATCCGAGAAGTCTCTCAGAGCCTGATTGGCACCTTCGACTAAAGCCTGAGGGGCATTGTCTCCGCCCATGGCATCAATAGCTATTTTTTTCATGCTGTTCTTCCTCATGTTTGTCTTGTAAAATGCTGCCCCAGTCGCCCAGAGAGTCGATAAATTTCTTTGATTTAAGATGAATGCCTACATATTCATCATAGAGTTGATCTATAAAGTCCCTGATCTGTCGCTTGATTTCAGGCCTGAGCGAAATTGTCTCCAGCTCACTAAACTGAACCGCCTGAAACTGATTGAGCAAAAAAGGAATATTGGGATTGAGATGACTGCGATGAGCATCCTTGTGATAATGCTCTGGGCAGAGCACCCCGCCATATTGAAAGGAAAAATCAAAAGGCAGACCTGTCCGATGACAAAAAACACAGTCATGGAAATTCAGAGAGACCCCGAAGCGAGATAAAATCTGAATTTCAAAGATATTTGTCAAAACCTCATAATCCAGCCCTTGATTCATCAAATCCAGTGTCTTCTGCAGGAAGGCAAAGAGGGCTGGATCTGGCTGATTGTCCTGAATACTAGCATCCGCTAGGGCTGCCACGTAGCTAGCATAAGCCATGACAAAGAGATCGCCCTTGATTTGCCCATAACTTTCCACAGCTTGGTAATCTTCGATATAGCTGAGTCCGTCGTCATTGATTTTCATCAAGAGTTCTGCCGTCGTCAGAGGCTGGATGACTGGTGCCAGCTTAGATTTTCCAGCATGTTTCACGAAAAACATTCGCTTGCCAGCCTGTTCCGTAAAGATCTTGACCAGCTTATCATCTTCCCGGAAATTCCGATTATAGAGAATCAAACTCTTGCTCGTTAACGGTCTAAGCATGCTCTTTCATGTACTCCTTGAGCCGTTTCAAAGCTTTCTTGATGGTCTCCATACTAGCTGCATAAGACAGGCGGATATAGCCCTCTCCGTACTGACCAAAGGCCGCTCCTGGGATAAAGGCCACAGCCTTCTTCTCAGCAAAATCCTGCAAAAAAGCAAAAGAATCTTGATTGTAGCCCTCTGGAATTTTGGCAAAAATATAGAAAGCTCCAGCTGGCTTGATAATCTGATAGCCCAGCTCTGTCATTTTTTCGATAATATAATCCCGCCGCTGGATGTATTCCGTCTTCATCGGTTGAGCATCATCTTTACCAGCTGTCAATGCCTCAATAGCTGCATATTGAGCCATGGTGTTGGCTGCTGTCACTAGATACTGATGGCTCTTGATTAATTGAGCTGTAAAAGCAGCCGGTGCAAAGATAAAGCCCAATCGCCAGCCCGTCATAGCATGAGACTTGGACAAGCCATTGATCACGATGGTCTGCTCAGGCAAATATTCCGCCAGAGAAACATGTCCCTGCTCCGTATAAGTCAACTCAGAGTATACCTCATCACAAACAACAAATACTTCATACTTGCTCAATACTGCTGCCAAAGCCTCAATCTGCTCTCGCGAATAAGTCACGCCAGTCGGATTGGCCGGATAGTTCAAAATAACCGCCTTGAGCGCATCCCCCTGCTCCAAGATAGCCTGCTCTAGCATTTCAGGGGTCAAGACGAAGTTGTTTTCTGTCGTATCAATCTCGACAATCTCTGCCCCGACCAAATTGACAATCGGCTCATAGCCTGGATAAGCTGGCGCTGGTAGCAAGACCTTGTCGCCCTCCTCCAGAATAGCCGTCAGAGTCGCAGACAGAGCCTCTGTTGCCCCAATAGTGACTAAGACTTCATCTTCTGGACGATAGTTCAGATTGTACTTCTCCTTGACAAAGTCAGCCGCAGCCTGCCGCAGCTCCAAAAGTCCGCTCATTCCTGTATAGTGGCTCTGATTGGCATCAATAGCTGCCTTGGCCGCCTCCTTGATATGATCCGGTGTCGGAAAGTCTGGCTCGCCCAAGGTCAGCCGCAGAACACCTGGAATCGTAGAAATAGACTGGTCAAACTGACGAATCAGAGACACTTCAATTTTATCTAAATTCTTATTAAACTTCTTAGTCAAATCCATAGCCGCCTCCGATAATCTAATAGAACTATTATACTATAAATGTAGCACCTGCGCAAAAATCCATCTGATTTATAGATAGAAAAACAAAAGAGTCTGGGACAAAAGTCCTAGCCTCTCAATCGTCTTTAGATTGTCGAGCAAGACGCAGTGGTTGAGTGGGCTCTACTGATTTCATCAGCTTTTACAGCCCTACTCAACTGTGCGGAGGTGGGACGACGAAATCGAATTCTAACGAATTACCGATTTCTGTCCCACTCTCTTATTCACGAGTTGCTTTATAAGTAAGCTCATTCCCATGCTTAGCTAGGAAATCTTGCAGTTCAGAGTCTGGGATTTGGCGCAGATAGAGGTTAGAGCGAATCGTCTCATCCTCTTCACGACAAGTAGAAAGAACAACATACTTATCGCTAGCTTTAATCTTGATATTTGGATCTTTTGTACGAGCCGCTTCATAGATATTCTTCAGCTGAGTTTCAAAATCCTTATCGTCATCAAACTTAATCCGATAAAAGGCAGTCTCTTCTGGGACGATTACCAAGCCCATTGCTTGATAGTAAAGCTTACGCTCTGGTGTTTCAATGACAACATACTTATGCTGATCTAGGTATTCCTGTTTATCATAGTAGTTTACATCATTAAACATGCGGTGGTCACCAACCTGACTTCCACGAGCATGCCCAAAGAGCCAAGTCAAACGGTCACTAAAGTCTTTTTTGTTTTCAGTATCCATGAAAACAGTCCCCAGATAAGGCTCATTTCCACCTTCAAAGGTCTTATCCAAGTAAGTTGAGTTGTCGCCTGTCTGTACAACTGGCTCATCCAATTCTGTACCTGGAGCATAGACATAAGCCACCGTTTCAGGATTGATCCCTTTCAAACCATTAAAACGATTGGTCAGGTATTCCTTTTCTTCCTTACTTGGCGTGTAGGTCGATGCTTTACTTACCTGATTGGTTGATGGTGTGGTAGCAGAATTTGAAGAAATTGCCTGCTGAAGGAGAAAAATCCCTGCAAAAATAGCAACAACTAAAGCTCCTAAACCACCAAAAAATTTCCAATCTTTCTTCTGTTGTTTTTGTCTTCTTCTCATAGATAAAATTCCTATAAAATCCTTCTAAAAAATATCACTGAACCAGAGGTCCAGTGATATAAATTGTGTTAGTACAATTGTTTAAAACAAATTATTTAACAGCAGATGTTTTTGGAAGAGCTTTACCAGCTGCTTTTTGACCAGCTTTAGCGTCTTTACCAGCTTTACCAGCTTTAGATTCTGTACGTGCTGCTTCTGCTGCAGATGCAGGTGTAGTACCTTTATCTCCTGCTTTATCTCCAGCTTGGTTGTTCTTCACACCATGTTCTTCTTCGTAACGACGATTCTTTTGTTCTGGAGTTTCGTTCAAGATGTAGTAAGAACCTTGTTTCTTATCAGCAGTGTTGTATGTTGTTTGAGATTCTTTGATTTTACCGTTACGAACAGCATTACGAGCATCGTTCAATGCGCTTTCGTAAGCAGCTTTCTTTTCACCGTAAAGGTGTGATCCACCTTCAACAGCATCGAGTGCTTTTTTAGCTTCAACTACTGCTGGGTCTTGTGATGCGATAGCATCAACGTTATCTTGGTGACCACCAACATATTCGTTAGCTTTACGACCATTTACGAATTCAGTTTGGTTTTCATAAGCTTCACGTGAATCATACGCACCTGGAGTATTTGCTCCACCGTTGATTGAGTTTTCAGCAAACGCTGGTACTGCTAATGCGAACAATGAAAGAGCTACTACGCTAGAAAGTACAACTTTTTTCATTTGTTTTCTCCTTTTTTATATAAAAAACATTTTTTATTTGGTAACTATCGTTACTATGTATAGTATATGAAATATTTCTAAAATTGTCAAGTCTTTTACTAAAAAAATCTTGATTTAAGCACTTTTAGGCCTTTTTTTCTACTTCAAAAAGGGGTGAAAGTGGGCGTTTTTCATGGATTCGAACGATGGCTTCTGCCAAGAGATGAGCGATAGAAATCTGCTCAATCTTATCAATCAATCTCTCCTCTGAAAGGTAGATGGTATCTAAAACCACTAATTTTTTAATAGCTGATTTCTGGATATTTTCCATAGCTGGCCCTGACAAGACTGGGTGGGTACAGCTCGCATAGACTTCCACAGCGCCCGACTCTGCCAAAGCATCTGCCGCATGACAAATAGTTCCCGCCGTATCAATCATATCGTCTATCAGAATACAGGTCTTACCTTCTACCTTACCAATGATATTCATGACTTCACTGGTATTCATCTTATCAACGCTGCGACGTTTATCAATAATCGCAATCGAAGTCTTGAGAAATTCTGCCAACTTACGAGCGCGGCTCACACCACCGTGGTCTGGGCTGACCACCACATAGTCGCTACCAACCATGCCCCGACGCTCAAAATAATCAGCAATCAAAGGCGCTCCCATCAAATGGTCAACAGGAATATCAAAGAAACCTTGGATCTGAGCAGCATGCAAATCAATGG
>NZ_VSJJ01000011.1 GCF_008369405.1 Streptococcus cristatus
ATCGTTGTTGGCAATAGTCAGCTTGCCTTCTGGCTTAGCAACTGAAACCTTAGTTGTTGTACCACCGACGTTTACCAACTTTCCGTCACCTTGAACGTAATACAAATGAACACTGTAGTCGCCAACAGAGTTCTTATGTTCGCTAGCACGAACGGTGAATTTGTATGTACCGTCTGACTGTTTCTGTGCCTTGTGCCAGATAATATCATCCTGACCATTCTCATTTGACCAAGTTGGAAGCAAGACTTCACGAACTCCATGTGGTGCGGAAACTTCGGAAACAACAACATCAAATGTGCCAGTTTTTGGATTATTATTTTGAATACTAATCTTACCTGTCAGCGGTTGTTTGACCAAAGTAGCTCTAGCTGTAAATCTACCAGAGTAGTCAATACTTTGGTCGAAAACATGCTTACCAGAAAGCAGCTGCGCTTGAGAAGTAAATTGCCAAGCTCCTGCTCTGCTATTATACTTCAAATTTTTAGCATCATTTGCACTTAACTTAGGTGCTGGATACTGAGCAATCCAAAAATTATCAAGTCCAAAGAGAGATGTATTGATTGAACCTTTGTGGCGTAGATTGTTCTGGTCAACCCAGCTAGCACTTGTGTAATACATCAGATTTGCATATCCCTGCTTGCGCATTTCATCTGCCCAAGCCTGAGTATGCTGGTTGATCCCCATTTGCATTTTAGGGTCTTCCATGTCATTGACCATGACTGTATTTTTAGGCAAGGACAATTTATTAGCAAAAGCAGCATAGTAACGGGCCTCTGCTCTCGCTTCTGCATCATTTGTATAATGCGAGAAGGCATAGGTTGATACTTGCAAACCAGCTGCTTGCGCATTTCGAACCTGAGACTCAGCAAAAGGATTAGTATAGTGGGTGCCTTCTGTCAGTTTGACAACGACACCGCCGACACCTTTGGATGCTAATTGGCGATAGTCTTCTACGCTGATATGGCCGTTATGACTACTCACATCCACAAAGGTAGAGCCCTTGATTTCTGCTTGTGAATTCCCACGCGCTGTTTGTCCTGCTGAAGAAGCCGCATTATAAAAAGAAGTGCTACCTTTTTTGGATGCAGGACTGGCGCTGATCGCTGGGGAAGTCTGCTCAGCCTTTACTGGATTCTGAATCGCTTCAGAAGCAGCTGATTTTGCTTGTTTACTTGCTTTATTTTCTGGTACATTCTCCTTGACCATACTAGCAGCAGGTACCAGATTTTCTGGTGCCTTGTATACTGAACTAGCTTCAGCTTTTGCGACCGAGCTTTCTTGTTTGACTTGACGATCTGTGGATACCGCTTCTGGTAAGGATACCTGCTGAGGTTGATGATCCTTTTCTACTTGAAGTTCTGCCTTAGCTACTTCAGGGTCTGTGGTTATCGGCGCATTTTCTTCTGCCTGTACCACGTTAGCCGTTGCTGCTAGCAAAATGGCAGTGCTGGCTAAATAGATAAGTTCCTTTGATTTCACCTTTTTTCTCCAAACTTTTAAAAAGCTTGCCACCTTTAGGGCAACAAGCCATTTATTGTTATTCTTATTTCACAAAATCAAGAAGAGCTAGGAAGCTTTCAGCTTCAAGTGATGCTCCACCAACAAGAGCTCCGTCCACGTCTGGGCAAGCCATGTATGAAGCAACGTTTTCAGGTTTAACTGAACCACCGTATTGAACACGAACTTTGTCAGCAACTTCTTGACCAAAGTCAGCAGCTACAACGTCACGAACAACTTTACACATTTTTTGTGCGTCATCTTGTGAAGCTGATTTACCAGTACCGATAGCCCAGATTGGCTCATAAGCGATAACTGATGCAGCAACTTGTTCAGCTGTCAAGCCAGCCAAAGCAGCAGATACTTGAGCGCCTACGAATTCAGCTGCTTTACCAGCTTCGTAGGTTTCAAGGCTTTCACCACAACAGATGATTGGAAGCATACCGTTTGCAAAGATTGCTTTTGCTTTTTTGTTGATATCTTCGTCAGTTTCATGGAAGTAGTCACGGCGTTCTGAGTGACCGATAACAACGTAGTCTGTACCAATTTCTTTCAAAACTTGTGGGCTAGTTTCACCAGTGAAAGCACCCGCATTTTCAAAGTAGCAGTTTTGAGCAGCAACTTTAAGATTTGAACCTTTTGCAGCAGCAAGAACAGTTGTCAAGTCAAGAGCTGGAGCTGCGATACCCGCTTCAACAAGGTCTGATGAAGGAAGTTTTGATGCTACGGCTTCAACGAATGCTTTTGCTTCTTCTGGATTTTTGTTCATTTTCCAGTTACCGGCAATAAATGGTTTACGTGACATTTCACATACCTCTTCTATTTTTATTTATATGGGCTATTATATCATAAGTAAGCAAATTAATAAAGGTTATCCACAATTTTTCATCAAATCGTAATGTTTCTACGAGTTATCCACAGTTTTGGCTGTGAATAAACCATTTAAAGACCTCGAAGTCGTCTTTTACTTCCTATTTTCCAGCAGTTCTTCTATATCTGTAATGACTCTGGCCTGCATTTTATTGAGCTTGTTTATCTCTGCAGCTGAGTATGGGAAAGTGTTCAGCAACACTCCATCAATCCCAACAGCTTGAGCAATAGCCATATCCGTAGAAAAATCATTGCCAACCATCACCGTGTCTTCTGGATTGAGCTGATTCTCTTCCAACACAAGCTCTAGCCATTCTGCTTGTGGTTTTTTGATCTGATAATCAGAAGAAATATAAACTTTATCCAGATAGGGAGCACAACCCGTCAATTCAATTTCTGGCATTGTAAAAGCCTTTTGAGCATTGGATAGCAATATAATATCGCCTCCCTGGTCCTTAATGGCCTTTAAAACTTTGAGGGTATTCGGATAAACATAGAGCTGACGACGAGACAAACTTCGAAAAGTCACAGCCAACTGCTCTCCCCAAGCCTGCACATCTGGAAGCGGAGTCTGGGTTTCATGCTTAGATGGAGCTTCCTGCAAGAGCTGGATGAAAACCGCCACCAAATCAACCTCGGGATAGGCCACGCTTTTCTCTTGCGCTATCTTGCTTTCTTGCTTTACTACCAATTGTCCATATTTCTTTTTCAAGTCTTCTGGCTGATAATCTGCTCCATAAGCTGCATAGATGTGGGAAAGATACAGCCATAAAGTCGGATCATCTTCGGCAGTCCTGATATCCACCAGTGTTCCATAAAAGTCAAAAAGATAATGCTTATATTCTAACTTGCGCATTTTCTCCCCTTTCTCCAGTGACAAACATGGTAAAGGTCGCCTTACATACATTTCTACCGTCTTGATTGGTAATATCCACATCTACCACTCTAGTCGTTCGGCCAGCATGGACACATTTCCCCGTGATACTTAGGATATCGCCAAGCTTAGCCGCTTTGAGATAGTTGATGGAGGATTGTAGGGTCACGGCGTCAGCACCTTGGGAAATGATGACCAAACCACTTATCTGATCGCACAAGGTGAACAAGTAACCTCCATGTGCATTGCCATAATAGTTTAGAGAAGAGGGGACGACCTCTGTCTTTACTAAAACATGGCCATCTTTGGCTTCCTCAATTTTATAGTTTTCAAATGCCGAAATTGCATCAAAATGAAAATCTTTCATTCCTCACTCCATTAATTTTACTTATACTTCATCATACTACTTTTACTAGCAAGGAACAATGATTATATGCACATTCCAATGGAAAAATTTTTTCTACCAGATCTTCAAATCTCCAGCACTCCTGATCTATCAGCCGATTGGACTAGTAGCTTGGAAATAAAGTTCTGATCCAAAATAGGCTAGTAATGAATTTAAAAATTCTCAGCTGAAGATTTGCAAGGCAAAACATTAAACTAGGTTGGAAATCACTCCAACCTAGTCTTTTTGTATTCTCTTTTGATAAAGGTAGGAAAGCAAAGCCAATCCCATCACTCCGAAACCAATCAGGAGAAAGGAAAGGGTACGGACACTCGGCAGCAGCGTCATCAGGAAAGTCGCAGGTGGCATGAAAAGAATTGCCAACGTGTAGATCGTTGAGAAAACGCGGCCTAGGTACTGCTTGTCCACCTTGGTCTGAACCTGACTGAAGAAATGAATGTTGAACACAGTCATAAAGAGCTCGCAGATTAGATTACCAGAATAAGAAAAATATGTATGAACTGGTAGCAAGGCAGAGATGCCCATGACTGCGACTCCGACACCTGTCAATAACAGGGCTACAAGAAGATTTCCCATACTGGCCTTAACCTTGCTAGCTAGAATAGCTCCTATGATTGAGCCAATAGCGCCCAAACTCAGAATAGTCGCATAAGAGCCTGTCTTATCATAGAGCTGATTAGTGAAAGGCAACAGATAATTAAAAGCAGCAAAGAAAAAGTTAACTGCAGAAGCTACCAAGAGCAGAAAGAAAATTTCTTTTTGCTGACGGATATAAACTAAACCTTCCTTGATATCTCTCAGGATATTGCCAAGATTAATGGGAGACTGCTGCTTGCTTGGCTCATGATTGGGCAGAAAGTAAACCAAGGTAAAAGCCAGAAAGAAGCTCAGCGCATCCAGCTGAAGGGTCACGCGCAAATTTGCATACTGCATCACAATAAAAGACAAAACTGGAGCTGAGACACTGATAACCTGCAAGGCTAGTTCCAGATGAGAATTGTAGGTTACGATGTCTTCCTTGTCCACAATTTCGGTAATATAAGACTTATTAGCTGGCCTAGAAAAAGCAAAGGCTATGGCCTGAACCACATTTGCAAAAATCAGCGCTCCAATCATGAGCTGGTCATTAGAAATAAAAGAAATCAGCAGACAAAGCCCAGCACAAATCAAGTCCGTTACCATCAGCACCTTACGTCTGGAAAAGCGGTCCGTAATAGCTCCCCCCAAAGGATTGAATAAGATGGAAGTAACTAGCTCTGATATCTGGTAAATGCCCAAGACAGTCTGTCCCAGAGCTCCCAAAGAAGCAAGCCAGATGCTGTTCCCATAGTCATAAAGCATATTTCCGATTTTATTGATAGCAGCCCGTGTAATCAGCTGTGCTGCCTGTCGATTCATAAAAATACCTCCTTCCATTTCTGAAACTATTGTATCAGGAATAGAGGGAGGTTCTTTATTTTTCCCATATTTGGGAAATTATGCTTTTACAAACTTATCGAAATGCTCTTGATAATAGGCGACTTGCTCAGGTAAATTCAGCACTTCAAAGATGTGCATGGCTTCCTGCATTTGCTTGATGCCCTGGTTCTTCTGTCCCTTCTGATAAGCCGCAAAACCCTTGAGATAGAGGAATACATTGCGTTCATAGAGTTTGATGCCCTTGCCAATAATCGTCTCTACGTAAGCCTCAAAATAACTAGCCTTATCAAAAGAACAACTTTCCAAACAATGCTGGTAACAATTGAGAGCAATAATCAAGACTAGTTTCTTATGGCGACCAATTTCTTTGTAGTAGTCCTCCCGCTCCATGACTTCCTTGCCCAGACGGTAGACGTAGCCCACATCATAGAAGCTATAGAGATTGCCAAAAAGGATAAGTTCGTACATAGTCCAATCTTCCACTTGAAAGAGATAATCGGCCACCTTATCTAAATCCTCTTGCCTCATGCGAAACTGACTGTCTCGCTGACAAATCAAGCCTTGCATCAAAATCCAATTCAGCTCATAGTAGAGAGGAGCACTACTAGCTTGGGCTTTTTTCAACTGCTCCGCTTGCAAGTCCTGAAATCCCTTGATGTCATTTGAGTAGTAAAGAGGGATAATCTGACCCATCATGGCCACATGCTCATGCTGCTGGAAATTCCGTGCCTTGTCCATAAAATTTTCAAGAGTCACATGGATATTATCCAAAAGATCTAAAAATTTCGAGAGGGTCATGTCCGACTCACCCAGCTCAAAACGAGACAGCTGAGAGGTCGAGCAAACCTGACCCGCCGCTTCCTTCAAAGAATACTGCCCATTTAAACGAAAATCGCGAAAAACTTTGCCTAAATTTTCCATTTGTTTACCACTTAAATTCCTTTAATTGCTGTTCTGCTCCCTAGTCGCTTCTTTCAAAACTACCTTCCAGCCCCTTTGTTCGGATTCTACTTTCGGACGAGCCTCATTTCGTCAAAATCTTCTCAGCCGAAAATCGGAAAAGGCAAATTCTACAAAAAGAACTCGTCCGAAAATAGAAAGTTCGGGATTTGCTCTCAGACTAACCGTCCGAAAATCTGACAGAGTCATTTTGCTCCAAAATAGCTTTTCAGAAAATCTGACGGACTGACTTGTCTTTAAAAGAACTTAGATTGCATGAAGAATGCTTTCTTTTCCTTGAAAAAATCTCAGAACACATGAAAAAGTTCGGGTTTTATTCTCAAGGAAACGATTCTTCATAAAGAATTTATCTTTTTGTCACAGAATCAGAAATTTCACATGTGAACATTCGGTTTTTGCTCTTTGTCGACTGATTTCACATGTGAAATTAAGTATTTTGAGCTCTGGGAAGCTCATTTCTCAAGGAAACTGCATACTCCTGCGAATTGCTCATCTGGTTCTATTTCCTTCCTACACCTTCTCCGCCAGTTCTTCCCATTCTAGCATGGCTTCTTCTTGGGCGGCGGTCAGCTGGTCGATTTGCTGCTGACTCTCCATGAGTTCGGCGGCGTCATTAGTGGCCTGCATGGCTTCCTGAAGCTGACTGATCTGGCTGTCCAGGTCCTCGATTTGCGCTTCCAATTGCTCTAGGCGGCGGGCCAGCCGGCGTTGTTCTTTCTGGTTTTCCTTTTGAAGCTGATAGTCATTGGCAGGGGCAGGCTTGTCAGAATCAACCTGCTCCGTCTCCTCACGCAAAGCTTCCTGCTCTGCCTTTTTCTCCAGATAGTAGTCATAATCACCTAGATAAAGGGTGGAGCCTGTCTCAGAAAGCTCAATAATCTGTGTGGCCACGCGATTGATAAAGTAACGGTCATGGCTGACAAAGAGCAGGGTGCCGTCAAAGTCAATCAAGGCATTTTCCAGAACTTCCTTGCTGTCAATGTCCAGGTGGTTGGTCGGCTCGTCTAGAATGAGGAAGTTGTTGTTTTCCATAGACAGCTTAGCTAGAAGCAGCCGCGCCCGCTCTCCACCCGACAGCATGCCGACAGATTTCTTGACATCGTCTCCCGAGAAGAGGAAAGCGCCTAAGCGATTGCGAATCTCGACCTCTGGCGTCAGCTTGAAGTCATTCCATAGCTCATCAAGAACCGTATTGCTGGCAGTCAGTTTGCTCTGGGTCTGGTCATAGTAGCCCACTTCCACATTAGCTCCCAGCTGCTCCTTGCCTCTGATGAAGGGCACTTGACCGATTAGTGATTTAATCAAGGTCGTCTTTCCAATCCCATTTGGCCCGACAATGGCTACCGCATTAAACTTGCGAATGTCAAGGTTAATCGGCTCCGACAGGACTTCCTCGCCATAGCCAATGGCTGCGTCTTCCAAGGTCAGCACAACATTTCCAGAAACCTTATCGGATTTGAAAGTCATATTAGCCGAGCGACTGCCGGTCTCCGGCCTGTCCAAACGCTCCATCTTTTCCAGCTGCTTGCGACGGGACTGAGCCCGCTTGGTTGTGGAAGCCCGAACTAGATTGCGATTAACAAAGTCCTCCAGCGCAGCGATTTCTTTCTGCTGCTTTTCGTAGTTCTTAGCTTCGGTGGCCAGCTTCTGCTCCTTTTGGACCACAAAGCTAGAGTAATTGCCCACATAGCGATCCAAGGAATGCTTGGTCAAGTCCAGCGTGATGGTCGCAACCTTGTCTAGGAAATAGCGGTCGTGGCTGACGATGATGAGGGCACCTTTATAATTTACCAAATAATTCTCCAGCCAGGCAATGGTCTCGATATCCAAGTGGTTGGTCGGCTCGTCCAGTACCAGCAACTCTGGCTTTTCCAAAAGCATCTTGGCCAGAGCCAGACGGGTATTCTGCCCGCCCGACAACTCAGAAATCTTCATCTGCCACATGGACTGGTCAAACTTGAAACCATTTAAAATCGCTCGAATATCAGCCTCGTAGGTAAAACCACCTTTCTGGCGAAAGTCCTCTGACAGCTGGTCGTACTGGGTCATGAGAGCAGTCAGCTCTTCCCCTGACAATTCTCCCATTTGGAGCTCCATTTGCCGCAAGCGCTTCTCCTGCTGACGCAGACTATCAAAGACCAGCAGCATCTCGTTGTAGATAGTATTCTCCGACTCGAAGCGGCTGTCCTGAGCCAGATAGGACAGGGACAGGTCTCGTTTTTTATTGATTTGACCAGACGTCGGCTCTTCCTCGCCCACCAAAATCTTGAGCAAGGTTGACTTGCCAGCTCCATTTTTACCGACCAGAGCAATCCGGTCACTCTCATCCACCTGCAGGTTGATATTATCAAAAAGTAGCTCCCCTGCAAAAGAGCGTTCAATCTTGTTTGCTTGTAAAATAATCATAAAACCATTATAGCAGATTTCCAGAAGTACAGCTATCAGAATTCAAGAGAAAGCGAACTCAGCTCCCCAAAAGAAAAATAGAGTTGGACAGAAATCGGTAATTCGTTAGAATTCGATTTCGTCGTCCCACCTCCGCATAGTTGAGTAGAGCCCTACTCAACTACTGCGTCTTGCTCGACAATCTAAAGACAATTGAGAGGCTAGGACTTTTGTCCCAGCCTCTCTACATAAAACTATTGAGAATAGATTGATTCTGCAAAATCAGATAGATGCCCAGCAAAATAATCAAAACAAAGAGACTTAGCTTTATCATCCCTTTGACAAAACGAACAATCCATAGAATAATCATGGAACCAATCAACCACATAATGGCTGAATGCTGGAAAAATCCTTGAACTATCTCAACATTCTCTCCAAAGAAGGCCTGAATGGGCGCTGGAACATGAGTTTCCCAAGCTGCTGTCACGCCTACCTGGTTAGCAATATCGCTGCCGCTTTTCCACAGCCAAGCAAAAATTCCTGAGTTAAAAAGAAAGAGGAAAACTTGCTCTGGGAAGCGTCTAATAAAATTAAAAATCATTTTTAGCATACCTTTATGATTGATACAAGTCTTTTACAGCCTGGATATCTGCTGGCTGAATACTATAAAATGAGCCTGCCGACTGCATCACTGATTCCTCCTCATTATGGTCTAATCCGATAGCATGGCCCAATTCGTGCGCTGCTGTATTGACAATCCGCTCATGAGAATAACCATAGCGTCTGTCCAACAAGTAGTAACTATTGAGGCGAACAGTCACATGGGTGAAACGATTGGTCAGCAGGTTGGTCTTGGACTCTGCCTCACCA
Source organism: Streptococcus cristatus (assembly GCF_008369405.1). GTDB lineage: Bacteria > Bacillota > Bacilli > Lactobacillales > Streptococcaceae > Streptococcus > Streptococcus cristatus_G. The sequence continues at coordinate 9,282 of NZ_VSJJ01000011.1, forward strand.
GCTGCACTGACGCTGCCATCATTCATTTCCGTCGCAACGATATCCGCTTCTTCTTTGTCATTGATGACTTGAAAGGTGAAAGCTCCTGTCTGGTTCCAAGAATTAATGGCCTCCTGATAGGCTGAACGTAAGGTTTCATTCGTGGTATCGATATAGACCGTAGCACTAGCCTTCTCCCAGCGAGCTCCCGTCCCTTTATGCTCATCTGTCAGCTGATGGGGCTGAATTCCCTCACTAGTCTGAAAACCAGTGGAAAGTCCTTGTTTCGTTAAAAATTGATCCACTTGAGTGACCGCAGTTTTAACAGCCTGCGATAGCCCCACTGTCCCCGTCTCTGTCGAAGTAGTAAAATAAAAAACACCTACAAGAACAAGAAAACTAAGTGCCACAGACCAAACAAGCCCCCAGATAAGCCGCCAAATCAAGCGAAATATAAATCTAATACAATTGAAAATAAATTTCATGGCAAGCTCCTTTCTCATAGAATACACGAGAGACTTAGTCTAGCATTTTTGGCTTAAACAAAACTAAATACGATCGAGAGCCAACTCTCGCAATTAAATGATCACGACACAAGCCCCACTTGAAAAGACGAAAAAAGAAGCTGAGAAACTCAGCCTCTTCTTAAGTAAATTACAATTCGATATCACCGAAAAGATCAGCCATTGAGAAACCAGTTTGAGTTTCTGGAAGCTCGAAGTCACGTTTTTCTTGACGACGTGGACGACGTGGACGAGATTGACGTTTTTCTTCTTTTTGGCCTTCTTCTTGAGCTGGACGCTCTTCAAGAGCCTTGATAGAAAGTGATACACGCTCAGCAGCAGCATTCACTTCAAGAACTTTAACAGTTACTTCTTGACCAACTTTAAGAGCATCTTTTGGATTTTCAACACGTTTGTGTGAAATTTGTGAGATGTGAACAAGTCCATCGATACCTGGCAATACTTCAACGAAAGCACCAAAGTCAGTCAAACGTTTTACTGTACCTTCAACTACATCACCAGCAGCAAGTTTTTGTTCAACACCATCCCATGGTCCAGGGGTTGTAGCTTTAAGTGAAAGAGACACGCGGCCTTCTTCTTCGTTCAAATCAAGAACCTTCACTTCGATTTCGTCACCAACTGAAACAACAGATTTTGGTGAAACGTTACGTTCATGAGAAAGTTCAGTCAAGTGAACCAAACCATCAACACCACCAAGGTCAATGAAAGCACCGAAGCTTGTGATACGAGCAACTTTACCAGTTACAACATCACCAACATTCAATTTACCAAATACTTCTGCACGCGCTGCAGCAGCTTCCGCTTCTACAACTTCACGACGTGAAAGGATGAAGCGGTTTTCTTTTGGATCTACTTCTTTAATCTTAGCGTCAAATTCTTGACCTACAAAACGTTCAGTGTTGCGAACGAAACGAGTATCGAGCATTGAAGCTGGAATAAATCCACGAAGTCCTTCAAACTCAACAGAAAGTCCACCTTTAACGGCACGAGTGCCCTTAACAGTAACGACTTCTTCTTCACGACCAACCAATTTGTCCCATGCTTTGCGAGCTTCTAAACGTTTTTTAGATACTAGGTAAGTAACTGTATCTGTATCTTTACCTACTACTTGACGAAGAACAAGCAATTCAAGTGTGTCACCTGGTTTTACAAAGTCATTGATGTCAGCATCACGATCATTTGTCAACTCACGCAGAGTCAAAACCCCTTCAACACCAGTACCAGCAATGGCAACATTAGCTTGGTTAGCATCCACTGTCAATACTTCAGCAGTAACGACATCACCTGGCTCGACTTGGCTAACACTGTTTAGCAAATCTTCAAATTCATTCATCTAAAAAAATCCTCCAACAATCAAGTATACTACTTGACATACTTATAATTATTTTCCTAAGCACCCGCAAACGACATTTGATGTATCTTTAACGTTTTCCACCCTATAAAGAAATAAAATATCCGACGATATTTTATCCTTTATCTGATCTATTACCTAAGAACTGGGGTAGCTGGATTCGAACCAACGCATGAGGGAGTCAAAGTCCCTTGCCTTACCGCTTGGCTATACCCCAATGATCAAATGGAGAGAGAGGGATTCGAACCCCCGAACCCGAAGGAGCGGATTTACAGTCCGCCGCGTTTAGCCTCTTCGCTATCTCTCCGACAATCAACGATATCAATTATATCATTAATCTAATAAAAGCGCAAGCCCTTATTTTCCTAAATTGTAGGTTTCAATCAAAGTTTCCACCGCTTTTTCAAGCTTTTTATATAAACTTTCAACATTGCCATTTTTGACAATAGCAAATTGGCCGTCAAATTCGGCAATCTCGCCAATGACTTTTTTCCCTATAGAAAGGGTGTAGCCATCAAATTGATCAGCGCCAAGCTTCACCTTACTATCTGCAATCTGAATCTCAATTTTTTTATCTTTTTTACTCATTCTTCTACCTCTTTCAAGTTTCTATTTTACACGAAAATAGCAAAGCTGGCAAGTGATTTCCTCAATAAAAAGAGCCTCAAAGGGCTCTTGGGTTATTCATCTACTTTGACAATCCAACCTTCTGGGGCTTCCACATCACCAAATTGGATGCCAGTCAGCTCATCATAAAGTCTGCGGGTCACTGGGCCGACTTCTGTTTCACTATAAAAAACATGGAAATCATCACCATGCTGGATTCCTCCAATTGGTGAGATAACAGCCGCAGTACCACAAGCTCCTGCTTCGACAAAGCGATCCAAGTTATCAATTGGAACGTCGCCTTCAATTGGCGTCAATCCTAAGCGGTGTTCGGCTAAGTAAAGTAAAGAATATTTGGTAATGGACGGTAGAATAGATGGACTCAGCGGTGTCACAAATTCATTGTCCTTAGTGATTCCAAAGAAATTGGCTGATCCAACTTCTTCAATCTTGGTATGAGTTGACGGATCTAGGTAAATAACATCAGAGAAGTTGCGAGACTTAGCCATCTTACCTGGTAAAAGGCTAGCTGCATAGTTTCCACCAACCTTGGCCGCACCAGTACCGTGGGGAGCTGCGCGGTCAAATTCATCTTGAATCAAGAAGTTCGTTGGCATCAAGCCACCCTTGAAGTAATTACCAACTGGCATGGTGAAAATGGTGAAAATGTACTCTTCAGCTGGCTTCACTCCGATAATATCGCCCACCCCAATCAAAAGCGGACGGATGTAAAGAGTGCCACCTGTACCGTACGGCGGAACATATTCTTGATTGGCGCGGACAACCTGCTTGACCGCATCCACAAACATCTCAGTCGGAACTTGTGGCATGAGCAAGCGATCTGACGTGCGTTGCAGGCGCTTAGCATTTTCATCTGGACGGAAAAGCTGGATACTGCCATCCTTGGTACGATAAGCCTTCAGTCCCTCAAATGCCTGTTGGCCATAGTGAAGGCTTGGTGAAGACTCAGAAATATGCAAGGTCGCATCTTCTGTCAGCTGTCCTTCCTCCCACTGACCATTCCGATAATAAGCGATATAGCGATAGGGCAATTTCATATATGAAAAGCCAAGATTTTCCCAATCAAGATTTACTGTCATAGTCTTTTCCTCTTTTTCTTATCTTTCAATTTATAGATACTCCCTATTGTACACCTTTTTCTGAAAAATTCAATCATTATTTTCAATTTTCTGAAAATTTATTTTTAAAAAAACCAGTTCGTGTGAACTGGCTTGTTGATTACTTGATATAAGCTGAGAAGACTTCTTCGTCTGAAATGGTATCAGAAATGAAGCTGCCGTTGCTAGTTCTCTCAGACAGGCTGAGGTCAGCCAGATTGATTTCATAAGCAGTTCCTTTATTGGAAATCACCTGCAAAATCTGCTCCTCACTGGCTTCTGCTTCAGTAGTAAAGAGGTCAAAGTCTGCTGCTTCGCCATAGACTGGACCAGCTGCGAAGACACGATGTGGCTTGGTCTTAAGCTCTCTCAGAACTTGAAGACCGCGATTTGCCCGACTGGTAACAGGAATATCTGCGACTGCCATACGCTTGAGCGAACCTCGCTGAGTCAGGAGGTAAAGTGAGTCTGTATTAGCGATAAAGGCTGCCGCTAGGACATCGTCCTTCTTGAGGTTGATGGCTTTAACCCCAGCCGCCTTAGCTCCGATGACAGGTACTTCCTCAATATTGAATCGAAGAGCATAGCCATTCTTGGTCACGAGCATAACATCATCCAGCTTAATCGGCGCCAGAGCAATGACCTGATCTTCTTCATTTTTCAGCTTGGCAAACTTGAGCGACTTAGACTTGTAGGTCCGCCAAGGACTGAACTCCTTGCGTTCCACACGCTTGATTTGGCCTAACTTGGTTGCTGCAAAGTAAGTGCCCTCCTCAAAGCTGTCTAGCAATTCTGTATAGATAACCTCTTCTTTGTTATCAAAGTTGCTGATGGTCTGGCTGAGGTGTTCTCCGATTTCCTTCCAGCGGATGTCTGACAGCTCATGAACAGGCCGGTAAATGACATTTCCCAGACTGGTGAAAATCAGCAAGTGCTGGGTCGTCTTGGCCGGACTGACGAAAATCAGTCTGTCATCATCACGCTTGCCCATCTCTTCTAGGGTCGACGCCGAGAAAGAACGCGGACTGGTCCGCTTGATGTAGCCAGAACGAGTCACGCTGACATAGGTCTCTTCCTCCACGATGAGACTTGCTGTATCAATCTCGATGGCGTTTGCTGTATCCTGCAGCTCACTGAGACGCGGATTGCCAAACTTCTTCTTGACTTCGCGGAGCTCTCGCTTCATGAGGTTATACATGGTGCGCTCATCGCCGATAATAGCCGCCAGCATAGCAATTTTCTCACGGAGCTCTGCTTCTTCCTCTTCCAGCACCACAACGTCTGTATTGGTCAAACGGTAGAGTTGGAGAGTGACGATCGCCTCAGCCTGCTCCTCAGTGAAATCATAGCTGACTTTAAGATTTTCCTTAGCGTCTGCTTTGTTTTCGGAAGCACGAATCAGGGCAATCACCTCGTCCAAGATGGAAAGCACCCGAATCAGTCCTTCCACGATATGCAGTCGTTTCTCAGCCTTGGCCTTGTCAAAACGGCTGCGAGCCAAAATGATCTCCTTGCGGTGGGCAATGTAGCTGGTTAAGATTGGCACAATCCCTACCAAACGCGGCGTGAAATTGTCAATCGCCACCATGTTGAAGTTGTAATTAACTTGTAAGTCGGTGTACTTAAAGAGATAGTTGAGAATCAGCTCGGTATTAGCGTCTTTCTTGAGCTCGATGGCAATGCGAAGACCATCCCGGTCGGATTCGTCCCGTACCTCAGCAATGCCGGCCACCTTGTTGTTGACCCGTACATCGTCAATCTTCTTGACTAAGACCGCTTTATTAATCTCATAAGGAATCTCGGTAATGACGATTTGCTCTTTACCGCCCTTCAGCTTTTCAATCTCAGTTCTGGATCGTACTACAACTCGACCTTTACCCGTCTCATAGGCTTTCTTGATTTCATCACGACCTTGAACAATAGCTCCTGTCGGGAAGTCTGGACCAGGCAGAAACTCCATGAGTTTGTCCACCTTGGCAGACGGATGGTCAATCATATAGATAACCGCGTCAATGACTTCGGCTAGATTATGAGGTGGAATATCCGTCGCATAACCAGCGGAAATCCCAGTTGCTCCATTGACCAAAAGATTAGGAAAGGCTGCTGGCAGAACTGTTGGCTCCTTCTCGGTATCGTCAAAGTTCCAAGCAAAAGGAACGGTATCTTTCTCGATATCCTGCAAAAGATAGCCAGCCATCTCAGACAGCCGCGCCTCAGTATAACGCATAGCCGCCGGTGGATCACCGTCCATAGAACCATTGTTCCCGTGCATCTCGACAAGAATCTCACGGTTTTTCCAATCCTGAGACATACGAACCATGGCATCGTAGATGGAGCTGTCTCCGTGGGGGTGGAAATTCCCCATGATGTTCCCGACAGACTTGGCAGACTTGCGGTAGCCCTTGTCAAAGGTGTTGCCGTCCTTATTCATGGAATAAAGAATACGGCGCTGAACAGGCTTCAAGCCATCGCGAATGTCTGGCAAGGCCCGCTCTTGAATAATGTATTTGGAGTAGCGACCAAAGCGCTCTCCCATGATGTCCTCCAGGGACATGTTTTGAATATTGGACATAATAATTCTCTTTTTATTTTTCTTTTTAATAATAACTAGAAGCTAAGCCTCTCTTTAGCATACTCAATCATCTTCTCTGCAGTTGCTTTGTCATAGTGGAAGCCAGTTTTGAGAGAGAAAGCTTGTGCTTCTTTGTGGAAAAAGTCCACGGTAGCCAGGAGAGACTTGGTGATTTTTTTCTGGTCAGAAAAGTCAAGCAAGGCTGTAAATTCTTTCTCTTTCTCAGCAGACAAATACTGAAAGAGGTACTTGTAGTTTTTGCCAATATCAATCGTCCCCTTATCTGCTGCCACTTGCCAAGCTAAGAGCTTGAGCAATTCTTGTTGGCAGATGCCATAGAGATGATCCGTCGCATAGACCAGGTGATTTCGACAAATACCCTTGACCACATAGGCTGAGACCCACCAGAATTCATTGCAGGATTTGTCAAAGTCAGTCGCACTAGCTGGTGTCGTCCAATAGCGCTTGGGTGTCGGTGCATAAGGAGCAAACAGCCCCTGCGGGTCATCCAGCACCGTGAAATCCGCTTCGCTATCCACCCACTCTTTGATATGCACCTTTGGGCAAAGGGTCAAATCGATCCGATTGCCATCTTCAAAAAGCATGAGATAGAGGCGGCGATGGTCTAGTAGGACATGCTGCTCGATCATGCGCTTGCCAAACCTTTCCAACCAAGCAAGGTCGGCTATCAGACTATCCAAATCCTCCACAATGTAGACCACATCATAGTCTTGGAACTCGTCCTTGTGAGCATTCGGGTTTGTCCGTGAACCGGACATGGCGACAGCGTCAACCTGTATCACTTTTGCGACTTGCAAAATTAAATCTAGCATTTCAGGTTCAGTTCTCATGTTGTTCACTCTCAATTGCTTCTGGGTTCTGAATAACAGCATCTTCTTTTCTTTGCTTAAGAAGCTTCTGAACCCTTTTTCTTTCAAGCTCCCCTACAATGAATTGGATAGTTGAGCAAATCCCTAGAACAATTAAAATATAACAAATAGATATTATGTTACTTCTTTGGTAATTTTTTATGATTTCCCATACAACAAATATATTTACCAATGAAAGGAGAAAGATGAAGGTGGCATTGATCAGAAGTATTATAGCAAATTTACTCGTAAAATGCTTACAATGGATTACGCTCTTATATAGAGTATAAAATGAATAAACAAACATCAAGGGGGCGAAATAGTCATGATAAAACAAAATAAATTTTAACCCAGAGTACAAGTTACCTTTCACTGGTATATCTGATAGACAGACACCAATAGTGAAAATGGACAGTAAAAACAGGGATATTGAACGAGCATACTCTTTTCTCCCCAAGTTGGAGATTAAATCACTTATAATTCCACAAATTACTATGACAACAACGAAAATAGAAATTATAGATTCACTACTCATTACTGAACCTCCATTAGTTCTACATATTATTTACACAACAAATGTGACAATCATTTTTACTTGAACGATGCAACTTTCCTGTATGGTAAAAATAATATCCTTCAAATAGTATAAAGCGTCACCTGAAGAAATAGGCCTGAGTGAGGTCTTCAGTTTGATTATTCAAGAGGAGATACTTGAGTTCGCCAGTCGATACCGCGCTACGCTTCGTGGCTAGGAGGTAATCTTCCTTGTCCACGTGAGACCAGTCCACGACTTGCCCCAACTCAGTCTTGAGGAGATGATCCAGCCAGAGCCTCATATTTCTTCCGTTCCCTTCTCGAAAAGGGTGGGCGATATTTAGCTCAAGGTACTTTTCGACAATCTGCTCAAAGGTCTGCTGAGGCATCCTGTCAATATTTTCCAAGGAAACTGCTAGATACATGACAGGCGCAAAGCGAACATTCCCTTTGGCGAGATTGACTGTCCGAATCTGGCCGGCGAAGTCATAGATTTCTTCAAACAAGAACCCGTGAATAAAGGCCAGAGTGGCATAGGTGCTAGCTGCTTTATTGTCCAGAAGCTGCTCTTCAAAAAGCTCTTTCGCTCGGGTCTTGCTGATTTTTTCTTCCAACTTGGCTAGTTCAAGCGAATCCGTCAGACACAGTTTATTGTCAAGCGTCATTGGCTTGCTCCTCTCATTCAGATTTTCTAAATCCTGTACCAACAGGCTTAAAACCTACTGCCCGATAAAATCCATTTGCTTCAGATATTAATTCAATCCGTGTCAAAGGATATTTTTTGTGGATCTCCTCAATCAGCTGCTGTCCCAATCCTTTTCCGCGATAGGCTTTATCAATGATAATCTCAGCTAAAAAGATCGTCATGATTTCATCTGTCAAGTAGCGGGCAAAACCAAGGATTTTCTGGTTCTCTTCAACTACCACGTAATGAGACAGATTTGTTGAAAATAGTGATGTCACTTTTTCCTCTGTAAAAGACATCCATTTTTCATTTTGATAAAGGGCGTAAATAGCTTGAAAATCATTTGTGCTTGCAGGTCTGATTATCATTTTCTACTCCTTTCAAATCCGATGCGACTACTAACAATTTTTCATCTCAAATTTAGTTATATTCTAGTTATTCTCCATCGCTTCTTCTTTCACCTTCTTAGCAGGTTTGCGTTTTTTGTAGCGGCTGCGGATGGTGTTGAGGTGGTCGCGGAGGTTGACCATGTGAGTTCTTTCGGGATAAGCGTAAGCACCGATAGCCGTGAAGTCCACAAGGAAATCATAAATTTCTTGTAACTTAAGGCGTACGGTCTTATTCTGGCTTGGAGCCTTGCCCTTGAGCTCAGTCAGTCGCTCCTTGTAGACCTTGTCAAAGGCCTTCTGAGCCGCTGCCAGACTATCGACATGGGCTTCCAGATGAAGCTTAGCTAGTGCTGTCTGATAGGATGGCTTTTTCAGCTCTTGAAGTAGATGCTTAATGCCTTCGGTCTCCTTTTCCAAGCTAGTTGCAGCTAGGCCGCTATAGTTTTTCAGGAGCTGAGACAGGGTCTCGTAGGCTTCCTTGGTCGCTGCATCCTTGACCCGTGCAAAGGCCCGAACCAAAGACTGAAGCGTAGCCAAAGCATCGTCACGCTCACGGTCAGCCTGATCCAGACTAGCCACTAGCTTGCTGGACTTGGTCTGATGAAGCCCACCCTGTAGCTTAGCCAAAAGTTGCTCCATCTCCGCCAGCTTAGTCGTGTAAATAGCATCTACCTTGTTAGCCTTATTAAAAGCCGCGATCTCCTCCATGCTCTCAGACATAAGCTGGAAGAATTCGTTGTTTTCTAAAGATTTAACATCCAAACTAGTAGTGCCATAAATTTTTTTCATTTTTACAATCTCCTAATTTTTTTATTTTAATGTACTTTTTACTCCATCCGATTTTCGGAAAAAGTTTTTTGCTCTTGCAAGAGCTTATCCGAAAAACAAACGTTCGTCTTTTACTCAAAACACACTCGTCCGATTTTCGGACAAACAGAATTCGCCATGAAAGGCCTCGTCCGAAAATCGGACGGACTCATTCACGCTCTGAAGAGCTTGTCCAAAAATCTGGTGAGAGGGTATTATTGTTTTAGGCCTAGGGAAGAAGTTATTTATAAATAACTTCTTCCCTTATATACTTTATAAAGCATATAATCATCATAAGTTTTTAAATCTTTTAATGATTTCAATTCATTTTTTACAATCACTTCTAAAAATTTTTCTGTGCTCAGTAGCTTTTCTTTATACTTTTCACCACCATAAAAATAACATTCTTTTAATTTGTCATAATTTGGTTTTATTGAAAGTAGCTCAACTTCCAATATTCTTTGTGCCTTATGACATCCTTCAATATACAGTTCATCAATAACAACTTTTATCCCATGGCTTGATATTGTAACAATAATGAATGTCAAACTCCAGAAGTAATTTTTTTCCAAATTAACACCACCTAAAATTAGACCCAAAATACCAAGAATTGCTAATATTATTGTGGGACTGGAAGTATAGTCTCCAAATAGAAACCTTGGCTGCGAATGAGTTATCCTCTTTAAGATCCAGGTCATCATCCTTGTTGCTATCAATATAGAAATACAAATCAATGTATAATTGTTCTTAGTAACAGGAATAGGTATAAAATAAGATATCATAATCGAAAAGGCAAATATAGGTAGTAGTAAAAAGTAATGCTTTAACCAGAACAATTCAGGAAATGTTGTAATAATTATATTTAGAAATCTCTTTTTTCTAAAAAAATCTTTCCTAATAAATAATGAAATACATTGGATAGACAACATAAGAAGGATATAGTAAGATCTAAAAATTAAACATATCAAGATGAATAGATACATAATTGGCCATAAAAGATTTAACCAGCTATGTCCAATGTTATCATAACTAGGACGACATATTGAGAATACAAACAATAAAAAACCGTAAAATATCCCATAACAAGCATACTTTCCTATATCTTTCCAAGCCTTTTGTTCGATATATATAGTATTATTTAAAATCTTTAAAACTTTTAAATTCTTTAAATTTTCTTCTCTACTCTTATACTGTTCATAATCCTCATTAAATTTATCTACAATACTATTTAAAAAATTTAAAATTCTAGTCAAAACACCATCTCCCCACTCTCCTCAAGCGTAAACTTGACATTATCCTCGATCCACTTGCGGCGTGGTTCGACCTTATCTCCCATGAGGACATTGACACGACGTTCGGCGCGGGCCAGGTCTTCGATGGTAACACGGATGAGGGTGCGGGTATCAGGATTCATGGTTGTCTCCCAGAGCTGGTCAGCATTCATTTCACCGAGACCCTTGTAGCGCTGAAGCATAGCCCCCTTGCCAAACTTGCGGCGCAGGTCGTCCAGCTCGCCATCGGTCCAGGCATACTCGACGACTTCGCTCTTACCCTTGCCTTTGGACATCTTGTAGAGAGGCGGCAGGGCGATATAGACGCGGCCAGCCTCGACCAGCGGGCGCATATAGCGATAGAAAAAGGTCAGCAGCAAGGTCTGGATATGGGCACCGTCGGTGTCCGCATCGGTCATGATGATGATCTTGTCATAGTTGGCATCCTCAAGGGTAAAGTCTGACCCAACACCAGCACCGATCGTGTAAATCATGGTGTTGATTTCCTCGTTCTTGAGAATGTCGGCCATCTTCGCCTTGGCGGTGTTGATGACCTTACCGCGCAGGGGCAGGATGGCTTGGAACTTACGGTCACGACCTTGCTTGGCAGAGCCACCAGCAGAGTCTCCCTCGACCAGATAGAGTTCGTTCTTGGCTGGGTTCTTGGACTGGGCCGGAGTCAGCTTACCAGAGAGCAAGCCCTTGTCTTTCTTATTTTTCTTGCCATTCCGGCTTTCGTCACGCGCCTTGCGGGCCGCTTCCCTGGCATCTCTGGCCTTGATGGCCTTGCGGATGAGATTGGACGCCAGTTCGCCATTTTCCAAGAGGAAGAAAGTCAGCTTGTCAGAGACGATAGAGTCCACGGCAGGACGAGCCAAAGGGCTGCCCAGCTTGTCCTTGGTCTGGCCTTCAAACTGTAAGTGTTCTTCTGGAACTAGGATGGACAGGACAGCAGCTAGACCCTCGCGGTAATCCGAGCCTTCCAGATTCTTGTCCTTGTCCTTGAGCAGGCCTGTCTTTCTGGCATAGTCGTTCATAGCCTTGGTAATTGCGGTCTTGAGACCCGTCTCATGAGTACCGCCGTCCTTGGTGCGAACGTTATTGACAAAGGACAGGATATTATCGGCGTAGCCGTCGTTGTACTGGAGGGCAACCTGAACTTGGAAGCCGCTCTCCTCTCCCTCGAAATAGAGGACAGGAGTCAGGGTTTCCTTGTCTTCGTTGAGATAGCTGACAAAGTCTTCAACCCCATTCTCATAGTGGAACTCTACTTCTTCGCCAGTCCGTGCATCGGTCAGCGACAGACGGACATTCTTGAGCAGGAAGGCAGATTCCTTCAGTCGCTCTGCAATGGTGTTGTACTTGAAGTCTGTCGTTGAAAAAATCGTGTCATCCGGCATGAAGGTCACTTTGGTTCCAGACTTGGACTTAGGTGCAGTGCCGATTTTCTTGAGCGTCGTGACTGGTTTTCCGCCATTTTCAAAGCGTTGCTTGTAAACAGTCCCGTCGCGCGTGATTTCCACTTCCAGCCAACTGGACAGGGCATTGACGACAGAGGAACCTACACCGTGGAGACCGCCCGAGGTCTTATAGCCCCCTTGACCGAACTTACCACCGGCGTGGAGAACGGTGAAAATGACCTCAACCGTGGGAATGCCCATAGCGTGCATCCCAGTCGGCATTCCACGACCATAGTCTTGAACGGTTAGACTGCCGTCCTTGTTTATCGTAACCTCGATTCGGTCACCAAAGCCTGACAGGGCTTCATCGACAGCATTGTCCACAATCTCCCAAACCAGATGGTGGAGTCCCGCTCCGTCGGTCGATCCAATATACATACCTGGACGTTTGCGGACCGCATCCAACCCTTCTAATACCTGAATGGCATCGTCATTATAATTGTTAATATTGATTTCCTTTTTTGCCACAAGGAACCTCCTGCATGATAGTCATCCTTATTATCTTACAGGTTTTTGGTAAATTTTGCAAAGTTTTTTCTAAAAAATGAGAGTGGGACAGAAATCGGTAATTCGTTAGAATTCGATTTCGTCGTCCCACCTCCGCACAGTTGAGTAAGACTGTCAAAGCTGACGAAATCAGCCTAGTAGAGCCCACTCAACCACTGCGTCTTGCTCGACAATCCAAAGATAATTGAGAGGCTAGGACCTTTGTCCCAGCCTCGATAGAATCTGGATTTCAAGTGATTTTGAAGAAAGGCAACCTAGCTACAAGCGTCAGACTAGACAATTCATTTAAAATATTCTTATCATAGTTCTTTGTCCAAGTTCCAAATCATGGTATAATAAAATCATGATGAACACGATACTTGGATTATTACTAGCATATTTATTGGGCTCCATTCCGACAGGTCTGTGGATTGGGCAGATTTTCTTTAAAAAGAACCTCCGCGAATATGGCAGTGGCAATACTGGCACGACCAATACTTTCCGGATATTGGGTAAGACGGCCGGCAGCGCCACTTTTGTCATTGACTTTTTCAAAGGGACACTGGCAACCCTGCTACCGCTTTTCCTGCATATTGAAGGGATTTCACCACTGATTTTTGGCCTCTTGGCTGTGATTGGTCATACCTATCCAATCTTTGCAGGATTTAAGGGAGGCAAAGCTGTTGCGACCAGTGCTGGAGCTGTTCTAGGCTTCTCACCAGCTTTCTTTGTCTACCTGATAGTTGTCTTTGTGACGACTCTCTATCTGGGAAGTATGATTTCTCTAGCCAGCGTGGTTTCTGCAAGTGTGGCCATCCTGTCTGTCTTGATTTTCCCTGCTTTAGGCTTTATCCTACCTAGCTATGATTTCCTCTTTACCCTGATTATCATTCTCTTAGCAGCTATTATCATCCTTCGCCATCGGGACAATATCCAGCGGATTCGAAATAAAACTGAAAACTTGATCCCTTGGGGCATTAACCTAACCAAACAAAATCCAAAAAAATGAGAGTGGAACAGAAATCGGTCATTCGTTAGAATTCGATTTCATCGTCCCACCTCCGCACAGTTGAGTAAGGCTGTAAAAGCTGATGAAATCAGCGTAGTAGAGTCCACTCAACCACTGCGTCTTACTCGACAATCCAAAGACAATTGAGAGGCTAGGACTTTTGTCCCAGCCTCATTTTTTTTAATCTTTTTGAGTTTTTTTCAGGCTTGATACACCTAAGGTTCCCAGAACCAGTCCGAAGAGAGAAAGAAGGATAGGATTCTTGCTTCCTGTTTTCGGAAGAGTTCCTTGTTTGCTTGCTACTTCTGTCGGACGAACCTGTGCTGGAGCTTGATAAGTTGCCTTATTTGCTGCTGACTGAGCTGTATTTGGCTTCTCAACAGAAGGTTGTTCTTGTGGTTTTGTCTCAGGCACAACCGGATGATTAGGCTGGCTCGGAACCACTGGATTGCTTGGTCTTGTTGGAACTGTTGGATTAGTTGGGTTGGTAGGATTGGTAGGATTTGCTGGGTTAGTCGGATTGGTTGGGTTTGCTGGATTGCTTTGTCCAGGCTTAGAAGCAGCATCTTTTGGATCCGTGCCCTGCTGGATTTCCTCGATATCTGTGTAACCATCTCCATCTGTATCCTTGCTAGCAGACATAGAAATCGTGCGAGAATTTGGATTGATTGCTGCATAGGCTGTCAAATCTGCACTTTCCAGATATTCTGCAAAGGCCACGTCCATAGATGGCCCTTCCTCACGCGCACCACCCAGCATAGTATAACCATCACCACCAGCTGCTAGGAAGTCATTGGTTGTCAGGTAATAGGTCTTAGCCAAGTCAAGAGCTTCATAAGCACCTGTTTCTTTGTTTTTGATTTCAATGAGGAGGATCCGTTTCTCTGCTGGCAGAGTTGTATCATAGTAAACTTTAGCACCAGAGACTTGCAAGAAACCGCCACTTGGCTCTAGCAATGGTTGACCGTTCTCATCCAAGACAGGTTTCCCATCTTTTTCTTGTAGGATTGAGCCTAAAGATTTGGCAAACATATCTGCGATATTCTGACCTGTTACCTTGATTTGAGAAATGGTATTTCCAAATGGCAATACAGCGATAACATTTCCCTTAGTGATCGGCTTGTCTTTGGCAATGGTTTCCCGTAGGCCACCACCGTTAGTCACAGCCAAGTCTGTTTTGTTGGCGAAGCCTGTTTGGCCGTATTTGTAAAGGGCATCTGCTACTACATTTCCCAGATTGGTTTCTCGAACGCGGACATTTTCACGGTCACCGTTAAGCTCCACAGGGCTATTGGCCACGATTACCTTGGCATTTTCTGCATCGTATTTTTCCTTAATTTTCTTAACCATCTCTGCTACAACTGGGTCTGGACTAGCTTTTTTAGCTGTTGCAGCTGGGATTTGCTGAGGATCGCCCAGAAGTTGGTTGGCCTTGAAAGTAACTTTACCGATATTATGCAAATAACTACCAGTCTGGTTGTAGGTTACATTTTCACCGTAAGTAGTGGACTCTACTGTGTGAGAATGGCCGTCAATCACTGTAACCCGCTTGCCCTTCAGCTTAGCATTTTTAGAAAGAGCTTCAGCCAAGGTAGAACCGCGCCATTCAACTGGTGTCGTCGTATCCACACCCAAGTGAGCCAGAACGACATAGTTTTTGTAAGTCTTGCCTTCAGCTGCTGCACGCGCTTCAACTTCGTCAATCACTCGATTAACCTCTGTGATTGGATCCGCAAAAGTCACACCTTGAATATTTTTGGGGTGCGTTTTTGTAGCTGTCTCAGGAGTGGTCACCCCGATCACGACAAATTCATCACCTTCTACATTCTTATCCTTGTCCACAATGGTTGATGCTTGGAAGACACGGGCATTGTTGGCATAAGTATTAGCACTAAGCAGTGGGAAATTGAGGATTTCTTTATATTTTTTAGCCTCATCCAAACCAAAGTCAAATTCATGGTTTCCGACCGCCATGGCATCATAGCCGATTTCATTGAGAATCTTCGCGCGTTCTTCCCCTTTGGAGCTGTTAGAAATTGGCAGACCTTGGAAAGCATCTCCTGCATCTACGACCAGCGTTTGAGGATTTTTCGCACGTTCTTCCTTGATAACTGTTGCAAGTTTGGCATCTCCGATAACACCTTTTTCTTCGACGATACGACCATGCACATCGTTTGTATGAAGAATGGTAGCTTCAGGCAAGCTTGCGTCAGACGCTCCTGATACATCTTGAGCATTAGCTGCGATGGCCGCATTTACGCTAGCTTCATCTGCAGAAACTCCACCTGCTTGTGCCAAATCTATTTCAGCTGGTTTTTGAGCTGAGTCACTCACATTTGCCACAGCAGTTGCTGGCTGAACCTCATCCGCAGCAACTTGATGGTCCAAAAAGGCAGGTGCCAACAGAACCGTCGACAAAACAGGTAAAATAAGATGCTTCTTTTTCATAAATAAAAGCTCCAGTCTATGTTTTTTCTACTATTATACTGTTTTTTCTGTAAAAAGGGAATGCCCTTTCAAAGAATCCTTCTTCTTAATACGAAAAACGTTCCAAAATGAAATGGAACGTTGACTTTCTATGAATATCTGCTTAGGCTTGGAAGACGATTTCTCCATCGCAGATAGTATATTTGACTTGACCTTTGAGCTCTTCGCCAACAAAAGGTGAATTGGCTGCCTTGGAGGCAAAATGTTCGGAAACCAGACGGTCAGCTTTAGGATCGAAAATAGTGATGTCAGCTGGACCTTCTTCGGCCAGAAAACCAGCATTAAAATCGTAGAGACTAGCTGGATTGACCGTCATCTTCTCTAAGAGCTCCATGAGGCTAAGATGCCCTGCTTCCACCAGATAGGTCAGCCCTAGAGAAAGCGAGGTCTCAAGACCAGTCATACCAGACGGCGCCTTGGTAATATCTGCCACATTTTTCTCGTCGGCATGGTGCGGTGCGTGGTCCGTCGCAATGACAGAAATGACGCCAGACTTCAGCCCTTCGATAACGGCCAGACGATCCGATTCTAAGCGCAGAGGCGGATTCATCTTAGCACTGCTACCCTTGGTCAATAGCAGAGCTTCTGTCTTAGAGAAGTGCTGAGGTGCTGCTTCAGCAGTGACTTGAGCGCCTAGTTTTTGGGCAAACTCGACAACCTTGACACTTTCTGCCTTAGATAAATGCTGGATATGGACATGAGCTTTGGCATCATAGGCAATCATGACATCGCGAGCAATCATACTGTATTCGGCCACACCTGTCGCACCGCAAAAATTAAAATGCTCTTTGGCGATATGTTCATTGAAGCCCAGAATACCGTTGAGTCCTGGATCTTCCTCATGCAGACAAATAAAGGTCTTGTTTTTTCTGGCTTCGATCAAGGCTTCTCGAAGAACCTTTGAACTTTCCAAAGGAATCCCGTCATCTGAGAAGCCAACGGCACCAGCTGCCAAGAGAGCTTTGAAATCTGTCAAATGCTGACCATCGAAATTCTCAGTAATGGTCGCGATGGACTTGATATGAATATTTTCACGACTAGCTGACTCTAGTACTTCCTGCAGCGTTTCAACTGTAGAAATGGTCGGATTGGTATTGGCCATCATAACGACCGTTGTAAAGCCGCCCGCTGCCGCTGCCAAAGCTCCTGTGTGAATGTCTTCCTTATGAGTCTGACCCGGCTCCCGAAAATGAACGTGAATGTCAACCAGACCGGGGGCAACGACCAAACCACTGGCATCTAAGACTTGGGCATCAGACGCTTCCAGATTTTGGCCAATTTTGAGAATTTTCTTACCCTCCACCAGCACATCGCACACTTGATCCAGACCAGACTTAGGATCCATCACATTGCCATTCTTGATTAGTAGCATTTTGTATCTCCTTTATTCGTAAAAATCGACTTGCGTGTCGAGCAGTTTATCACCATCATAAACAAATTTAGCTGAAAAGAAGGGCTTATCCTCCAACAGCCATTCAACAAAGGTATGATCCCCTTCCCAAGTCGGCTTTGAAAGAACCTGATCGTAAGGCACCCATTCTAACGTTCCTTCATTGCAGTCGATCAACTCCCCTTCAAACTCTGTCACCTTAAAGACATAAGTGTACCAGTCCAAGTTGGGAGTAAATTCTGGAAAAGTGATGACGCCTTTGAGAACAGGCTTGGCCTTTAGACCTGTTTCCTCTAAAATTTCGCGAGCAGCGCATTCCTGCGGGGTTTCTCCCCGCTCTAGCTTACCACCGACACCAATCCACTTCTCAGCATGGACATCGTTGGGCTTTTTGTTGCGGTGCAGCATGAGAAACTCACGCCCATTATCGATATAACAAATCGTTGCTAACTGAACCATACTACCTCCTATGCTAACCAATTGATAGGCTCCAAGCCTTTAGTAACTAAAAACTCATTGGTGCGGGAAAAGGGTTTGCTGCCAAAAAAGCCACGGTAAGCAGACAGCGGACTTGGATGAGCCGACTCGATAATCAGATGTTGGGAATTGCTTATCAAGGCTTTTTTCTTGCGGGCATAGGAACCCCATAGGATAAAGACAACCGGATCTGACTTTGCATTAACGACCTTAATAATGGCATCCGTAAAAGGCTCCCAGATTAAGCCAGCATGGGCATTGGCCTGACCAGCAGGAACTGTCAGACCAGCATTGAGCAAGAGAACACCTTGCTGAGCCCATGAAGTCAAATCATGCGACTCCTTAACCCCGATATCATCTGCCAATTCTTTGAGAATATTCTGCAAAGAAGGCGGAGCTGGAATATCATCAGGAACAGAAAAGCTCAAGCCCTGTGCCTGTCTCGGTCCGTGGTAAGGATCCTGCCCTAAAATAACCACCTTAACATCCGCCAAATCCGTCGTCTGAATGGCATTAAAAACCTTGTCGCGAGGTGGGTAAATGGTTCCTGAAGCATAAACTTCGTCTAAAAAATGATTGATTTTTGCAAAATAACCTTCTGGCAGCTGCTCCTTAATCAAAGCGTGCCAAGCTGAATGCTGCATCTTTTCTCCTTTTTATTTTACATTCTATGTTTACGAGCAAGGGGGTGACAATAGGTCTCCTTAGACCTCATTTTTTCCAAAATTTCATGCGAGTCAAGTCTAGCGGATACTGAGTTAAGCCCACAGCTGACAGAATTAGAATTTGCGGCAGAAACTGAATCAGATACCGGGTCTTCCCTCCTTCAAAAATCTGTAAAAAGAGCAAACCTCCAAAGACTGCCAAAATTAAGAAATTCAAAGAGTCATCTGGTCGGTATTTCCAAAGGGCAAAGACAAGCCCCAAAGCCATAATAATCCAAACCGCTTGCTTAAGCAGCGAATAAAAACGATAACTATCTTTATCGGAATTCAGGAAAAAATCACGAATAAACTGAGCAAGTCTATTGTCTTTTGTGCTTTCATAAAGCGGTGAAATATAGGGCGTTTTTTCATGTTCAACACTCCGATAAAGCCAGCCCAAGTTGCCTTCGGCAACCGTCAATGATTGCTTATAATACAGGTGTTGAAGAAAAGTCAGCGGAGTGTATTCTTTCAAGCGGCGTTTGATTTCTTTGATGACATTTTCCTTGGCAAACATGCCGTTATTGTAGTCAGCTCGCTTGTCAGGCTCAACGTATTGCAAGAGCCCTTCCTTCATGTCCTCCTGATCGTGACCGATATTGGTTAGCCCCAGATTGATGAAAAGCAGTGGCCCTTTGGCCAGTCCTTCGCCTTGAATAATCGGCACTTCGGTCTGGTGAGCTAAACCATAATGAAGCGGAAGGTAGCCTGCTGAAAAGCTTAGGGCAAAGACTGCAGCAGTCAAGAAAAACTTTTTCCAGTTTTGTCTCAAAAACAAAACCCCAAAAACAGCAATCAACAGAATCATCACCGTCGGACGAATCAGAAAGGCAAGACTGGTCAGAATCCCTAATAAAAGGCTTCTAGAAATGATTTGGCGACTATTCCCCTTATTTTCCAGCAAGCTCAATGCTAGAAAAATATGTAGACTAATCAAAGGCAAAGGAGGAATGTCTGTGTACATGGACATGTAGTAAGGCGAGAATCCGACCAAGGCCACATAAAGGCTAAAAACTGCATCTGCTGTAGCCTGCGAAAAATACCGCTGACAGCCTTTGTAGAGGATCCAAGTCGCAATATTGACGTAAAAAAGATTGAGTCCCTGCATAATCCAGAGAGCTGCTTCACCAAAAAGGTTAAAGAAAAAACGCTCATAGAGAAAGAGGGGCAGATTATTGGGATTGCGCGTCAGATAGCTGGAAATAGATGACTCCTTCAGGTACTTGAAAGCCCCTGTGAAAACCACTGCTGCATCCCGTCGAATCAAAAGCTCAGCCGATAGGAGCATGATGAGCTGAAAAAGGAGAGCTGCTAAAGCAATGGCAAGCTTGTGCCTCATTAGAAAATGATAAAACTTTTTAAGCTGAAACCGATAGCGATTCGCTAGGATTGCCAAGACTCCAAACAAAATCAGAGCCAAGCTACTTAACTGCGACACATGAAAAATAGCTGTAAACAACCAATGGAGACTTAGCACCAGCATGATTTTTTGCAGGATCGAAAAAGTAACATGATAAATCTTAGACATGGCTTTATTATAACAAAATCAAGCACTTTTTGCTATTTTAAAAAGTGAGCAGAGCCCAAGTAAATCCTAAAAAGGAGACAGGGACATCCTCGTCCCGCCTCCTCGTACCTTCTTAATTTTGCCAGTTTTCTTGATCGTCTTTGAACTTCTTCAGCAAAGCCAATCCTTCTGCATTGATGTAGCCTTCTTGCTCAGCCAAGTGGATAAGCTCTGTATAGTTTGACAAGGTCACCAACTTCACGCCTGCATCCGCAAAGTTCTTATCCGCCTTTGGCAATTCGTAGGTGAAAATAGCTGCAGCACCGATTACATCTGCTCCTTCACGCTTGGCTGCCGCAATAGCATCCAAAACAGAGCCACCAGTGGAAATCAAATCTTCAATGACAACCATCTTTTGACCAGGAGCCACACGCCCTTCAATCTGATTGCCCGCCCCGTGATCTTTTGGTTTGCTACGGATATAGGCAAAAGGCAGATTCATCTTGTCGGCAATGATAGCGCCGTGGGGAATACCTGCTGTTGCCGTACCCGCAATCACTTCCACATCAGGAAATTCCGCACGAATTTTTTCAACAAAGCCATTTTCAATCAAAGTCCGAGTCTCTGGGTAGGCCAAAGTCACTCGGTTATCTGTGTAAATCGGTGATTTAATTCCAGAAGCCCAAGTAAAAGGCTCCTCTGGTTTCAAGTAAACCGCTTTGATTTTCAACAAGTCGCGTGCAATATCGTTGGCTAAAGTCATTTTGTACTCCTTATAAATCTGTTTTTTAAGCTATTCGTTTCGTTTGAAGGTTTCATTTGAAAGTCTTATTCTTGCTTAGCTGTTCCACTGTCTCTTAATTTCATGATAGGCATCCCAAGGATTTTCAGCCTGAATAATCGGCCGACCAACCACAATATAATTGCTGCCAATCTGATGAGCTTCCTGCGGCGTCATGACCCGTTTTTGGTCACCGATTTCAGCACCTGCTGGCCGGATACCCGGCGTCACACAAAGAAAATCGTCCGCCGTAGCTTCCTTGATCAGCTCAACTTCCAAGGCTGAACAAACAACCCCATCCAGCCCAGCTTCCTTGGCCTTGCGGGCATAATTGACAACGGATTCTTGCACGGTTGTTTGGATATTTTGGCAGTCGCGCATGTCTTCTTCGCTAGTTGAAGTCAACTGGGTTACCGCTACCAGCTTCGCATTGTCACCGAGAACTTTTTTGGCCTCCCGCATCATCTCAACGCCGCCAGCTGCATGAACTGTCACCATATCAATGCCGAATGTTCCCAAAACAGACATAGCTGAACGCACGGTATTAGGAATGTCGTGCAATTTCAAATCGAGGAAAATGCTATGTCCCAAACCTTTCAGATAATGCACAATTTCTGGACCAATGGCATAAAAGAATTCCATGCCGATTTTGACGTACAGTTTTTCATCTTCAGGGAAATGCTCCAGAAAGTTTTTGACATCATCAAAAGATGGAAAGTCTAGGGCGATAATAGGACGTTCTTCACGCATACAGTTCTTCTCCTTGCTTGTTACTTACTATAAAGATGATCACAATCATAGAAAAAACCTTGCCCGAGAGCAAGGTTACACGAAAATTAGGCAGAATCTGCCATTTTAAACGTATGTGCCTTAGAGCCTCTCTGGACTTCTTTAAAGGTTTTATCTTAATCATTCTATAATTTACTGGGTAGTTTGTCAAGAGAAAATAGAGCTTAAAGTAAATTTTCTCTGACTTCTTTTCTCAAGCTTTCTAAGCTATCGATACCGTATTTATCCATGACCTGCGGCAAGTTTTCTATAATGTTAGGGCAGGCATAAGGGTCGGTAAAATTCGCTGTTCCGACGCCGATAGCTGATGCGCCAGCGATAAACATCTCCAGCGCTGCCTCTGCCGAGTCAACTCCCCCCATGCCAATGATTGGTAGTTCGGTGAACTGAGCGACCTGACGAATCAGCTTGAGCGCCACAGGAAAGACAGCTGGGCCAGACATACCTCCCGTTCCATTGGCAATGATGGGCCGCTTCGTTTTCAAATCGAAACGCATTCCCACCAAGGTATTGATCATGGTCAGTCCGCTCGCACCCGCATCTTCTGCCGCCTTGGCCACTTGGGTAATATCTGCTACGCTGGGGGTCAATTTGACATAGACTGGAACTTGGGAAGCTGAGACCGCTGCTTTTACTGCATCATAGGCTAACTCTGGTACTTGACCAATTAAAAGCCCCGCATTGCCGTGGTCTACATTGGGGCAGGAAATATTGAGCTCAATCGCCTTGACATTGGGGGCTTGAGAGATTTTTCCAGATACATAAGCATATTCTTCATTGGAGAAACCAGCCACATTGGCAATAATCGGCAAGTCTGGATAGTGCTGAGCCAGCCAAGGAAGTTTTTCAGCCAAAACTGCATCGACACCTGGATTTTGGAGGCCGATAGCATTGAGCATACCAGCTGGCGTCTCAGCTACACGGGGCGTTGGATTGCCAAAGCGGGGATGTTGCGTCGTCGCCTTGATCATGATAGAGCCCAGTAGATCTAAGTCATAGTATTTGGCATACTCCTGACCAAAACCAAAACAGCCTGAAGCTGGGATGATTGGATTTTTCAGCTCTAATCCTGGCAGAGAAATTTTCAAACGATTTTCAGTCATTTCCTTATCCTCCTAAAGCACGATGGTGCCAGTCTCAAAAACTGGACCGTCTTCGCAGACCCGCTTATTAACCGCTTCATCCTGACCTGCTACATGAACGACGCAGGCATAGCAGGCGCCCATGCCACAAGCCATGCGAGACTCCATTGATAGATAGGCATGGGGATGATCGTGAAATTTCCGATCCACATACTGAAGCATACCGGGCGCCCCACAAGAATAGACCGCAGCAAAATCCTCAGTCAGCTCATCGATAATCGTTGATACATAGCCTTTTCGTCCGTAACTCCCATCATCTGTAGTGATAAACAACTGACTGCACTGACCAAATTCTTCTTCCAGAATAACCGCAGATTGATTGGCAAAGCCTAATACTGCAGTGACTTGAGCCCCCTTAGCATGGAGTTCTTTGGCTGTTTGTAAGAGAGGAGGTACACCGATACCACCACCAATAATCAAGACCTTGTCGCCCTTTTCTACCGGGGACAAATCAAAACCATTTCCCTGAGGTCCCATGACATCAAGATAGCTACCAACAGGAAGCTGAGAGAAAATGGCCGTCCCGCCACCTTCGACCCGATAGATAATCCGGCAGATATTTTTCTCCCGATCAATCTCCGATATGGAAATCGGGCGTCGCAGCAGCTTGCTATCATCTGGCACTCGAATATGCAGGAATTGCCCAACCTGCATCTGACTCACCATCTGGCCTCTCAGGCGCATCGAAAAAATCTGAGGCGCAATTTCTACCTGCTCCAGCAGCTCCATTTGCTCCAGCATAATCTTGCCAAATCTCTTTTTACAACTGTCACTAACCATGACAACCTCACTTTCTACAAGAAAAAACCTTGCCACAGCAAGGTTTCGCAAAAAACAAGGCAGTCAAATTGCCCCTTATACCGTTTTTCCTACCTTGCAGCCTCACTGGACTTGATTAAAGGTTAAATTGTAAACATTATATCGTTAGCGATAAGGATTGTCAAGATAGAAAAAACATAAGATCTTTCAAATTTTCTCCAAGGAATCACAGTCTTACCAGCTCTTGTCAAATTCACTATTTGCATTTGCCAGATAAAAACTCCCATCTTCCTGCCTCTTGAAAGTCAAGGTTACTGAATCATATTTTCGTTCTATGTTTCGAAAGTTTCTATAATTGGCCTGTAGTGATAAGGGGCTATTGCTCATGCCACTTCCATAAATATTAAGTTCTGAAGGAAGTCCAAAACGCTCAACAACCTCTTGATAAGTCATCCCACCTTTGCCATACTGGCTATCACCTATTTTTAATGTATCCATATCTTCTGGCTTCCACTTAAAGACAAATTCGTCTTTCGTCGCTGAAGGATAGTTACTGTCATCTAAATATACTGCACTTTTACTTATCAAATAATAGTTCTTGCCATTCGAATCAGGGTCATAAAAAACCAAATTGATTTCCTGAGGATGTCCCGATGAGCCATATCTAGGAACATCTATAATTCTTGTCTTATAAGTTAGTGTCAATCCTTTTGTAGCAAAACTCACAGCTGAACCCTTACCATATTTCGCAATGACTTCTTCTAAAGTTGGGCTATTAGTCCCCCCATTTTCCACCTTGAGCTCTACAAAATTATCCAATGTCCAATTAAAAGCAAACTTCTCTTCATCTTCCTCAACAATTTTCTTTTTCAGCTCCTTTTGTTCTTGGGTCAATGTTGATTCATCATCATCTTGCTGACTAGCTGAGCTTTCTCCACTAACTATCGAGGCACTATCGTCATATTTGTACTTCAATTCAGCTTTATTAGGAACCTGTTGCGATAAATAATAGAAGCCAAAGAACAAAGCAAATGAGATTGCCAAACAAAGAAGGGTAAAAGCCAAGCTAATTCTTTTTTTCTCCTCCTTCATCGTCATCATTCTGAGCTCTTCTCGTTTTAGCTTTTGTTGCCGATAAAGGTCTCTTTTGATCTCTCTAAACGAATGAAGATCACGCTTTTTCTTGCTACTCCTCCTCATTTTTCTCCTCTTTCTTATCTATTTATTTTACTTACTTTCTTTAGACACCAAACGCCATCTACCATCTACTTGCTTGTAGAATTCTAAATGAACTCTTTTCAATTGTTCTGGGTTTTGCCAATAATGTGGATTAACATAATCAACCTGCATCTTCAGTTGATTGTCATCTCCAGAAATCGTCTGATATAGAGGTAAGCCAACTTTTAAAACAATCTCATCATATGGAGTGCCTTTTTCTGTTCCTTCTCTAGCACCAATAACAAGACTATCGATGTATGCTTGCGTCCATAAAAAGGATCTTTTAGGATTGTTATCCACCTGGATTTTATCACTTGAAAGGCTAAAGTGGTATTTTGAAATGAGCTTATAGACACCATCAAATTCAGCAAAGGTTAAAGATACATACCCCAGACTACCATTTTTCGATTCCCAGATAAGGCGAATATGCTTTTGAACTTCGTGATTTGGCAAAAAATCAATCCAGGCCCCACCTTGAACTGGTTTCCCAAATTCTTTTAACACATCTTCCAAGACGGCTCCGCCCTTGTATTTGTTCATGGGAAGCGCGACTGCCTTTTCAACTGTCCAAAGAAAGGGACCGCTTTTTTCTGGAGAAACGATAAGACTTTTAGCGAATTGTTCTGCTTCAGCTTTCTCATCTTCCAAACTATTTGTTGATGAACTAATCTGGCTAGACGGAGTTGGCGTCTGCTTGACTTTGCTTTTTCCTGATAGAGAAAGTGTTAAAAAAGCTGTTCCAATGAGAGAAAATACAACAATAGCTACTACCATGAATGGCAAAAACTTGGACTTATAGGTTTGCTTTTCTAACTCGAAAGCAAGATCTTCAAACGAATCTTCTTGTCTCTTCATCACTGCTCCTTATCAATCTAAAGACCCATCATATCACGAATAGATTGAAATTGCAAAATGTGCTTAAGTCTGTTTGTATATACTTGAGAAAGTGCCAGACTCTCCGCCATTCAGAATATCCTGTCTGATTACTTTGGCTATCAAAGGAGGGCATAAATTCCCCTATCTTTCTGTTCTCTCAATATGGCTGTTGGCTGTCGTCAACCGAAAGACGCCATCTTCTTGACGGTGTAAAGTTAAATGAACCCATTCATTATCATAGACTTGATCTGATGTTAAGTATTTGAGTTCCAAGCCAATATGCTGGCTATCTGCCGCATCCAAGCGCGAAATAAATACTTCTGATTCTCGAGGCAGACCAAATAATTGAACGATCTCTTCGTAGGACATACCAGTATGGCCTGTGCTCTCGTCACGGACTTGTAAACTGGCTATTTCGTCCTTTGTCCAAAGATGAGGACTATGCTCCTGTGGCAAAGTTGGATAGGCCTCATCAAGAATATTCGCTTTCTTAGCAATGAGATAATAGCCTGCTCCATCTTTTTCAAATGTCAACCTTAAACTACTATGACGGACTTGAATAATCTCACTTGTATAGCTTAATTCAATATTCCTATTGCTCTCAGTATAAAAAAAGCTTGAAGCCTTGCCATGCTTTTCAAGGACTTGGTCCAGAGAAGCTCCGTTTTGACCAGCAGCGGTATCCTTTATTTGCAGATTGATAATTTCATACGTTGTCCATTTAAAACGATGGTTTCCTCTCTCTAAAACTTTCTCTTCTAGTTCAAGCTCCTCTGGTGACTTTTGATAAACAGACGAGGACATACTCTTTCGCTCCAAATCCTTATAAACAGCGTGAGCTCCCCACATAAGCATTAGTTTCCCAAGTGGAAGCATGATACAAACTGTCATAAAGACTATAAAAATAGTAATTGGTCCAACTACTGAACGCTTCTTATAGTCAGCATCTTTGGCCATATCGCCCTCCTTATTTCTTTCATTTTAGCACAGGCAAGTTTGGCAAGCAAACATTTGCTAATCTTCCTGATTTGTCAAGAAAAAATCCCCAATTTGTGATAAAATAGACCTATGAGAATTCAACAATTACACTACATTATCAAAATCGTCGAGACCGGCAGCATGAACGAGGCTGCCAAGCAACTTTTTATCACCCAGCCTAGCTTGTCCAACGCTGTGCGAGATTTGGAAAATGAAATGGGCATCGAGATTTTCATTCGCAATCCCAAAGGAATTACCTTGACCAAAGACGGCATGGAGTTTCTTTCCTATGCCCGTCAGGTAGTTGAGCAGACTCAGCTTCTAGAGGAGCGATACAAAAATCCTGTCGCCCACCGCGAGCTTTTCAGCGTCTCTGCCCAGCATTATGCCTTTGTGGTCAATGCCTTTGTCTCCCTGCTTAAAAAAAGCGATATGGAGAAATACGAACTCTTTCTGCGGGAAACTCGGACTTGGGAAATCATTGACGACGTAAAAAACTTCCGCAGCGAGATCGGTGTCCTCTTCCTCAACAGCTATAACCGTGATGTCCTCTCTAAAATGCTGGATGATAGCCATCTGATTGCGACCCACCTCTTCACAGCTCAGCCCCATATCTTTGTCAGCAAATCCAATCCGCTGGCCAAGAAAAAGCTGGTACAACTGTCGGACTTGGAGGATTTCCCTTATCTCAGCTATGACCAAGGGACTCACAATTCCTTCTACTTTTCTGAGGAAATTCTCTCACAGGAGCACCATAAAAAGTCCATCGTCGTCAGCGACCGTGCAACCCTCTTTAACCTTTTAATCGGTCTGGATGGCTACACGATTGCGACCGGTATTCTTAACAGCAACCTCAACGGAGACAATATCGTCTCCATCCCTCTGGATATCGATGATCCAATTGAACTGGTATACATCCAGCATGAAAAAGCTAGCCTATCCAAAATGGGCGAGCGCTTTATCGAGTACCTGATTGAGGAAGTACAGTTTGATAAATAAAGTAAAACACCTGAAACAAGCATCTAATGCTCACATCAGGTGTTCTTTTTATTGTTGTAATTTGCCCAAAACTTCCCCAATCTTACCTTCGATGACGAGGTCAGCTTGCTTGTCCTGTGGAATGCTGGTCTTGTTGATGACGACCAGATGCTTGCCAGTAAAGTACTGGATGAGACTGGCTGCGGGATAGACCACCAAGGAGGTGCCCCCGATGATCAGCAGGTCGGCTTGATGAATGGCCTGCGCAGCTTGCTGGAAAGTCTCCATATCCAAGGGCTCTTCATAGAGGGTCACATCAGGCTTGATCATGCCACCACAATCAGAGCAGTAGGGCACCGTCCCAGGCAGAGCCAGAAAAGCCTCCAAGTCGTAAAAACGCTGACAGCCTTGACAGAAATTTCTATCCGCACTGCCGTGCAACTTGAGGACATTTTTTGAGCCAGCCATTTCGTGCAGACTATCAATATTTTGCGTCACCACAGCCTTGAGCTTGCCGGTCTTCTCCAGATGAGCCAGATAGGCGTGAGCCGCATTAGGCTTGGCATCTGGATAGAGCAGGTATTTCTTGTAAAAGTCGAAAAACTCCTGCGGATAGCGCTCAAACATGGTATGCGAAACCAGCTGTTCTGCCGTGAAATGCCGACCCAGCTTGATACTGTAAATCCCATCCGAACTACGAAAGTCAGGGATATTGGACTCGGTCGAGACACCCGCCCCACCGAAAAAGACGATATTCTTGCTTTGGTCAATCATGTCTTGCAACTGCTGTATTTTATCCATTTTCCTCTCCTATCAATAAAGCTCTAACCAAGCGGTTTGCCTCATCAAAATAAAAATGTTCCCGATCGTAGACAATCCCTGTGAAGCGCGCCAAGTCCACCAAAATATCCATAAAATGCTGGGACGAAAAGCCCGTTGTCCGATACAATTCCGCCTCATCAAAGGGCTTAATCAGATGAGCCAGCGGATTTCGGACTGACTTCTCCAACTCCCGCAGCTGTCTGACCTCTTCCTTGACAGACTCTGGCAGATCCAAATGCAAAATCAACTCTGTCAGACTGGACGAATTGACCGTGCTTTCTGCATGAAAATCCTGCAAGACTGCATAATCTGACTCCCGCATCCGTTCAAACTTCCAGCGATCATAGCTGGCC
Source organism: Streptococcus cristatus (assembly GCF_008369405.1). Taxonomy (GTDB): domain Bacteria; phylum Bacillota; class Bacilli; order Lactobacillales; family Streptococcaceae; genus Streptococcus; species Streptococcus cristatus_G. Next base: position 38,203 of record NZ_VSJJ01000011.1, read on the forward strand.
TCACGAGAATTATGGATAAAGTGGTCAATATCAGGAATTTCCAGCTTGATCAAACGCATGAAAATCCGATAAATCGCTGGACTGACCGCTCGAACAAAGTCAATAATCTGCTCGTTGCGCAGCTTGGCTTCCAAATCATAGAGATAGTTGGCTAGCTGCTCGTCAGCCAAATCGGTATGACAAAAAAGCTGAAAACCGCTTTGCGTCTGCAAGGCAGTCTTCAACTCTTCATCCATGGCTGGCAGAGTATTGAGCTCTCTGCGCTCTGCCAGAATAGCCAATAGGCTGGTTACAATCGAGGAACTTCCCATCAACTTCTGCGCCAGTTTATAGGCATAAGCATAGTCATAACGGGAAATCGCAAAGAGAATTTCCTCTTTTAAATCTAGATTCATGCTTAATTAATCAAGGTTTCCAGACCAACCTTCATCATATCGGTGAAGGTATTTTGACGTTCCTCTGCCGTCGTATCCTCGTCAGGATTGACCAAGCTATCAGAAATGGTCATGATAGCTAGGGCATCTACTTGGTGCTGGGCAGCCAGATAGTAAAGGGCTGCAGCTTCCATTTCGACCGCTTTCACACCCCATTTGCCTAGCTCGATATTTTTCTCAAAATAGTTCGAATAGAAAACATCTGACGACAAAACATTTCCGACATGGGTCGTCATGCCCAAGTCTTTGGCAATATGATAAGCTTTGTCCAGCAAGTCAAAGCTAGCAATCTGCGGAAAATCATACTGAGGCCAGTCATTGCGGATAATGTTTGAGTTGGTCGCAGCCGCTTGAGCTAGAACCAATTCACGAACGTGTACATCCGCATTCAGAGAACCAGCCGTTCCCACACGAATCAGCTTTTTCACACCGTAGTCCACAATCAGCTCACGCGCATAGATGGAAATAGACGGCATTCCCATGCCCGTTCCCATGACAGAAACCCGCTGACCCTTGTAAGTACCAGTGTAGCCAAACATGTTCCGAACTTCGTTAAAGCAAACAGCATCTTCTAGAAAATTCTCCGCAATAAACTTGGCACGAAGCGGATCACCCGGCAAGAGAATTTTATCAGCAATCTCACCTTGTTTAGCAGCAATATGGATAGACATAATTTATGATACAAAGAGCGACAAGAAAACGACTGAAAATTAGGAATCTGACGAGAAATCCTGATTTCTCAGTCAGATTATCTATTTTCCGAGTTTTCCGCTCGTGTTCAAATTTGAACACACGCTCTACCTTTCCTTAGTTTAAATATTTACCAAAGGTCATAGAAAGGTTAGCCCGAGTTCGTTCGAAACTCAGGCTCTCCTCTCTCTATAATTCTTTGTTTTCTTACAATTCAGCAAGAATGGCTTTAAGTAGTCGTTTGAAATCACCTTTGACACGCTCTGTTACTTCAACCACTTCTTCATGGTTGAGTTCTTCTTGGAAACCGGCAGCATGATTGGTAATGCATGAAATTCCGAGGACTTTCAATCCTGAGTGGGCAGCCACGATGACTTCTGGAACAGTAGACATGCCAACTGCATCTGCTCCGAGTGTCTTATAAGCACGGATTTCTGCTGGCGTTTCGTAAGTTGGACCGGTAACACCGATATAGACACCATCATCCAGCTTAATGCCAAGCTTATCAGCGACTTGATGAGCAGTTGCACGGTATTCTGGAGTGTAAGATTTAGACATATCAGGGAAACGTGGACCAAATTCATCCAAGTTTTCACCGATCAAAGGATTTTGACCCGTCATGTTGATATGGTCTGAAATAGCCATCAAAGTACCAGGACCATATCCAATACCACCGGCTGCATTTGTCACAATAACACCTGTCGCACCAAGAGCCTCCATCACGCGCACCGGGAAAGTAACAACTTCGAGAGGATTTCCTTCGTAGAAATGGAAACGACCTTGCAGTGCCAATACTTTGCGCCCTGCCAAATCTCCATAGACTAATTTACCAGCGTGGCCAACAACAGTTGAGCGGCCCCAGTTTGGAATGTCCGCATAGTCAAGACTAACGGCATTTTCAATTTCAGAAGCCAACTCTCCCAAACCAGATCCCAAAATCAGACCAAACTCAGGTTCCGTCATGCCTTTTTCTTTCAGAAAGGCTGCCGTTGCTTTGATTTTCTCAGATAATGTTGTCATAAAATATTTTCCTCACTCTCTATGCTTATACCAATTTGTCCAAGAAGCTTTCACCAATCATGGCCTTGTCGACACCGAAGTTGTCAGCGATGGTTGCTGAAATGTCCGCAAAGTGTCCGACAGGCAAGTGACCGTTCCCCTTGAGGGATTTACCAAAGACTAAGAGCGGAATGTACTCACGAGTATGGTCCGTTCCGGCATAGGTCGGGTCATTACCGTGGTCAGCGGTAATCATGAGCAAGTCGTCTTCCCGCATGTTTTCAATGATTTCTGGCAAGCGAGCGTCAAACTCCTGCAGACAATCACGGTAGCCATGCGGATCTCGACGGTGACCATAAAGAGCATCGAAGTCTACCAAGTTGGTAAATGAGAAGCCATACTTAAAATCCTCAGACTGGATAGCCTTAACCAGATTGTCTACACCATGATTATTGGACTGGTTGTGGCCCATGTCGTGGTTGATACCTGCACCGTTGAAGATGTCGTTAATCTTACCAACTGAGTAAGTATCAATGCCAGCTTCATTGAGCTTGTCCAAAACAGTTGGCTCAAATGGAGAGACTGCATAGTCATGGCGGTTGGCTGTACGAGTGAAGTTGCCTGGCTCACCTACATAAGGACGAGCGATGATCCGTCCTAGAAGCGCAGGGCGTTCCAAGGTAATAGAGCGGGCGAATTCGCAGATACGATAGAGCTCGTCTAAAGGAATAATCTCCTCATGAGCTGCGATTTGAAGCACTGGATCTGCAGAAGTATAGATAATCAATTCGCCAGTTTCCATCTGACGAGGCCCGAAGTCGTCAATAACTGCCGTGCCAGAATAAGGTTTGTTAGTCTCACGAATAACTTTGCGGCCAGAAAATTCTTCAATTTTAGTCAAGATTTCCTCTGGGAAGCCATTCCAGAATGTATCAAAAGGCTCAGTAATGTTCAGACCCATGATTTCCCAGTGGCCTGTCATCGTGTCTTTACCTAAAGAAACTTCTTCTAATTTAGTATAGTAACCACTTGGACTTTCCTCAGCTGGTACAGTTTTCAAGGCTTGCTCACGCTCAATATTGCCCAAGCCTAGCTTAGCCATGTTTGGCACATCTAGACCGACTGCTTTAGAAATATGTCCCAGCGTATCGGAAGCTCCATCTGGCACCCCTGCATTAACAAAATTGTTAGCATCTGGCGCTGCCCCAATGCCGACTGAGTCCATAACGACTAAGTGAATACGATTAAATTTTGACATGAAAACCTCTTTTCTAGTTATCTGTTTCTAAAATGTTCACGCCACCTTGACCAGCGACGATCACCTTGTTGACCATTTTGGTGAAAAGGCCGTGCTCAACAACGCCCACGATATGATCTAATTCTCGGCCAAATTCGACTGGATTCTCGATCACCCCCAGATCCAAATCGATAATGAAATTCTGCATATCCGTGATAAAACGTTGGCCATTTTTTTCACGGAAACTTGGCTTGTAGCCTGCTTGAGCAAAGCGACGGAAAACTTGCTCCGCACCATATTGTACTACTTCGACTGGTAGCTTGAAAGCACCTAGTTTTTGAACCAATTTGCTCTCATCGACCACCCAGATGTAGTCCTTGGTAGGTGTCGCAACAACTTTCTCCATCAGCAGGGCTCCGCCTCCGCCTTTGATGCCGTTGAACTGAGGATCCACTTCATCAGCTCCATCAACGGTCACATCGACCTGATCCACTTCATCAATGGATTTCAGCGGAATGCCCAAGCCTTCTGCTTGCTTGCTGGTCACGCTAGAGGTTGTGACTGCAGTAATCTGCAAGCCTTCCTCTTTGATACGTCGACCAATTTCCTCGACAAAATAGTAAGCAGTCGAACCTGTTCCCAGACCGACCACCATCCCGTCTTCGACAAATTCAGCAGCCTTGATGCCTGCTAGTTTCTTTAGAGTTTCCATAGCACCTCCTCAAATCAACTATGTTTAGTATATCACAATTCTTTGAAATTTGAAAGTGTTTTCAGCTCTTTAAACGGTTCTTCACATTTTAACAGTGCTCCATTTCATGAAAATCTCCTTAAAATCTTGCTCCTAGTTCTATTTTACGCTACAATGAAGATAGGCAAATTACTAAAAGACGTACATATTTCAAGTAGTTAGCTATAGAAAATCTGAGGAGGTTGTTATGATGCAGCAAGAAAATAAAGTTTTAGGTATTTTAGCCATTGTCTTTGGAGCAATCGCTTTACTTGGCTCCTGGATACCAATCATCAATTATCTATCTTTTTTTATCGGTACTATTGCTCTTATCCTTGCTATTATCGGTCTCATTATTAACCAAAAGAAACCGAAAACTTTGGCCATTATTGGCTCTGTCATTTCCTTTTTCTCCTTAATCATCGCACTGGTCACTCTATCATTCTATTCCCGTATGTTCAATGAAATGGGAAAAAGGTTTGATACTCTTTCGAACTCTTATCGTTCCTATATTGATTCGTCAGAAAGAGAAGAAGAAAAGGAAAAAGAAGAAAATACAAAGTCTACATGGACAAAAGCAGAATTTGATGCACTCAAAGAGGGCGATATTTTGAAAAAAGGTGCAGGCGGAACAAATTACGAAGACGTCATTCGCGACCACGGCAAACCAACTGACGAAACCACTTCCACTGTCAGCGGCTCTGAAATAAAAACCATCACCTACTTACCAGGAGGAAGCAAATATCAAGCCGTCATCCTAACTTTTTCAAAAAACGAAGACGGTTCTTTCCTACTGACTAGCAAGATAGGAACAGGTTTAGAATAAACTAAATTCCCTACCCGACAGCTGTTTTTCTTTTATGAATATTGGTAAAATCAAAGAAGAAACTCTAGCCATCATTTGAATGATTTTGGGTGGAGACTTACGTCGAAGGCTTGCAAAATAGATTTTCAGAAAGGATATACATGATAACACGAGAATTTGATACCATCGCTGCGATTTCGACCCCTCTTGGGGAAGGAGCCATCGGTATCGTCAGACTAAGCGGGACTGACAGCTTTGCTATTGCCAAAAAAATCTTTAAAGGCAAGGACCTAGACAAAGTTGCCAGCCACACACTCAACTACGGTCATATCATCGACCCTCAAAATCAGGAGATTCTGGATGAGGTCATGGTCGGGGCTATGCGTTCTCCCAAGACCTTCACGCGCGAGGACATCATCGAGATCAATACCCACGGTGGGATTGCGGTGACCAATGAAATCCTGCAGCTGACTATCCGCGAGGGGGCTAGAATGGCCGAGCCTGGCGAATTTACCAAGCGAGCCTTTCTCAACGGGCGCGTGGATTTGACTCAGGCTGAGGCTGTCATGGACATCATCCGCGCCAAGACCGATAAAGCAATGAACAATGCTGTCAAGCAGTTGGATGGCTCTCTTTCCGACCTTATCAACAGCACCCGTCAGGAAATCCTCAACACACTGGCTCAGGTCGAGGTCAACATTGACTATCCTGAGTACGACGATGTTGAGGAAGCAACGACGGAAATCATTCGTGAAAAAACGCTAGAATTTGAGCAACTTCTGACCCATCTTCTCAAAACTGCACGACGAGGCAAGATTCTGCGCGAAGGAATTTCGACTGCTATCATCGGTCGACCTAATGTTGGCAAATCCAGCCTCCTCAACAATCTTCTGCGTGAGGACAAAGCTATTGTAACCGACATCGAGGGGACAACTCGTGATGTGATTGAGGAGTATGTCAATATCAACGGCGTACCGCTCAAGCTTATTGATACGGCAGGTATTCGCGAGACAGATGATCTGGTAGAGCAGATTGGTGTTGAACGCTCTAGAAAAGCACTGCAGGAAGCTGATCTAGTCCTCCTAGTTCTCAATGCCAGCGAGCCCCTGACCGAGCAAGACCGCCAGTTGCTTGAAATCAGTAAAGACAGCAATCGTATTGTCCTACTTAACAAAACTGACCTCGAAGAAAAGATTGAGCTGAACCAACTGCCTGCTGATGCTATCAAGATTTCCGTCCTCCACAATCAAAATATCGATAAGATCGAGGAGCGAATCAATCAACTCTTCTTTGAGAATGCTGGCATTGTCGAGCAAGATGCCACCTACTTATCCAATGCCCGCCACATTTCCCTCATCGAAAAAGCTGTCGAAAGCCTACAAGCCGTCAACGAGGGGTTGGAATTGGGCATGCCAGTGGATCTTCTCCAAGTCGATTTGACTCGCACCTGGGAAATCCTCGGAGAAATCACAGGTGATGCCGCACCAGACGAACTCATCACCCAGCTCTTCAGCCAGTTTTGTTTAGGGAAATGATATGGGCATCACAGAATTCATCAAAGAAAAAAATCTAGGCGAATATCTAGAAAGTCGAAAGAATGAGCAAGTCAGAGATACCATCCAAAAACGCAGCTGGAAGGAGGCCTTCCTCAACAAAGCCCACACCACAAAAATAAATCCTGAAAATTACGAAAAAGCGAAGAAAAAGAAGCACGGTTCTTGAAAAATAGAACCGTGTTTGTTTGTCTATTCAATCTAGCTGAGAATTCGCCTGATCATGAATCATGGTACTCTCCTTATCCCAAACTATTTTTCTGTTTGGGCACATCTTCATCGGACTTGAGTCAGCACTCCGTCTTGCATTTCATAGACCTTGTCAACCTCGTCCAGTAGGCGGGTATCATGGGTAATCATGACCACGCTCTTATTGAATTTCTGTGTTACTTCTTTGAGCAGATGAACCACGCGCTTAGCCCGCTCCGTATCCAGACTAGCTGTCGGCTCATCAGCCAAGATAATATCTGGGCTATTGTAAAGCGCTCTGGCGATAGCAGCTCTCTGCCGTTCTCCGCCGGACAATTCTTTGGGATACTGCTTAAGCGTGTCTTTTAGATCTAGTAGCTCAATCAGACTGTCCAGATTTGTTCTTTCCTTTTTAGATAAGCGGTCAATCAGCTGAAACTGGTCTTCGATTTTCAGAAAAGGTATGAGATTGGAGGCCTGCAAAATAAAGCCGAAATCATTGAAACGCAGGGCTGCCCGTTCCTTTTCCTTGAGCTGGGAGGTATCTTTCCCATGCAGGAGAATCTGTCCTTTTGAAGGCGTTTGTAAATGGCCCAGCAAGGTCAGAAAGGTTGTTTTCCCCGATCCTGACGGCCCAATAATAGCTACAAACTGCCCTGCTTCCAGTTGGAAATCAGTTGGCTTCAGGGCTTGAACCAGCGTATGCCCCTGACCATATTCTTTCGTAACCCCTTTTAGTTCTATGATTGACATTTACTCACCTCCGATCGCTGTGATAGGGTCAATTTTCAGAACCCGATGAATGGACAAAAGTCCGCCAGCCAGTGACATGAAAACAATCAGCACAATCAATCCAGCATAAGCTCGCCAGTCACTATAAAAAGGCATAGAAGCTGGCAAGACTAGCTGAGTTCCCAAGAGAGCCAAGACAGCTAAGCTGATTCCCAGAGTGGACAGGATGAAAATCTGCCAAAAAATAGAAGCAATAATCTTCCCACTGGCAATCCCTTGGGCGCGCATAATACCGTAAAGATGCGTCTTTTGGATGGTAATGATGTACATAAAAATTCCCAATACCAAAAATGTAATCAGGACCATGGCCCCAATCATAAAGGAAAAAGTCAGTACCTGAGGCTGATAGCCAGGGATATTTTCTATAAAATCACTCATAGAGAGCTGACTAAGTCCAGCTTCTTCAATCTTCTGACCATCCTTGACCACAAGTGCACTGATATTCTTAACCTGACTTGAGCCGTACTTTAATTCCCTGAAATCTTCCAGCGCCATAAAGAGAACTGGCTGAGTTAAGAAGCTGTTATCCTCTGTGAAACCAACAACCTGATAGAGGCGCTCACTGCCATTGAGCTGGAGCTGCTCGCCCAATTTCACACCTTTTTGCTGGAGACGCTTATCCGCAATGACTTCATGAGCAGTTTCAGCAGGACGTCCCTCAATAATATCAGGCGCCAGAAAACTATCCCAAGAGAGACCAAAAACTTGAGCATTGATTTTATCAGTCCCATCTTCATAATTGGCCACTGCTGACGTCTGTCCCAAAGCCGCAATTGAGTCCCCTTGAAACAAGCTACTATACTCCTCTTCCTTGATAGTCGAAGCAACCAGATTCTTATTTGCGTACTCCGACAAGACAATTGACTCAGCCTGCCATTGGTCCAGAGCCAAGCGATTGAGCCTAGCCAAACCGACAGAAAGACTAGACAAAAAGAAAACCATATAGGTAATGAGAAAGACCACAGAAACCACTAAACGATAGCGTCCACGGCTGTAGATAATCTCTTTAAAAGCTAAAAACAAAGCTGTCCTCCTTTAAGATATTAAAGATCATTATATCATAAAGAAGCAAGCTAGAAAAACATATGAGACTAATGGTAACTAGATTCACAGGAAAATCACTAAGTCGTATAGCGATTCCCTAAGTAAGAAACATTCCTTAAAAGAAATTCATAAAATAAAAAGAAACAAGGGCTTCAGTTCATATACCGAAACCTTTCTTGTTTCTTTTTCTCTACGCTTCGCACACTCTTTTTCTGAGCAGATTGGGAGATGCTTACTGCTTGGTAAAGGTCAGAGTGTCTGGACCATCATCTAGTTCATCCACAATTAGCTGATTGCCATTTTGTCGGTAACTTTTGACATCGTCACCGACAATTAGTCTTTGGTTCGCTGCATCTACTTGTACCTGTTTGATTTCCTTACTGCCATCGACCTCGATCTCAGTCCAAGTACCAGTCGAACCATTGATTTCTAGGACATGCTGGTCTCCATCATGGTCAGTTGCTTGGTAGCGTCCGTTTAGATTGCTGGTCTGACCTGCATTGGATGAAGAAGTCTGTTCTTGCGCAGGCTGTGATGTTTGGCTTTGGGTATTTTGTGATGAGTTAGCATTTCCTCCCTGATTAGCATTGCTTGAGCAAGCAGCCAGTGAAACTGCTGCTGTCAGAGATAGAATGCCGATAAAGGCCTTTTTTGAAATAGTCATATTGCTTTCTCCTTTTTCTACATTTGTAGTTTATAATTATATTCTACAATTGTCTGTTTTGTTTGTCAATCATATAGCATTTTTTTATCTAAAAATAGAAAATTCTCCAGCCAAACTTGACTGGAGATGTAGAATTTCTTGCTTCTTCTAGAGGATCAAAGTTAGTCATCCTTGATGGACGAGCCTTCTGCATCATCCCCAAATATCAAGGTCGACTGTTGCAAATAGAGATTGGGGTACTTTCTAAGCAAATCTTTCACAGCTTCTACCAAAACCTCCTGCTTCACCTGACCTACTTGGTATCGCTCTAAAAGAAGCATAAAATTTTCTTTTTCAGTCGTGCTGGCTTTTTTCTTAAAATAGCCCCAGATATGCTGAAAGGCATTGCAGACCTGACCGCGATTTTCAGGAAGTGCTATCGCTTGGTCAATCAAGTCTTGGACATGTGCTGCTTCCACCGAGTCACTTTTTAGATATTGGCGGATTTCCAGATATATCTTACTGGAATAACTGAGAACCAGATATTTATTTCTAGCCCAAAGAGTCTGACATTGGGAAATTTGGTTCAAATTTTCCATAATTACTTTTCCTTCTAATCTTCACTTTCGAATTCTTCCAGAACCATCTACAACATTGTTTGTTCCCAGTAATAAAGTTAGCGAGACAAAAAGCGAGTTGATTCATCGACTACTAATCTTTCTCTTACTCTGGAAAGATCCATTCGATATGCGGAGCTCGTTTACTAATTTCTTTATAAATCGTATTGAAATCAGCATCAACAAGATCATTCAAGTCAATCTCTTCCAATGTTTTTCCTTCTTCGTCTTTAAAATAAAGTATACGATAAGTTGATCTCGAATTTTTAGAATAAGCACGTCTAATTTCATACTCGATTTGCTTAATATTTGTTAAATCAATGTGGTTTATATCTTGGAAAACAGAGGGTTTAACATCAATCTTATCATCAGAAATAGTAAAAGCTGCAGGCTCATGAGCTTTCTTATAAGCCGAAACACCTAAAATAGTAACTATAATACCTGCACCAATTAGAATTGGACCCACATATTCATTATTTTGATTGAGAATTTCTTGCTCAGATTCCTTTTCTCTTCGGATAGAAGCTTGTTCGGACTCTAATTGTTTATTATAGGTCTCTACAAAAGCTTGCAGTCTTTTTTGCTCTTCTTCTGGTGTTTCATTCTCAGGTGCAAAATCCGAATTAACCAAGGTTTTGGCTTTTTCAATAGTCATCGGGCTTTCATTCAACCTTGCTTCTTTTCGTTCAGATTCTAGCTGTTCCAAGCTATCACTATGGTTCCTACCACTACTATTTGGTGATTGCATTACCCCAATGAATATGAAGGCTCCAATAATAACAATAATAATAGCTACAATTTCAGCTGCATAACTTCTTTTATATTCCATTAAAATATTCTTTCTGTAAAATCTTTATGGGACTAGAATACCATAAATCACGACTTTTATAAAGCTCTTTTATAGCCAAAAGCAGCCCAAAGGACTGCTTCTCTCTGTATATACTAGCGCACTTCTGCGCCGACATTTTCTTCCAAGGATTTTTGGATTTTTTCCATGTATTTAGCCACTTCATCATCGGTTAGACTGTCTTCTGGATTTTGGAAGGTCAGTGTGTAGGCCATAGACTTGAGGCCAACACCCAGCTTTTCACCAGAGAAGATATCGAAGAGCTTGATATCCGTCAAACGTTTCACTCCGGCAGCTTGAATCGCTTCAACCACCTGTCTGTGGCTGATTTCTGCTTTGAGCAAGAGTGCCACATCGCGAGTAACAGCTGGGAATTTGGTGATTTCTACAAAAGGCTGTTCTGGCTCAAGACTCGCCTCAATAGCCGTCAGATTGAGCTCCGCCACATAGGTTTCTGGGATGTCATAAGCCTTGGCCGTCACTGGATGAACCTGCCCAACATAGCCCACTGGTTGACCTTTGATCGAAATCAGCGCTGTCCGGCCTGGGTGCAGACTCTTGAGCTGGTCAGTTGCTTGATAATCAGCTTCTAATCCCAAGCGGTCAAAGAGTGCTTCAACCACACCCTTAGCGTAGAAGAAGTCCACAGGAGTCGCTGGCGTTTGGAAATCCTTTTCACTTACCAAGCCAGTTAAAGCAAAGGCAAAGCTATTGATTTCATTAGGCAATTCTTCCTTCGGATTGCCTGTTTGTTCAAAGATTTTCCCAATTTCATAAAGGGCTAAATCCTTATTTTTACGAGCAACATTGTAGCTGACAGTATCCAACATACCTGAGAGCATATTTTGGCGAAGAACACTGCGCTCCCTTGTCATAGGCCACATAAGCTCCGTCAGATTTGTAGGATTGAGCGTAAATTCGACAGCTTTTTCTGGCGTGGTCAAGGCATAGGAAATAATCTCTGTCAGACCTGCTCCTTCAGCCACCGTCCGAACCTTGCGACGTAGCTTCTGAGTGGCCGTCAATTCGCCAGCCGTTCCAGCATCTTGAGGTAGGGAAACTGGCAGGCGGTCGTAGCCATAAATACGAGCAATTTCCTCGTAAAGATCTGCTGGAATACTAATATCCCAACGACGAGCAGGCACGCTGACTGTGAAGAAGTCCGCAGAACCGCTGAGGCCAAAACCTAGACGACGGAAAATATCTTCAATATCCGCATAAGTCAAATCTGTTCCCAGAACTCGGTTGACATCAGAAAGGCTAGTCGAAACCTGCTTGTCAGCCGTATCTAACCGTCCTGCTTGGACAATGCCGGCATGAACATTAGCACCAGCTAAGTTAGCAATCATGCTTGCCGCAGCATCTAGAGCTTCGGTTACTGTTGCAAGGTTAATCCCTTTTTCAAAGCGTGAAGAAGACTCAGAACGCAAGCCCAGACGGCTGCTTGTCTTACGGATTGACTTGCCATTGAAGACAGCTGCTTCCAGAACGACACGAGTCGACTTGTCAGAGATTTCGGTTGCCGCTCCGCCCATGACACCAGCCAAAGCCACTGGCTTATTTGCCACAGTGATAACTAAATCACCGACTTCCAGTTCACGCTCTTCGCCGTCCAGCGTCACCAGTTTTTCACCAGCACGCGCTTCCCGCACGACAATCTGGTCACCCTCAAATGTGTCCAAATCAAAGGCATGCATTGGCTGACCAAAGTAGAGCAGGATGTAGTTAGTCACGTCTACTACATTGTTAATCGGACGGATTCCTTCGTTCATGAGGAGATTTTGCAGCCACTGAGGACTCGGAGCAATGGTCACATTGTCCAAAATGCGAGCGGCATAAAACAGCGCTTTTTCGCTCTCAATGGCAACAGACAAGCTAGCCGCAGCCTCTTTATCCCCTTCAGTCAAAGGAAATTCTTTGAAATGAACAGGCTTATCGTAGATAGCTGCTACTTCGTGTGCTACCCCACGCATAGACAGAGCATCAGCCCGATTAGGCGTGATAGAAAACTCAATAATCTCATCATCCAGGTCTAGATAAGGGAAAACCTCATCTCCTGGTACAGCACTATCTGGCAAAATTTGGATGCCATCCGCGAATTCCTTTGGCACGACAGAATCCGAAATGCCCAGCTCGCCCAAGGAACAAATCATACCCAGTGACTCTAGCCCACGAATTTTTCCTTTTTTAATCTTATAATTATCCGCAATACGAGCACCCGGCAAGGCCACCATAACTTTGATACCTGCGCGAACATTCGGTGCGCCACAGACAATCTGGCGAGGCTCTTCTTCACCGACATTGACCTGACAGAGGTGCAGGTGAGTTTCAGGTACATCCTCGCAGCTTAAAACTTCTCCGACAACAATTTTCGAAAGACCTTCAGCTGGCGAGCTGACTCCTTCTACTTCAATACCAGTTGTGGACATTTTCTCCGCCAGCTCGGCGCTTGTCACATCCAAATCAACCAGTTCTTTTAACCATTTATAACTAACTAACATATTGATGATTTTACGACCGACCAAAACTAACTTTGATTTCATAGACAAAGCCAGTCCGTTCTATCTTCGGTCGTATTTGATTCCTCTCTATAAATTTCTGTTTTTACTAAAAACCCAATAAGCAGCGATACTATCGTCTTTTTAGTTTAATTTCTTCCTTAAAAGCCAGTCAATATCGACTGTGTCACCAGTGATATATTCATGCTGGCTAAATCTTTCAAAGCCATATTTAAAATAAAAGTTCTGCGCCTTGAAATTTCTTTCCCAAACGCCTAGCCAAGCCCAGCTAAAACCACGTTTTTGGGCTTCTTCTAGGGCAAATTCAAACATTTCCTTGCCCAAGCCGAGACCCTGATGGGAGGCAAGCACATAAATCCGTTGAATTTCAAAGGAATCTTCCAACTCCTGCTCTGTCTGAGCCTGACCCCAGTTACACTTGAGAAAACCAACGATTTTTTCTTCCTTGTCCAGTACAAAATAATGCTCAGACTCAGGATTTGACAACTCCAACTCCAGCCTTTCACGCGCCAGCTCATGGGCAAAATAATGCTCCAAGTCTTCCTGCTTGATGAAAGGGCCAAAAGTTTCTTGGTAGGTCTGCACTTCCAACTCCCGTAAAATATCCAGATCCTCTGGCCGAACTTTAACTAACATAGGGCACTCCTTTCCCAGAAGCGGCTGAGAGTAAGCTTCCCAGCTAAAATTGTCTCATAAGCAAGTAAACTGATGGGCATCTTTGCTACGCATTTCAAGTCCACAAACATTGCTAATCAGGCTTGTCGTGATGGGATTGTTCAAATCAAATCCTAGTTTATGCTTCTTACTTAAACTGCTGAGAAAAACGAATATCTCCTTGGTAGAATCCACGAATGTCGTTGATACCGTAGCGGAGCATAGCTACCCGCTCTTGGCCGAGACCAAAGGCAAATCCAGAGTATTTCTCTGCATCAATGCCGCTCATTTCCAACACGCGCGGATGCACCATACCAGCTCCCATAATCTCAATCCAGCCGGTCTTCTTGCAGACATTACATCCGGCACCACCACACTTAAAGCAGGAAACATCCACTTCAACAGATGGTTCAGTGAATGGGAAGTAAGATGGACGCAGACGGATACTGCGATCTTGGCCGAACATCTTCTGGACAATCAACTGCAGCGTTCCTTGCAAGTTTGCCATGGAAATATTTTCTCCAACCACCAAGCCTTCAATCTGATGAAACTGGTGAGAGTGAGTCGCATCATCGGTATCCCGGCGGAAAACGCGCCCTGGTGAGATCATCTTGAGCGGTCCCTTAGAAAAGTCATGGGCGTCCATAGCTCGCGCCTGCACTGGACTGGTGTGGGTTCTGAGCAGAATCTCCTCTGTAATGTAGAAAGTATCCTGCATATCCCGTGCTGGATGGTCCTTGGGCAGATTCATCCGCTCAAAGTTGTAATAGTCCTTTTCCACTTCAAAGCCGTCCACGACCTGATAGCCCATCCCGATAAAGATATCTTCAATTTCTTCACTAGTTTGGCTAAGAATATGACGGTTCCCAACCGGAATTTTACGGCCTGGCAGGGTCACATCCAAGGATTCCTCAGCCAGTTTCAGAGCTACTAATTGCTCTTCCATCTCTTGAGCAGTCTTTTCAAAGGCTGCTGTCAGAATATCACGCGCTTCATTGACATGCTTCCCGATAATCGGCCGCATTTCAGCTGAAATATCCTTCATCCCTTTTAGGACTTCAGTCAGCGAACCCTTCTTACCCAAGACTGCTACACGCAAGTCCTGCAGTTCCTTTTGATTCTCAGCCTTGAGCTGCTTGAGAGAAGCTAGAGTCTCTTCACGCAGGCTTTTCAGTTGTTCTTCAATCGTTTTCGTCATTTTCCCTCCAAAATAAAAAGCGCGCCAATCTCCATAAGCGGAGCGTTGACACGCGGTACCATCCGTTTTTTATCTGGCAAGCCAGACCTTACTTATCAATCCTAGAGCAAGTGAATTCGCCTAGCTTTCATCTAGAGAGCTTTCAGTCGATGGCTCCCCTCCCTGTTAAACTTCCCCTAGGTTACTGGTCTTGCGGATTGCTATTCAGTTATATTTCATTCTAACAGATTTCTAAACATTTCGCAAGCTCAGTTAAAGGTTTTACAAGAA
The DNA here is from genome assembly GCF_008369405.1 of Streptococcus cristatus. Classification (GTDB taxonomy): domain Bacteria; phylum Bacillota; class Bacilli; order Lactobacillales; family Streptococcaceae; genus Streptococcus; species Streptococcus cristatus_G. The sequence continues at coordinate 53,424 of NZ_VSJJ01000011.1, forward strand.
GAGACTATTGAGAAAAAGAAGCCTGTGAAACAACAGACTTCCTTCTTTCTATTTAATCACTTGTCCTGCTTCTTTCAAAACATCTTCTGGTACAGTAATGCCAAGTTCTTTGGCATTTTTGGTATTGATAACAGATTTACCTGTATCGAAAATATCTACTGCAGTATCAGCAGGTTTGGCACCTTTAAGGACTTTAGCTGCCATTTTACCAGTCGCAACACCTAGGTCATACTGGTCTACAACGACAGAGGCAAGGCCTCCTTCTTCCACCATGGCTGTCGCACTTGGATAAATCGGTTTCTTAGCTTCTTTATTGCTGGACACAACTGTCGCAAAAGCTGAAGCAATGGTATTGTCAATTGGAATCCAGATAGCATCAACCTTGCCAGTCATGACATTCATGGTTGAAGCAATTTCATTGGTTGAAGGAACAGAGTATTCCTCTACCTTGTAGCCTGCCTCTTCAGCCAATTTTTTGAACTCTTCCACCTGAGCTTTGGAGTTGTCTTCGCTGCTAGAGTAGAGCGCACCGATAGTTTTTACATCTGGAGTCAATTTTTTAATCAGATCTAGCTGTTGCTTGGCTGGATTGCGGTCAGAGACACCCGTGATATTGCCACCTGGCTTGTCCAGATTTTTCACTAGATTTGCTCCAACTGGATCTGTGATAGCTCCCATGACAATAGGCTTGTCCTTAGTAGCTGCAGCCAGTCCTTGAGCAGACGGAGTCGCAATCCCAATCAGCACATCGTTGTCATTGGAAACCAGCTGCTTACTCATAGTAGAGACCTTACTCTGATCGCCCTCAGCATTCATAAAGTCAATCTTGATCTTATCGCCCTTATAGCCTTCCTCAGCTAGACCATCTTGAATTCCCTTGTAAATCAAATCAAGCGAAGGGTGGCTGACATACTGCAAGACACCAACCTTGACTGTCTTACTCTCGTCGCCGGTATTAGTAGCATTGCTCTTGCTGCTCAAGCTGGAATAAGCCATCCCACCGATTACCAAAACAGCCAGAAGGCCTAAAATAGTCATTAAACGTTTATTTTTCATGTTCTTTCTCCATTTCTTTATTTCATTTTTTTGCTATTCAATCCCTAGGGACGCCATCGTTTAAACATGGGCAATTCTCCTTATTTTTATAATAAGCAACAAAAAACCTCACACAGGTATTCTGTGTGAGGGCGTAAATCGCGGTGCCACCTCAATTATGGAAAAATAGCTAGTCTTTCTCCATATCTCTGTCTTGTCATCAAACAAGCTGCACTGTAAGGTGTGCCTACCGAATTCTTATTGTTTCAAATTCATATTTATCAATTAGCCCAATTTCGTAAAGATTTGCTGCTCATTTCCACCAACCACAAGCTCGCTAAAAACAAATGCATCTACTACTTTTCTAATTTCCTATATTGTAAATTTTTCCTGAAGGGATGTCAAGGCTTTTTTGAAAATTTTTATAAAATGTTCGTTTTTTGTTTATATCGATAATCATTAACAAAAAATAAATTTCTTTTTGATGAGACTTTAGAAGCTTTTGACTTGGTTTTTTGTTATAATTTTCTTTAGCAACTTTCAAGGAGAAAAGCATGTCTTTCGACGGATTTTTTTTACACCACATGACAGAGGAGCTCCGCCGCGAATTGCTAGGCGGCCGTATTCAGAAGATTAATCAGCCCTTTGAACAGGAGCTGGTTTTACAGATTCGCAGCAATCGCAAAAGTCACAAGCTGCTCCTGTCAGCCCACTCGGTCTTTGGGCGCGTCCAGCTGACAGAGACTACTTTTGAAAATCCAGCTGTTCCCAATACCTTTATCATGGTCATGCGCAAATACCTGCAGGGCGCTGTTATTGAAGCGATTCAGCAAGTGGAGAATGACCGAATTTTGGAAATCAGCGTCTCCAATAAGAACGAAATCGGCGATAGCGTGGCTGTGACTCTGGTCATCGAAATCATGGGCAAGCACAGCAATATCATTCTTCTGGACAAAGCTAGCGGTAAGATTATTGAAGCCATTAAACACGTCGGATTTTCGCAAAATAGCTATCGAACTATCCTGCCGGGCTCAACTTATGTCGCACCGCCTCAGACTGGCAGTCTCAACCCTTTCACTGTGGGTGATGAAAAGCTCTTCCAAATCCTACAGACAGAGGATATCGAGCCCAAACGCCTGCAGCAAATGTTTCAGGGCTTGGGTCGGGATACAGCTACTGAACTCAGTGGCCGTCTGATAGCTGACAAGCTCAAAACTTTCCGAGCCTTCTTTTCCAGTCCGACTCAGCCAAGCCTGACCGAAAAATCCTTCTCTGCTCTGCTATTTTCCGACAGCAAGACCCAAATGTCCACGCTATCCGAGCTTTTAGACACTTTCTACAAGGACAAGGCTGAGCGCGATCGGGTCAACCAGCAGGCCAGCGAGCTCATCCGCCGAGTAGAAAATGAGTTGGAAAAGAACCGTAAAAAGCTGGGCAAGCAAGAGGTGGAGATCCTAGCAACGGAAAATGCAGAAGAATTCCGTCAAAAAGGGGAACTCTTGACCACCTTCCTCCATCAGGTGCCCAACGATCAGGATCAGGTAGAGCTGGACAATTACTACACGGGTGAGAAGATTATCATCACACTCGACAAGGCCCTGACCCCCAATCAAAATGCCCAGCGCTATTTCAAACGCTACCAGAAACTCAAGGAAGCTGTCAAACACCTGACCAGCTTGATTGAGGAGACACGGAATACTATTCTCTACCTAGAGAGCGTGGAAACAGCCCTTGCTCAGGCCAGCCTGACTGAAATTGCGGAAATTCGCGAAGAACTCATCCAGACTGGCTTTATCCGCCGACGCCAGAGAGAGAAAATCCAAAAAAGGCAGAAACCAGAGAAATATTTGGCAACAGATGGCCAAACCATTATCCTGGTCGGCCGCAACAATCTACAAAATGATGAGCTGACTTTCAAGATGGCTAAGAAGGACGAGCTTTGGTTCCACGCCAAGGATATTCCAGGCAGTCATGTGGTCATCACAGGCAATCTTCAGCCTAGCGATGAAGTTAAGACGGATGCTGCCGAGCTAGCAGCCTACTTTTCCAAGGCCAGACTCTCCAATCTGGTCCAAGTGGACATGATTGAGGCTAAAAAGCTCAACAAACCAACTGGTGGCAAGCCTGGATTTGTCACCTATACAGGTCAGAAAACCTTGCGCGTCACACCAGATGAAGAAAAGATTAGAAGCATGAAAATGTATTTCTAAAATATGGATTTGGCGGATATTGAACAACAAAAAGGAGCCTAGGCTCCTCAAACTTACTAAATTAAAAGGCTCTATAATTTCTGTAGTGGGTAAAATCACTGTAGGAATTATGGAGCTTCTTTTGTTGAAAAAAAGTCCCATAAGACCTATAATGAAAAGCGACCAAACCATCATTAGAAAGAATCTTATGGAACAGTTCAATTTTATCACAAACTTACTCGGAATTAAAGACAAGAACATCATAATCTTGGATGTTCTAGATGCTGGTACACATAAAGAAGTCATCGCTAAGCTAGATTATCCTGCTCCTAAATGTCCTTACTGTCAAGGACAAATGGCTAAATATGACTTCCAGAAAGAATCTAAAATCCCCTATCTAGGGTGTGCGGGATACAAAACCCTGATTCGCTTAAAGAAACGACGTTTCCGCTGTCAAGATTGCGGAAAAACAGCTGTCGCAGAAACGTCCTTAGTCAAGAAGAATCACCAAATCGCAACCATCGTCAACCAGAAAATCGCTCAAAAACTGATGGAGAGGCTTTCTATGACCGACATCGCTGAAAGCTTAGCTGTTTCCACGTCCACAGTTATTCGAAAACTAAAGGAGTTTAAATTTAAGGCAGATCTCAACTATCTTCCAACTCACATGTCTTGGGAGTGAAACAGTCTGGGGAGAGACTGTTTCAGCTGGCTTCAAGAAAGGAAAGATGAGCTTCATTGCACAGGATTTTGATTCCAGAAAAATCGTAGCTATCTTAGATGGACGGACCCAAGCAACGATTCGCAATCACTTTCTGCGCTATTCCAGACAGGTCCGAAACCGCGTTAAAGTCATTACAATGGATATGTTTAGTCCCTACTACGACATCGCCAGACAACTCTTCCCTTCTGCGAAAATCGTTCTGGATCGTTTTCACATTGTACAACACCTGAGCCGGGCTATGAACCGTCTTCGCATCCAAATCATGAATCAATTGGATCGAAAATCGCACGAGTACAGGGCGATCAAACGCTACTGGAAACTGATCCAACAAGACAGCCGTAAACTCAGCGATAAACGATTTTATCGCCCTACTTTTCGCATGCATTTGACCAACAAAGAGATTCTGGAAAAGCTGCTCTCTTACTCTCAAGAACTCAGAGAACACTATGATCTCTATCAACTCTTACTCTCTCATTTTCAAGAGAAACAAGCTGAACATTTCTTTGGACTCATTGAAGATACAATTTCTTGTATAAATCCTATCTTTCAGACTGTTTTTAAGACTTTTTGAAAGAGAGGGACAAGATTATCAATGCTTTGGAACTTCCTTACTCAAATGCTAAGCTAGAGGCCACTAACAACCTTATCAAGGTTATCAAGCGCAACGCTTTTGGCTTTCGGAACTTTGACAACTTTAAAACTAGAATTCTCATCGCTTTGAATATCAAAAAGGAGAGAACCAATTCGGTTCTCTCCAGAGTATGACTTTTCGTTAACCCACTACAGTTGACAAACATACTAAGATTAGTAGTGAAGAAATCTCCGACGGGAGAGAGTACTCACTACTTTTTCTTT
>NZ_VSJJ01000012.1 GCF_008369405.1 Streptococcus cristatus
CTAGTAAAGCTTAACAAATGGATTGCTTCAAAATAACATTTTAGGTCTCACATCATTGACAAAGGTACACTTTCTTATTTTTTTGCAAAATATTGCTCCCTAGTCAGATAATAATGCACCCGTGTCACTATGCGTCCTTCCTCATGCTTGTCCATGGCTGCGTAAGGCTCTTCGTGCGAAAAGATCATGCCTGACTTTTGCATGACACGACCAGAGGCAGGATTATGGATATCATGGAGGGCTACCAACTTGTTCATCCCAATCTCCTCAAAGGCTAACTTAATCACCGCCTGATTGGCTTCCGTCGTATAGCCCTGATTCCAGTATTTTTTATTGATAATATAGCCGATAGCTGCCGTTTTCAAGTCCAACCGAATCTTATGCAAGTCAATAGTTCCAATAAATGTGCCAGTCTCCTTCAGCTCGATCCCCCAGCGCCCCAAAGGATTAGCTAGGTAAAACAAGGCGATATTATTGCGGGTTTCTTCTAGATTTCTGTTGGTCGCAAAGGTATAGCGAACATTCTCCTCATCCGAAGCATATTCAAACATGGCTGGTGCGTCATCCAAAGTCACCGGGCGCAAGATTAATCGTTCCGTCTCAATTCTGGAATGCTGGCTCAGCTTAACATAAATATTTTCCATCTCTTCCTCCTGATTTTTCTTAACAGAATAGCATAATTCCCTGCCTAAAACAATCCTTTTTTTCTTGCTTTTTGCGACAGTTTCCTTTAAAATGAAGACATCACAATAATTGACCTAGGTTCCTTTGTAGTCCTGTATTCGGAGAGCCTAGCGTTAGAAAAAGGAGTAAAGCTCTATGTTAATCGGAATTCCAAGAGAAATTAAAAATAATGAAAATCGCGTTGCCCTAACGCCAGCTGGTGTGCACAGTCTTGTAGGAAAAGGTCATCAGGTTCTGATCGAAACAAATGCTGGACTTGGATCTGGCTTTGCAGATGCAGACTATGAAAAGCAAGGTGCAAAAATCGTTGCCACTGCTGCTGAAGCTTGGGCAGCTGAGTTGGTTGTTAAGGTTAAAGAACCGCTGGAAACTGAATACCAGTACTTACGTGACGACCTCCTACTCTTCACTTACCTGCACATGGCCGCTGCTCCCGAATTAGCCCAAGCTATGGTAACTGCTAAAACTGCCGGGGTGGCCTACGAGACTGTACGTGACGGCCAAGGACAACTACCACTATTAGTACCTATGAGTGAGGTTGCTGGTCGTATGGCGGTTCAAATCGGAGCTCATTTCCTAACCAAGCAAACAGGTGGTTCTGGTGTTCTCCTTGGTGGTGTACCAGGTGTGCCAAAAGGTAAAGTCACCATCATCGGAGGCGGTGTTGTAGGAACTCATGCAGCCCGTATCGCTCTGGGACTAGGCGCTCAAGTTACGATTCTCGATATTAGCGCCAAACGTCTATCCGTGCTAGAAGAAGTCTTTGGTAACCAAATCCAAACCCTCATGTCCAATCCATTTAACATTGAGGCAAGCGTCCGTGAAGCAGATGTCGTGATTGGAGCCGTGCTTATTCCTGGTGCTAAGGCACCAAAACTGGTGACTGACGATATGGTTAAGCAAATGCGCCCCGGCTCTGTTATTGTTGACGTGGCCGTTGACCAAGGTGGCGTTATCGAGACTGCTGACCGCGTGACCACCCATGATGAGCCAGTTTATGAGAAACACGGTGTCCTCCACTATGCGGTAGCCAATATCCCTGGTGCCGTAGCTCGCACTTCTACTATTGCTCTGACCAATGTCACCCTTCCTTATATCGAAGCGTTGGCTGGCAAAGGCTTCAGACAAGCTATTGCAGACGACGCTGGATTACGTGAAGGTGTCACAACCTATCATGGCCATATCACTAGCCAACCTGTTGCAGAAGGCTTGAACCTCGATTACACTTCTATTGACGAACTTGTCTAATCATTTTTCTCTTATATACAAAACCCGAAAGAACTTCTACTCTTTCGGGTTTCATTTGTCTTAAATTTAAACTTAGTATCACACTGCCATCCATTTAGGCAAGATCAACATTGCTCCAAATCTTTAAATTATCAAGTATGTTACTATTTATAGACATTTTACAAGAAGTATCTAATGCCAGTGATTCCTATTCCTGACTAGGCTCTTCTTTCTGGTACAAATTCATCCCGACCTCAGTATCCTCGACCAGAATATCATCAGTCTGCCCCAACAACAGCAAAGCGATGTAAAAGTCACCAACACAGCCTGCTGCATGAAGACTAGCTAAAGGCATGTAGAGAGTTGAACTGAGCAAGCCCAGCATGGCCAACAAGGTCAGAAGCAAGCTAATCAAAACAAAGGGAGCCAAACCAATGACCAAGAAGTCCTTACGATGGTAGAAGGTTCCTGGACTAGTCGCATAGGCCATCCCATTTTTAAAACCAAACTTAACCTTGGCTTTCCCTTTACCAAAAAACTTGAAGAAGAAAGCGTGGATGTACTCATGGATGATGACAAGTATAAAGGTAAAAATTAACAAGTAGGCCAGATCTAGACCCGAAAAATCATAATGATCGGCTCGGAAGATTAGCTGGGTCAATTTTGCAAAAAGCATGGAGAAAGGAAAAATCAGCAAGAGCCCCGCTACATTTAGACCGATTACATATTTCTTTTCTTCCATAAAGTTGATTTTTTTGATTAATTTCATGATGAACTCCTTTTGGGCTGACAAACAGCTTATTTGAAATATCTTTTAACTGCTTGATAAGACTCCGCATTGATATAGACAAAAATAATGGTTAAGACAATCATACCAGAAGCGACCTGCATTGGTGTCCCAACTCCAAGAATAAAGAGCAAGACATAAAGGCCTGGAATGAGGCGCTGATTGAGATTGAAGAGGGTTAAAAAGCTTTGTTCATAATGAGCCTGCAACTCCCCTTCATCATAAGACAGAGCATAGTCCTTCATCTCCTCAATGGTTGGCATAGCAGATAATTTATATTGACGAACCTTCTGAGTGGTTTTCAATACAAGAATTTGACCTAAAATCAAAGCAAGAAACAGTGCAATATCATAAAATGGAATGTCAATCGTCATGTCTGACCCTAGTAGCGGACCTAGGTAGCTCACTCCTACAAAGAGGGTGAATAGAGTCAGAGCATACGAGATATTATATAAAATCGTCGCATATTCTAGGGTTTTAAAAGTTTGACGATAGAGCTCATAGCTTCTGTCATCATCTTCTTCTATCTGGTAAGCCCCGTGCACTTTATGCGTCTGATAGAGCAAGAAAAAGGTTACGGGATAGAGAATAAACAAACTCGCTCGACCAATGTTCTTCAGCAGTTCAACATTTAAGAAGGTCGGCCAAGAGAAATACTCAAAATGAGCCATTATAAAACTGACTACTCCTCCTCCTAATATAGCAGCAAGAATGAAGATGCCGATATTTCTCAATATTCTTTTCTTTGTTGACATTGTTTTCTCCTATTCTTAAATAAGCGCAGTCAGCCAAGCCATGACTTGACTAATAAAATCAGAGGCAATCTCCAGTATTTCACGGCCAAATAAAGGTAAAATAATCAGCACTGTCATCAGAAAAATAAAGTGATTTCTGACTTTTTTGCTCATTTTATTCCACAAATAATCCTTTTGGAACCATCCTGCCAGATAGGCATAGCCCAAGGCTACAAAAATCCCTAGCTCAGTTGATGTTAGCACTACAACTGCGAAAAGCAGACGAATATAAGCTACTTTTATCCCAAAATAATCTGCCAAACCTGCGCAAACACCAGCAATTTTTGCTTGTTCTTCGTTAACTTTAAAGTTTTCCATAAATTCTTGCATTGTTTTTCTCCTTGTTTTACTTTCTCTCACTTACGGAAAGCACTAATATACTTACACAGCTTATCAGGATCAGCTCAAGTACTACCGTGATACAGAACTTGCTTACTAGTCTTCAAGACAAGATGGCTAGCATAAACTATCTACAGTAACTGATTTTTCCTGACTACCTACTCTTCCTCCACTAGGCGAAAGACATTTTCGACACTTTCGTTGAAAATCTGAGCAATTTTGAGAGCAATGACCACGGAGGGCGTGTATTCATCCCGCTCCAGCAAGCTAATCGTTTGCCGCGACACGCCGGCTTTCTTGGCTAAGTCAGTTTGATTCAGCCCATCTCTAGCCCTCAGCTCTTTCAGTCGATTTTTCAGCTTCATGACAACACCTCTCAGTCTTCTTTCAGTTCAACAGACTTGATATCGTCAATGCGCATGAGCTTGATTCTTGTTTGACCCTTTTTATTAGTATTCCTCAGCTTAACCCAATCCTCATCAGCATCAACTACTTCCCAGTCTTTTGTCCCTAAAACTTCACCGATGATGATCGGTTTTTTCCCAATCATTTCTTTAAAAAAACGTGACATTTCTCCACTCCTTTCTTTATTTCTCTCTAAACGTTTCAACTTCCTTTTCAGATTGTTCAATTCACTGGATGACATCAGCCACAAACCAGAAAATATCGGAAGTAGACACCAAAACAGTATCTCCATTAGTCCCTCCTTTTATCTTTTCTTCTTAACTTAAATACATTGTAACAGATTCTTTTCTTTTTGACAAGTATATTTGTCAAAAAAATAAAGATTTTTGTCAGAAAGACTTGAATCCTTTACAAATGTTTGAGAAAGATACCATGAAGGCTGTGCAGTTGGTAAATCCGAAATAACTTTTTGAAGGCATAAAAAAAGCCCCATATGAAACCAATGAAAAGCATCATTAGAAAGATTCATATGGAACGATATTATTTGATAGAAAGGAACTTGCTTATTTCTCCTTGTATAACTCAAGGAAATCCTGATAAGACTTTAAGAGATGCTCTTGGTCATCAGATGAATAAGAACGATCTAGTTTGACGTTTGTATAGAGATCGGTTTCTCCTTCAGACGCTAGAAGTCTGATACTGGTTTCATAAGAATCTTCTCCAGTTACAACTAAACTCCAGCCGCTAGCAAGTTTTTCCTCTATATTTGGAAATTGCTGGCTTAGCTTCAACTTTTTGATCTGGAGATTTTCTTCCCCCTGAATGAGGGTAAAGTTATGCGGACTATTGAGTAAAACCAAGCCGTACTTCTCTAGTTTGTCATCCAGATTACTAGCACCATAGACAGGATACTTATCACGGATACTCAGGGGCTTAAAATAATCTTTTAGATAAAAAGTCTGCCCGTTTTCAACATTCGTATAGAGAGTATAGATAGGCTCCTCCTCATGAGCGTTCGAGTAATCTTTTTCATCCTTACCGCCTGGTAGATAGACTTCAAAAGCAAAATAATATTGCCCATCCTGAGGATCTTGATAGAGCTGATGGCTAACTTTCCCTGGTATAGATTGGCTATGCAGGCTTTGAGCCAATTGGACTAAATCGTAATCTTTATACAACTCTTCAACTTGATTAAACAACTTAATTTTTACATGGTTCTTATGTTTATTGTCCTTACTAAAGGCCTGATAGCTATCGAAGTGAAAGGATTGATCTGAGTAATTCATTTCTTGCTGTAAGATATACTTATCAGACAAGATAGAAGAATTAGGATTTTTCACCATATAGATCTTGTCTTCAAGTTTTTCTATCTGGACTGCCTCATCTTTCGCTCTTGTAGCTTTCTCTTCTTGGGATCTTTTAGACTGTCTTTGCTCAGACTGAATGGTCGTTTTTTCCCTCTCAAAAACATAAAAAGCCAAAAATAAACCAAGTGTAAAAGCCAAGGTATAGCCAGCAACATTCAAAAAGATTTTATTTTGAAAGCATTTTTTTATATTTATCACTATCTTCTGCACCTACTTTTCCTCCGGAACTTTTACTTGACGAAGCTGCCCATCGATAAGAACATATATAATCCGACCAGACTTGATCATTTCATCGTGATTCAAGCTAGGCACATCATTTGTCTCAAACTGTAATGAATCAAGAAGTTGATGGCCGTTTTGTACTAATATTTTGGTCTTCCCTACTGCAAGATTGCTGTTAGTCCCAGTCTGATTCACTGTCATTTGCCCTTCTTCAAGACTAAATATAGAGAATATTTTGTACAAGATTCCTTGATCCACAATTCCCTTAACGATATTCATATCGGATTCATGTACATTGTTGTTTGCTTTATATTGAAGCCAGGTGATATAGCGTGTCTCTCTGGGTTTACTAATTTTAGAATCCTCAATCATCCTACTGTAATCACTTACAGATTTTGTACCTAATTTATAAGACATGGCTGTGTCGATGCTGACTTGAGCAAACTGTACATTCCATGTATAGGAATAATTGGACTCCATCAAACTTAGCATACCTATATGGTCTTCTAGGTTGAAATTCTGGAGATAAACAGGTCCTTTTTTAAAATCAACGGTGACTATTTCCCCAGTATTGATATCAAAACCGATAGGAATCATTCCTTCTACCGCATTAAGCTTACCTTCTTCTTTTACCCTCTCCATGAAGAAATCATATGAAAGGGGAGTCGATAAATCTTTTGTCTGTTTTAAAGCTCGGTCTGCCTCATAATCTTGTTTCTGTTGAGCAGACCAAAAGGGAGCTTCACCTGGATAATTGAAAAGATTAGCAAAATTTGAAACTTGTTGAGTTAGATCTTCTTTATATTGAAACTGTGGATAGATCGTAAAACTACCTTTTTTAGCCATTTCAAAAACATGAGGATATTCTTGGTAGAGATTGATGAGTTCTCCACCCTGATATGGTCGCATTGTGATGGTATCATTACTAGCAATAACGAAGCTCAGGTTCTTCAAGCGCTCTGCAAAGACAGGATTGGCTCTGACAGCCGATAATTCTCTATTAGTCCTGCTAGTAATCTTTTCCTCAGATGAAGAGCCTATAAGGCGAGTAATGCGACTTTCTAAGGTCCGTAGATCAATGATCAGTGAGAAAGTTCTCGCATCCCCATTGATTTCTTCCAGTCCTATTTCTATATAAGGAGACTTGGTTGGTGAGTCAAAGGCATCTATTTTCGCTGTACTGATGATCTTATATTTCTTCTTTTCTTTAAGGAGGATATCTCTTACATCAATCTTCCTCAGTGACTGAATTCCCTCATCTTCTTTATAAATATCAATTTGATAAAAATACTCAGACTTTTCTTTATCATAAAATGCTTGCCCTTCAGAAGGATCCTGAGTTTTGGGAATGCGATAATTCTGAGCAATAATGTAGCCTTCCTTCTGCTGGACATCACCAAACATATCAATAGCCAAAGCAACATTTCCGATTTTTTGAAAATCTCTTACTTGCCCATAGGCGATTTGATATTTGGACTCGGTCAGTCTAACATCTTCCTCGTTCCTGGCTGTAAGATGAGGGACGAGAGATTGATAGTAGACCTGATAAGTTACTAGAGCGAATAGAAAGAAACTCGATATTTTCAGGATTTTTTTGAGACGTGTTTGATTCATATTTTTCCCTTATAAAACTATAATAATACCATTTTATCATACTTTTCTTGTGCTTATGGCAGGAAGTTTACAAAAAATGTTATAATAGTCCATAATCTATCTAAAAGGAGAATAGGATGAAGAAGCTAGAGAATTTCTCTTGGCAGATGTGGCAGATTTATGCTTTAGCCGTACTAGTCATTTTTGCGGTCGCTGGTACTTGCTCTTTCTTTTTCACAAAAGAAGCTGCTTATGTGGCAAAAGAACAAAATTATGTCTATAAAGGAAAGAATCAGCGTTTAACAAATTATACAACAATTGGTGAGACCGAACCAGAATTCCCTATGATTGCTCTTTCTTTTAAAGAGAGTGACGGGTGGAGTTACTATGATTTCGCTGTCGGACGGAAATTTTTAGCATTTCAGGATTCCAAGCAGTATGTAGGTAGACTGAAAGCAAAGGACAAAGAAGAATACTTCCGAATTCGTTATTATAAACTGGGTCAGGAGCAAGGAGATGGCCAAACGATTGATGTCTTGAAACTCGTTCAAGAAATGGGCTATGTCACCATAGAAGGCGAGATGGACAATCTTATGTATTCTGATGGAAAAGATGAATATGTAAAAATCCAGATAAAAGACGATGTTGAAATCTATGTAAACCTAACCACTAAAAAAGCTACAAAAAAACAGCCCAAAGAGGCGATTCGTTTCGGATATGGAAGGCTCTATCGAGTACTTTCAAGTCCATCATTTATTACAGAGGCATATAAGGATGATAGAAAAAATGTATCCATCTATTGGCCCACTTTGTTTAGTTACAAAAAGAACGATTACCAATCACGTTTAACGGATAGTGATAGTAAACCAGAGGATAGCCTGACACTTTCAATATTGAAAAAATACGGCTTTATAGTAGTTTTAAAAGAAAACATGACTCTCAACGATAGCATCACCCTAACAAAAATGTTTTTCCCCGATGCCGACTCTTTTTACTGGAGCATTAACGAGAAGTATACAAAGAGTGGCAAAGAAGAAATGATCCGTACGGAAGAGGAGTTCAAGCAAGTCATTAAGGAGGAAGCCATTGAAAAAGAATTTAAAGATTGATACGGACAAGATAAAAAGTTTCATGGTACTTATATGTTTTCTAGTGGTCTCAGCTTTATTCTGCTATCGGAATCTAGAAGCTAATCTCAAAGGCTTTTACACCAATCGTAATTTTTGGGGAGAGATTAAGATAACTGGCTTTTCCTGGGCTGAAAAAATTTGGGGCATAGATGTCAATTATAGCTATACTGAAAAAATTAAGGAAAAAACCATCTCTGTTCCTGTAAAAAAATCGGTCCGCTTCAAACAATTAGTCATGCCTTATTTCGACAAGATGGATGTAGACGAGTGGAAGGGCCCTATGTTTGAGTTGGGAACGACTTATGATGAATCTATGAGAGTATATGCGCCAATTCTTGAAAAAGCTTTAGAAATTAACCCTGAGCGAACTAAATTAGAACAATCTTTGACGATAAAATTAAATCAGGCTTCACATCTAAAAGGAGGAACTGTTAAGCTGAGAAGCACTCTGTCTGACCAAAATTGGTTTCTTAGAGGTAAGCTCTGGTATAGCGATCGTATGGGAGATGCCGTTAGGAATAACCATTCTATTCTTGAAGAATTGTACGATTTGCCTTTAAATGATGCTTTATCACATAGCGCGGTTTATGTTCAAATTATCTTGCCAGAAGAAAGATACACGGAACATTTTTATCTAAGAGACCAAATCCAGCAGTTGCTAGAACAATTAAGCTTACCAGATGGAACCTATGTATTGGGAACGGTTGATGAGGAAATTGATCATTATGTTGAGGTTGAGCATGGAAAAATTATAGAAGGGAGATAGACATGTCAGACAATAAAGAGAGAAGGAAAGCAGGTTTCTCCTGGCAAAGAGGATTATTGATTGTATTTTATCTGGTCATCCTTGGCCTACCCTTTTTAAACGATGGATCACATCCAATTTATATTTTTCAAAACGAGGATTCTATCTTTTGGGGAAAAGATTTTAGAAATTTAACTAGTTCCTATTTTTTAACTTGTTTTACCTTATTTGCCATTTTGCCTGCTCTAGCTCTTTTATTCAAATCCATTTTGAAAAAGAGAGGCTATCCTTTTATAGCAAGCCTACAATCCTTCCTACTTTTCATATCTAGTTTTATCTTAATGATGTATACCCTGTTTTCTATCACTATTCAAAGAGATATTTATAGGCTAGATTGGGGCTTTTACTCTTGTCAAATCATTCTTCTAATTTATATTTTTAATGATTTGCGCTTTCTGAGAGCTAGAATTAAAAGTAAAACAGTGGACTAGATAGCAAGGTATGATTACATAGGAGTCATACCTTTTAATTTTTCTTACGAGCTATAACGTGCATTCAGAAGCATAGTAAATTTTACTTTCTATTTTAGCTGTTACAATCAAGCTAAATCCACTCGGATTTGGCTTTTTGAGTATGCAAAAAGATCTACCCAAATGGATAGATCTTTGTTTTCTTACAACTTACCAGCTACTGCATCCAAGAGTTCTTGGATTTTCGCTTGGTTGCTTCCTCCTGCCATGGCCATGTCTGGTTTACCACCACCACGTCCATCGACGATTGGAGCCAATTCTTTAACCAAGTTACCAGCATGGATGTCTTTGGTCTTGCTTGCAACAAGGATGTTGACTTTGTCACCAATAGCTGCGACTAGGACAAGAAGGTCAGAGTAGTCTTTTTGTTTCCAGTTATCCGCAAAGGTACGAAGGGCACCTGCGTCTGATACAGAAACTTGGCTCGCAATGTAACGGTGGCCGTTGACTTCCTTCACGTCCTTGAAGACATCACCTGCAGCCGCTGCTGCTGCTTTTTCCTTCAATTCTGCATTTTCTTTTTGCAATTGACGGAGTTGTTCTTGAAGACCTTCGACCTTGTGAGGTACTTCCTTGAGTTGAGGTGCTTTCAAGGTTGCTGCGACGGCTTTCAGAGCGTCTTCTTGTTCACGGTAAGCTTCAAAGGCTTCCTTACCAGTCACGGCCAAGATACGGCGAGTTCCTGATCCGATCCCTTCTTCTTTGACGATCTTGAAGAGGCCAATCTCAGAAGTGTTGCCAACGTGTGTACCACCACAAAGCTCGACTGAGTAATCGCCGATGGTTACAACACGGACTTCCTTACCGTATTTCTCACCAAAAAGGGCCATAGCTCCCATTTCTTTAGCTGTATCGATATCTGTCTCAACTGTTTTCACTGCAATGGCTTCCCAGATTTTCTCATTGACTTCTTGTTCAATGGCACGGAGTTCCTCTGCTGTCACCGCTTGGAAGTGCGTAAAGTCAAAGCGAAGGAATTCGACTTCGTTAAGTGAACCTGCTTGAGTTGCATGGCTACCAAGGATATTGTGAAGGGCTGCATGGAGCAAGTGAGTTGCCGTGTGGTTTTTCATGACACGAAGACGACGGTTGGTGTCGATGCTAAGTGTGTATTCTTGGTTCAAGGCAAGCGGAGCATGGACTTCAACTGTGTGCAATGGTTGGCCATTTGGCGCTTTTTGAACATCTGTTACAGTAGCCACGATGTTTCCAGCAGCATCCAAGATTTGACCATGGTCAGCAACCTGTCCCCCCATCTCAGCGTAGAATGGAGTCTCAGCAAAGATGAGAGAGGCAGTTCCTTCAGAGACAGCTTCTACTTCTGCATTGTCCGCTACTATTGCCACCAATTTTGAAGACAATTGAGATGCTTCATAGTTAAAGACGCTCTCAACAGTGATGTTTTGAAGGGTTTCATTTTGCATGCCCATTGAGCCGCCTTTAACAGCGGACGCACGCGCACGTTCTTGCTGCTCTTTCATGGCTGCTTCGAAGCCTTCACGGTCTACCGTCATACCAGCTTCTTCTGCGATTTCTTCTGTCAATTCCACTGGGAAGCCATATGTATCATAGAGTTTGAAAACGTCTTGTCCAGCGATCACTGATTGACCTTTTTCTTTCAAGTCTGCTACGATGCCTTGGGCAAAGTGTTGACCTGAATGAAGGGTACGAGCAAATGACTCTTCCTCGCTCTTAACGATTTTTTCGATAAAGTCACGTTTTTCAAGTACTTCTGGGTAGTAGCTTTCCATGATTTTTCCAACAGTTGGAACGAGTTTGTAAAGGAAAGGTTCGTTGATGCCCAATTTTTGACCATGCATGGAAGCACGACGGAGAAGACGACGAAGGACATAGCCACGTCCTTCATTTCCAGGAAGAGCCCCATCACCAATGGCAAAGGAAAGCGAACGGATGTGGTCCGCAATAACCTTGAAGCTCATGTTATCGCCATCTTGGTCGTAGACCTTACCAGACAATTTCTCTACTTCACGAATAATTGGCATGAAGAGGTCTGTTTCAAAGTTTGTTTTAGCCCCTTGGATAACCGCCACCAAACGCTCCAAACCAGCTCCCGTATCGATGTTCTTGTGTGGCAATTCCTTGTATTCACTACGAGAAACAGCAGGGTCTGCGTTAAATTGTGACAAAACGATGTTCCAGATTTCGATGTAACGGTCGTTTTCGATATCTTCAGCAAGGAGACGAAGACCGATATTTTCTGGGTCAAATGCTTCTCCACGGTCAAAGAAGATCTCTGTATCAGGTCCAGAAGGTCCCGCACCGATTTCCCAGAAGTTGTCTTCGATTGGAATCAAGTGACCTGGATCCACTCCCACTTCAATCCAGCGGTTGTAAGAATCTTTATCGTCTGGATAGTAAGTCATGTAGAGTTTTTCAGCTGGGAAGTCAAACCACTCAGGGCTTGTCAAAAGCTCATAAGCCCAAGTGATAGCCTCATCACGGAAGTAATCCCCGATAGAGAAGTTCCCCAACATTTCAAACATGGTATGGTGACGCGCAGTCTTCCCTACGTTTTCAATGTCGTTGGTACGAATCGCTTTTTGCGCATTGGTAATACGTGGATTTTCAGGGATAATGGTCCCGTCAAAGTATTTCTTAAGAGTGGCTACCCCTGAGTTGATCCACAAAAGAGTCGGGTCGTTTACAGGAACCAAGCTGACTGATGGTTCTACAGAGTGGCCTTTGCTTGCCCAGAAATCCAGCCACATTTGGCGAATTTGAGCACTTGACATTTGTTTCATTTTATTTTTCTCCTTAAATCTTTTTAATGTTTTTTATGATGAACTTTCCAGCATTTCCACATAGTCAATAGCGACGCAGAGGGAAATGACCAAATCTGCATAAGCCTCATCATAGACGCTCACCTGATAAGTAGAGGTTAGATGGAAGAGCTCTTTGGTAATCTCTGCTACGACTTGATCGCGGTCATCTAGTAATCGGAAGTTCAGATCCCAGATATTGCCTTCAACCCTGAGACCTAAATTGTCAAACTGATACTTATCACGCAAGATAGTGAACTTCTGACGGATATAAAAGCTATGTCCGTTGCTGAGTTTGATTTCAAACTGGGGCAGGAAGGTTAGAAAGGTTTTGGTGATCTGGCTGACAGTACGCCCCTGTGTGTCGTAGATTGTAAAGGTCTTGGGAATCTGGAAGAAAGAGCCTTCCACTTGGTAATCCACATTTCCTCGATCATCCTTGATATCAAAACGTTCGCCGCCTAAGCGAAATTTTTGTTTGACAAGATAGGTCTTCATCGCTTTACCTCCAGAGTCAAGATAAAAGACAAGTTCCTTGTCTGAAGGGCGAAAAACCGCGGTACCACCTTCATTCAATGAACTTGTCATTCTCATTAGCTATTTAGTTTGACACATGAGTAGCATGATTTTTCCTCTCACATGGCTCGCAGCACCGCCAATTCTCTGAGCTGAGATCTAGAAAATCAATTCTCAATAGTTTTATTATACTGACTTCTTGGCTTTTCGTCAAGCTTATTCTGCTGCAGGAGCTGGGTTTTCTTCAGTATGAGCAGCTTCTGACTTGTTCTCTTCTGAGCTAGAAGCCTCAGTTTTTGCTTCTTCTGAACTTGAAGCTTGTGGTTTCTTTTCCTCTGAACTAGAAGACTGAGACTTGCTTTCTTCTTTAGACGATGAGCTAGAAGTATCTCCTTCTACATATTGGGCAAAGACATTCTGGAAAGCTGGATCCTTCACTTTCAGATTCGCTTCCTTCAATTCTTTAGAAATAACAGAACGAATAAAGCTCGCATCGTTTTGTTTCTGAGTCAGAATTCCCTCTTTTAGTTGTTTCTTGTAATCTGTCCATTTTGCAGATTTTTGAGTTTTCTTCACCAATTTAACAATGTAGTAGCTCGCTGAATAGTTCTGCTTACCTCGTACAGTGATCACATCAGAAACGCCATTTTCTTCTAAGGCAAAAGTAGCTTTTTTAACGGCATCCGCAACTGTTGTTGAGGTTGAATCAAATTTCACCTCGCCGCCCTTATCTTTGGTGTCCTTGTCGGTTGAGTTTTCCTTAGCTAACTGACCAAAGTCTGCTCCCTCAGCCTTGGCTTTTTCAAGCACTTCCTTAGCCTTTTCTTCACTGTCCACCTTGATAATTTGAGCCGTTACTTCTGGTGTGTAAGTTTCAAAGAAAGCCTTGTAGTTGTCATCTGTCAACTCTTTTTCAGCTGCTTTCTTAACAGCGTATTCGACCAATTTATTTGCACGGATCTGATCTCTGTAAGCCTCTTCAGTCATTCCACTTTGGGCAAGAACCTTTTGGAAGGCTGAACCATAAGCAGATTTCATTTTTTCAAAGGCTTCTTCAACTTCTTTATCCGTCACTTTTTTGCCATACTTTTCTTCAAAAACTTGTTTAATTGTCATTTGAAGCAAAACTTGTTGAGAGGCACCATTATTTTTTACTTGATCGTAAAATTCATTAACGGTGATTGTCTCGCCCTTCATTGTCACAATATCTTTATCTTTTGCTGTTTGTGAACATGCTGCTAAAGCCACTACAGAAAAGAGAGTTACTGCTCCTGTAAGGATTTTTTTCTTCATTATTTCATCTACTCCTTCAATAAATTCACTTTGTCTATTGTACCACAAATCTAACTTGATATCTTAATTTTTCCTAAAAATTTTTGGAAATTAAGAAAAAAATCAAAGATGTCATTTTTTTCTAATCATAAGCAGGCCATCTCCCAAGGGAAGCAAGCTAGCAGTCAAATCTGAACTGTCCAAAGTTGCGTCAAAGAGACTGTGCAGTCCTCGGTAAATAGCCCGCTGGCCACGCCTAATATCCTCCAAAGGCTTGGCAACATCGCCACCTTGGAAGACATCATCAATGAGAACCAGACCACCAGGATTGAGGTGCTTGAGAACTTGGGGTAGAAAGACCACATACTTAGACTTGGCAGAGTCCATAAAGACAAGGTCGTAGGAATCCTCCAGTGTCTCAAGCAGATCCATTGCATCGCCTTCCAGCAAGGTAATCTGCTGGCGGCTGTCATACTTAGCAAAATTAGCCTTGGCCAGCTCAATCATCTCTGGATTGCGATCAATAGTCGTAATCTGAGCCTGGGGCGCATGCTCCGCCATCAAAAGGGCCGAAAAACCAATAGCCGTCCCGATTTCTAAAATCTTCTCTGGCTGCAGGCTTTCGAGTAGCAGGCGGAAATATGCCACTGTCTCATGGGGAATCACAGGTACATTTTCAGCTCTGGCAAATTCTTCCAGCTCTTTGAGTCCACCCGTAACTGGCTGGAGACGCTGCCTCATAAAGTCTACAATTTCTTCTTTGACCACTGGCCGCCGCATATTGGGATTGGAGTTTTGATTATAAGTCTCGACCATCTTATGCCAGTCCCAACTTCTCTACTAAGGCTTCAAATTCATCCAGACGACGCTCAAAGACAGCAAAAGCAGCATTTAGGTAGTCTTCTTTTTCCATATCCACACCTGCTTTTTTGATGACATTGAGTGGATAGTCAGAGTTCCCAGCCTTGAGATAATCCAGATACTTGTCCTTGTCTTCCTGACTGCCATGGACAATCTTTTCAGCCAAGGCAGAAGCCGCTGAAAATCCTGTTGAATATTGGAAAACATAGTAATCGTAGTAGAAATGCGGAATCCGAGCCCACTCATACTGAATCTGTGGATTATCTTCTTTTTTCAGTCCATAGTATTTCTCGTTCAAATCAGCGTAGAGCTCATTGAGAAACTCGCTGGTCAAAACCTGACCTTCTTGGTCAGCCTTATGGATGGCATGCTCAAACTCAGCAAACTGGGTTTGACGGAAGACCGTACCTCTAAAGCCATCCAAGAAGTGATTGAGGATAGCAAAGCGGGTAGCATCATCTTCTACTTCTTCCAAGAGCTTCTCTGTCAGGATGTTTTCATTGGTCGTCGAAGCAATCTCAGCTAAGAAGATAGAGTAGTCTCCATAGACATAAGGCTGGGTCTCACGGGTGTAGCTGGAGTGCATACTGTGGCCTGTCTCGTGCACCAAGGTAAAGAGATTATCCAGCGTGTCCTGCCAGTTGAGCAACATAAAGGCGTTGGTGTCATAAGAACCGCCAGAGTATGCTCCTGACCGCTTGCCTTGATTTTCATGAACATCAATCCAGCGCTCTGAGAATGCTTTCTTCACTCGGCTCAAATAATCCTCACCCAGAATAGCCAGAACTTCCTCAGACTTAGACAAGGCTTCCTCATAAGTGAACTTGTAGTCTGTCTCTGACAAAGGTGTGTACATATCATACATCTTCAAGTCAGAAATACCTAAAATCTTCGCTCGCAAAGCGATATAACGCTGCAAAAGAGGCAAATGCTTATTGACAGCTGAAACTAAGCTGTCATAAACACTCTCAGGAATAAAGTCAGATGACAAGGCCGCTTCACGGGCAGATGAAAACTTGCGGACTTTCGCATTGTAGTTGTGAACCTTGACATTGGTCTGCAGAGTCTTGGCATAGGTATGCTGATACTGCTCATAGACGCTGTAAAGAGCCTCGTAGGCTTCCTTACGGATCTCTCGGTTCTTAGACTCGACCAAGGTAATATAGTTACCGTGGCTGAGCTGAACTTCATTTCCCTCTTCGTCATGCACCATCGGAAAGACGATATCTGCATTATCCAAGATAGCAAAGGTTTCGCCTGCTGCGCCAAAAATTTCACCAGCACCAGCCAATAGCTCCTCTTCGCGCTGGGTCAGGATGTGGGCTTTCTTTTCCAAAAGCTTGTCAAAATAATGCTGATACAGCTGCAAGGCTGGCTGCTCAGCCAAGAAGGCTTGGTATTGCTCTTCTGTAATCGCCATAAATTCAGGCTCATAAAAGGCAAAGTTTTGTCCGAATTCGCTATAAAGAGTCATACCCTTAGCCTGATATTCTTGATACTTGGCTACACGAGTATCCTGGTCATTCTTCATGTGAGCATAAGAATAAAGCTTTTCAATCCGGCGCATCAAGTCCAGCTGCACTTCAGTCGTTGTTAAGAGACTGTCCGCTGAATCCAGCAAATGTCCAGCCAGACTAGCTGCTTTCTTCACTTCTTCTGAAACCTGCGCCAACTCTGCTTCAAAGGCTTCATCTGTTGGGAAAATAGTACTCAAATCCCAAGTATATTTTTCTTCAATTTCATTTCTTTGTTTTGCCATAGAAATTTCCTCCATCTTTTCTATTTTATCATAAAAGCTGGGGAAATCCTCGCATAAAATACTGGTGGATAGATAATTTGAAGCTGCTTATTTTTTTCAGTCTGATAATAGCGATGAAAGTGCTGGTAATAGGGAGTTAAATCTTTTGTTATTTGACAAAAAGAAGCACCTTGGACAGGCCGAACCTGCGGATAAAAATCCTCTACTGACTTGGTCAGAAGATTGTCTCCTTTTTGATAAAGCTGGGCTTGGAGCTTCATCCATCGAGGCTGCTGGTAATAAAGCTGCTGACGAACATAGCGACAAATCTCTGGATCCTGCTTAGCCAGATAGCTTTCTAATCCCTGCTTTTGAAAGGGACTGCGTAGGACAGATAAAAGACATCCTTGACCAAAAGGAAAGGATTTGACCTTGTACTGAGCTCGCCCATGCAAGTCCTCGTGGATCAGATACTTAAGCCGAAGCTCCTGCTTTTTCTCATCCAATTCCCAAAGATGAAAGCCCATATTTTGACTAAAATAAAGAAAGTCCTTTTGTAGTTTCGTCAGCGACTGTTTTAACCATAATTTCTTGCCCAAGAGCCAGAGGACCTGATAGCCATGCTGGCGATAGGACAGGGTTCGTTCTTCAAGCCTTTCCTGACTGAGTGGACTGCATTGGACCTCCAACGCTATGCGTCCATCCAGTAAAAGGTCGGCGATCTGCCTTATCTCAGGCAAAAAGGCCTCCACCTGAACCTCTTGGCTTTGCTTTCCCCAGCTATAAAGGCCAGCTTTCAAGTTCAAATGCTCCGCACTTTCATTTTCCGTATAAAACGAACAATTTTCAAGAGAAATATGAGCAAAATGCGGTCGCATGACCCTTCCATTTTTGAAGCGGACCGCCCCCGAACAAGCCGGACAAAAGGTTTGTTCGCCTAGGGACGGCTGGTTTTCCATGGCATTCAGCAAAATCCCCTCTTCATTTTTCGCAAGCAACATGAGCATTTCCCTTTCAAAACAATGTCTTTTATATCTTTATTCGTAATTAAAAAGCCAAAGTGAGAGCTTGTGAAATGGAACGAAGTATTATTTATTCTCTCACTTATGCAATCTCCCAAAACAAAAACGAGCTGAAAAATTTCCAGACTCGTTTTTCCTCATCCAAATAAATTCTGATTCTTCTTTTCAGGAACTTTCAAGAAGAAAGCAAGTAAGAGCACTAGACCTATAATGACTGTCAACATAAGATTCATCCTGTCATAGCCAAAGTGATCCAAGATAGACCCTGACATATTCTGAATGAAAATCGTGCCCAAATTTCTCCCTGTCTGGAGCAGCGCAAAGGCTGTCACCAAATATTTTTCATCCACCAAATTTGCTACAATGCGCAGACTAAGCATGGTCAGTACCATACCAGAAGCATGTTTAGAAAGCAGTGTAACTGCTATTTTCGAACCTAAGCCAAAATTCAGAGCATAAACCGCATACTGAAGGAGCATCATGCCCAAGCAAATATAGAGCAACTTTTTGACAGAGATTTTATCCATGAAAAGGTAGGAATAAAAGATTAAGGGCGCCTCGCATAGTACAGAGACAGCTACGACCGTCGTTGCCCAGTCAACACTCAAACCACTGGCTTCTAGCATGGACGGAATATAAGTGTGACCTGTATTGCCCACACCTGAGTAAAGGGCAACAAGAATGAGATAAAAAAGATAGGTTTTGTTTTTAAGAATGGCTGAAAAGAGCGATCGACCTCTTTTTTCAGTCTTTTTAGTCAACCTATCCCGCTTAGGATTCATGCCAAGAATCCCTATAATACTCAGCAACATAGTCCCAATAAAGACCAGATAAATGGCCTGGGGAGAAATATTTTTATAAATCAAACCTGCCAGCTGAGAACCAAAGGCATAACCGATTGTCCCCCAAATCCGAATTTTCCCGTATTTATAAGGGCTCTGGGTCGCCAATACATCCATCACTGTGCTGACTCCGTTAATGAGCATCAAGACAAAACTGTAGCAGATGGCTAACAGCCAGAGATTGTCAGCTTGCATAAAAAATATGGCTCCCATAATGATCAATCCAAAGCTGACAAGCGAAACTCTCTTGATTCCGAGTGTATCACTCAACATTCCCATGATGGGCTGAGCCAGCATGGAAGAAAAGAAGGAAGCTGATACAACAATGGATACTTGACCCGCCGTGTACCCCTGATCCAGCATATAAACCGATATCAAGGTCGAAAACAACGAAAGTGAAAGAAAATAAAAATTATACATCAGAAAATAAGCAAAATAGCTATTAGAAAACTTTTTCCCCATCATCAAAACCTCTCCAAAAATAGAATAGAGAGTGGGACAGAAAGATGAAATCAGCCTAGTAGAGCCCACTCAACCACTGCGTCTTGCTCGATAATCCAAAGACGATTGAGAGGCTAGGACTTTTGTCCCAGCCTCTATTTCAGCTTGCAAGCTAAATGCAATCATTTATTTATTTTTTCTAACTCTTGCTTTAGCTTTTCTCGATTTCCGATTCTCAATATAGAAAATCAGGATAATAATGACAATTGGCAAGGCAATTAACCAGCGGTTGCTTAGCAAGTCACTATACCAAGTTTTATTATTTTCTTTCTTAGTGACTTCTTCTTTGGCAGACTGGGTAACAGAAGTATCTACTTCCTCCACTTTCATCTCATCAGAGATCTTTGGAGAGAGCGTGTATAGATCATTTCCGGCCTTCAAGACACCATTCTCAACTACAGGCTTTGCCTTCGCATCTCTTTTGATTGTCGCATAAAAATCTTCGGGCAGATTGTAAGTTTTTCCACCAATCTCCTGCTTCCCTTTAGAGAACAGTTTCTTATACTCGTAGTCAGCATAAGATTTTTCGATCAAGGCATTTCCAAATGGATGACGGTAATATTCACCGTCTTGGTCAGACCAGTCGCCAACGCCCATGATAACGCCAATCACGCGCTGATTTCCACGCTTGACAGTTGCAATGTAGTTGAAGGCACCGTTCGGACTTGAACCCGTCTTCAGACCATCTACTCCCTCCAGAGCGTAGCGAGCACCCGGCAGTGAGTAGTTATAAGTCTCAAATGTTTCTTCATAAGGCGTACCAGCCTTGACGGTCACTTTGGCCTGATTGGTATAGTTTAAAATATCTGGATAGTTCTTTACAAAATTATAAACTAAAATTCCTAAATCACGTGCCGTTGTTTGGTTGCTAGCGAAGTTATTATATCTCTGAGGAGTATAGTAACCTTTGAAGGAAACTGCCGCAGCACCACTGGCATTAAACCATTTGGTGTTGGTCATGCCTAGTTCCTGTGCTTTCGCGTTCATCTTATCCAAGAAAGCATCGGGATCATTATCCGATAGGTAATTTGCCAGCATCACTGTTGTTGCGTTAGAAGAAGGCACAACTGTCATGGTAATCAGCTCAGAAACAGTATAATTGACCCCAGCCACGATTTTATTATTGGAAATTTCATAAATTCCCGCAACGGCCTGATCTTGCGGTGTCGCCTTAATCACCGTATCTAAACTGAGTTTTCCCTCTTTAATGGCTTCAAAAACCAAGTACAAGGTCATGATCTTACTCATGCTGGCTGGATCGCGAACCTCATCAATGTTATCCTGCCACAGTATATCACCCGTATTTCCGTCAATCATCAAAGATGACTTAGGGCGATTGATTGCTTGTACATTTTCATTGGGATACATTTTTCGTGCCATATCTACCAATTCATCTGCCGCAGCAGAAAGCGGTGATAGAAAGGCGGACAAAATCAATCCAAACACCAAAAACTTCTTCTTCACATTTATCCTCCAAAAAAATCATTCCTAACTAGTATATCATATTTTTAATCATGTTTTTGATAAATATAAAAAATCCTACCTAAAAATTAGATAGGAAATAAATTGTTAGGCTTCTAATAAACTTAGAGCTTCTTTGTCTGCAATAATTACGACATCTTCATGGCCCTGAAGGGCGCTAGCTGGCACAGTTTCTGTCACCTCTCCTCGGACTGTTCCTGCGATGGCTTGAGCTTTAGAAGCGCCATAGGCAAAGAGGATGATTGATTTCGCATCTAAGATATTCCGAATTCCCATTGAGATGGCTTGAGTCGGTACGTCCTCTATCTTCTCAAAGAAGCGAGCGTTCGCTTGGATAGTTGATTGCTCCAAATCGACGATATGGACAGTGCTATCAAAACTAGTTCCTGGCTCATTAAAGCCAATATGACCATTGGTCCCAATTCCCAAAATTTGCAAATCCACTGGATGATCAGCCAAGACTTGATTGTAGCGTTTCACTTCTACTTCCACATCTTCTGCTACACCGTTTGGCAAAAAGCTTTCTTTGAAAGGCTTTTTATTAAATAGCTGCTCATTCATAAAGTAACGGTAAGACTGGGGATTATCTTCTGAAAGTCCCACATACTCATCCAAGTTTACACTGGTAAGCTCTGACAAATCTAGGTCACTGGCAATGATTTGCTTGTAAAACTCAATCGGACTACTTCCTGTTGCCAACCCCAATGTTTTGGCCCCCTGTGCCAACTTTTCTTTCAAGATTTCTAAAGCTACTTTTGCGCCTTCTACTTGATTCTCAACACGAATAACTTTCATTCTATTCTCCTATTTTCTTGATTGATTCCTTATTTTATTATATGGTATAGACCAATTTTTGTCAAGTAGATTCTGCCTAATTTTTCAAATTTTACTGAAGGACTTAGCGTCAAATCGTGGTATAATAAAAGTATGCTATTACCAATGATTATAATCTTTTTACTAGGAATTGCCCTTTTTACCGCTGGGCTTTTCTTAAAAAAACATCTAGGTTGGCAACTAATTTTTTTATGCTTGGGAATTTTCTTTATCAGTATTCCCTTTTTGCTTGCCGCCTACTATATTTGGATCATGAGAACTATTTAAGGAGATAGAATGAATACTGCTGATTTTGATTTTCACTTGCCGGAAGAACTGATTGCTCAAACTCCTCTGGAGAAGCGAGACTCTTCTCGCCTGCTCATTGTAGACCGGGAAACTGGCCAGTTTAGTGACCAACATTTTGACAATATTATTGACCAACTTGAGCCAGGCGATGCCTTGGTTATGAATAACACCCGTGTCCTGCCAGCCCGCCTTTATGGGACCAAGCCTGAAACCGGCGGTCATGTAGAGCTCCTGCTCTTGAAAAATACCCAAGGAGACTTCTGGGAAGTTCTAGCCAAGCCCGCCAAACGACTCAGAGTCGGAACGCGTGTTTCTTTCGGTGATGGCCGTTTGACTGCTACTGTTACAGAAGAGCTGGAGCACGGTGGACGGATCGTTCGCTTTGATTATCAGGGCATTTTCCTAGAAGTTCTAGAAAGTTTGGGTGAAATGCCCCTGCCACCTTATATCCATGAGAAGCTAGAGGACCGTGAACGCTATCAGACAGTCTATGCTAAAGAAAACGGCTCTGCTGCCGCTCCTACCGCTGGCCTCCATTTCACAGAGGAATTGCTGGATAAAATTGCGGCAAAAGGCGTTAAACTCGTCTACCTGACGCTGCATGTCGGACTCGGAACTTTCCGTCCTGTATCAGTTGACAATCTGGAAGAACATGAGATGCATTCCGAATTTTATAGCTTGTCTGAAGAAGCAGCTGAGACCCTGCGTCAAGTCAAGGCTAGCGGCCACCGCATCATTGCTGTCGGCACCACGTCCATTCGTACTTTAGAAACAATCGGCAGCAAATTCGATGGTCAAATCCAAGCCGACTCTGGCTGGACCAATATCTTTATCAAGCCAGGCTATCAGTGGAAGATTGTCGATGCCTTTTCGACCAACTTCCACTTGCCAAAATCAACCCTTGTCATGCTAGTATCAGCTTTTGCTGGACGCCAACTGACACTGCAAGCCTATGAGCACGCTATTGCTGAGCGCTATCGCTTCTTTAGCTTTGGCGACGCTATGTTTATCAAATAAATACAGGTGAATCTATGAATAAAATCGAAAGTAGGCATCGCCTCATCCGCTCCCTCATTATGGAAAAAAGGGTCCATACCCAGCAAGAACTCCAAGAACTACTGGAAGCAAATGGTGTCATTGTCACCCAGTCTACTCTCTCTCGTGACATGAAAACTCTCAATCTAGTCAAAGTGACCGAAAATGACAAATCCTACTATGTCATTAACAGCATCGCCCCTTCTCGTTGGGAGAAAAGACTGCGCTTCTATATGGAAGATGCCCTCGTCATGCTCCGCCCCGTTCAGCATCAAGTCGTCATGAAAACCTTACCCGGACTAGCCCAATCTTTTGGTGCCATTTTAGACGCTCTAGAGTTGCCCCAGATTGTTGCTACCGTCTGTGGAGACGATGTCTGCCTGATCATCTGCGAGGATAATCAAGCTGCTATCGAATGCTTTGATAAACTCAAAGAATTTGCACCCCCATTTTTCTTTAGTAAATAACAAAAGAGTTGGAAAATCCAACTCTTTTCATTTTGATTCACAGTTTTTACTTGGAAAAATCCTCAACACTGATATCTATCCTAGCAATTTTACTCTCCTGCCAAGCGGCAAATAGTCTCAGCATAGATATCCATCGCACGATAGAGATCATCTAAAGACGCTCTTTCATTGGCTTGATGCTCCGTCTGCTCAGCACCTGGGAATAGAGCGCCGAAGGCCACACAGTTTGGCATGGTTCGAGCAAAGGTAGCCCCACCAGAGGACATAGCTGGACTGGTATCGCCCGTCTTTTCTTGGTAGATAGCCATCAGGGTGCTGACCAGTTCGCTGTCCTTAGGTACATAAAGCGGAGCCAGATAGTCAAATTCTTCATAGCTCAGCTGGTAGCGCCCAGCAATCTCTGCTAGTTTTGCCACTAGCTGATCTTTATCCGCCAAAACAGGAATCCGAATATCAATACGTATTTCAGACTTTTCTGAGTTCAGCGTCAGACCTGCAATATTAAAGGAGAGTCTGCCAGAGGGTTCATCCGAAATGTCGCCAAATAAACGGCCGCCAGTCGCATCTTCTCCCACCGCTTCTGCAATAAAGGCCAAGGCAGGATGAGCTTGTAAAGGCTGCAAAACTGTCGCCAGTCGAACAATAGCATTGATACCTTCAGCTGCATCCTTGGCATGCTTAGGGAGGCCGAGAACAGTAACTTGATGATCACTTTGCTCGTAGTCAAAAGAAGCTGCCTGCAAACCTGCTACGACCTGGTCCAAAAGCTCTCCTTGGTAGCTAGCCTTGCCAGGTACAACATTAAAGGCTGCCCCTGCTTCTAGCTCTAGCTGATCTGAGCCAGGACCGTGTAGCTTGACCTGTAGGAGGCCTTTTTCAGCATAGGTCAGAGGGAAGGAAGAATCTGGTGCAAAGCCAAGCGTCGCTGTTTCTTCTAGTTCATTGTACCGCCCCATGCAGCGCCAGAGGGTCTCCTCGTCTGTACCAAAGATAAAACGTACCCGCTTTTTAAATGTAACTCCTCTATCTAGCAGAGACTTGACTGAGTAGAGAGCAGCCATTGACGGTCCCTTATCATCTTGAACACCACGTCCGAAAATCCAGCCGTCTTTGATAGTTGCCTCAAATGGCGGGGTCCGCCAATCCGCCTCATCACCTGATGGAACAACATCCAAATGACAGAGAACGGCCAGGAGCTCTGCTCCCTGACCGATTTCTGCATATCCGTAATAACCTTTAGGGTCAAGATAGGTAGTGAAACCTAAACCTCGACAAATCTCTAAAGTTTTTTCTAGGACATCTTGGATTGCTTGTCCAAAAGGTGTTCCATTTTCTCCCTCGTTAAGTACAGAAGGATAGGAAATCAAAGTCTTTAATGATGTAAGAAATTCATCCTTCACTTGATTTGTTATATCTATTTTCATGGAATCACCTCACTCACTATTTTATAGGAATGGAAGGAAAGTTCCAAGGAGAAGAAGGGCGATAGTCACTACAATGATAGCGACAACGAGTTTGCCCATGAATTTCCACCAAGTACCGATATTGATACGTCCAAGTGCAAGAGCTCCCATCACAATACCAGATGTTGGTGCGATCAAGTTCAGGACACCTGAAGCAGATTGGTAAGCAGTGATAATCAAGCTAGGACGTACATTTACAAATTCTCCGAGAGGAGCCATGATACCCATAGTCGCGCTGGCAAGACCAGATGAAGATGGGATCAAGAATGACATAGGCAGATAGAAGATATAAGTCAAAACGATAAAGACTTGTGAAGACAGACCACTTAGGCCTTCTTTACCCCAGTTGAGGATAGTGTCGGTAATCATACCATCGTTCATGATAACTTGGATACCGCGGGCAATCGCTACGATCAAGGCAACACTGAGCAAGTCAGCAGCACCATTCATGAAGGCAGAGATAATCTTGTCCTCTTTAAGACCATAAACAACACCGATAAGGATACCCATAAAGGCGAAGAGCATTGCGCCTTCTGGGAAGTACCAAGTACCCAAAGCAGCTGTAGATGAACCAACAATCTTACCGATAACTGGAAGACCAGTCAACCAAGTATTAAAGTCTCCAAAGAAAGTAATGCCCAAGTCACCCCATGGAATGAAACTCAATACCATCAAGACGAAAGTAAGAACAAAGAGTACGAAGACATGTTTTTGTTTCTTAGTAAGAGTTGAGTTGACATTTTCTTCGTCTTCACCAACATTGAAGAATTTCATATCTTCATCACGTGTTGCATAAGTGAGAGACTTAGTTGGATCTTTTTGGATCTTATCAGCATACTTGTAAACGAACCAAGTACTAAGACCAGTCAAGACAAACCAGAAGATTAAACGAAGGATAATTCCTTCCCCAAGACCTACACCAGCAGTTGATGAAGCGATACCTGTCGCAAATGGGTTCAAGGTAGATGCCAAACATCCAATCTGTGAACCGAGCAAGATAATGGCAACCCCAGTCAAGCTATCAAATCCAACAGCCATCATAACTGGCACAAGAAGAGGATAGAAGGCCATGGTTTCTTCACCCATACCATAAGTTGTACCACCAAGGGCAAACAAAGGCATGAGAACCAAAATCAACATCTTTTCGCGGCCCTTGTATTTCTTCACAATAGAAGCAATACCAGTATCTAGCATACCAGTTTCATTGACAACGCCAAGGAAACCACCAACCATGAGGATGAAGAAGGCTACATCAATCGCTGCACTGGTTTCTTTAATCAGCGAGCCTTCCTCTGGATGAGTACCTAGCATAGCCCGAATCGGTGCCATGAGGACATCCCAAATTCCTTGCGGATTTTGCGGTTGAGCCTTGTAAACACCATCTACAAAGGCACCTGCAGGGATAATCCAAGTCAGCACTGCCATAACAGCAATGATTAGTAACAAGACGGTGTAAGATGAAGGCATCTTAAACCCTTTTTTAGCTTTTTCACTCATTTGTTTTTCCTCCTAATGTCTAACAAAGTGCAAAAAACCAACCACTTTCTTAAATAAATATTTAAGAAAAACGCTTTTAATTTATAATTATTTTACCATATTAAGGTCTAAAAAACTAGTATTTTTTGAAAATATCACACTTATTTTCAAAAATTATTCCTAATTTGATATAAAGATGTTAGAAATTAAATACATCTTACCAGTAAAATAACTTATCCTTTTTCAATAATTGTTCCGCTTTCAGATTCAATCAAAGCTCCAAGGTTTTCAAGGGAAGTAATAACTGCTTTTCCTTCTGGACGGCCATTGACAAAAGCGATAGCTGCTTCTACTTTTGGAAGCATGCTTCCTGGTGCAAATTGGTCTTGTTTGATATATTCTTCCAGCTGAGCAACATTCACATGTTCCAATTTTGCTTGGTCTGGTTTATTGTAGTTTACAAAGACATAGTCTACACCAGTCAAGACGATGAAGAGGTCAGCTTCGACTAATTCTGCCAAGCGTTGAGAAGCAAAGTCCTTATCAATAACAGCTTCCACACCAGCCAAATGACCGTTGTCTTCCTTGATGACTGGAATTCCGCCACCACCAGCAGCAACGACCACTTGACCAGCATTCAAGAGGGTACGAATTGTTTCGATTTCCTTGATATCCACTGGTTTTGGTGAAGCAACAACCTTGCGCCATCCACGACCAGCATCTTCTTTGAAAGTTGCTCCGCTCTTTTCAGCTTCTACTTTTGCTTCTTCTTCTGAATAGAAAGGACCAATTGGTTTACTCAAGTTGACAAAAGCTGGGTCATTTTTATCTACAACAACTTGTGTCACAACTGAAGCAACATCTTTTTCTATGCCTTCATCCAAGAGAGCATTTTGCAAGGCATTTTGCAACCAGAAACCGATGCTACCTTCTGTCATAGCAACAAGTGAATCGAGCGGGAAAGCAGGGTTCTTTTCAGAATCAGCCGCCAAGTGTTGGAGCAAGAGATTTCCAACTTGAGGACCATTACCGTGAGTGATGATCAAATCATCCCCGTTTTTGATCAGTTTCACAAGGTGCTTAGCTGTTTCCACCAAAGCTTCCTGTTGAGC
Organism: Streptococcus cristatus; assembly: GCF_008369405.1. GTDB lineage: Bacteria > Bacillota > Bacilli > Lactobacillales > Streptococcaceae > Streptococcus > Streptococcus cristatus_G. The sequence continues at coordinate 27,513 of NZ_VSJJ01000012.1, forward strand.
TTTTGCTGATGGATCAGAAGAGAGAATCGCATTTCCTCCCAAAGCTACTACAATTTTACGATTTGCCATAAGTTCTCCTTTATCACATTCAATCGAATGCGCTTAGATTTCAGATTAATGATTTTTCAAATACTTTATAAGAAATAACAGATTTCCATCATATAAAAGAGGACTGGACTAAAGCTATTAGTCGCAGCCCTCATAGCTGTTGGTATTACGGTTTATAAATTATACTTTTGGAATGTAAAGGTTGCCGAGTGTAGCAGCCATAACAGCTTTGATTGTGTGCATACGGTTTTCTGCTTGGTCAAAGTGGCGAGCGTACTTGCTACGGAAGACTTCGTCTGTTACTTCCATTTCTTCTACGCCAAATTTTTCAGCGACATCTTTACCGTAAACAGTATTTGTATCGTGGAATGCTGGCAAGCAGTGCAAGAAGATCAAGTCTTCATTATCAGCTTTCTTCACCAATTCCATGTTAACTTGATAAGGTTTCAAAAGTGCAACGCGTTCTGCGAATTTGTCTTCTTCACCCATAGATACCCAAACGTCTGTGTAAAGTACGTCTGCACCCTTAACAGCTTCGTCTGCATCTTCAGTGATGAGGATGTGTGCGCCGCTTTCTTTAGCAAAGCCTTCTGCCAATTCAACAATTTCTTTTTCTGGGAAGAGTTCTTTTGGTGAGAAGATGTGAACGTTAACGCCAAGGATAGCTCCTGTTACCAGCAAGCTGTTAGCAACGTTGTTACGTCCATCACCACAGTAAACCAATGTCAAGCCTTCCAAGCGACCAAAGTTTTCTTGAACTGTCAAGTAGTCAGCAAGCATTTGAGTTGGGTGCCATTCGTCAGTCAAACCATTCCATACTGGAACACCTGAGAATTCTGCCAATTCTTCTACCATGCGTTGGCTGAAGCCGCGGAATTCAATCCCGTCAAACATACGTCCCAATACTTTAGCTGTATCTTCTGTAGATTCTTTCTTACCAAGCTGGATATCATTAGCACCAAGGTATTCTGGATGCGCACCAAGGTCGATAGCTGCTGTAGTAAAGGCTGCACGCGTACGAGTAGATGTTTTTTCAAACAAGAGAGCGATATTCTTACCAGCAAGATAGTGGTGCTGAATATTGCGTTTCTTCAAGTCTTTCAAGTGAGCTGAAAGTCCGATAAGGTATTCTAATTCTGCACGAGTAAAGTCTTTTTCTGCAAGGAAGCTACGTCCTTGGAATACTGAATGTGTCATTCTGTTATTTCCTCTTTCTAGTTATTAAATTTTCTATTGATAAATTGTCGAACACGAATTAAACTTCTTCACGTTCAAATGGCATAGACATACAACGAGGTCCACCACGGCCCCGAACCAATTCACTTCCGCGAATCTTAATCAAGCGAAGCCCGTATTCTTCCAAAATCTTGTTGGTTACGGTATTGCGGTCATAAACCACTACCACACCAGGAGCGATAGTCAAGGTGTTAGAACCATCATTCCATTGTTCACGTCCAGCTGCTACGATATTGCCGCCACCGCAACGAATCAAATGAACTTTTTCTACGCCAAGGTTTTGAGCCAGAAGCTCAGCCAAGTCGCCTTTTTCTTCAACGATCTTCAGTTTTTCGTTTTCATAAGTGACTGAGTAAACGCGAAGGTCGCCTTCGATTTCTGGGTGAATGGTGAACTTGTCATAGTCAACCATAGTGAAGACAGTATCCAAGTGCATGAATTTACGGTTGTTAGCAAATTCAAATGCCAATACTTTCTTGAAGCCAACATTCTTCTTGAAGATGTTCACCAAAAGTTTTTCGATAGATGCTGCGTCTGTACGTTGAGAAATACCAACTGCCAGTACATCTTTAGAAAGAACTAACTCATCTCCACCTTCGATACGAGTATCTTCTTCACGGTTGTAAACCAATTCCACTTTTCCAGCGTATTCTGGGTGATATTTGAAGATGTATTTACCGTAGAGAGTTTCACGATTACGAGTATCTGCATACATGTGGTTGAGTGATACAGCATTACCAATAGTAGCAAATGGGTCGCGTGTGAAGTAAAGGTTTGGCATTGGATCAATCGCGAATGGATAATCAGATTCTACCAAGTCAGTCAAGCCTTTAGCTTCTTCAGGAATTTCTGGCAATTCAACTTTTTGAACCCCGGCCATTGTTTTTTCAACCAATTCTTGGTTGTCCTTGATACCATGCAGCAATTCACGAATAGCTTTCTTCGTTTCGCGTCCACGAATATTTGCTTCTTCCAAATATTCTTCGATGAACTGTTCACGAATTTCTGGAGAAATCAAGGATTCAGCAGCCAATTTTTCGAGATAAAGAACTTCGATTCCTTCATCACGAAGAGCTTGAGCGAATGCATCGTGTTCTTTTTGAGCATCTTCCAAGAAAGGAATGTCATCAAAAAGAAGACGTTCTAGGTAGTCCGGTAGCAAGTTTTCCAGCTCTTTGCCCGGACGGTGCAACATAACTTTTTTCAGTTTTCCAATTTCTGAGAAAACATGAATTGGATGTGTAGACATCTATTGTCCTCCTTTTCGTTGAGGTTTGGTTTCCCAATCCCTTTTATGCTATTATTCTATCATGGATTGGAAAGGCTTACACCTAAAATCTTACATTACAAATGCCAATTCCTTTGCGTTTTTTATAAAACATTATAATATTTATTTATTTTAAAGCGTTTTCTTTGCATATTTTGGTTGTTCTATTATTTTTAGGAATATATATTTTTTTGTAAAAAATATATGTTCAATTAATATTAGAATATGATCAGAAAAAACTTTTAAATGTGTAAAAATGTTTGAAAAAAGCCAATCAAATGATTGATTAGCTTTCTTCAAAATACCTCATAAAGTAATCCTTATTCTTAAATGTCAATTTTTTATGCTCGTAGTCAATCACTTCTTCTTCTCTTAGTTTTTTTAGAACCTGATTGACTGTTTCACGTGTGGTGGCTCCTAGCTTGGCCAACTCTTTCATACTCAATGGAAATGGAAGTGTATCCTGCTCTTTGCACAAATCCATGCATAAAATAGATAGAGACTGGGTTACACGGTCCGTCGCACTTGCTGAGACGACATTCCTCAAGCGTAATTCCTGAAACTCTAAAATTTGTGATAAACGCTTGGTAATAAATAGCAGCTGATCCACGTTCTTTTTAGAATAGTCTTCAAACAAGTCCATCGGAATGCTGAAGTACTCGACATTGGTAACCGCACTAGCTGTATAATGATAACGCTCGTCGAAAAACATGCCCCCATAGGGAAACACACTATTCATTTTAACATAGTCCATATATGAAAAAGTATCGGTCGAATCGTACTGCTCGATACGGACATAACCTCGATGCAGGAGGAAAAGACGATCCCTACGGTCCCCTGAAAAGAAAATAATCTGTCCCTTGGGAATCTTGCGGAATTGAATCTCAATAGCAATCTTATCAAAAATTTCCACAGGAAAATGTGCAAATGCTGGATGCTGTCTAATAATCTGATAATGTTCCTTATTGATCATAATAACCCTTCTTGCTCACTACTAGTATTATAGCATAAATCCGCTTACAAAAGAAACGAATTGCTTTATCCACGTTACTTCTTGCAAAAAGACTGGAATCCATTTCCAGCCTTTTAAGTGTTCTATTTGCTAAAGTATTGATTGAAGCAAGCTGTATCCTGTCATTTATTACTAAGATTTCCTGACTCTAGCTTCAGAAAAATAAACCAGCAGAAATTTCTTGGTCAGATATACCAGAGCAAGAAATTCTACAAAAATCATAACTTCGACCAAGATAGGCTGAGCAAGCCAGCCAACCTGGACAAGAGCAGGCGCTAGATTAATAAGGGCATGGAAGACCAGAGCTGCCAAAAAATACTTTGCTGTTCTCTCTTTTACAGCTGCCCAAACCCAGAAGGTCAGGAAAACTTGAATCGCAAGTGCTAAGATTCGTTCAAAAGCCAGTAAATAAATCTGACTCGCCTGTAGTTTTTGCACATAAGAAATCATCGCTTGGGGTAATTGCGCCAGCAAAGTGCTGTCCCCTTGGCTGACTAGATGAGCGAGGACAAACAGACTCAAGAGACCTGAAATACCGATGAAAAGAGCTTCGATCCCGCCGTGTCCTAAACCATAGGCCAGACTATCACCGATAGTCAGTGGACGCTTCTTTTGTAAATATCGAAAAATCACATAGCGCGCTGTCTCCTCAAAGATAGCCGCCGTTGCAATGCCATACAAAACATAGAGCAAGGGAGCATTTTTCATTAGAGCAATCGTTCCATCAGCCTGAGGCTGTAAAACCAATCGATGTAGGAGATTTTCGAAAATCTGACTAGACAGATAAAATCCAACCCCTCCCAAGAGGAAAACAAGCAGGGAAATCTGCTTGGTCTTTTTAAAATAAATTACTGGAATGACTACAGCGGCTAAAATCAGCACCATAGCAATCAAAATATGCGTTTGAAGCATGAAATCGTCTCCTCAACTATTAAAAGTTTTACTAGAATTATACCTTTTTCCTCCCAGATGTCAATCCTCTAAAAAAGCTGGTCAGAAAACTCACATTAAGAACAAAATGCGAGGATCAATCTCGCATTCTACAACTATTTTCTATAAAGCAGCCTCATTCAGCAGGTTCATTGCAGAGCCTAGTTGCTGGGCCAATTTTAATTCATGTTGACCCGGTGCCACTCATTGATGATATAGGCAATTTGACCAACCTGATCAATACCAACTCCGCTGATCTCCTCACTAGCTTCTGTGCTGCCACCTAGATAGGCTGTATAAAGTGCCACAATATAGGGCTTCTCCTCCATGACAATAGCATCAACATTAAGAGCCTCTCTAACATACCCAGGCTTTTGGTAAATTGTCAAATCGTTTAAATAACGTTTGTAATATTCACCAGGGAAGGAAACACCGATAAAATAAAGAATATCTTTGTATTTTTCTTGATTATTCCACAGATACTCCAGAACTTGAATATAGTAGTCCGTTGTTGTTTTATTTTCGCCGCTGATCGTCTTGATTTTAGCTTTTGACCGACCATACCTTTCAAACATGCTGTAGGCCTTGTCCATCCCACCCAGTCGCTCTGCTAACGCATAAGCGGGCGTATTTTCAGAGTAGACCAAGGAATACTCCTGCATATCAGTAATAGACATGGCGCCATTGAAGGCCGCTACATAGTTATCGTGCTCTCCCTTGTATTCATAGCTGGTGTTGGTAATATCAAACTGCTCTTCCAGCGATAATTTTCCTGCTGCTACCTCATCAACAACCAACATATTAAGGGGAAGTTTATAGGTAGATCCTGCTGTCATAGGCTGGGTATCATTCATGGCATAAGTTTGCCCACTTGTCAGATCTTTATAAGAAAAAGCAATCTGAGAAGAGTCAATTCCCATGTCATCCATGTAAGCCTGAACAACTTGTGGCAAGGTCATATTCGCATAATCGTAAGATAAACCCAAAGCTTCCATGGTTGGAAGATCCTGCTCTATCACCTGTCGCTTCTCTTCCATCGTCTTGCTAGCACGCGCAGTCGCCTCAGATTTTGTTTCTTCTCCTTCTGTAGAATGTGAGGAAGCGATTGATTGACCTGCTTCTGCTATCTTTTTATCAGCTCGCTGTGGTTCCACCAAAAGACCCAAATAACAAATAAATAAGAAAACACCACCGAACCAGCAAGCCAGTTTCTTTATGTCATTTTTAATCAAAGTTTTTCTCCTAATATTTTAGTATTATAAAAGATTCTCATTAAAATGACAAGTAGAAAGATCCATTTAAGGGCATTTTAAAACGAATCATTGCGATCCGTTTTAATTTTATCATTTGATGATGAGAGCATGAGGGGATTTCAACTGGTAGGGAGTCAAATCATGGTTTGCTACTTTTTGACCATGCTCGTCCACCTCGATTAGATTATTCGCAAAAAGGAAATAATAACGACCGTTTTTCATTGTAAAAAATGAAGATCGGCTGTCTTCCTGCTGGATTTCAGGAAAGGTAAGAACCGTTTCTTTACCAGAGTCAAGCTGATAAAGGGTCCAGTAAATGCCTGATAAATGGCTTGGCTCATGGGCGATCAGCAAATTATTGTGAACAGGGTCATGATAAATGTCAAGAGGATAGCTAGTCGAAAGCTGGATGTACTCCTTGCTATGATTGGTCAAGTCATATACCAAAATCTGTCGACCGCCTATATAGCCTTCTGCTGACTTACCATTGAAGGCTTCCGTCAAATAGAGCTTCTCGCCAATATTGACCATACGTAAATATGGATTAGCTTCTTCCAAATTGATTTTTTCTTGGATAGTAAATTCCTTGTCCATCCGCCAAAGCTCCGTCTGCTCGGCGCCTGTCGCACCTCCCACCTGACTGACCAAGAGATACAAATCATCGCCCATGACGACAAATTGATTGCTGGCATTGATGGTTTCGGCATTTTTAATGCTTTTAGAATGGACGACATTCAAGGTCAAATCATACTTATAAAACTCAATACGATCCATAAAGACAGCTGTCGCATAATAGTAAGTTCCGTCTGTTGCAGAAGTATAAATAGTATGCCCCTTAGTAGGAACAAAGCGCTCTTTTAAGGTCTTGCTATCAATAGTTGCTACATAAGATCGATACTGACTATCTTCCTTGGTCTTGGCAAAAAAAGAGTCTCCATCCGCCGCAACAAATCCTTCCTTCCAATAGCTCAGTTCTTTATTTCTGGCAATGGTCTCCAGTTGCTTCAGCCTTCCATTATTTTCCTCAAAGGTAAGGATCTTATTGACATCAAAAATGGCTAATTGATAGTCTTTCTCTTTATCAATAGCATGCTTTTGAGCTAATTGACAGCCTGCCAAGGGCAAGGATAGAAGAAAGAATATAAGGATCTTGATAAGGTTACTTTTCATCATTTCATCACTTTCCTTTCGCAACAATCCACAAAACTATAATATCATGTGCATCTTCTAAAAGCAACTTTATAGAGGTCTCTTAACCTGAGCAATCACTTGTAATTGTTGGGAGCAGTGTCATAGTAAAACGGTCTTTAGACTACTTAAAAAACGAATCATTAAGATTCGCTTTGTACTTTTTATTTAGCTGCTGCGTAGAGTTCATCCACTTTATTCCAGTTGATAACTGAGAAGAAAGCCTTGATGTAGTCAGGACGCACGTTGCGGTATTTCACGTAGTAAGCATGTTCCCAAACGTCCAAGCCGAGGATTGGTGTCTTCCCTTCTGAGATTGGTGTATCTTGGTTTGCTGTTGAAGTTACTTCAAGCTTCCCTTCTTTGTTGACAACCAACCATGCCCAACCAGAACCGAAACGAGTTGTTGCTGCTGCAGTGAAGGCTGCTTGGAATTCTTCGAATGAACCAAATGTCGCATCGATTGCTGCTGCAAGTTCTGCTGAAGGAGCTGTCTTTTCAGGGGTCATCAATTCCCAGAAAAGAGCGTGGTTCAAGTGTCCACCACCGTTGTTGATCACTGCTTGGCGAATATCAGCCGGAATAGACTCAACATCTGCCAACAGTTTTTCTAAGTCTTCACCAATTTCAGGGTGTTTTTCAAGCGCCGCATTTACGTTATTCACGTAAGTCTGATGGTGCTTGTCATGGTGAAGGTGCATTGTTTCCTCATCGATGTAAGGTTCCAAAGCGTCGTATGCATAAGGTAGATCTGGTAAAATAATTGCCATTTACTTGTCCTCATTTTCTTTATTATAATAAAAATCATAACGCAAAAACGCACATTTTTCAACTATTTTGCTTATAAATTTTCCTAATCTTTTAGAAGTTTTCTGTCGCAATTCTCAGCAAGGCAAGGTCAAAAAGGTAATCCTTGTCATAAAGGCCAGACTTGATCTGGTAGTCCGTTTCAATCAAGCAGGTCAGGGTTCTTTTCAGAAAGTTGAGGCTGAGCCCACGCGCATCCTTGAGTGCAAACTTGACTTGGAAGGGATTAATCTTGCGGCCTAGATAGTCTGATAAATCAGCCACGATTTGACTCTCGGATCGGCCATTGTCCGCTAAAATTTTAACCTGAGTAAACATCCGAAACTGGCCTAGCATGATGGCAATCAGCTTGATTTCATCTTCACCCTGCAGTGTTAAGTCTCGCACCAAACTCCGTGCCGCATCAATTTGTTTCTGTAAAATCAGCTGGGTCAAATCAAAAATATTGTCCTGCAAGGTTTTAGGAATGGCCTCAGCGATGTCTTCTAGACTGACTTGCCCCGACTCCTTATAAGACTTGAGAAAAGCCAAGTTTTTACTGATTTCGCTGAAATGAAAGCCTGATTTGATGAGCAAGTGGTCAAAAGCCTTCGGAGCAAAGTCCAGACCTTCAAGCTGGGCCTGTTTGGCAAAATACTGGCGTAAATCCGCTTCCTTAATCTCAGCTGCTTCAAAGATCTGTCCGTCGCGCTTGAGCATCTTGACTAGTCGGCGTTTGCTGTCCAACTTGCCTTCCGCGAAAATGATCAATTTGGTCGTACTACTAGGATTTTCCAAATACTGCTCGAAGGACTTGAGCTCTTCATCCGACAAATAGCGCTTTTTTGCTGTCGTTAGATCCGCAAAATGATCTAAAATAATAATCTTTTCATCCGCAAAAAAAGGCAGGCTGACTAAATCCAGTTCCACATCTGGATAAGGCGTTTCTTTCATATCAAACAGCATCACATTCAAATCTGCTGGATCATAATGAATCTGCTTCAGAAACTCATCTTTTAACAGCTCAAATTGCCCCAAGTCATCTCCCGTCAAAATCGTTAAAGGCGGAAGATTTTCGGGAGTGATTTTCCTAATTTTTTCAATTGCTAACACAGTGGCACTCCCTTCCAATTTCTTGATTCATAGTCATGTATAAATTGTAACAAAAAACAGCAGGAAAGTCTGCTGTTTTTCATCATTCTGACTAGAATATCAGGGACTAGAAGAATTGCCCCAACTGCATGATGATTGTGACCAAGAGGGTGATCAGAAAAAGAACGCCACCTAGAACTGCAATCATGCTAAACTCTTGCTTCTCTCTTTTCAACGGCTTCCTACGATTATCTAGCTGCTCTTTGATATGTTCCTGCAGAATTCCCTTTTTCTTCTCTGGCATGATTGTCCTCCTTTACTGAATCTGCATAAAGGAACTTGCCCTCATCGAAAGCAAGTTCTCATCTATATGGTTAAAGAATGGCCCTATATTGCTCCAGACTAGCCTGATTAGCAGCCTGCTTCTGTTTGTCAAGGGCGGTTCCCATCTCCGAAGTATGAGTCAGGACAGCTTGGATTTTGTCCACCATGGCCGAGACATTTTCTGGCGCATAAATGTGATCATCCGCAATAAATCGACGGCTATGGCAAGTATTTTTAAAGCTGAGAATCAGCATGTTGTTATCAAAGGCTGTGCGACAAGCATTGAGAATTTCATCGCTGATATTGATATCCAGATACAAGTCACATCTATCAAACAGCTCTGCAACCTTGGCTGGACGGATATTTGGATAAAGCGAAACATTCGGATAACGATTGAGCCCCATCAAATGGCTGGACATTTCTGTGATTGCTCCGATATGGAAATGCACAGTGGGCAGCTGAGTCACGAGTTGCTCTATTTGCTCAAGCTGATCGCTATTGGTCAAAATCAAGGCTTCTGGATTCATATTGTTCAGGCGTTGGTAATCATAAATATAGCCAAGATTGTGGAAATAGACTTTTTCTTCTGGAGTCGCTAAACTTTGAATCTTCTCATATACCTGCCTATCCTGGACGGCGATGCGGATATTACGATGAGGCAACTTCATAGCCGCTTTCATATTGCCTGGTAAAGCCTCTCCGATAGGCTCTTGCCAGAAAAGAAGATCTTCTGCACGGCCATTTTTAGGACGAAGAGCGTAGGCCACCAAGAAGGGCGTCGCTAGAGAGTTATAAATAATGCGATCTGTATCATATCCACGATATTGAAGATAAAAGACGACAAATTCTTGTTTGGATTTAAAGATATGACGTTTTCCTTCCAGTGTCAGGATAATATCACCAGTCAGATGATTTTCCATAATGACCACGACATTGTTCTGGTCAAAATAGCGAGTATGGGTCGGACGTTGTGTCTGAGCATAGGTTATTTGTGCGAAAAGGCGTCCTTTGCGATTGTAGATATCTGCCGCTCGAACCTGCCCCCCTGTATCCAACCATTCGACAGCCCGTACACGTCTTTCATGCGTTGGTTGGCGATAGAAAATATTCGCACGCTTCTTGCCCATATCCAAGATTTCGCCATTTACATTGCTGGAGCGAATCTCCCATAGGTGCGTTTTGGGGACAAGATTAAAATAAATCGGCCGGCCTTCCGGTGTGTCCAAATCTCCTGTAAAATAACTGTAAGGAGACTCGACATCTGGTGAAAGATAGCCATCGTCTTGTACAACAACAACAGGACAATCAAGTCCTGCTGCTTTTAATGAACGTAACAAATCAAAACTTGCTTGATCATAGCGGTCAAACAAACAAATCATAGTGGTTATGCCTTTCTTTCTGAATCCTACTCAGTTGGTCTGAGCCGATCGGACAAGATCAGACCAGCGCTGAGCAATATGCTCATCAAGGTAATGCTCAGCTACCTCATAGGATACACGGGACAAATCTTCCTGAGAATGTTGAGTTAATAGCTGAACAATCTTTTCCGCATACTCTGTCGTCATAGCATCTAAATCATCTGGACGAGCCTTAGGAATCAGATAGCCATTTTCCCCATCGCGGATAAAGGTTGGATTGCCATAACGAACATCAAAACCAATGATGGGTAGGCCAGAACCAACTGCCTCCAACAAAGTCAGACCAAAACCTTCGCTTGTAGATGCAGCTAGATAAGCGGAATAATTCTTGTAAATATCCGTCATATGATGATGCCCCATCAGTCGAATATAATCTTCTGCCTTCAGATCCGCAAGCAACTTCCGCAGCATAGCTTCTTCACCGCCTGTACCGTAGATATCAAAAGTGATTTCAGGTAATTGCTCATGTGCCTTCACTACAGAGTGAATCAGCCAATCAATATGCTTTTCACTAGCTAAACGAGAAGCCGTCATCAAAGCGAAAGGCTTCCGTGGGCCTTCTGGTCGGCGCAACTGATCCAAGCTGCCCACAGGAATAGTTAAAACCTCTTTCGGTTTGATGTCGGTATATTGAGCAAACTGTTCTTTTAGAAGCTCTGTTTGAGCATCCGTCGAGTTGATGATGTAGTCCACTTCTTCCGCATATTCAAATTGATACTCGTAGTAATTATTCCACAGGATATAATCTTTTTCCGCGGGGTTTTCACTAAAGTGGTCCGCATGAACGATGACAGCTAGTTTGGCAGCCCCCTTATTAGCGAAGATTGGCTGGCCAATATCTGTCTCCCGATCTAGGATCAGTAAATCCTTATCGGTCAATTTCAAGCTTCTCATGAAATGAGCAACAAATTCCTGCTTGGAGTAAAAGACCTGATCTGGAAAACGATAAACTTGCGTTTCTGGCTTACCGTCTACTTCATCGATAATCTCTTCGTAAGCCACACTACCATCTTCATTGAGCCAAGTCCGTTGGTAGAGACGAGCCCGACCATCTACAGGACTATAGTATTCAATAAAGTTTTTGGTATAAGTATAATATTCTTTCTGAATGAGGCAGCCACGCGAAACAATCTCAGCCCGCTCAATCAGCTCACTATCCATATCGCAAGCATAGCACGTTACGAAATCATTGTCTCCAAACATAACTCGGAAGGTCTTGTTCTCAGGATTCCGAACAATTTCTAGAGGTTCTCTATCAAAACTAGCTAAAACATGTGACAGAGTATAGGTCGTTGGAGCAATCTTAACATCTGTAAAATACTGATAGAGCCAAATGACCTCAGAGTCTTCAAAGCCGATATTCTTTGTCAAATGTTCAATATTATCAGCTGAAATAAAATCCATAAAGATGAATTTTGCCTCTAAGCCCACACTGCGAAGCAATTTTGCACGATAAATCTGCGCATACTCTACTCCGCTGCTTGCCCAACCAATTCCTAGGTTGATGTTATAAATTGTCATAAACCATATTCCTCTTACAAAAGACTATCTTTTTTAATTCTTGAAAGGCGTTTAATGATTTTTCCTTTCTTCTTCTTTTCTTTCTCTTTGCTTTCATCTTTAGATTTTTTGGCAGGAAAAGTGAAATAAGTAACAGGAATAGAACTATCTGTACCTGTTTTAGCAAATGTTTGCTCAATATTTACAACTTCTTTTTGTGGAGCAGAGATTTCTACTGGGACTTCTTCCTCACCAAAAACATCTGATTCATTTACTTCTTCTTCGTGCGCTTCAAGAGAAGCTTCATCGAATAAACTTTCAGCTTCAACTTGCTCATTTGAAGCCTCGTCTTCTTCCAAAGGCGTATCAAACAAACGCGTAGCTTCATCTTCCTCTAAAGGAGTATCAAATATACTTGCAAATTCGTCGTCTTCCGAAGCTTCCTCGATTAGACTTGAGAGGTCAATTTGACTCTCTAAAGTTTCTTCGTCTAGAATGTGACCAATTTGACTAAGAAGCTCTTTGATTTTTTCCTTTTGCATCTTATAGAGCTTTTCAGTTTCAAGACGTTTTTTCGTCAATTCATCAATTTCTCCAAGAATAGATGATCGAACTTGTAAGAAGTCTTTCTGAGCTTTTTCTAAAACTTCTTGGGCTTCTTTTTCTGCCTTTTCATGCGCTTCAATGATCAGTGATTTAGCATATACGACAGCTTCGCCAATTTCCCTTTCTTGGTTCTTTAAAGCATCAATTTTTTTGCGTAAAGATTCAATTTTCTCATTCTTTTCACGAATTTCATTATCAAATCCTTCTTCTAACGATTCAATGTATTCTTCAACTTCCTTGGCACGATAGTTACCAAATAAGGTCTTTTTAAGTCTCATTCTGCTCCCTCTATTTTTCATTTATCCTAATTATATACTATCTTATCAATTGTAGCATAAAATAACGCTTATTACCATTGTTTTCTAAGTCTCAGACCAAAAAAATCCGAATTCTACAGAGGGAGATAGAATCCTATTCATCAGCTATTTCGATGATTTTTTAAGATTGTTTGCATCTGCTTTTATAAACAAAAATACCTGAATAGATGACATGCAATCCATTCAGGTATTTTCATAAAAGGTAACTAGATCTAAAAGCATCTATTCTAGAAATTAAGATCTACCCAGCTAAGAGGGGTGTAGCTGAGAAGCTCAACACCATCATATTCTACTGTTTTAACAATCTCTTGAATATTTGTTTTTAGCTCTTCTATTGACAGGCTATCTGACTCATCTAATACCAAGTCATCTTCCACAACAAATAGTGGCTTTTGATAGCGGTCATAAAGCTTGTTCATCGCCAGACGGAGACCGACAGGGTCGATTGGATTCTTGTTGGCATTGTTATAAGCATATTTATTGATAAAAACTTCTTGAGAGTTGCTAGAAGCATGATAACTAAAGCTAACAAAATCAACCTTACCGACTCTTAGGTCAAAGAAGTCATCATTTTCAATATCCAAGGCAATCTGCTCCCGCTCTAAGCGACGCAAGAAATGATTTGGGTAACAACCACGAACTTGAACATCTGTAAAGACGTAGTTTTCACGATTCTTGACTTCTGCTTCCATTGCATCAATCGCACTATCTAGATTTTGACTATAGTTACGACTAACTACCAACATGCCGCCAAATTGAAATTCTGGATTGATTGATTTTCCAAGCTTAACAGCACGTGCCGAAGCGACCAATTGATAGTGAGCTGCCTGCCAGATTCGTTGGTTCCGATTTTCTCCATCCTCAAAAGACAGACCGCCACCAAGATATGGTAAATGGTGTAAAATATTAAATTCATTAAAAGTAATCCAATATCTTACCTTGTCTTTAAAATGTCTGAAAACAGCTTCTGTATAATGCTCATAAAGTTCAATCATCTTGCGGCTCTTCCACGCGCCGTATTTTTCATACAGGTGGAGAGGAAGATCGAAATGACTTAAAGTTACAATCGGTTCAATGTCCTTTTGCAACACTTGATCAATGATAGCTTCATAGTACTTCAAGCCTTCTTCACTTGGCTGCGCTTCTTCACCCGTTGGGAAAATCCGCGCCCAAGAGATGGAGATTCTATAAGCATTAAAACCCATCGATTGAATTAGATTTAAATCACTAACATAATCCGGTTGACTCGCTAAAGTAACCTGTCCCAGAAGATCATAGGAACCTATCGGTACTTTTTTATAGTTGATTTCCCCGGTCAGTACTTCCGCACGAGGCTCACTGATTGGTAGTACATCCGTCGTACCCAAACCTTTGTTGCTGTTGGGCATCGTATTTCTCATCATAATGACTCCTTTTGATTTTGTGAATATAGGAAGGGATACTACTGTATATTCTAGTATCTTTAAGATTATCGCTGTTCTTTCTTGTTGTGAGCGATAGAAGCCAATCCAGATAATGCACTAGCGACATTTTTTAAGTCAGGAGAAATTGGCTGTAAACCTGGTCTTACCATCTGATATGCCTCTTGGTCTGTTACGCTCAAGTTTGGACTTGTAGAATCTTGCACAGACAAGCTTTCTTGAGCTAACTGAACGGACTCTGAAGCTTCTTGAGATTCAAGGCTCACACTTTCACTCGATTCTTGTTGATAAGCAAGACGCATGGATTCAGTTCTTGACAAACTATTTGAGAGAGATTCTGAAATGTGTAAACTATGTGAAAGAGACTTAGATTCTGAAACGCTCTGTTTATAAGAAAGCAACTCTGAGATTGAAATACTATAAAATTCAGATAAAGAAACTCTCACGATACTTTGACTGATTTGCTCTGATTCACTCAAGGAAATCGATTCACTCAAACTCAAGGAAGATGAAGTGCTAACACTATGACTGAGGGATTCTGAAAGACTGATAGAGGTTGAAGTGCTCTGACTCACGGATTCTGAAACCGAAATCAACTTGCTCTCATATGTAGATTGGGCAACAGAGGCACTAACTAATAGTGAGGAACTTAGCCAATTATACTCTGAAATGGATTGACTCTCACTCAAAGAGATTGAAAGGCTCGCACTCTCACTCAAGGATTCTGAGATACTATGCATCTGGCTAACACTTTCATATTCACTCACACTTAAGGAGCTTGAAAGGCTAAGACTTTGACTCAAGGATTCTGAGACACTAAGACTCTGACTAAGGCTTTCAGACTCACTCAAGGCAATTGATTCACTCAAGGCAATTGATTCACTCAAACTTAAGGACCTTGAAACGTTGACACTGTGGCTGAGGGATTCTGAAATACTAATAGAGATGAAGGCACTTTGACTAATAGACTCTGAAATTGAGGTCAACTTGCTCTCTAATTCAGATTGGGCGACAGAGGCACTGACTGATAATGAGGAGCTTAACCAAGTATACTCAGAAAGGGATTGACTCAAACTCAAAGAGCTTGAATGGCTAGCACTATGACTGAGCGATTCAGAGACACTGAGACTGAGACTATCTTGCTCAGATTGACTCAAGGATTCAGAAACACTGATACTCTGACTGAGACTCTCATATTCGCTCAAGGAAGCCGATTCACTCAAGCTAAGGACTTCTGAAATGCTGGCACTTTGACTAATAGACTCTGAAATCGAGGTCAACTTGCTCTCTAATTCAGATTGGGCAACAAAGGCACTGACTGACAATGATGAGCTTAACCAAGTGTATTCAGCAATAGACTCGCTAAAGGAGATAGACTCGCTAAAGGAGATAGACTCGCTAAGACTGAGAGATTCCACTGTCCATCTCCTCAAAGATTCTGAAGCAGAAAGGGACTGGCTATAGCTGATTGATTCTGATAGTTGCTGACTCTCCTTGGCTGATTCTGACTCGAAAAGAAGTTGAGAAAATGCTTCACTCAAGGATAGAAACTTACTGATGCTCAATGATTCAGATGCCGACAGGCTAAGTGAAGTAAACTCAGACTGAGCCAACCACTCAGAAATAGAGAGACTCAGACTAGTGCTTAGAGAAGTCAAGAAGGTATCTGGGTTACTTTCACTTACTGAAGTTGAACCAAAATCGTCACTCGAATCTGAAAGGCTAACTGAGGCCGCTTCTAAGGCACTTAAAGACTCAGATTCAGAAAGACTCAGACTAGCACTAATTGATTCAGAAAGAGAAGCTGACCGGCTATCCGCTACCGAAGTTGAAACGAATTCGCTCAAAAGGATAGAAGCGGATTCTGAGAGGCTGAGTGACTCGGATTCTACCAGACTCCAGTAGGCAGACTGGGAAAGACTTTCACTCTCACTGATAGAAGCAGAAAGTGATTCGTTAGCATAAGCTGATTCTGACTCGGAAAGGCTGAGTGACTCGGACTCTACCAAACTCCAGTAGACAGACTCAGATAGGCTCTCACTCTCACTGATGGAAGCAGAAAGTGACGCGCTAGCATAAGCTGCTTCTGACTCAGAGAGGCTGTGAGACTCAGATTCTACCAGACTCCAGTAAGCAGACTCAGATAGACTTTCGCTCTCACTAATGGAAGCAGAAAGTGATTCGTTAGCATAAGCTGCTTCTGAATCGGAAAGGCTGAGTGACTCGGACTCTACCAAACTCCAGTAGACAGACTCAGATAGGCTCTCACTCTCACTGATGGAAGCAGAAAGTGACGCGCTAGCATAAGCTGCTTCTGAATCGGAAAGGCTGAGTGACTCAGACTCTACCAAACTCCAATAGGCAGACACGGAAAGACTTTCACTCTCACTGATGGAAGCAGAAAGTGATGCACTGACATAAGCTGCTTCTGAATCGGAAAGGCTGAGTGACTCAGACTCTACCAAACTCCAGTAGACAGACTCAGATAGGCTCTCACTCTCACTGATGGAAGCAGAAAGTGATTCGTTAGCATAAGCTGCTTCTGACTCAGACTCTACCAAACTTAATGATTCTAATTCTGAGCTTACCATGGTTGATTCATGGGAAGCAACTTCATGAATGTCATCAGAATTTTCTGATGTCCATAGCTCTTCATTATAGTCATTTGAACCATTGTAGACTTCTGTTGACGCTGAAAGTGTCGCATCCTGATAAGAAGATTGACCTACCAGATAATCTTCATCCGACTGTTCAACAATGTGAGCAAGGGAGTCCTGAGAAGAGACCTCTAAAGAATCATTCTCCCACTGCGAATCTTGAAGAGAAGGCTCACTTGTTGCAACGGAATCACTGTAGGAATTAGCTGCAGACAAGCTAAGAGAGTTTTGAACGCTCGTTGATAGACTCTGGCTGAGATTTCTTACCAAATCATCTACTACTAAGCTATTATTGGCTTGAAAATCCTCAAAGGCTTCCATGATAGACATTGGCTCTGCCAATGATTCTAATTCCTCGTTAGGGTCTACCACAGGCTGATTTTGGTCTTGTGGTTTTCGGCTCATCGGTTTTAAGATGGCTGCATCTGGATTATAATAATCATCATCCTCCGTCACCAATCGTTTAAACTTCGATATAACGCGCTTAGACCCCTTGGCTCTTACTTTTTTATTTTTACCCATAATATACATTTTCTCCCGAATGCAGTTATATCCTTATTATAAAGTCTATAGCAGAATCTGTCAAAGCATTAGCCAAAGAAAACCTCTAATTTCCCTGTCGGCTGAATATTGATAGAACTCAGTGCCATATTTTTTATAATTTTAAGACTCATGTCTGCATTCATTCTTTTATATGACTCAAAAGCCTCTTTATGAAACTCATATACAGGATTCTTTTGCGCATAGCCACGACTGATTACTAAAGCTTGAAATTGTTGTAGATAGTCAACTTGTTCCACCCAGCAATCATCCACTGCTCTTAGCACTGCAATGCGTTGAAGCTGCCCAAACAGTTCTGAATCCTCAATCCTATCTCGTTTTCGCTGATATTCTTCAATAAAAAGCTTGGATAGAAACTTTTTAACTTGCTGAATATTTGTCACATCTAGATTTTTTGGAATGTCTTGACAATAGTAACTAATGTTATCCAAAACAAAACGATACAAATCAGCTTGCTCTTTAAAGGGATGTTTCTTCACATAAGCATCCATGGCATCTGATAGCACAGATAGAAAATAATCTAAATCAAAATCCGGATGAGCAATGATGTCATTCCGTTTATTATAGATGATTTGCCGTTGAATACGGATACTTTCATCGTACTGCTCCGTTGAGCGTCTTGAAGCTGCTCCTTCATTATCACTGTTTTTCTGAGCTTCCGCCACAGCAAATTTCACACGAGCAGATTTTAGACGAACCTTCTGCTTTTCCTCTGGCTTGGCAACTTCTTTTTGATAAAAATCATTTATCCATTTACTGCCAGACTTTGTAATAATATCATCCTCAAGTGACACGAAAAATTTACTTAATCCTGGTGCGCCTTGACGGCCTGCACGACCACGAAGCTGCAGATCAACTCGCTCGCTGGACATTCTCTCTGTCCCAATAACTGCCAGTCCACCTAATTTGGCAACCCCATCTTCTAGGATAATATCCGTTCCTCGACCAGCCATGGAGGTTGCGACGGTCACCGCAGAACGTCGGCCTGCCTGAGCAATCATCTCTGCCTCTTTTGCAGCATTATGGGCATTTAGCACATTGTGAGCAATCCCTTCCTGTAGCAAGAGCATGGAGTAAATTTCTGACATTCTCACTGATCCTGTCGCAATCAGAACTGGCTGACCTTTTCTGTGTAATTTTTTAATATAATCCAAAGAAGCATAAAGTTTCTGAGGAATCGTCAGATAAATCTCGTCTGGATAGTCAATCCGTTGATTGGGTTTTCTAGTCGGTACAACGACCACTCCCAAATCATATACTTCACGGAATTCGTCTTCGCAAACCTTACCCGTACCCGTCATGCCAGCCAACTTAGGAAACATCTTGAATAGATTCTGGTAGGTAATGGAGGCCATGGAGCGTGTTTCTAGGGAAATCTTCACACGTTCTCTCGCTTCCAAGGCTTGATGCAGGCCAGATTGGAGCTTATTCCCTTCTAAAAGTCGACCGGTTCCCTCATCCATCAATTTGACTTCACCATTATCCACAGTATATTGGCGGTCTTTTTCAAATAAATGATTGGCTCTTAAAGCCAAATTTATTTGACGAATCAGTTGGTAGTTATTGGGATCGTAGGCATTTTGCACACGGAAGTAAATTTCTGCTTCCTTGACACCTTTTCTCGTCAACCAGACTGAAGTTCGAGTCGAATCCAGCTTGAAATCTTCTCCTTCTTTCAAGGTCTTAACAAACTCATCACAGGTAACAAATAGATTAGACTGAACCCGCGGAGAGCCTGAGATAATCAGAGGCATTTGCGCACTGTCTAGGAGAGCTGCATCAACCTCGTCAACCAAACAGAAATAGAACTTCGGTAAGAATTTCTTTGATTTGGATGTTGCCAAATTTTCCTCAAGGTAGTCAAATCCCAGCGCACTGTGTGTGGTATAAACGATATCACTTTGATAAATCCGCTGCTTTTGCACAACCTTTAACTTTTTAGCTGGATTTTCTGAAACACCAATCCCAACTGTCATTCCTAAGTAATGAAAAACAGGAGCCATTTGTTTAGCGTCACGTATCGCCAAATATTCATTGGCCGTAACCAAGATGGTGCTGTTTCCAGTTAAAGCATTTAAGTACAAGGGAAGAACCGCTGTCAGCGTTTTGCCCTCTCCTGTCCTCATCTCGGCAATCTGATTATCTTGCATGACTAAGGCACCTAAGATTTGTACATCGTAAGGATAAAGCCCCAAGACGCGCTTAGCCGCTTCACGAATGGTGACATAGGCTTCTGGTAAAATTTCCTGCAGCCTTTCTCCCTTAGAAAGACGGCCTTTAAACCATTGAGTTTTAGCCTGCAATTCTTTATCTGACATAGCTGCATAATCATCAGAAAGCTGATTAATCTTTTCTAAGATTTTTTTATATCGCCTTAGTTTAAAGGAATTAGCTAAATGTAATTTTTTAGGCTTCATTCTTTCTCATCCACTCTTCCGTTTTCTCCAAGTCTATTTTTTGAAGCAAAAAGGACTGATCCAACAAATAATCAATTTTGGTTAGTACCCGTGGCCTATTTTTCAGATGGGCATATTCTTTTACTCTAGCTGAGTTGAAGCGTTCCAGTAGCAAATCTCTAAATAAAGGATAATTCACCCTATTTCGATAGCGATCAAGAACATGCTGATAATCCAATTCTGACATAAAATCATCAGTCACTAAAGCATAGGTATTTTCAAATTGCTGTGAGTAAAGCAAGGCTGCGACATTTGAAATTGGCCCATAGCCAGCAAAAGCGACCTTTTCAAAAGAATATTCTCGAGATAGCTTTTCAATTGTTCCAAGCAAGATTTCGAAGAACTCTTTTTCCATATACAAAAGAGCGTCTTTATAGGAAGAATTGACTACCAGCAGATTTGAAAAATGTTCCCGAACGATTTCTGGAATGTAGCCCGTCCGATTGAAATCAGGCTCCGTAAAGCAAACGTAAATCGTCTCTTGATTGACGTCCTTATGCAACAATTTCGAAATCCAATAGCGATCGACTGTATAATCTGCCACACCTTCTTCGGCAATATAAATGCTTTCAAACAAGAAACGATGGCAACCAGAACTCACTAATTGAATTTTATAATGATGGGTATTGTTCGGAACGCGAACGCTCATGGTTTCACCCTGCTTAATGATTTGATTAAAAATCTCCTCATCACGCGCATTCATAAATTCAATCTTCAAGTAGGTCGAATTTTCAGGAAGAGTCCCCAGATGGCTGCCAAAGATATATTTTTCTCCTCGCTTCAATTCAGGAAGCTGGCTCGTATTTCGTAAAGCCTGATAGTTTGCTTGCGAATGCCATTCATGAATAACTGTCCCAGATGGCATGAACTGATTTTCATATAAGACATGCCCATCTGCTAGCAGCTTAACAGACGATCCATATAGATACTGAGATACACTTTGCATATCCCAATAAGCAAAATAGATTTCTTCCTTGTATCTCACGAATCAAACTTCCTTTCAAAATTATTCGCTAGCAAAGCTTTATATTGGTTAAAGAACCACTCGACGACTCCTTGTGTGTCATCATTGTGTCGCCCAGTCAATCCCTTACTAATGATATTAACGCGATAAGCTCGCTTTCCTAGCTCTTCTAGCATATCAGGATAGGCCGTGTTATCATAATCATCATGTTGCATATAAGACACAATAAATCTAGTCTTTGAAAAATTGGCCGCCTTGAAAGCTATCCAGAAATGTTCATTGAGCTGGGAAATCCCTTCTTCTGAGAGTTCACCTGTCGCACGAAGTACCATGTCTAAAGAGGTAGGGAAACCTCCAGGACGAATAGTGGACTCATTCTCTGCAACATCACCTAAATTCACTACGGGTTTTCCGACAATCACTGCATGAGGCTCTAACTTGGAAGCATAATACAGGGCACCAAAGGTTCCCATTGATAAGCCCGACAAGATTAACTGGTCACTTGTAAAGCCCAATTCATCTAAACAATGACGGATGACTTGAATCAGCTTTTGCTCAAGCTCTTCTGAGCCGAGATAGAAAGCTCCCCCCTCAGAACGCGGATCTCCAATCAGCAAGAAAGGCGATCCCAAATTGTTCATCATCCAGTAGCCCTCAAAACCTTCTGCCGGACGATAACCAGAGAAATAAATATTGAGAGGTGGCTTTAAATCACCAGGATGGAAGTAGTAAATCAATTCCTCCCGATTTTTATCCACAACACGATTTCCACCGATCAATAAATCCCCATAACCCAAATGAGACTGGCGATGATGGAATGGTCCAATTTTTACAATTCCTTGTCCCCTCACTTGAACACTGACGCTTAGGTAATAAGAATCGCTGGTATCCAAAACGAGAGGCTTCTCAAAAGTTTCTTTATCATAAATCCACTCTTGCATGGGAGAGCTTCCAACTGGGTAGCCTTTGATGACATAACGAATCAAGCAATCGTCCGAGTGCCTGAATTCTGGCCACAAATCCAAAGGAGTATCTCCATTCAAAAAAATATTGTACTGATAGGTTGCTACAGTTTGGTAATCCTCACCAAATTCCCCACACAGACGGAGATAGTTGGTTCCTTCATAGTCAATCTGACCCTTAAAAGAAGGATTAATCGTCAAGTGATTGACACTGAGCTTGGTACCACTTTGCTGAGAAGAAAAGCCTCTAGAGAATAGATACAACATCTGAGCGGGATCTTCAAAAACAGACTTGACCGCCTTTTTGCGCATAAGGAATCTTTCCAAGGTTCTAGTAGTAATCTGACAGCGCTCATGGTAAAACAAGCGATAAACCTGAATCAGACTATCCAATACTGTAATGTACTCAAAATGTTCGACAGTATCTACCAAGACAACATCATAAGGTTTGACAGGCTTGGGTTTCTTCAGCCTATCTTGCTTTAAAATACCAATATCTTCTGGCAAGAGAGACATGATGTTTTCTGGCTTTACAAATGTCCATGCGATATTACTAGGAATTTCATATTGATCTTGCCAATTCTCATCGGCAATCTGTAGGACACTAATTCTCTTCATTTAGCTTTAATTCCTTTATCGTATTTTTCCACATTTCGACAATTTCACCCCTTGTGTACTGTTCAATCTTCTTAACCGAATGTACCAAAGATTGGTTCCAATGCTCCAAATCTGTGAGATAGTACAAGAGGGCGTCTTTCAGGCTGGAAATATCATCCATGATCCAACCATTTTCACCGTGTTTGACATAAGAAGAGCTATACAAATTCACTTGAGGAATCCCTCCGCTGATACCTGCAATTTGAGTTCGTATATCTGCCGGGCTTCCCAAATCCAAGATGACGCGAACATACTTCAGAGCCTTCGCCAAATCGATATCACTATGAATCACCACAGTATCAATTCGCTCTCTGAGGCTATCATCATCTTCTAAGCGTGGATCACCACTCTTAGCGGCCTTATCTTTGTCAACAAGGAGCAATTTTTCTGCATACTTTGTTGATGATAAAGATTCCTCAAGAAACTGTCGAATAGAAGCTTCTCGACCAAAATCCTGACTCTGCGTCCCAACCAATAAGTCAATCCACTCATGTTGCAACATCATATCAAACAAGGAAGTAAAGACATATTGAAGATGATGTTCTGGTAAAGTATCGAAATTGACATAGATGATCAACTCTTTTTTCCGCTGACTATGCCCAAGATTCAACTGAGTGTCATAAGGGGGAATCTCATAATAAGCAGGAAGTTGCTCTTCTTCTACTTCCTCTACTTGTGCTGCAATCTTCTCGATTTTGTCTAAGCTATCTACCACAAAAAATGTCGTATCTTTTAAATCAGACAATAATTGTTCTGTATTCGTAATCGGATAACGATTGCCAAAGAAGGACAAGACAACAAGATGATCCCTCTTAACACTTTGGAAAAAATGATTATGCTGCACATCTGCTGAAACAATAATCGAATCATCCTTGGTTAAAACAGAAGCCAAATGCTGCTCTAGCTTTTCTTTAACAAGCTCCTCAATATTCTGATAGACATCCTTAGCAAATGTTCCCTGCGCTTCAGGATTGATAATGACCTGCTGGTTATCAGCTGTCAAAAACTCTCTGAATTGCCATATTCCTTGTGCATTCAGATAGTCCTGATAATAAGGCTGATTATGCTCAAAGTAGATAATACTGGAGACAAAGCCACGGTCATCAAAAACAAGCTGATAATCTATCTGATTATTTTCAAAATAGGTAATATCAAAAATATTACCTATTTGTGAAAAATTAATCTGAGCATGAGGTAGGTGATCAACGTGAACATCTACAATAAAAGGAGTATAAAAGATTTCTGCTCCCTGTGGCCATTTCAAATCATCCAAACGAATTTTTCGTGCAGGCACATCTGTCAGACCTTGTATGCTATCAAATAGATTCCACATTTCATCTGATGAAAGTCTTTGTTGATAAAAGAAAGTTCGGATATGAGGTGAGTAATTCAAAATCAGGACAGAGTTGGCTTCTCCTGACTGTTGAAACATCCGCAATAAATTTACGGCATCATCAAACATCATATTTTTCGGTTGCAGATAGAAAGGTAGGGCGGTAGAATACCATTTTCGATCTTGTTTATACCATGAAGGTACAAAGTAAAACATATCCCACTATTCTCCTTTAAGTTCTAATTCTCTATGATAATAAGTCCCAATTCTCAAGATTCGTATTTCTTCGCGCAAAGGTATAAGCATACTAATCAGAATAACTAGCGTGCTGGGCAAGGTCAAAAAGAAACTTGGCAAAGGCAAGAAGAAATTAACAAAATAAGGCAGACCGACATACAAGATTAGATAGATCGCTCCTGTATTTGCTTGCAAAGAAATATGATGTTTTAACACTTTTAAGGTTTCTTTCCCAGGCTGAATATAGTCAAAATATTCTCCCTGACGCTGCAAGCGCTTGGCAGTCTCTTCCGGTTCCAAATTGATATAGGCAAACAAAATAGCCAAGAGGTAAATTGCAACTAGATAAATTAGGAGACTCAGAGGTTTTGTAAAATCAAATACATTCCCAATTTTTACTGAAAATCTTTTTCCAATCCAGTCTACTAGTAATTGGACCAATATCAAGACACTTGTTGCATACATGATGGGCATTCCACCAGAAGGAATGAACTTAATCGGCAAATAAGATTTATCATTGTAACGACTGCTTAACATGATCCGATTAAGAGGCAAGCGTATCTCCGCTTTCTCACATACAACAGCAACAAAAGTCAAAAGAAGATAAGCTATCGCCGCAGCAACTAACATCATGCCACCTCGGAGAGAAGACAGAGATTGACCAATCAAGATTATTAATTGATTGGCAAACTGGAGCAAAATCCCTGAAATGATAATAATGGTTGACCCTCCCACTCCTTTACGAGTATTAAGACTTGACAACCAAATAATGATAAAACTGCCTGTCACAACTGTGAGTAAAACTGGTAGATTATAGAGCCAATCATCTACAAGAAGTAGAAAGCGACCATTTCCTCTATAAGCGGTGTACATAATGGCTAGTCCCTGCACAATCGCAAAGAACAAGGTTAAGATCTTTTGAAAGAAATCTGTTTTTTTAAGGGACCAAGATTGTATATTCCAGCTTTTCTTTAGGTTCATGACTTGCCATACAATCATCGTCGTAATCCAAGGTCCTAAGCCCAAAGAAAATACTGAAATCTGAGAAACATCAATTCCTGCCAAAATATACAAAGAAGCCAAGGGATTGCCTTCCTTTATCCGAAAAGCTTCCATACTGCCATTGTAACCTGGAAGCAAGATATGCCTTCCTAATATATAAATAGCAATGATGAACAGTGTAAAGAGGATTCTCTTTCTAAAAATATTCTGACGCTTCTTTTTCTTAAGACCAAAGTGCTCCATTTATTATCCTTTATTTGTATTGTGGACTTGCCCAGAGCCCTCTTTTCATACATAAACTTGTCTTTTAAGTCAAAGACTTAAGAAAGCAAGTCCATTCCATAGAATTATAGATAAGGAATCAACTTGCTTTCTCTATTTTGATTACAAAATGTGGGGCAATTCGTCATTTAATTAAAATCTGATCGAATTTTTTCCACCATTTCCTGATAATTCTCATGTGAGAATACTTGCTCTGAAACCCCTTCTGTTTATACATTATCAAAGGCATAAACAGGCTTACCAGACTCTTGAAACTCTCTAATTACAGTATCGAATTTCTGATCGTGATTGATATCAAGATAAATGTCACAGCTTGCAAGTAAATCTCTCAAAGGATATGGCAAAATTGCAGCGTGCAAGCGAACATTTTCATAAGCCATCAGTTTGAGTAACTTATCAGACATCTGTGTGTAGGCAGCAATATGAAATAGACAGTTTGGTAATGCACTCGCCAAATCTTCAATTCCCTCTAGTCTATCTGAGTTTGTCAAGGTTACACAGTGGAGAGTAAAGCCTTCATCCCTCTGTTTAATAGCTTTCTCGACATCAAATTCATCTGTCTCAATAATTGTAGACCAATCAAGAGAATTGTAAAACCACCATACTTCACGCAGACGCATGTTGGAAACAGTGTTCCATGGTTTTTGACCAGAAATATAATGCAAAACAGCAGGCAGTGGAGAGAGTGGGATTTAGAAAATCCAGTCATGCTGATCTAGCGCAGCTCCCAAATCAAAGCCGATTTGAAAATTGTAAGTATCTTCCAAATCAAGTTTTTTGCCCTCAAACATCAAATTCAAGATAGACTGATCACCTTCAGTAACATTGGCTAATTCTCGATCTGTCAACTCGACCAACTGCTGAGCCATGTTTTCTTCACGCCAACGCTTATTATTGATGAGCATCATTCCGGAATTAAAGCCCAAGCCTACTCCATATGTCGCGCGAGTCGTTGCTACATAATAATCCTCCAGATCTATCTCAAAAAGATGGTCCAGATTTCGTGTCACAACAATATCACAATCTAAATATAAAACTTTATCTGCTGCAACGTAATTCGGTATAAAATAGCGCCCATAAGCCATATAGTTAATGTGAGCGTAAGTTCCAGCTTCCCATTTTGATTTCACCTGATCATCAATCTGATCATTGAATAATTTCACATCGTTCAACTGACTACCAGCTGCTTCTACCTTCCGACGCGTATAGTAGAACCATTCTTGAGGAATATCCTGATTAAAAACATAAATATCTAAATTTTTATGGTGACAGCAAAGAGATTTTATTGTCGTTTCAATCTATCTGATATACCCATAATCTCCCGAAACCACAATGGCTTTTTTCTTTTCCAAAACACTACTCCCACTACGCTTATTCTATTCTCTAAAAAAATCGCTATTAAGCCTTATTATACCATAAATTCCGCCTTTATTCAAACACCTTCTTGAAAGCTAGACCTAACTTTTCTAGCCTTAAAATAGAGGTGAAAGCTACTCACACAAAAAGAAGAAAGCTTGCTATAAGCGCTTCTAATATATCCATCCTTTTAAAATCAGACAGCCGCCACCTGTAACGTCTTTAAATAGGTGCTGATCATGCTATCAAAACTTATAGAATTAGGCTATCTCAAAGAATTAGCAGGTATTTTCTTGAGAAAAATGAGAATGGGACAGAAATCGGTCATTCGTTAGAATTCGATTTCGTCGTCCCACCTCCGCACAGTTGAGTAGGGCTGTAAAAGCTGATGAAATAAGCCTAGTAGAGCCCACTCAACCACTGCGTCTTGCTCAACAATCCAAAGACAATTGAGAGGCTAGGACTTTTGTCCCAGCCTCATCTTACCCTACTTACATCACTTAGTTATTATGTACTCGATTCATGTATTCGGTATAGGATTCCGTTTGCATCAGTTCCTTGGCATTTTTGACCCGCTCGGCAGTCGGGGGCTTCACCCCTTCCAGTGAATAAGGAATGCCCAGCTCCCGCCATTTAAACTCTCCCATCGTATGATAAGGTAAGATTTCAAACTTATCAACATTCTTGAGTGTTTTGACAAATTTACCTAGCTCAATCAAATCATCATCACGGTCCGTCAAGCCTGGCACCAGAACGTGACGAATCCACACTGGCTTCCCGATATCTGAGAGGTATTTTGCACAGGCCAAGATGTTTTTATTCGTCTGGCTGGTCACGATTCTATGCTGTGCTTCATCAATTTCCTTGATATCCAGCAAAACCAAATCCGTCACCGCCATCAGTTTATCAAACTTTTCTAGATAACGAGGCGTATTTCTAAAAGGCAGAGCACAAGTATCCAGCGTACAATGAATCCCCAGTTCTTTGGCCTTAGTAAAGAAGGCAATCAAAAAGTCAATCTGCAGAAGTGCTTCTCCCCCGCTGACGGTAATGCCGCCTTTATTGCCCCAGAAACCTTTGTAACGAAGAGCTTCTTGTAGGACATCATCCACGGTCCGCAACTGAGATTTATTGGTCTCCATCTCCCAAGTATCTGGATTGTGGCAATATTGACAACGCATATGACAGCCCTGCAAAAAGACGATGAAGCGGATGCCAGGTCCGTCCACAGCTCCAAAACTCTCCGTAGAGTGCACCATTCCCGTTACTTTCCCATAATCAATAGCTTCTTCAACCATAATAATCCTCTTGCACTTGAAAACGTTTTATTTTATCTATATTATATCACGATTTGACTAAAAATAGATAGATTCTGCCTATTTTTTAGAAAACAAACTGTTTTTCAATTTCATTTTCATTGTGTTACAACAGATAGGATTTTCAGTTTTTCTAAAAACTACTACTCTCCATTTCCAGCTTTCTCCATAAAAAAGCCGCCCTAGGGGCGACCCTTTCGGAGATTGTTATGAAAAAAGGTGTGGAACTATAGCCATAACAGCTGCTCATCTGTTAAACTAAAGTATTCCTTCTATGCAAATAAAGTTAAGAGGGCTTCATTTGATGCTTCTAGTATACTGCGCCATACTTAAAAGAAGCTTAAGCTGGTTTTAAGCATTATTTTACCAGAATAGCCAAGGTTTCATAAGGCTGCAGGGTCATGGTCGTTGCTACTGCTGTCTCCTCGTAATTCGAAATCAGCACCTGCCTAATTTGATAATATCTAAAAATGCTCTATCTTCTATCTCTTCGACGGCCGCCAGTTTCAGTATACAGAAAGCCGGCACAAATTAGATAAATTTCGCTTTATGGACTTTGCTACACGGCAAAAAGAATGAAGTCGCTGATGCATCGAGCATCAAAAATCTCCTCTGTCAGCTAAAATCTAGCGATCAGAGGAGTTTTCCTGTTCTTTGGTTTATTTTTTAGTTTTTTATATTTAGGAGATGATATGAAAAATTTATGAAATTCTTATACGAGAATCTATTTCTTGCTTCTATTGCTACTACTGGTTAGGCTACTTATTTTAGCTTGGAGCGGATGAATGATCCCTTATAATTTACTTTAACTTTATATGTCATTGGACTGCCCTCATTTCTTATTTGTTGAGACTAGTATAAGACTTTCAGCTTAAGCATTCCTTATAAAAATCTTGCGGAAAACTTAAAAAGAAGCTGAATTATTTTTCAGCTTCTTCATTTTCTTCAATGATTTCAGATATTTCCACTTTCACCTTGGTGACACGGCCATTCTTGACCTTGTCATTGGTCAAAATCAGTTTTTTATTCTGACTTTCCACTTCATAGCTGAGCCGTTCTGTTGGATTTGGAATGGTCCCAACACCAGTCAGATAATAACCAGCAATGGTGTCCACATCATCACTATCGATTTCAACTTCAAAGTATTCATTAAAGTCATTGAGGGTCATTGTTCCTAAAACAATGTAGGTATTCTCACCGATTTCATGAACTTCGATGGCAACCTTGTCTGTCTCATCGTCAATCTCACCGACAATCTCCTCCAAGAGGTCTTCCAGTGTAACCAAACCTGCCATACCACCATACTCATCCAACAGAATCGCCATTTGATTTTGGGTATTCCGGAGAGATTTGAGCAAATCATCTACAAAAATCGTTTCAGGTACAAAGAGTGGCTCTTGCAGAATCTTACGCAGAACAATATTGTCAAAACCATTTACAAAGCCTTCATTCAATAGACGTTTTGTGTGAATGAGACCAATGACATTGTCCTTGTCGCCATCATAGACAGGAATCCGCGAAAAACTCTGCTTGAGAATGCTTTTGATGATTTCTTGAGTATCGTCCTGAATATCCACCATAAAGGCATCCGTCCGCGGTACCATGAGTTCACGCGCCATCAGCTCATCCAGCGAGAAAATACCCTGCAACATTTCGATTTCGTCTGCATCCAGCGTCTCCTCGCTCTTAGTCAACATGTACTCAATCTCATCCCGCGTCATCTTTTCGTCTGCATCGTCGAACTGCATCGGCGTAATCCGACTAAGGAGATTAGTCGAAGCTGAGAGCAACCAAACGAAAGGACTGACGATTTTCCCTAGGAAGATAATCACAGGTGCGGTACGAATGGCTAAACTGTCCTTGAGATTCATGGCAATCCGCTTAGGATAAAGCTCGCCCAAAACAATGGAAATATAGGTCAAAAGAGCAAGTGCCAAGAAACTAGCAACTGCATGTGCCGTTTTGGAATCACCCATCCAAGAAGCAAAGATTTTCCCTAGATTGTCCGCAAAGCTTGCCCCCGACAGGATATTGATGACGGTGATACCGACCTGAATCGTTGACAGAAAGTTATTGGGACTTTCAAGAACTTTTAATAAACGAGCGTATTTGACATCGCCTTCTTCGGCTTTCTGCTCGACGCGAGCTCGATTGAGCGACACCATCGCCATCTCAGAAGCTGAGAAAAAGGCATTTAGTAAGGTTAAAACAAATAGCAGTATTGCTTGCAATAAAATACTCTGACTGCCAGGGTCTTCCATGGATTCTTCTCCTAAAAATTATGATCAACCTTGATTATAACATATTTTTAGGATTCGTGCACAAGGATTTATTGGAAAGCGTTTTGCATCTTGTAGCGTTACAATAGATGTGAGACTTCTAGAAGTCAAAAAGAAGATTCCCTGATATGATAAGAGTAC
>NZ_VSJJ01000013.1 GCF_008369405.1 Streptococcus cristatus
ATCTAATCAAAAGGGACTATTTCTAATTTACAGTCACTATCCTATTTTCATTGGACTTATTATGATGACCGTTTCGATGAGTTTTCTTCTGAATCCTGAAGCTAATCTTCTCTTTGCAACCATCTTCTCTTATATCGGATTTGGCCTCTTCCAAGTTGCTGTCCTAGTAAATGGGCCCTATAACAAACACTATCTTCGCTATTCGAAAAGTTACTACTGTGTCCAAGCGACACTCTATCTGGCTGCCTTGATTCTCTCTTTAATCTTTGCTTCTAATCCTATAATAGTNAGTTATTTTAATGAGTTTATAACATAAAAAAAGCTTTGTGAACCAAAGCTTTTTTACTTTCTATCTAAACTTTTTCATGATGTATTTTCGTACAGGTTCTTCAACCATTTGAACGATTTCAAATCCTTCTTTTTGGTAAAGATTCTGAGCTCTTTGATTTGCCTCGTAGACATTTAGAGAGACAGTATCTATGTCTCCATTTTCAAAGGCCAAACTAACAAATTTCCTTAAAGCCTGGCTACCTAAGCCTTGCCCCTGTTTCTGGGGGTTGATAAAAAATCTCCCAATATGAAGATTTCTGTCTTCTAGCCTGATTTTCTGGATAAGCCCGACAAACTCTTGTCCATCAAAGATTGAAAAGATTCCTTCCAAATCTTGCAAGACTTGAATTGTCAAGGGAAAAGGAATCATTGTTCCCATCCATTGTTCTTGAAAGGATTTGCCGAGGGAGTTAGACCATTGGCATACGAATTGAGCGCTTTCTATACTTACCTTTTCTTCAAAACGGATTGTCATCTTTTTTCCTCACCATCTTATCTGTGTTTCTCTATTATACTACTTCTTCCATTTTTTACGAATAGATAAGTGTATTATCTCACATTGTCAGAAGAAATCAGGGGTTTGACTGGCTACTATTTTAATGAGAAGAAAGTGAAGTCAGTATCTGAAAAAGCTAAAACTTTAATCACTTATTGTAATGATAGAATTGAGTTGTTCCAAAACAAGTCTGAAATAGTTTAGCTTTCTTACTCCTTGCTAAACAGCGTTAATTTTCAAAACTAAAGTATTCTCTACTGCTATAAGATTATTTGCCCCATTTTGAAATAATCACATTTACAATCACTCCAAACAGCTTTCGAAAATCATTTACATTTCAAACTTTTCATTATTTTACAAGTTTTCATTTCATTATCAACACAATAAAAAGACTTCAAACCATTGTTTTTGATCAATAGTTTGAAGTCTTTTTTACTTTATTGATTTCAAAAAAGTTGTACTTTCTTCTATGTGTCTTACATCATTCCGCCCATCATGCTTGGATCCATAGCTGGTGCTGCTGGAGCAGGTTCTGGTTTATTGGCCACAACAGCTTCTGTTGTCAAAATCAAGCTGGCTACAGAAGCGGCATTTTGCAAGGCTGAGCGCGTCACCTTGACTGGGTCAATGATTCCAGCCTCAATCATGTTGACCCATTCGCCAGTCGCGGCATTAAAGCCTGTACCTGCTTCAGAATTTTTCAGACGGTCAATGACGATTGAGCCTTCGAATCCTGCATTCAGAGCGATTTGACGGACAGGCTCTTCCAAGGCACGGAGAACGATGTTACGGCCTGTCGCTTCATCTCCTGTCAATTCAAGAGCAGCTACTGCACCCAGTACGCTGACAAAGGCTGTACCCCCACCGGAGACGATTCCTTCTTCCACTGCGGCACGAGTTGCGTTAAGGGCATCTTCGATGCGGAGTTTCATTTCTTTGAGTTCGGTTTCGGTTGCAGCTCCGACCTTAATCACAGCCACACCGCCGGACAATTTAGCCAGACGTTCTTGCAGTTTTTCCTTGTCAAACTCAGAAGTCGTGCTTTCGATTTGCGATTTGATAACTGCCACACGATTGGCAATGGCTTCAGGGTTGCCAGAGCCTTCCACAATCACAGTGCTGTCCTTGTCAACAGTGACTTTAGAAGCTTGTCCAAGTGCTTCAATGGTCGCATCTTTGAGCTCCAGACCAAGGTCTTCTGTAATCACTGTACCGCCTGTCAAGATGGCAATGTCTTCCAGCATAGCCTTGCGACGGTCACCGAAACCTGGTGCTTTAACAGCCACTACATTGAAGGTACCACGAATCTTGTTAAGAACCAATGTTGGCAAAGCTTCACCATCCACATCATCTGCAATAATCAAGAGCGGACGGTTGGTTTTCAAAATACTTTCCAACAATGGCAGAATCTCTTGAATATTAGAAATTTTCTTGTCTGTAATCAAGATATAAGGGTTATCCAGATCAGCCACCATTTTTTCACTATCCGTCACCATGTATTGAGACAGGTAGCCACGGTCAAACTGCATTCCTTCTACGACATCCAGCTCTGTTTCCATACCTTTGGACTCTTCGATAGTGATAACGCCATCATTGCCAACTTTTTCCATAGCTTCAGAGATGTACTCGCCGACTTTCTCGCTGCGAGAAGATACGGCAGCAACCTGAGCAATCGCTTCTTTGTTAGAAACCGGAATCGCAGTTTCTTTCAGAGCGCTGACAGCAGTCGCAACTGCTGCTTCAATCCCGCGGCGGATACCGATTGGATTAGCACCAGCAGTGACGTTTTTGATTCCTTCTCGAACAATAGCTTGGGTCAAAACAGTAGCAGTCGTTGTTCCGTCCCCAGCAATATCATTGGTTTTTGAAGCAACTTCTGATACCAACTTAGCACCCATATTTTCGAAATGATCTTCCAATTCAATTTCCTTGGCAATGGTCACACCGTCATTGGTGATAAGGGGTGAGCCAAAAGATTTTTCCAAAACAACATTGCGGCCTTTAGGGCCCAAGGTTACCTTGACAGTATCTGCTAAAATATCCACACCACGAACCATTGCACTGCGTGCATCTGATGAAAATTTAATATCTTTTGCCATTTTTAAACCTCTTTCTTAGATTTTTTACTCCACAATTGCAAGAATGCTTGCTTCTCCAACAACCAAGAATTTCTCATCCTGATCTTTGACTTCAATGCCAGCATGGCTTTCAACTAAAACCTTATCACCTGGCTTAACACTTGGTGCAACCAGCTCTCCGTTCAACGTACGGATCCCTTGGCCGACTGCGATGACTTTCGCTTCTTTTGTCGCGTCTTGTCCTGCACCAGCAATGACAAAGCCACCAACTTTCTGTTCTTTTTCTTCTACTTTTAAGACCACACGGTCACCTAATGGTTTTAACATCTTTATTCCTCCAAAGATTGAATTTTAGCACTCAATGACACCGAGTGCTAATCTATAGTTATTATTTTATCACTTGGTCAGAAATAGTCAAGAAAAAACTTTGCCGAATGACAAAGTTTTTGGGGGAAAGTTAATTGGAATCCTTATTGAGCTAACTTCAGCTTCTCTTCAAAATCATCAATGACCTTTTTCAGATTCAGTCGACCCTTGTAGATGCCATAGCCAAAAACTAGCATGGCAAGGATGCCCAAAATAGCCAAGATAACACCGATGATGAATAGAAGCAGATTGGTTCGATGAAAGAGATAGATCAGGACAAAAGCGATTGGCTCCGTCCAGACAAAAAACGAAGGTATTGTTATAAAATACCTTCGTTTCTGTAAACATTTATTCAAATACAAATTGATTGTGGTAGAGTTCCGAATAGAAGCCACCCAGTTGTAGCAGTTCCCTGTGGCTACCTCTTTCAATGACTTCCCCGTCTTTTAAGACAATGATTTGGTCAGCATTCAATATAGTCTTTAAGCGGTGAGCGATGACAAAGCTGGTCCGTCCTGCCACAATGGCCTCCATCGCGCTCTGGATCTTGCTCTCGGTTACCGTATCAACGTTGGAGGTGGCCTCATCCAAGATCAGCACTTGAGGATCGGTCAAAAGGGTTCGAGCGATTGAAATCAATTGCTTTTGACCTGTTGAAAAGATGTTTTGATCATCATCTACGATTGTGTCGTATTTATCAGGCAAGCTTTCAATATACTCGTGAATATGGGTAGCACGCGCAGCGATTTCAACCATCTCCTGACTTGCATCCGGCACTCCAAATCTAATATTGTCTCGAATGGTTCCGCTAAACAAGACAGAATCTTGCAAAACGATACCGACATGACTGCGCAAGCTATCCAAGTCATAGTCTCGGATATCGCGTCCGTCAAATTCGATGCTGCCCTTATCCACATCGTAAAAGCGATTGATCAGGTTCATAATAGTCGTCTTGCCTGATCCTGTCGGTCCTACAACGGCAATCATCTTCCCTTTTGGCGCTGAAATGGAAACATCTTTCAAAATCGGTTTGCCTTCTACATAAGAGAAATCCACATGTTTTATTTCGACACCTTCTCTCAGCTCAGTAAAGGCTGGAGCATTCTGCGGGCGCACTTCCTCAGGCGCATCAAACATTTCCTGAATCCGATCCGCACCAGTGAAAGCCAGCTGCAGACTTCCCCAGCTTGCCGCAACCTGAATGATAGGCTGATAGTATTGTTGAGAAAACTGTGTAAAGGTTGAAATCAGACCAATGGCTACTGAGGTCTTCACATTAGGATCATTGAGCATAATGGCTGAACCTACAAAAATCACGATAGCCGTATTGATCAGGCTCATTCCGTTCATGACAGGAAAGAGCAAGCCAGCAAAAGCGCGTCCTCTGAAAGTAGCTGACCGAACCTTATCATTTTGCTGGACAAAGCCTTTGATGACTTCTTCTTGCATTCCCTGCACAATGACTACCTTCTGGCCGGAAATCGTCTCATCCATATAAGCATTGAGCTGACCAACTTCTTTTTGCTGCAAGTCTGTGTACTTGCGAGCCAGCTTGACGATGGACACCAAGACAATGATGGCTACTGGCGTACTGGCAATCGTCACCCAAGCCAAGGTCGCATGCCGCATAAACATGATGATAATCAGACCAATGTAAAGAGCGATATTGCTCATCACTTGGACTAGGCTCTCGTTGAAAGCCTGCAAGATATTATCTAAATCGCTGGTAAAACGTGACAAGATATCCCCGTCTTGATGGCGGTCAAAGAAGGAAACGGTCAAGCGAGCCAATTTTCCAAAGAGACCCTTACGCATTTCATTGGTTGAGTAAGAAATGATCCGACTCATCAGCAGCATGTAAATCAAGCTCGATAGCGAAAGGAAGATGAAAGCCAGCGCCAAATTCCACATGATTCCTTGAAAAGCGGCAAAGGCCGAAACATCACCTGAAGCAAGCTTGCCACTCGCAAAAGCACTGCCCAACTCCACCAGCTCACTGATGGCGAGACCAGTAAAAATCGGAAAGAGAACCTGTAAAACCGTAGAGATGACAATCATAATCATGACGACCAAAAAGGCCAGTTTATACTGTTTGAAATATTGCCAGAAAAATTTTGCTGTCTTCATATTAGTCCTCCTTTCCTTTTTGTGTCTCATAAATTTCTCGGTAGACATCATTTGTAGCGACCAAGTCTGCATGTCTACCTTGGCCAATCAAACGCCCTTGATCTAGTACCAAAATCTTATCCGCATGGACAACGGAGCTAATCTTCTGGGCAATAATGATGGTTGTGGTTCCCTTCAAATCCTTGTTCAACGCCTCTTGAACCAGCTTTTCGGACTTGG
This sequence comes from Streptococcus cristatus, assembly GCF_008369405.1. Classification (GTDB taxonomy): domain Bacteria; phylum Bacillota; class Bacilli; order Lactobacillales; family Streptococcaceae; genus Streptococcus; species Streptococcus cristatus_G. Next base: position 5,617 of record NZ_VSJJ01000013.1, read on the forward strand.
CATCCAGAGCTGAAGTCGAGTCATCTAGGATTAGAATATTAGGATTGCTGACGACACCACGTGCGATGGACATTCTTTGCTTTTGTCCACCAGAGAAATTGTTTCCCCGTTCTTCGACTTGGCTGTTGTAAGTATCTTCCATGCGATTGATAAACTCGCTCGCCTGAGCAATGCGCGCCGCCTGTTCTAACTCTGGCAGGCTAGCATTTTGCTTTCCTTGACGCAGATTGTCCGCAATCGTTCCCTTAAATAAAATAGCTTTTTGCAGAACGATGGAGACATTTTTTCTCAGCGATGCTTCACTAATGTCGCGCAAGTCCTTGCCACCAATCTTGATAGAACCTTCCTGAGGATCAAAAAGGCGTGGAATAAGCTGGGCCAGAGTTGATTTTCCTGCTCCCGTTGCTCCGACAACACCAATCATCTCTCCTGGTTTAACTTCAAAGCTAATATCCTTGAGCGTAGGCTCTGTATCTGTCGGATAGGTAAAGGTCACATGGTCAAAGACCAGACTACCTTCCAAATCTTCTTCAGCTTCATTCTTGAAGGTCATCGCTGGCTCTGTATCCAAGACCTCCTTGATCCGCCGAATCGAAACCATAGCACGCGTAACGGTATTGCCCAAAAAGCCAACCATGATAATAGTAAACATGATTTGATTCAAATAAGAAATGAAAGAAACAATCGAGCTGACCAAGCCTGGATCCATCTGTATCATGCTAGATAAGAGCCACATGGTCAGATAGACAGCCCCGTAGCCGACGATCATCATCATTGGTTGAACGATCGAAAAGGCATAGCCAATAAAGAGATTTTGCTCCAAAAGTTCATCTGAAACTTGCGTAAATTTCTGATACTGCTCTCTCTCCTGCACGAAAGATTTGACGACACGGACACCACGCAGGTTTTCTTTGGCAATCGAATTGATCTTTTCTAAGAGAACTTGGAATTTGGCAAAGCGTGGACCCATCAAGCCCATCATCACTCCTGTCAAAAAGAAGACCAAAAAGACCATCAAAACAATCACCCACCACAAGGAAGGAATGGTCACCACCGCCAAAATAAAGGAACCTAAAAATAAAATAGGCAGGCGGAATAAAATCTGAAACATCATCATGACCAAATTTTGCACTTGGTTGATGTCATTGGTCATTCGGACGACGAGATTCCCTGCATTGAACTGTTCAATATTGGCATAAGAGAAGGTCTGGATTTTCCGAAAGGTTTTTTCCCGTAAATCCGACGACACACCTTGGGAAATATAGGCTGCCAGAGTCACATTTGCCCCACCAGCGAGCAAGCCAACCAGACCAAAGCCCAGCAACCAAGCCCCCAAACGATAGATTTCTTGCCGATTTCCTGTCAAAAGAGCATTCAAGACATCTTTGAGATACAAGGGCTGCAACAGCGAGCTAGCCAGCATCAGCGATGTCATCAGAAGAGATAAAAAGATAAATAATTTATAGGCTGATAAAGCTTTTCTGAACATAATTCCTCCTCGTAGATTTTTAACTTTGTTTAGCTTCCTTACTATATCACACATAAAAACAATGTCAAGTAAGAAATTTCAGTTATTATATGGTACAATATAATAAATAACTCTAAAAGCAAGTGAGTCCTTTTGTGGGTCTCGTACAAGGAGAAAAGATGGATAAACAACGAATTGCTGTGATTGGCCCCGGTTCTTGGGGAACGGCTCTATCGCAAGTCCTCAATGATAATGGCCATGAAGTCCGGATTTGGGGCAATATTGCAGAGCAGATTGACGAGATCAATAACCAGCATACAAACAAACGCTATTTCAAAGATGTTGTTCTAAGCGAAGAAATCAAGGCTTATCACGACTTGAAAGATGCTCTAGAAAACGTAGATGCTGTACTTTTTGTCGTGCCGACCAAGGTGACCCGTCTGGTAGCCAAACAAGTTGCGCAAACCTTGGATCACAAGGTAAAAATCATGCATGCATCCAAGGGACTGGAACCTAATAGCCACCAACGGATTTCAACTATTCTGGAAGAGGAAATCCCTGCTGACTTGCGTAGCGAGATTGTCGTTGTTTCAGGTCCTAGCCACGCTGAGGAAACCATCGTTCGCGACATTACCCTGATTACCGCAGCATCTAAGGATCTTGAAACTGCTAAATATGTACAGGAACTCTTCAGCAACCACTACTTCCGCCTCTACACTAATACCGATGTCGTCGGCGTAGAAACAGCAGGTGCTCTGAAAAATATCATCGCAGTTGGAGCCGGAGCTCTCCACGGACTGGGCTATGGTGACAATGCCAAAGCTGCCATCATCACACGCGGTCTGGCTGAAATTACTCGACTTGGTGTCAAACTGGGAGCCAACCCTCTGACTTACAGCGGTCTTTCTGGTGTCGGCGACTTGATTGTCACAGGAACTTCTGTCCACTCTCGCAACTGGCGGGCCGGAGATGCGCTGGGTCGTGGCGAAAAATTGGCTGATATTGAATCCAACATGGGCATGGTTATCGAAGGAATCTCTACTACCAAAGCCGCCTACGAACTAGCTCAAGAGCTCGGTGTCTACATGCCAATTACCCAGGCTATTTACAAGGTCATCTATGACGGCCATGATATCAAAGATGCCATCCATGATATGATGAGCAATGAATTCAAAGCTGAAAATGAGTGGTCTTAAGTTACAGTATTTTTTATAAAGGAGAAAATTATGTCAAAAGTCAGAAAAGCAGTCATCCCTGCAGCCGGTCTCGGTACCCGCTTCTTACCAGCCACTAAGGCACTAGCCAAGGAAATGCTGCCCATCGTTGACAAACCAACTATTCAGTTTATCGTCGAGGAAGCTCTCAAATCTGGAATCAAAGACATTCTGGTTGTCACAGGGAAGTCAAAACGTTCCATCGAGGACCACTTTGACTCCAACTTTGAACTAGAATACAACCTTAAGGAAAAGGGCAAGAACGACTTGCTCAAGCTGGTGGATGAAACCACTGGTATTGGCTTGCATTTTATCCGTCAGAGTCATCCACGTGGACTCGGGGATGCCGTCCTTCAAGCTAAGGCCTTCGTCGGAAATGAACCTTTTGTGGTCATGCTAGGTGATGATTTGATGGATATTACCAATGACAAGGCAGTGCCACTCACCAAGCTACTCATGGATGACTATGCAGCAACCCACGCATCTACCATTGCAGTTATGCAAGTTCCTCACGAAGAAGTCTCTGCTTATGGCGTTATTGCACCGCAAGGCGAAGGCGTCAATGGCCTCTATAGCGTTGAAAAATTTGTCGAAAAACCAGCACCAGAGGATGCACCAAGTGATTTGGCCATTATCGGTCGCTACCTGCTAACGCCAGAAATTTTTGAAATCTTGGAAAAACAAACTCCCGGCGCTGGTAATGAAATTCAGCTGACTGATGCCATCGATACCCTCAACAAGACTCAGCGCGTTTTTGCCCGTGAATTCAAAGGCGACCGCTATGATGTCGGCGACAAGTTTGGCTTCATGAAAACTTCTATCGATTATGCCCTCAAACACCCTCAGGTTAAGGATGATTTGAAGCAATACATTATCGATTTAGGCAAAAAATTAGATAAGAAAACGAAAAAATAATAGAAGTGCACAAGCAATAGATTAGCTGATGCGTCAGCTTTTATCATCGTACAGAAAAACACCTAGATTTACTAGGTGTTTTTCACTTGTTGTTTTGATTGGGACTCATTTGGTAGTAACAAAGGTTTCTACATTCTTGAAATTTTTTCCATTATCAGAATTAGCCGCATACCCAAAACGATTATTTGGATTCCCTTCTGCATTCGCAACTGTTATTTGTGGAGCCTGACTTGGTGCTTGAGGAGTCTGGCTTTGTACTTGAGGCACTTCAGTACGAACAGATGGTTGTCCAAACACTTGCACATTTGCTTTAGCTGCAGATCCAAAGCGATTGTTTGGATTCCCTTCTGCATTGGCAGGAATATCATGTGTTGGAGGAGCTGCAGTATAATCTGGTGCTGGAATGATAGTTTTATTTGCATCATCCGTAATTTGTGGTTTTTGTGGTGGCTTCGGAGTATCCGGTTTTTCAGGTGTTGATGGATCTTGTTTATCGTCTGGTTGTGAAGCACGATAAGGATCAGACTTACGTCCAGCAGCTTCTAAACGTTTTTCCATCAGCTTTTCATAGTCCTTGAAGTGTTGGAAAAGTCGATCTGACATTTCAAGAGAATCTTTAGTCACTTTACCTTCAGTAGCCTTCGCAGCATCTGGTTGATCTTTCAGTGAATAGTTCTCAATATCTTTTTTCTCTTGATCAGCGATAAATTGTTTTTCCATCAGCTTCCAATGGTCTTGAACACTCTTGCCAAAGATATCTTGGTTCTTGATAGCCATCTGATCAATGTGCCATACTGTCCAGTACCATGAATTTGGATCGTAGGTAGCTGTCTGTGGTTTGAAGGCCTTGTAAGTATCCTGAACATTGCCATAGAAAGGCACATATGGTGTGTTACGTGATGGTCCCAAACCGAGCCAAACTTTACCACCGAAAGATTTTGGCAGTTTCGGATCAATTTGGTAGACATGGGCATCGATAACATTTTCATTACCTAAAGCGTATTTGTACTGATCTTTACGAACAGCATCATTTGCCCCATCATCACCTTGTTTCTTAACGCCAATTTGATCATCTGGTACGAAACGGCCATTCAAATGTTCAAAGCGGTTCCGTTGCATAGCAAAGGCATCTTCAAGAGTGAATTTCTTGTTTGGATCTGTTGGAGAGCGGAAAAGCTCGTACTCCTCATCCTCGTAAGTAATTTTAGATTTTGGATCAAGCAGTGTGATTCCTGCATAAGTACGAGAACGGTCGCCTTCTGCATATTTTTCAGGTCCGTATGATTTAGCAATATGGAAATTACCATCTTTATCTGTCTTGTAGTTTCCTGCTTCTTTGGCTACTTTCTCTACATCTTCAGAAGCAATAACATTTTCTTTGTCCTTCAAATCTACATGGCCAAGGTAATAAGTATTAGCAAATACTGCGTACTTATCTTCAGGAACTTTCACGGCTACGTATTGGTGGCCAGACAAGATTTCCATGTACCAAGTCTCTTTTTGATCGGCAACCACCACTGTATTCCCTTCAGCAGAGCCCTTTTCTTGAATGACTTTTCCAAGCAACTCAATTGCTTCACGAGCTGTTTTAGCACGAGGTAAAATCACATCTAACATAGCAGCTTCGGCCAAGCCATCTGCTTTCAGAGGATCTTTCTCAAGAACCTTTTTATTTGGAATTGCTGTAACTGTGGATGACATAGAAACACCTGCTTCATTAAAGCCATGTTCTCCAAAAGCACCGTTACTACCATCACCACGCGCAGAATCATAGGTTGCAGTATATTTCATTTCGCTGGCTGCACGTGGATAGGTGAAACCATTGGACTCATCCACAATCTGGTCGCCTTCCTTATATTTCTTAGCTTCCACAACAACATAGTTTTTGTTATGCTTGCCACCATTCGGGTAGTAAGGATAGTCTTCTGTCCGACCAAAAAGTGTTGATCCATCCTTGGTCAAATGCCGACCAATAATGAAGCCACAGCAGGCTTGCACAGCTTGGATAGGTAAGAGCATGATTGCCATTAATGAAATAGCAATTTTAAAGATTGTCTTCTTCATTATGAACTCCTTTTTGTTTTTTGGGGATGCCCCCTGATGTTTATAGTTCTAGTATAGTCCTTTTTAGGTCTTTTTGCAAGCGCTTACAAAAATGTTTTTTTATACCTTTTACAGATAGAAAATAGAGAAAACATACATTGATGAAAAAGTAGAGATAGAAACATTCCTAGTTTATTCCTGATTTATGACTTATTATGAGCCTTTAAAATAAAATCCCTTACTTCATAAAAATCATATTTATAAAAAGAATACCACTTTAAAAAGCGGTAATTGAGTTCATTTCTTAAAAAATTGGTCGTTGAAAAGTCAGAAGAATCAAAATAGCTGCTAATCCAAGGTAGGCTGCCAGTGATAAAAACCGTTGAGACTTGCTAAAAGCGTAGCGCTCTCCCGATACTGGTAAGATCACAGCTCCTAAAGCTCCGCCGACTAGACCACCCAAGTGACCTGCAAGGCTAATTCCCGGTAAAAAACTCATGACCAGATTGACAGCTAGCAGGCTCATATAAGATTGGCCCAGCTGCTGTAGATAGTAGTTTCGCGTAGCATAACGAAGCACAACAACGGAAGCAAAAATACCAAAAAGAGCAGTAGACGCTCCGGCTGCCAGGCTATTGGGTGAAAAATAGACAACAAATAAATTCCCCATCGCTCCTGACATTAGATAAAGAATCAAGAATTTCCAAGAGCCAAAGATAGCCTCAATCTGTCGACCAATAAAGTAGAGCGTCAGCATATTGACCACAAAATGCTCCAAACCAATATGGATAAAAATAGCAGCAAAAACCCGCCAAAACTGCTCCGGCAACGCTTGAATCGTGTAACCATGCACAGCTCCGAAGTAATACAAGGCTTCGGAACTGCTGTATTGAAAACCGTAGGAAAGAAACATCAAAACGAAAACAAGGCTCGTTAGGATAAGCAGGATACTTGTCACAGGATAGTCTCTATCAAAGATTTGTTTCATAAATGAGTAACTTCTTTACTGCGACATCATGTTGAGCTGGTGTAAAATCTGCCTGCTGGACTGCATAAATAGTGCTGATGCTTGCTCCTTTATAATCAGCCAGATAACGGTCATAGTAGCCGCCTCCGTAACCGATCCGAAAGCCTTGAGAATTGAAAACCACACCCGGCACATGAATCAGATCAATCTCCGTCTTCTCCACAGCCTCTTCGCTCGTCGGCTCCATAAGGCCAAAAGAGCTCTTTTGCAGGCGGCTTTCATCATAATCCACAAATATCATCCGACCCCGGCCATAGGTTTTGGGCACCAAAACCCGCTTGCCGTCCAACTGTGCCTGCTTGATAACAGCTGCAGTTGAGACTTCATGCGGCATAGAGAGGTAGGTTGCTATAACCTCAGCCTCTTGATATGCCTTTGAGTTGAGCAAGCTCTGGGTCAGCCAGCTGTCTGCCTGCTCTTTTTCTTTTCCTGAAAGTTTCTTCATCTGGTTCAATACAGCTTGTCTCAACTCTTTTTTCATGCAGCTCGTCCAACCTTTCTTTATCTTTCGTTGATTTTATAATCTAGGAATTTCCCAATCTTTTCAATAGCAAAGGGCAGGGCTGCCTCGTCTGGTGTCATCTTGGGATGATGGAGGGCATAGGGACTGTCCACTCCCAGCCAGAACATGACGCCCTTGACCTTGCTGAGCAGATAGCCAAAGTCCTCGCCTGTCATAGCCGGCGCAATATCAATCAGCTGTACTCCTTCTTCCTTCTGGAAAAAGTCCATCAATTCGTCTGTCAGACTAGGATGATTTTCCACAGGCAGATAGCCGCCTTGTTTAAGCTCCAAGTCCAATTCCAGATCGAAACTTTGGGCTATGCCCTCTGCTATTTCCCGTAAGCGCTTCTGAGTCAAGAGGTTCATTTCCTGAGTCAGAGTCCGAATGGTGCCATGCAGAAAGGCCGTTTCTGCGATGACATTGTTGGTCGTGCCAGCATGGAGCGAACCAAAGGTCACAACCGCTCCCTCGATCGGATCGACATTGCGACTGACAATGGTCTGCACCTGGGTGATAAAGTAGCTAGCTGCCACCAAAGCATCATTGGCTTCATGAGGAAAAGCCGCATGACCGCCCTTTCCCTTAAAAGTCAGCTTAACTTCACAGGTCCCAGCAAAGAGGGTTCCTCTGTTAGTGGCAATATCGCCGACCTTAAGGTCCGGTCGCACATGAAGACCGTAAAATTCATCTGGCAGCCAGTCGCCAAAGGCACCGTCTTCATACATAAGCATACCGCCAGCTTCATTTTCCTCTGCAGGCTGAAAGAGAAAGAGCAGATTGTGGGTAGGCTGAGTGCTCACAGCTTGTTCCAGCAGGCCTAGGGCAACAGTCATATGCATATCGTGTCCGCAGGCATGCATCCGGCCCTCATGGGTACTGGCAAAGTCCAGTCCTGTATCCTCCACAATCGGAAGACCATCAATATCTGTTCGCCAGCCAATCGTCTTATCCGGTGAACTTCCCTTGATAAAGACCAAAATACCCGTCCGCCAAGTTCGGATTTCCACAAAGTCTAGACCTGCTGTCAGTCCATCAATGACCTGCATCAAGTAAGTATGGGTCTTGTATTCTTCCAGACCGATTTCTGGTATCTGGTGCAAATCACGGCGAATTTTCAGATAATCAAGCATTATTTCTTTCCTTTAAAATCTTGTCAGACCAGTCAGAGCGTTGGGCCACACCCAATCAATTCAAATTTATGTTATTTTTAAAGAGTACGCAGAGCATCTTCCAGAGCTGTCTTCTGCTGGGTCTTCTCGTCAATGGTCTTGATGACTCGTGCCGGAACGCCAGCAACCACTACGTTTTCCGGAACATCCTGGGTCACAATCGCACCGGCCGCAACAACGGAACCACTGCCAATTTGTACACCTTCAATCACAACCGCATTGGCACCAATCAGCACGTTATCGCCAACCCGAACTTGCTCAGCACTAGCCGGCTCAATGACTCCCGCCAGAACCGCACCAGCACCGATATGACTGTTTTTGCCGACAATAGCTCGGCCGCCCAGAATAGCACCCATATCAATCATGGTCCCAGCACCAATTTCTGCGCCGATATTGATGACTGCCCCCATCATGATGACAGCATTATCACCAATTTCGACTTGGTCACGGATAGTAGCGCCCGGCTCAATGCGGGCATTGATGTCACGCTTGTCCAAAAGCGGCACCGCTGAGTTGCGGGCATCCTGCTCTACGACATAGGTCTTATTTTCCTCTAAGTTCGCTAGGAGTGGCTTGATTTCTTCCCAATCTCCAAAAAGAACATTGCCTAGCTTCACAACAGACCAAGGAATCGATCCGTGCAATTCTCCATCAAAGGTTACCTTGACAGGAGTTTTTTTCTTGGCATCAGCGATAAATTTGATGATTTCTTGAGCATTCATTTTCGTAGCAGACATGGCGTCACCTCTTTGTTCTTTCTATTCTTTGTTGGGAGAGGAAAGTCCCTCTCCTATCTCTTTTATTTCTCTATTATAACACAATTCGGTTATACAGTTAGGACTTTATTAGCAACTAGTATGCTATTTAGACTCTTGAACTTTATTCAAATGAAATTGTCCGTCCTTGCCCTTGACAAAGTTTAAATGGAAGAAGGTTTTATCCTCTGCCCTATAGCCCATAGACATACTGTAATATCCTTTCACCACTGCTTTGTAGTAGTTGTTGGAAAGTCCCAAATGTTCTATCACTTCTAGATCAGTGATGCCATTTTCTTCATCTGACGTCATTCCCTTAAGGAAGGAAAGCCGTTCCCCCGTCAAATCCTCATTTTGATAAATATTATAAGCTATGCTGGTAAGATGTAGACCTGAACCAAAATCCCAGAATTGAAAGACGGCAAAGCCTCCTCCCTTCAAATCATAGATCAGTGATAATAATTTATCCTTCTTGCCAATCACCGTTTCATCGCTGCTTTTAGCTAAACCATGTTGGCGAACAAAATCGGACACTGTCATATTTTTATCCTCGTCCTCTTCAATCTCATACTTTATAAAATCCCTTGGTTCCCAATCCAAAACTTCAGCATTTGGAGAAGTATATTTTGATTCTGTGCTTATGAACTCATTCTTTCGGTGAGAATTTGTCCAATTCCCAATTAGGACGAGTAGTCCTATCACAACACCTAGCAGGGCGACAGCACTCACTACCCTGAAAAAAGGGGATTTTTGTGATACCTTTAGTTTCCTAGACTTCGTTTTATGAATTGGTTTGGATAAAGCCTTTGTCTGTTCGAGGGCAACTCCTCCCCGTTCCCGCTGATTCTTGATCGACGAAGTGTTTCTGGCTTTAAACTTGGATTTATGTTCCCGCCTCAATGCTTCTAAATTTCTATCTTTCACCTTTTCACCTATCAACTAAAAACTTGATTGCTCATTCCCTTTCTACAAACGGCTGATTCTCCTGCTAGGCAAGTGCTACTAAGCACCTGCATCTCCCGCTTCACTTTCCAAACCTGAACTCTCTGTCAATTGGTAGCTTTGAGAGTTTTTATTTTCAAAAGAAAAACCGACCTCCTGCCCATCCTCTAAACGGTAATAAATCGATAGAGTAGCATTGCCCAAGATTCCCCCATTCCAATCAAGGCGCTCTGGAAGTCCCAACTGACTGACAATCTCTTGGTAGGTCTTTCCTTTCTCTATACCAGCAAGTTCTTGACGAGTGAGTTGAGCATTTCGGTTTGGTAGATGCGCACTACTGAGATGCGTACATTTTAGGGACTGCAACTTAGGAGTTTCAGAAGGACCAAGATAGCTCTTAAAAGAGAGGTTAACTTTCGCTTCCGTCCCTGCTTGTGAATAGTTTAAAGCTATCGTCTTAATTAGGTCATCTTGGTTCGTTTCCCTACCAGACTCAGCTTTCCCTAACTTTGCAACCACCTCGTCGACCTTTGTCAGATTTGGAACCGATGAAGTGAAGTCTGAGAACAAAGAAGTGACATCATCATAGGTAAGATGAAACTGATACTCTTCTTTTTTAGCAATCCATTCTGGACGATTAGCAGATTTTAAATCCTGATTCTTTCCATATGAGTCTAACATACGAGAAATAGCTGCAGCTTTTTCTTTATCTCTTGCCTTTTCCATCTCTAGCCATGTTTTTCCAGTCTGAGCCAAAAAAGCCATAATCCCCAAACTAGAAAGTAGCATCACCCTTATCTTAGAAAAGATTCCTAGTTTTTTCTTCTTAAACTCTACTTTATCTATCTCTCTAGCAAGCTCATTAGCGCTTATTCGCGGAGAAAGCTTTACCTGTTTTGCTTCCGTTATAAGGCCTGACATCGGCTGGCTAGCTTGATTTCCACGAAAGACTTGATTTTGTTTTTTAGCTTTCAGTGATTCTAAACTAGAAATGAGACGCTTCAGCTCTCTCTGCTTTAATTCCAACAAATTCTGTGATAGAAGCGACAGAGGCTCCTTTACCTGCTGAACTCCTGCTAACTGCTCAGAAAACACCGGCTGGTCTTGAGGACTTGTTTTAGCCCCATAGCCATTTTTATCCTCTATCGAAGAGACAGCAGACGGCTCATTGCTTGAGCTCTCTATTGGAAAGACCACTTTTGATGGAGACGAAACAGAAGGACGAGGATGATTTTCTTTTGGTCCTCCCTGCACTTCTTTCAGTCCAGCAGATGGTTTGATATGTTTGTCTTCCTTGGTTTTCCATTTGGATAGAAAGGATGATTGGCTATTGGCTGGCTTTTTCGTTTGATCCTTCTTGAATTTCGATTGATGTTTCTGCCTCAAAGCTTCCAGATTTCTCTTTCCCATAACTCCTCCTCATCTATTGACTATTCTATCATTGAAAAGACGACTCTATTAACAGTTCACAATGCCTCTTCGCTGAATGCTACTATTCTCTTTTCTATACCATTCATACTGAACAATATCCAGCGATTGTATGCACCATGAAGCTTGCTATACTAATATAACTTTATTCCAGTATATCATATTTTGAACCGGCTTAGCTTGAAAGCACACAAGCAAAAAGGCACGAACTCTCGTCCGTGCCCACGAAACCAACTATATATGACTATTTTTGTTTCACCTTTTCAGCCAATAATAACTTCATCCGAACTCCTTTCCAATCTTGGTCCTCTGCTTTTCTAGAAGCGTCCAAATAGCAGCAAACTCAATTTTCTAGATAAAAGTCTATCACATTGCTACTGCATCTTCTCTGATTGTAACATATAATCAGGGAAAGGAAAACCATCGCTGAGTGGATAAATAAGTGAAAAACCCAGATAGCGAGCTGGCTAACAAAGCAGGCTAGCAGTTGATTTTTAAAAGAGCAAAAAACCTCCCCGAAGGAAGGTTCCATGCTGCATTATAGGCGTGCATTCAATTCTGCACCAAGCTCTTCAAAGCCTGGTTTGCCCAGCAAAGCAAACATATTTTTCTTGTAAGCTTCAACACCTGGTTGGTCGAATGGGTTGATGGCATTCAAGTAGCCTGAAAGAGCGATTGCTAATTCGAAGAAGTAGATGGTATAGCCAAGAGTGAAGGCATCTTGCTCAGGAAGGGTTATATACATGTTTGGTACGTCACCGTCTGTGTGGGCAAGAAGAACACCGTCAGTCGCTTTTTTGTTTACAAAGTCAACGTCTTTACCTTGAAGGTAACCGAGTCCGTCAAGGTCTTCTTCCAAAGTAGGAATAATCACGTTCTTACGTGGTTTGTCAACACGGACAACAGTTTCAAACATGATACGAGTTCCTTCTTGGATAAATTGACCAAGTGAGTGCAAGTCAGTTGAGAAGTTAGCTGAAGTTGGGTAGATACCTTTTTGGTCTTTCCCTTCTGATTCACCAGCCAATTGTTTCCACCATTCTGAGAAGTATTGAAGTGATGGCTCGTAGTTTACCAAGATTTCAGTTGCATAGCCTTTGCGGTAAAGGATGTTACGAACGGCTGCGTATTGGTAAGCTTCATTTTCAGCAATCTTGTCTGAAGTATAATCTTTACGAGCTGCGTTAGCACCTTCCATAAGGGCTTTGATGTCAGCACCTGATGCAGCGATTGGAAGCAAACCAACTGCTGTCAAGACTGAGAAACGTCCACCGATGTCATCTGGAACCACAAATGTTTCCCAACCGTTGGCATCTGCTTCAACTTTCACAGCACCTTTGACGCGGTCAGTTGTTGCATAGATCCGTTTGTTGGCTTCTTCTTGGCCATATTTCTTAATCAAGAGTTCTTTGAAGACACGGAAAGCAATCGCTGGTTCAGTTGTTGTACCTGATTTAGAAATCACGTTTACTGAGAAGTCTTTGTCTGCTACGTACTCTACCAAGTCAGCAAGGTAAGTAGAGGAGATTGAGTTCCCAGCATAAAGGATTTGTGGGGCCTTGCGCTCTTCTTTTGTTTGCAAGTTTGCAAAGTGGTGGTTCAAGAAGTCGATAGCTGCTTTGGCACCGAGGTAAGATCCACCGATACCGATCACAACCAAGACATCGCTGTCTGACTTGATTTGCTCTGCAGCCTTCAAAATGCGGTCAAATTCTTCACGATCATAGTTTTCAGGAAGGTCCAACCAACCTAGGAAGTCGCTACCAGCACCTGTTCCTTTGCGGATCAATTCGTCTGCTGCAGTTACTTGTGCTTGCATGTATTCCACTTCATGTGGGGCAACAAATTTATCTAAAACTTTTGAATAATCAAATTTAATATGTGACATGATATTCCTCCATTTTTTCTTCCACTCTATCATATCGCTTTCATACTTTTTTAGCAAGTAATTCCTTCAATGAAAACGCTTTAATATAAAATTTTGTTAATTTTTTACAATTTTGCAAATCCTAGACCAGAAGCGAACGCAATCGTTTGCGCAATCTGCTATTTTTACCAGAAAATTCCTGCCCCCAATTTCATGAGCAAGTTGAGATTTTCAGCGTCCTTTAGGCTTGATTGATTCAACATTGGAACCTAGTTCTCGCTTCGCTCAAACTACGTCAATGTCTCTAAACTCATCTTCCTCCTTCGGAGTTGATTCGTTAAGAGGCATAGAAAAAGAGCACACAGTTCACTTCGCTTAGGGCTGCTGGATTCCTCCCCTGACCCGCTTCACGCAGAACTGTTGCTCCACTAATTAGTATAACACAAACTTTCTTTTTTGGCTAATTTTCTTTACTTTTTCCTACGATTTCTGAAAAAGTTCTGCATAATCGCCGCACATTCTTCTTCTAAAAGGCCGCTTTCAACCTCTACGCGATGATTCAACCGCTCATCCGTCAGAATATCGTAGAGACTACCCCCAGCCCCAAATTTCTGATTTTTCGCCCCATAGATCACCTTGGGAATTCGAGCCAAGCCGATGGCGCCACTGCACATGACGCAGGGCTCAATCGTGACAAAAAGCGTCGTATCCAGCAGACGCCAGCTATTTTCCTGCTGATTGGCCTCTTCAATGGCCATGATTTCCGCATGCATGACTGCCCGCTGCAACTCCTCACGCGCATTATGCCCGCGTCCGATAATCTGACCATCCTTGACCAAGACACAACCAATCGGTATTTCATCATTGGCAAGGGCAATCTCTGCCTCCTTCAGAGCTTCCCTCATAAACATTTCTTTTTCCTCTATCGTGTAGTCCATCTCTTCCCTCTTCCTTTCAGTTCCTTTGTTCATTATACCACAGGCAGCTTATAACTCACAAAAAAGCCGCCGATTGGGCGACTCTTATGGGAGATTATTATGAAAAAGTTTAGGAGGTTTAAACAAAGTTAGGAGGTCTTTGTTCATGCTTCTAGTATAGCTGGCCTATCTTAAATAAAGCTTAAGCTCTCTGAGTATTGATGATTTTGGAAATATCGCCACTTAGAATCTCAAAAATATCAGACAAATTGCTGGCTTACTACTCTTTGTCGCAGAAACAACTATTGTGACATCACTCATCCTTTACGTAACTCAAGGATTTGGTCATAGCGCTCTTCTTCATCAATATGATGGGCTATTTCCAGCACAGTGATCGGTAAAGAAAAGATCAGGTCTCTAACCAGACGACTATTTTTTTCATCCAAAGCTGATGTCACTTCGTCCGCTAATAAAATATCCTTCTCACGTAAGAGAAAACGAGCTAATTCCAATCTGACACGTTGACCTCCTGAAATGTTTTCACCATTATTATGAATCTCTACATTCAAAATATCCTGAAATTCATCTATTAAGCCAACTCGGCCCAATACCTCCAATAATTCATGATCCTGAAAAGGCTGACCAAAAGTTAGATTATAGCGGATAGTATCGTTAAACAGGAAGGGATGCTGACTAATTAAACCGATATTCCTTTGGAAATGACTCGTTATCTGATTGCCATTATACTGAACGAAAATGTCTCCCTCATCACATACTTCTTCTCCTAAAATCAAGCGAAAAAGAGTCGTCTTACCAGACCCACTCGGCCCTTTGATTAAGACCTTCTGACCTACTGAAATCGTCGCCGTCAAATCAGAAAAAAGTTGACGTCCAGCAAAGCTTTTTGAAATATGATTTAATCGCAAAGATTCAAGATTTTCGACAAATTGATCCCTTGTCTCTTCAAAATCAGGTTCTTCTTCGATAATTTTAAACAGGCGGTTCGCAGTTGGTAGGGCACCTTGGAGATTGGCTGCACTGTACATCAGAGTTTGAATCGGTTCGACCAGCATCCCCGCAGCCACATACATAGAAATAAGGCTTGTGATGGAAATAGAATTCCCCTGCAAACTCAAATAAAAGCCTAAAGCAAGAGGAACAACCTGACTAAAAAAGATCATAAAACCATTAAAGAAAAAAATAATATTATGTGTAAAACAAAATCTTTGGATGGCTCTTTGATATTCTCCGTTTAAATCATTCACTCGCTCTTCATTCAGCTTCATGGCCTGATTAATCCGTAAGGTTTGGCTGCCTTGCATACTATCTGAGACAAGCCCATGTAATTTTGTTCTAAGTTTGGACCAGCTGTCTCCTGAATCTTGTAAACGACGATTCATGATGAACTGAGGAATTGGTCTCATAATCGTAAAAATCACAAAAATAAGTCCTAAGAGAAAATTTTGTGAAACAATGTAAATGGCTGTGACAAGGGCTACAAATCCCCAACTCACCATAACATTTATATTTTCTAAATAATTATCACCCACATATTCCATATCTTGAGTTAGCAGACTAACTTTTTCATCATTGGAAAATTTAGGATTCAATATGACCTTTTTAAATAAAAGAGCACGGACACTTTTGTTAATTTCCCTTCGAAAGATATTGTGCGAATGGTTTGAAAACAGCATCAGACTATAGATAACAAGATAGACAGACAAACCAAATAAAGCAAAATTGAGAATCTTTTCATAAGAAAGGCCGTCTTGATCCAACTTCAAAGCCTTTGTTAAAATCAGAGGTTGCGCCAACACCAAACCACTATTCACAATACGCCCTAGAAAAATAGGAAAAAGGTACTTCTTATCAATGTACTTGTAAATATTTCTCATAATCATCACCTATCAAAATAGAAAAGTGCAGATTCTAATAGATATCGTGACAAATTCACATCGTCACTTTTTTATCTGTGCAATTTAATTATAACTATTATACATTTATTGAAATAGTAAATCAAGAATCTCTAAAAGATTAGCCTATAAAAGCTGCAATATCGCTAACTTCTTGGGCAATATAGGTGGCGCCGGCTTCTTCCAATTCTTCCCTGCTACCAAAGCCATAAAGGACACCGATAGAATCAATCTTTTGCGCCTGAGCGCCAAGCACATCATGCTCCCTGTCTCCAATCATGATGGTATGCGCCAAGTCTGTAATCTGATTTTGTTCTAAGGCATACTGGATAACATCGCTTTTTTTACTACGTTTTCTGTCCATGGTCGCGCCAGCGACAAAGTCAAAATAGTCATATAAACCAAAATGTTTGAGAATTTGAATGGAAAATTCTTCAGGTTTTGACGTAGCTACAATCAACTGTTTGCCAGCCTGCTTGAGAGAAGCCAACAAGTCAGGGATACCTGGATAGACCTCATTTTCAGAAAGGCCTTTTTCAGAAAAGTACTCATGATAGTAGTCAATGGCCTTTAAACATTCTTCCTTAGAAAATCCATAAAAGCGCTCAAAAGAATCCTGCAAGGGCGGACCGATAAAAACTCTTAATGCTTTCTTGTCTGGCACTTCAATCCCATATTTTCCTAAGGCATAGGCCACCGAGTTAGTAATCCCTAGTTCTGAATTGGTCAAGGTACCGTCTAGGTCAAATAAAATCGTTTGATACATTTTTTCCTCTTTCTGTTTTCCAAAAGAGGCTGGGACAAAAGTCCTAGCCTCTCAATTGTCTTTTGATTGTCGAGCAAGACGCAGTGGTTGAGTGGGCTCTACTAGGCTGATTTCATCAGCTTTTAGAGCCTTACTCAACTGTGCAGAGGTGGGACGACGAAATCGAATTCTAACGAATTACCGATTTCTGTCCTACTCTCTTGTCTTCATTTGCTTATAAACTTGACCAAACACTTTCCAAGATATTGGTTTGCTCGCGACCTGGTCCGACTGAGAAGGTCGAAATGCGGACTCCAACCAGCTCGCTGACACGACGAACATAATTGCGGGCATTTTCCGGTAGGTCTTCTAGGCTGCGGACACCAGTGATGTCTTCTGACCAACCTGGCAATTCTTCATAAATTGGCTTGCAGCGTTTGAGCTGCTCCAGACTTGCTGGATAGTGATCGATTCGCTCCCCATCCAAATCGTAAGCCACGCAGACTTTGACTGTATCCAGACCACTCAAAACGTCAATGGAGTTGAGAGAAAGGTTGGTAATTCCTGATACGCGGCGGCTGTGACGCATCACAACGGAGTCAAACCAGCCCACACGACGTGGACGGCCAGTCGTTGTACCGTATTCATGACCCACTTCGCGAATGCGTTCGCCCACTTCATCAAAAAGCTCTGTTGGGAATGGTCCATCACCGACACGGCTAGTATAGGCCTTGCAGACACCAACAACCTTGTCAATTTTGCTCGGACCAACACCTGAACCAATCGTCACCCCACCAGCAACTGGGTTAGACGAAGTTACAAATGGATAGGTACCTTGGTCAATATCCAGCATAACGCCTTGAGCCCCTTCAAAGAGGACACGCTTGCCTTGATCCAGAGCGTCATTGAGGATGACAGATGTGTCAGTCACATACTGCTTGATTTGCTGACCGTATTCATAGTATTCTTCAAAAATATCGTCAATGTTCATAGCTTGGCTATCGTACAATTTCTCAAAGAGACGATTTTTCTCAGCTAGATTACGCTCCAAGCGCTCTCTGAAAATGTCTTTATCCAAGAGGTCTGCGATACGGATACCAACACGCGCAGCCTTGTCCATGTAGGCAGGGCCGATTCCCTTGATCGTCGTACCAATTTTATTGTCTCCTTTAGCTTCCTCTTGCAGGCGATCCAGCTCGATATGATAAGGCAGAATGACATGGGCACGGTCTGAAATACGCAAATTATCTGTAGTAACACCTTCTTGGTGCAGATAAGCCAACTCCTTGACCAGAGATTTAGGATTGACCACCATTCCATTTCCAATCACTGAGATCTTTTCTGGGAAGAAAATTCCTGACGGAATCAAGTGCAATTTATATTTTTTCCCGTTAATCACAATCGTATGTCCAGCATTATCACCGCCTTGGTAGCGGGCAATCACTTCAGCATTGGCCGAAAGGAAATCCGTAATTTTCCCTTTTCCTTCATCTCCCCATTGGGTTCCTACAACAACAACTGATGTCATAATTTCGTCTGAGCTGCGAGAGCTCTTCCTTTCTTAATCTACAAGGCAGGAGTTTCACCTGCAAACGTATCTTACACTTTATTATAAGAGAATTTTGATTTTTTTTCAAGATTGGGCGACTTTTGAATTTGGATTTTCGCTTTTAAAAGCGAATTACTCTTTTCTAAAATTTCTATTTTCCTGAAATAATTCCACAAAACGCCAAGAAAAGTTCGGAAATCTCTCAGAACCGTAGTGAATAGTTGTTTTCTGACCTTTTTTATAATAGACTGAAAGTACCATATTAAGGACGGAAAAACATGATGACTATTGATCGTTTACTCGAAAAGCTAGACCCTGCCAGCCCGATCTTACAGGCGACTTTTGGACTGGAAAGAGAATCCCTGCGCGTGACAGAGGCAGGGACACTGGCATCAACTCCTCATCCCAGCTCTTTGGGCTCTCGGACTTTTCATCCCTATATCCAGACAGATTTTAGCGAGCAACAGCTCGAATTGATTACGCCCATTGCCTCTTCAACTCAGGAGGCTCATCGCCTGCTGGGTGCCATTACTGATGTGACTGGACGCTCCATCTCGCGAGAAGAACTCATGTGGCCCTTGTCCATGCCTCCCCAGCTCCGAGAAGACGAGATTGAGATTGCCCACCTCGAGAATGCCTACGAACTCCGTTATCGTCAAGGTTTAGCGGAGAAGTATGGCAAGCGACTCCAGACCATTTCCGGCATTCATTACAATATCGAGCTAGGAAAAGATTTGATGACAGCCCTCTTTGAGGCTAGTGACTTCACCTCCCTCAAAGATTTTAAAAATGCTCTCTATCTCAAATTGGCTCGTAATTTCCTCCGTTTCCGCTGGTTCTTGACCTATCTTTATGGTGCAGCTCCACTGGCAGAAGCTGGCTTTTACGACAAGCAAGTTGAGGCTCCTGTCCGTTCACTCCGCAATAGCCATCATGGATATGTCAATGAGGAGCATGTCCATGTCTCATTTAGCTCGCTGGAAAGCTATGTCTCAGACATCGAGGCCTATGTCAAGTCTGGTGACTTAAGTGCAGAAAAGGAATTTTACTCGCCC
This sequence comes from Streptococcus cristatus, assembly GCF_008369405.1. Lineage (GTDB taxonomy): Bacteria > Bacillota > Bacilli > Lactobacillales > Streptococcaceae > Streptococcus > Streptococcus cristatus_G. Next base: position 25,129 of record NZ_VSJJ01000013.1, read on the forward strand.
GTACGCTTTCGCGGTCAAAAACGAAATCGAGATTACCTAGAACAAGGCATTACTTACTTGGAGCTGCGCTGTTTCGACCTCAATCCATTTGATGTCTTGGGCATCAGTCAAGAAACCTTGGACACAGTCCATCTCTTTCTCTTGGCTCTCTTGTGGCTAGATGATGTGACAGATAGCGATGCGCAGCTACAAGCTTCCTATGCTCTCAACGATGCTATTGCTCTGGCTCACCCCTTGACTCCTCTACCCGCAGAGGCCGACAGCTCTGCTATTCTCCAAGCTATGGAAAATGTGATCCAGCATTTCAATCTCCCTGACGCCTATCGGCAATTACTAGCACAAGTCAGAGCTACACTGGCTGACCCCAAACTGACTCTGGCAGGGCAATTATTGCCTCATATTGTGAAAAATTCCCTCTCAGCTTTTGGACTTGCAAAAGCACAGGAATATCGAGATTACGCCTGGACTGCGCCCTACGCTCTCAAGGGCTATGAAAAGATGGAGCTTTCCACTCAAATGCTGATGTTTGACGCTCTCCAGAAAGGCCTTCATCTCGAAATCTTAGATGAAAATGACCAATTTCTCAAACTCTGGCATGGTCAGCATGTAGAGTATGTCAAGAACGGCAACATGACCTCCAAGGATAACTATATCATCCCTCTAGCCATGGCTAATAAAACAGTCACCAAAAAGATTTTGGCAGCAGCTGATTTTCCCGTTCCGGCTGGAGCAGAGTTTTCTTCTCTCGAAGAAGGTTTGGCCTATTACCCTTTGATGCAGGACCGACAAATTGTCGTCAAACCCAAGTCAACCAACTTCGGACTGGGCATCTCTATCTTCCAAGAACCGGCTAGTCTGGAAGCTTATCGCAAGGCTTTGGAGATTGCTTTTTCAGAAGACGCCGCCGTCTTGGTGGAGGAATTTATCGCTGGAACGGAGTACCGCTTCTTTGTCTTAGACGGTCAATGTGAGGCAGTTCTCTTGCGCGTGGCCGCTAATGTGGTCGGAGACGGTCAACACACCGTGAGAGAATTAGTTGCTATCAAAAACGACAATCCCCTACGCGGGCGCGACCATCGTTCACCGCTCGAAATCATTGAACTAGGGGACATTGAACTGCTTATGCTGGACCAGCAAGGCTACGGATCAGATGATATCCTGCCTGCTGGTGTCAAAGTTGACTTGCGGCGCAATTCCAATATTTCTACTGGCGGAGACTCGATTGATGTGACTGAAAGTATGCACTCATCTTATAAGGAACTCGCTGCGGACATGGCACAAGCTATGGGAGCTTGGGCCTGTGGCGTTGACCTTATCATCCCTGACAACTCTGCTATTTCTACAAAAGAAAATCCCAACTGTACCTGCATCGAGCTCAACTTCAACCCCTCTATGTATATGCACACCTATTGTGCTGAGGGGCCGGGACAAAGCATCACGCCGAAAATACTGGCCAAACTTTTCCCAGAAATGGACTGATAAAACAAGAATCGCAAGGAATACCCTGCGATTTTTGCTTGTCTACTTACAATAATTTTGCTTTCCAAACAAGGCATCCTTTCGGAAAAGGAAGCAAAGCTCTTTCTTGATGAAGCAAGCATTCTCAATAAATCTAAAAACATATCTGAATATATAAAATCATTGCACTCTTTATCCTTCAAAAATCAGCTTTTATGTTAAAATAGAGATAACATATTGAGTAGAAAGAGAAAGGTTCATGTCGAGGAGAAATGATGATTCTAACCAGCAACCGGAATGGTTTAGCTGGATTTGGATACTTGTGTTTGTATTTGGTGCTGGAATAGTAGCTAGTTATCTGGTTCCCATGGCTATACTAGGAGCTATTGGCTACGGGATTTATCGCTACCAAAAGCAGAAAAAAGTTCGTATTGAAGCTAAGCAAGCCAGCATCGGCCGCATTGAAGATTTAAAGGCAGAGATTGGTCAGGCTGACCGCCGTATTAGAGAATTGGAAAGCTACCAAGAATACGGCAAGAAGGAGGCCTATCAGACTTTAGCTCTGCAAATTCTTCCCCAGCTGACCTATATCAAAAGTGTTGCCGACAACCTCCAGGGAGAGATCCCTGCCTCTATCTACCAGCGCATTCAGACTAAAATTGCTACTGTAACCGAAGAAATTGATAAACAACTGCAAAAGATTGAACAAGAGAAAAGACAAAAAGAAGCACAGCCTAAGAAAACTAGTCTAGAAGACTTAGCTCCGGAATTAGTCGCTACAGTTCGCAATATTCAGATTGACCATGAGGCCATTCTTCAAAAAATTTCTCAATCCGAAAGCAACAACAAGGAAGAGCTGACTGCCATTCATCAGTCCCAGATGGAGCACTACGAAGATATTTTAGAAGGATACCTCAAAATCAAAGCTTCTCCCAAAGATTTTTACAATGCCGAGGAGCGGCTAGCCAAAGCCAAAGCAGCTATCGAGCAGTTTGACTTGGACCTAGACGAAGCGCTGCGTCAGTTAAATGAAGCTGATTTGAGGGACTTTGACATTAGCCTGCGTATCTTAGACAAAGAAAAGCAAACAGACACTGGCTTTTAAGCTAGATAAACCAAAGGAGAAACTATGAGCCTAGAATTTAATTTTGACATTGATAAAATTGCTAACAATGCTATCAGCAAAAGCGACAAAACAACAGAAATCATCGAGGCCAATACGACTCAAGAAAATGGCCAGCTAACTTTTCTGGAAAAACTGACTCCTGAGCAACAGAGTGCGATTACGGCTAAAGCCCCTCAGCTGGTGGATAATTTCGTATCGGACCAAAATGCCTTGCTGGACTTTGGCCAATCTGCTGTAGAAGAGGTCAACGGTACTGTCAATCGTATCTTAGCCGAGCAGAAAAAATTACAAATTCCCCAGGTAGATGAGCTCTTAAAAAACACCAACAAAGAACTCAATGGCTTTGTCGCAAAATACAAGGATGCTCAAGTAGCAGAACTGGACAAGAAGCCTAATTTCCTGGAAAAACTCTTCAAACAAAGTCGAAATACCCTTCAAGAATTCTATTTTGACTCACAAAATATTGAGCAGAAAATGGACGGCATGGCTGCAACAGTCGTCAAACAAGAAGATGTTCTGGCTCGCAACATCGTTTCTGCTGAAATGCTGATTGAGGACAATACCAAATCAATTGAAAATCTCGTCGGAGTCATTTCCTTTATCGAAGCGTCTCAGCGAGAAGCTGGTAATCGAGCGCTCAAACTGCAGGATGAAGTGGCCCAGTTAGATATGACAACCGTTGACTACCAAGTCAAATCGCAAGAATTAGCTCGTATGACAGAGGTGGTCAATACCTTAGAGCAGCAACACACTGAATATGTCAGCCGTCTCTATGTGGCTTGGGCGACAACGCCTCAAATGCGTAATCTGGTCAAGGTTTCCTCTGATATGCGCCAAAAGCTCGGAATGCTTCGTCGCAATACCATTCCAACAATGAAGCTGTCTATTGCCCAATTAGGTATTCTCCAGCAATCCATGAAGTCTGGTCAGGTGGCTGACGCCATTTCAAATGCTAACAACGCTGCCCTGCAAATGCTCGCTGAGACCAGCAAGGAAGTCATTCCTCAGCTGGAGCGGATTTCCCAAAGTCCTACTATCGCTGTTGAGTCTGTCACCAAGCTGGCAGAAAGCCTCGTCGCACAAAATCAAGGCATTATCGAAGCCATTGATAAGGGACGGGAAAAACGTGCTCTGCTAGAAGCAGCCGTCATCCAATCCGCAGAAACTATCAACAACTCTGTCAAACTGCGTGATCAAAAGATTATCCAAGCCCTGCTGGACCAAGGCAAGGAAGCCCAGAAAGAATTAACTTCAGAATAAGTAAAAGAGCCGTCCAGGCTCTTTCAAATCGTAGAGGCTGGGACAAAAGTCCTAGCCTCTCAATTGTCTTTAGATTGTCGAGCAAGACGCAGTGCTTGAGTGGGCTCTATTACGCTGATTTCATCAGCTTTTACAGCTCTGCTCAAGTGTGCGGAGGTGGGACAGAAATCGAATTCTAACGAATTACCGATTTCTATCCCACTCTCTTTTTGTATTTTTGGTCAAGAAGATAAAAATGCACTCAGTTCTTAAGGAGAATTGAGTGCATTTTTGAAAAAGTATATTTCTTTACAAACTTTTGACTGCTGCAATGGCTGCATCATAATCTGGCTCAGTATTGATATTGTCTACGTACTCGGCGTAGGTCACGGTGTTGTTTTCGTCTAAAACTAGGACCGCACGAGCCAACAGATGCCATTCATTGATGAGGACAGCATAGTCGCGACCGAAAGAATGGTCGAAGTAGTCAGATAGCATGACGGCATTTTCGATGCCTTCAGCAGCACACCATTTGCCTTGAGCAAAAGGTAAGTCAACTGAAACCGTGATAACAACGGTATTGTCCAAGTCAGAGAGTTCTTGATTGAAACGACGGGTCTGAGTTGAACAAACACCAGTATCGATAGACGGCACGATGCTGAGAACTTTCTTTTTGCCAGCAAAGTCAGCCAGAGTTTTCTTTGAAAGGTCAGTAGCTGTCAGGCTAAAATCGTGGGCCGTATCACCGACTTGAAGTTGCTGACCTGTAAAGGTTACAGGATTTCCGAGAAAAGTTGTCATAGGAAGTCTCCATTCATGTTTGATAGCTCCATTGTACTGCGAATAGTGATTTTTTTCGAATAATTTGACCGAAAATTTGAGAGCGACTCCATGTGAAGCTTGTTCTTCAGAAATAAAGAGGTTAGGATTTTATCTTCCCAACCTCTTATCATTATTTAGATAGACCTTCTGCGATCTTTTCTAAGTTGTATTTCATCATGCTGTAATAGCTATCTCCTTCTTCTCCTTTTTCTGCAACAGAGTCAGTGAAGATTTTAGCGTAGATCGGAATGTTGGTGTCTTTAGAAACGGTCTTCATCGGACGGTCGTCTACACTTGATTCCACAAAGAGTGATGGCACTTTGGTCTTACGAAGTTTTTCAACCAAAGTTTTAATTTGGTCTGGAGTCCCTTCTTCTTCAGTGTTGATTTCCCAAATGTAGGCTGATGGCACATTGTAGGCCTTAGAGAAGTACTTGAAGCAACCTTCGCTGGTTACAATCATTTTCTTTTCTTCAGGAATGTTGTTGAATTTCTCTTTAGCTTCCTTGTCCAAAGCGCTTAGCTTTTCCACATAAGCCTTAAGATTTTTCTCGTAAGTTTCTTTGTTAGCTGGGTCTTTTTCGCTCAAGCGCTTAGCAATGTTTTGAGCATAGATGATTCCATTTTCCAAGTTGAGCCAAGCATGTGGGTCTTCTTTCCCTTTTTCACTTTGGCCTTCCAAGTAAATCACGTCCACGCCTTCGCTGACAGCATAATAGTCCTTGTTTTCTTTCTTCTTAGCATTTTCTACCAATTTTGTGAACCAAGCATTACCACCTGTTTCTAGGTTGATCCCATTGTAGAAAATCAGATCCGCTTGGGAAGTCTTTTTGACATCTTCAGGCAGAGGCTCGTATTCATGCGGGTCTTGGCCGACAGGTACGATGCTGTGCAAATTGATCTTATCGCCAGCGATATTCTTTGTAATATCCGCAATAATCGAGTTGGTCGCAACAACATTCAATTTTGAAGAACCAGTCTCGGTACTGCTTTTTTGACTAGAGCAGGCTGCTAGGCCGACAAAAGCCAGCAAAAGCAGAACTAAGAAACGACATTTTTTCATTGGAAATCCTCCATAAATATATTATTTTACTTTTCTTTTTAAATACCGCTGTTTTGGTGCGATAAAAAATGAAACCAAAAAGATCAGGGCAGAGGTTAGAACGATACTAGAACCTGCTGCAACATTAAAACTATAACCGATGAAGAGGCCTAAAATAGATGCACCAGCTCCCAAGGCAGATGACAATAAAATCATGGTCTTGAGACTCTTGGCATAGAGATAGGCGGTCGCAGCTGGTGTAATCAGCATGGCCACAATCAGAATCGTTCCGACACTTTGCATGGCTGTGACAGATACCAGAGTCAAGAGAATCATCAGTAAATAGTGGTAAAAATTCACCTTCATTCCCATAGCTTGGGCTAAGAGCGGGTCAAAGGAGGTCAGCAAAAGCTGCTTGAAGAAAATACTAATGAGCAGCAGCACTAAAATACCCACGCCAATACTAATCCACATATCAAGGTCTTGTACCGCCAAGATATTCCCAAAGAGAATATGGAAGAGGTCGGTCGAACTCTTGGCAACGCTAATCAAAATGATCCCCAAAGCCAAGAAGGAAGAAAAAGTAATCCCAATAGCCGTGTCACTTTTGATAATAGAATTCCCTTTGATATAAGTGATAATGATGGAAGCTAGTAAGCCAAAGGTAATGGCACCGATGAAGAAATTAATCCCCAAAATATAAGACAGAGCCACACCGGGCAGCACCGCGTGAGAGATGGCATCCCCCATGAGCGACATGCCCCGCAGAATGATAAAGCATCCAACAGCACCGGCCACTACTCCAATCACAATAGCCGTAATCAACGCATTTTGCAGGAAATGAAAGTCATGTAATCCTTGAATAAATTCCTGAATCATCCTAGGCACCTCCATTCATAAAGAGCTGAGAGCCATAGGTCTTCTGCATATTTTCTTTGGTGAAGGTGCTCTCAGTTGATCCGAAAGCGACGACTTTTTTATTAAGTAACAAGACTTGATCAAAATAAGCGACCACCTTGCCCAAGTCATGGTGGACAATCAAAATCGTCTTCCCGTCTTTTCTTAGCTGACGAAGTGTTTTCATAATAATCTCTTCGCTGACCGAGTCAATCCCAACAAAAGGCTCATCTAGGAAAATATAGTCCGCCTCCTGAACCAAGCAACGGGCAATCAAGACCCGTTGAAATTGTCCACCAGACAACTGGCTAATCTGCCGCTCAGCAAAATCTTCTAAACCAACGATTTTCAAAGCCCGAGCAACCTTTTCCCAGTCAGACGCTTTGAGGCGTTGAAAGAGCTTGATCTTAGGATACAAGCCCAGAGACACACATTCCTTGACCTTGATAGGAAAATTATAGTCAATGTGAATTTTCTGCTCTACATAAGCAATCTTGCTTAATTCTTGCTTCATGGGTTTTCTATCCAGAAAGGTCTGCCCCTCACTCTCAACAATTCCTAACATACCTTTGATGAGCGTTGACTTCCCAGCCCCGTTTGGTCCGATAATCCCTGTGATAGTAGGTCCTTTTATTGTTAAAGAAGTTGGTTCTAAGGCCAGCTGTCCTTGATAACTGACACTTAAATTTTTCATTTCAATCATTGTTATACCTCTTTTGTTTTAATATACATTAAAATGAAAATTAAGTCAAGTTAATTCTTAAAAAATCCTTAAAGTCAATATAGGAAATATTTGAAAAAAGGAGCTAATTTTGATAAGGTTATATCAAAAGCATGAAAGTGAGAACAAGATGACACGTTTACAAGATGATTTTTATGATGCCATTAATGGTGAATGGGCCAAAACAGCGGTTATCCCAGATGATAAGCCCGTAACTGGTGGTTTTACGGATCTGTCAGATGAGATTGAAAAGCTAATGCTCTCCACTACTGATCAATGGCTGCGGGGTGAGGAAGTTCCTGATGATGCTATTTTACAAAACTTTATTAAGTACCATCGTTTAGCTGCTGACTATGACAAGCGGGAAGAACTCGGTGTCAAGCCTGTTTTGCCTTTGATTGCGGAATATCAAGCACTCAACTCCTTTGCAGAATTTACCACAAAGATTGCCGAGTTTGAGCTGGCTGGCAAGCCCAATTTCTTTCCTTTTGGTGTAGCGCCTGACTTTATGGACGCCCGTATCAATGTCCTTTGGGCAGATGCACCAGGTACTATTCTCCCAGATACAACCTACTATGCCGATGGGCATCCTCAAAAGGATAAGCTCTTGAAAAAATGGCGCGAATCTTCCGAGGCTTTGCTGCAAAAATTCGAATTTTCAGCAGAAGAAATCCAAGATTTGCTGGATAAGGTTTTAGAACTGGATGCTCGAATTGCCAAAGTCGTTCTGTCACGAGAGGAAAGCTCAGAATATGCCAAGCTTTACCATCCTTACAAGTGGGAAGACTTCAAGGCCTTAGCACCGAATCTACCTTTAGATGCTATCTTCACCCAACTCATCGGGCAAATTCCTGACCAGATTATCGTACCAGAGGAGCGTTTCTGGCAGGCTGCCGACCAATTCTACTGTGAAGAGGCTTGGCCTCTGCTCAAGGCCGTGCTTATCTTTAACGCTATCGCGTCAGCTGAAGCTTATTTGACTGACGAAATCCGTGTCCTAGCAGGCGCTTATCGTCGTGCCCTATCTGGAACACCTCAAGCGCAAGACAAGAAAAAAGCTGCCTTTTACCTAGCTCAAGCGCCTTTCAATCAAGCCATCGGGCTCTGGTATGCCGGACAGAAATTCTCCCCTGAAGCCAAGGCCGATGTCGAGCAAAAAGTAGCCAACATGATCCAAGTCTACAAGGAACGCCTCGCAAGCAATGATTGGCTGACACCAGAAACTCGGGACAAGGCTATTGTCAAGCTCAATGTCATCAAGCCTTATATCGGCTACCCAGAGGAGCTGCCTGAGCGCTATGCAGACAAGCTTGTGGATGAAAATCTCAGCCTCTTCGAAAATGCTCAAAAACTGCGACAAGTGGAAATTAAGTATGGTTGGAGCAAGTGGAACCAGCCAGTGGATTACAAAGAATGGGGAATGCCAGCCCATATGGTCAATGCCTACTACAATCCTCAGAAAAACCTGATTGTCTTTCCAGCGGCTATCCTGCAGGCGCCTTTCTACGACCTGCACCAGTCTTCTTCAGCCAATTATGGCGGTATCGGAGCGGTTATTGCTCATGAAATTTCTCATGCTTTTGATACCAACGGCGCTTCCTTTGATGAAAACGGCAGCCTCAACAACTGGTGGACAGAGCATGACTACCAAGCCTTTACTGAGCGGACTCAGAAAGTCATCGACCAGTTTGAAGGTCTAGATTCCTATGGTGCCAAGGTCAATGGCAAGCTGACCGTTTCAGAAAACGTAGCGGACTTGGGCGGTATTGCAGCAGCTCTAGAAGCAGCCAAGAAAGAAGCTGACTTCTCTGCGGAGGAATTCTTCACCAACTTTGCCCGCATCTGGCGAATGAAAGGACGCGAAGAGTATATGAAGCTCTTGGCAAGCGTTGATGTCCATGCTCCAGCCAAGCTTCGGACCAATGTACAGCTGCCTAACTTTGACGACTTCTTTACGACCTTTGATGTCCAAGAAGGAGACGGCATGTGGCGCAGTCCAGAAGAGCGCGTGGTGATTTGGTGAAGGACTTCAATCATATTTAATCAAACAAAAACCTGCTCGGGAATGGCGTCATGGCCTTACCGAACAGGTTTTTATAGTTCTTTGATTTCTTTCATATAGCCGGCTGTGATGATACCAGCGGGCAGGGCGACAATGGCGATTCCTAAAAAGGATGAAATCATGGTAATAATTTTTCCAATCGTTGAAACTGCATAAATATCACCATAACCAACCGTCGTCAGGGAGATGGTTGCCCAGTAGAGGGCGTCAAAAAAATTAGGAAACGTGCTGGGTTCGACATTAAAAATGATAAGGGCAGAGATGAAGATATAGCCGAGAGCCAAAAGGCCCACGATCATCAAACTGTCCTTCTGCTTTTTTAAGACATTGGTCAATATTTGGATATTTTTAGAATAGCGAATGAACTTAAAGACCAGTAAGATACGAAGCATACGCAAAATCTTAAAAAGCCGCAAACTATTATTTAGCAAAAAGAGAGAAGGCAAAATGCAGAGCAGATCAGCCAGCGCCAAAAAGGTAAAAGGATAGAGGAAAAAAGAAAGCTTCCCCTTTTCCAATTTATAATCGGCCGTTAGAAGCCGAAGAAGGTAGTCAATAATAAAAATAATCGTGGACACAAAATCCAACCACATGAAGATTCCTGTGTGACTTTTTGTAGTCAGGGGGATCAGGCTGACAATAATAGTCAGGAACGTAAAGACATCATAGGCTTTTTCAATCGCATTTTCCTTTTGATGGGGCTCAATAATCTGAAATAAAGTCTTTCTTGTCATCCTCAACCTCACTTTTTTAAACTTGCCTTCATTCTATCTATTTTTAAAAATAAGTCAGGGTCAAGCCGCAAAGATTTTCTTCATTCTCCTTCGTCGGTTGCTTTCAAAATCCCTTGAAAATGGTATAATAGATAGAAACGTGTCTAGAACACAGAAAAGATCGTTGGAGAGTAAATGATTATGGCAACTTACAATCACAAAGAAATCGAGCCCAAGTGGCAGAAATACTGGGCTGAGCACCATACATTCAAGACAGGTACCGACAAGGACAAGCCTAACTTTTATGCGCTGGATATGTTCCCTTATCCATCAGGAGCTGGTCTGCACGTAGGACACCCTGAAGGCTACACAGCGACGGATATCCTCAGCCGCTACAAGCGCGCGCAAGGCTACAATGTCCTTCATCCTATGGGCTGGGATGCCTTTGGTCTGCCAGCTGAGCAGTACGCTATGGATACAGGAAATGACCCGGCTGACTTTACAGCAGAAAACATTGCCAACTTCAAACGCCAAATCAACGCGCTTGGTTTTTCTTATGACTGGGATCGGGAAGTTAACACGACTGACCCCAACTACTACAAGTGGACCCAGTGGATCTTCACCAAGCTTTACGAAAAAGGCTTGGCCTATGAAGCTGAAGTGCCAGTAAACTGGGTGGAAGAGCTGGGAACGGCTATTGCCAATGAGGAAGTTCTGCCAGACGGAACATCTGAGCGCGGTGGTTATCCAGTTGTCCGCAAGCCTATGCGTCAGTGGATGCTGAAAATCACAGCTTATGCAGAACGTTTGCTCAATGACTTGGAGGAGCTGGACTGGCCTGAGTCTATCAAGGACATGCAGCGCAACTGGATCGGTAAATCAACCGGTGCTAATGTAACCTTCAAGATTAAGGATACAGATAAGGACTTCACCGTCTTTACGACTCGTCCGGACACCCTTTTTGGTGCGACCTATGCTGTTTTGGCTCCGGAGCATGCACTTGTTGACGCCATTACAAGTGCCGAACAAGCCCAAGCAGTTGCAGACTACAAACATGCAGCCAGCCTCAAATCAGACCTAGCTCGGACTGACTTGGCTAAGGAGAAGACTGGTGTCTGGACAGGAGCTTATGCCATCAATCCTGTCAACGGCAAGGAAATCCCAATCTGGATTGCCGACTATGTGCTTGCAAGCTACGGAACAGGGGCTATCATGGCTGTTCCTGCACACGACGAGCGCGACTGGGAGTTTGCTAAGCAGTTTGATTTAGAGATTATTCCGGTTCTAGAGGGTGGCAATGTTGCTGACGCTGCTTATACAGAGGACGGTCCGCATATTAACTCTGGCTTCCTAGATGGCTTAGACAAGGCTGCCGCTATTGCTAAGATTGTGGCTTGGTTGGAAGAGAAAGGTTGTGGACAAGAGAAGGTTACCTACCGCCTCCGCGACTGGCTTTTTAGTCGTCAGCGCTACTGGGGTGAGCCAATTCCAATCATTCATTGGGAAGATGGGACTTCAACGGCTGTCCCTGAAAATGAACTGCCACTTGTCTTGCCAGTAACCAAGGACATCCGCCCCTCAGGTACTGGTGAAAGTCCACTAGCTAACTTGACAGACTGGCTTGAGGTGACTCGTGAAGATGGCGTCAAAGGTCGTCGTGAGACCAATACTATGCCACAATGGGCAGGTTCAAGTTGGTACTATCTCCGCTATATAGACCCACATAATACTGAGAAATTGGCTGATGAGGACCTTCTCAAACAATGGTTGCCAGTAGATATCTATGTGGGTGGGGCAGAGCATGCCGTTCTTCACTTGCTCTACGCTCGTTTCTGGCACAAATTCCTTTATGATATCGGTGTTGTTCCAACTAAAGAACCATTCCAAAAACTCTTTAACCAAGGAATGATTTTGGGAACGAGCTACCGTGACCACCGTGGCGCTCTTGTGGCAACTGATAAGGTTGAAAAACGTGATGGTTCCTTCTTCCATGTGGAAACAGGAGAAGAGTTGGAGCAAGCACCAGCCAAGATGTCTAAATCCCTCAAAAACGTGGTCAACCCAGACGATGTGGTGGAACAATACGGTGCCGACACTCTTCGTGTCTATGAAATGTTCATGGGACCACTTGATGCTTCTATCGCTTGGTCAGAAGAAGGTCTGGAAGGAAGCCGTAAGTTCCTCGACCGTGTTTACCGTTTGATGACAACCAAAGAAATCGTTGCGGAAAACAATGGCGCTCTTGATAAGGTCTACAACGAAACGGTGAAATCTGTCACAGAGCAGATCGAGGAGCTCAAGTTTAACACAGCCATTGCCCAGCTCATGATCTTTGTCAATGCAGCCAACAAGGAAGAAAAGCTCTATGTCGAATATGCTAAAGGTTTTATCCAATTGCTAGCGCCTTTTGCACCGCACTTGGCCGAAGAGCTCTGGCAGGCAGTAGCTCAAACTAGCGAGAGTATCTCCTACGTAGCTTGGCCAACTTATGATGAAAGTAAACTGGTCGAGGCAGAGGTCGAAATCGTAGTGCAAATCAAGGGTAAAGTTCGTGCTAAGCTAGTCGTAGCCAAAGATCTGAGCCGTGAGGAACTGCAGGAAATCGCTCTGGCAGATGAGAAAATCAAGTCTGAAATTGCCGGTAAAGAAATCGTGAAAGTGATCAGCGTGCCGAATAAACTGGTTAATATCGTAGTAAAATAAGCAGTTTGGTGCAACATTATAGTGATTATAAAAAAGGAGGCTGGGACAAAAGTCCTAGCCTCTCAGTTGTCTTTGGATTGTTGAGCAAGATGCAGTGGTTGAGTGGGCTCTACTACGCTGATTTCATCAGCTTTTACAGGCCTACTCAACTGTGCGGAGGTGGGACGACGAAATCGAATTCTAACGAATTACTGATTTCTGTCCCACTCTCTTTTTTGATAAGAATTTTCCCTTAAATCGTCGGACTTTTCTCATTTTCCGACTTTCACTTGCTATCCTCACTCTTTTTATTTATAATGATTATAAATAAAAAGAAAAGAGAAAAGTTTCAGAATGGAAGAACATAAGATTGACAAAAATTTTAGTGGACGCCTGAATATTTTGCGGGCTGGGGTCTTGGGAGCCAACGACGGCATTATTTCTATCGCAGGGGTGGTCATCGGGGTGGCCAGTGCGACGGAAGATGTTTGGATTATCTTTCTGTCTGGTCTGGCTGCTGTCTTTGCAGGCGCCTTTTCTATGGCTGGCGGGGAGTACGTATCCGTCTCCACTCAGAAATACACTGAGGAGGCTGCAGTGGCTAGAGAGCGAGAACTCTTAGAAAAGAATCCCGATATCGCCAGACAGTCCCTCTACGCCTCCTACGTCCAAAATGGTGAGTGCGAGACTTCTGCCCAACTCTTGACCAATCGCGCCTTCTTGCAGGATCCGCTCAAGGCCTCGGTGGAGGAAAAGTACGGCATTGAGGTCGAAGAATTCACCAATCCTTGGCATGCAGCCATATCCAGCTTTCTAGCCTTTGCCATAGGTGCAATTTCCCCTATGCTGACCATCGTTCTGCTTCCGGCTACCTATCGGATTCCAGCGACCGTCCTTGTTGTAGCTCTTTCCCTCTTGGGAACTGGCTATACTAGTGCAAAATTGAGACAGGCACCCATTAAAAATGCCATGATCCGTAACTTCACTATCGGACTTTTGACCATGACTGTCACCTATCTCCTAGGCCAGTTCTTCTCAATTTAAAAGAAAAACTATTCAGGCCAGCATAATAAAAAGATTGAAAAGAAATGATTTCTCTTCAATCTTTTTTTGTTATAAACTTAGATTAGTTTTGGCCAAGAGCAGCTGCCATTGTTGCTGCAACTTCTGATTCGAAGTCGTTAGCTGCTTTTTCAATACCTTCACCAACTTCAAAGCGAACAAACTCAACTACTGAAGCATTCACTGAATCAAGGTAGGCTTCAACTGTCTTGCTGTCATCCATGATGTAAACTTGTGCAAGAAGTGTGTAAGCTTGGTCAACTTTAGTGTTGTCAAGCAAGAAGCGATCCATTTTACCTGGGATGATCTTGTCCCAGATCTTTTCTGGTTTGCCTTCAGCAGCCAACTCAGCTTTGATGTCAGCTTCAGCTTGTGCAATCACTTCGTCAGTCAACTGAGCTTTTGAACCATATTTCAAGTGTGGAAGTGCTGGCTTGTCAACCATAGCGCGGCTTTCATTGTCTTGATCGATAGCGTGGTTCAATTGTGCCAATTCATCTTTAACAAATTGCTCATCCAATTCTTTGTATGAAAGAACAGTTGGTTTCATCGCAGCAATGTGCATAGAAATTTGTTTTGCAAGAGCGTCATCGCCACCGTCAATCACTGAAACAACACCGATACGGCCACCATTGTGTTGGTAAGCACCGAAGTGTTGAGCATCAGTCTTTTCAACCAAAGCAAAACGACGGAATGAGATTTTTTCTCCGATAGTTGCAGTTGCAGATACGTATGCAGCTTCAAGAGTTTCACCTGAAGGCATTGTCAATGCAAACGCTTCTTCGTTGTTAGCTGGCTTGCCTTCTGCGATAACTTTTGCAGTAGTATTTACCAATTCAACGAATTGAGCGTTTTTCGCAACAAAGTCAGTTTCTGCATTGACTTCAACGATAGCTGCAACGTTACCATCCACATAAACGCCTGTCAAACCTTCAGCGGCAACACGGTCAGCTTTCTTAGCTGCTTTTGCCATACCTTTTTCGCGAAGCAATTCAATCGCTTTTTCGATGTCACCATCAGTTTCAACCAATGCTTTCTTAGCGTCCATGACACCAGCACCAGATTTTTCGCGCAATTCTTTTACAAGCTTAGCTGTAATTTCTGCCATTTTTCTTCTCCTATGTTTACTATTTTTAAATAAAGGGGCCGGGCTGAGCCCCGCCCCTTTAGGTTAATTGACTTATGAAAATTATGCGTTGTCGCCTTCTACAACTTCAACGATTTCTTCGATTGAGTCTGCTTGAGTTTCAGTTGCAGCAAATTCTGCTTCAACAGTTGCTACAGCGTCCTCACCTTGACGGCCTTCGATAACAGCATCAGCCATTTTCGCAGTGATCAATTTAACGGCACGGATAGCGTCGTCGTTAGCAGGGATAATCACATCGATATCGTCTGGATCAGTATTTGTGTCAACCATCGCAACTACTGGAATACCAAGTTTCTTAGCTTCCTTAACAGCGATTTGCTCTTTATGAGGGTCAACGATGTACATTACATCTGGGATGCGAGGCATATCTTCGATACCACCCAAGAATTTTTCAAGACGAGCACGTTGTTTGTTCAAAAGTGCTACTTCTTTCTTAGGAAGAACTTCGAAGATTCCTTCTTCTTCCATACGTTTGATTTCTTTCAAACGAGCAACACGTTTTTGAATAGTTGTCCAGTTTGTAAGAGTTCCACCCAACCAACGGTGGTTGATGTAGTATTGACCAGCACGTTCTGCTTCTTCTTTTACAGCTTCAGCAGCTTGCTTTTTAGTACCAACAAACAAGATAACTGCATCGTTTGCAGCTGCATCACGCATGAAGTCGTAAGCTTGATCTGCGTATTTTACAGTTTGTTGAAGGTCGATAACGTGGATACCGTTACGCTCAGTGAAGATGTACTTAGCCATCTTAGGGTTCCAGCGACGAGTTTGGTGACCAAAGTGAACACCAGCCTCAAGAAGTTGTTTCATTGAAATTACTGCCATGAGTAAATTCTCCTTTTTGTTTTTTTCCTCTTTTAGATTTCAGCTCGCAGAGCTACCAATCGGCAACGGCTCCACAATTCATCTAAAATGAGTATTTCTGCCATTTAAACGGCATCTACTATCATATCAAATTTTCTAGCTTTTGACAAGTGCTTTATACATTTCATATTTCTAATCTTTCTAGCGAAGCGACTGTTATTTAAAAGACATCTATTCATAGAATATAGCTAAAAGCGAGTATTGATACATGGATAAGGTGGTGTTCGGAGTCTCACAAAGAACTTCTCCACAATAAAAAGAGAGGACATTTAGTTCCCTTTTCTTGGCTCTATAATTTCTGTAGTGGGTAAATCCACCGCAGGGATTATGGAGCCTCTTTTGTTGTAGAAAAACTGGCAAGACACCTTGTTTTAGGTGGAGTTTGATCAAAGTATGTGGGACGCTCAACGTCGCGTATT
>NZ_VSJJ01000014.1 GCF_008369405.1 Streptococcus cristatus
GTAATAATGACAAGAAGGGAGATGCGCTCGATTAAATGGGGGAGATTTACCTGGTAATGCTTATCTTTACTAAGCAAGATAATTGGAATAATAAATGTTAGCAGAATACTAGCAAATAAGACAGAGACTCCAACGTAAATAGGAAGAAGAGCTGCTAGATAGACTCCTAAACTTCCTAGACCTGTTATCCATAGAAAACCTTTGATACTTTCCCGTTCAACATTATCGGTTGATTTTCTAAAAAATTCAACCAAATATTGTAAAAATAAGGTAAAGGTTAATGTACCAACAGCCCAACAAAGATAATGAAAATATTGTTGCCAATCAGGTCCAATCATATTGGCTATAAAGAGTAAAAGTCCCATTTTGATAAACATGATTACCATGTTAAATAAAGAGTTCTTTCCATAGCGATTGGTATAAATGGTTTGAATCATCCAGGAATCGGTGAGAACCAAGACAGCCATGAAAAAATCAAGGAAAGAATTCCAAGTCAAAATACCGTTATGAAGATGGTCAATTAAAGTAGTTGCTTTTGAAATTGCAAAAACAAAAACTAGGTCATAAAAAAGTTCTGAAAATTCTACACGTTTATGCTTAATAAGAGTTGTCATATTAATACCTTTCTACTTTAGAAATACAATTCATTATAACAGAAAATGGTAATGAGAGAAAAAGGATATGCTTAAATAACTTCATGTGACGCGAATTGTCAAAACCTTGGAGCACATTTACCTCATGTACCAACTCACATGGATTTGGAAAGGATTTTCATATTGAAAATAATCAAAAATATTGAAATATAAGTGATTTTAGGGAAGTACTTTTAGGTATTTCCAATGTCATGATTTAAAAATGGGGCAAAAACGAATGACTCTCATTTGGTTTGAAAACCTATAATATCTGACGATTATGCTATACTAGATATATAGTGTTGTTATCAATAAATATCAGTGCGAGACTAATCGGAGGATAAAATGGAAAAACAAATTAATGAAAAAATTATCGAAATGGATAGGGAATATCCCTTTTTATTTTGATTTAAATCAGATTTTTGGATGGAATAGTAGATGATAAGACAAAATATCTTTGAACATACAAAAAGACAAACGCCAAAAATGACGTTTGTCTACGTTCTGAGGTAGCCTTTAGGCTCCCTTTTTTCTTAGTAAATACCGATGAGTAATTGCATGCCAAGACTAGTCAGGATGATAGCAATCCAGCAAAGGGCTCCAAGAAGAATGGATTTTCCACTGGATTTGATCATAGCAATGAGGTTTGTTTTGAGACCAATAGCACTCATAGCCATGATGATGAGGAATTTGGAGAGCTCTTTGAGAGGTGAAAAGAAGCTATTGCTGACACCGAAAGATGTGAGAAGAGTAGTTAGCAGAGAAGCTAGGATAAAGTAGAGGATGAAAACGGGGAAGACTTTTTTAAGCTTTACCCCTTGGTTGTTGCCTTGTTGACGGCTTTGCCAATAGGAGAGGAAGAGAGTGATAGGGATAATAGCCAGGGTGCGTGTCAGTTTGACAATAGTGGCAGATTCAAGAGTGTTGCTATTGTAAAGACTATCCCAAGCGCTAGCTGTGGCTGTTACAGAGGAAGTATCGTTGACCGCAGTACCCGCAAAGAGAGCAAAACCTTCGTTGGAGAGATGGAGCCAAGAACCTAGAGTTGGAAAGATAAGAGCTGCCAAGACATTGAAGAAAAAGATAACAGAAATGGCTTGGGCTACTTCTTTTTCCTTGGCGTGAATAACAGGAGCAGTCGCTGCAATGGCAGAACCGCCACAGATAGAAGAACCTACACCAACCAGGGTAGCTAGCTTTGTATCCAGATTAAAAAATCGTTGGAAAAAGAAAGCAATAATTAAAGCGATAGAAATGGTCGAAAGGATGACAGGAAGGGAAGATTTTCCAACTGCGAAAACTTGAGAGATATTGAGTCCAAATCCAAGCAAGATAACAGCATACTGAAGCAATTTTTTGGAGCTATAAGTCAAGCCGGCATCCAGTTGTTTATAGGAAGTGAGAAAGGGATGGAGAATCATTCCGATAAAAATGGCGAAAACAGGTGCTCCCACAACGGGCAGAAAGCCTCCTAAAACCCAAGAGATGATAGATATAATAAGACAGGCTAACAGTCCTGCCCAATTTTTTGATAGAAATGACATAAAAACCTCCGAAAAAAATACTCCTTATTATAATCTTTTCTGTCAGAAAAGTAAAATAGAAAGTAGGAAGAAGGTTACAAATAAATGGAATTTTGCGGTCAAAAAGCTTTTGTAGCATAATAGATATATGTTCTTTGTTCAATAAGGATGCAAATGTGGCATATGTTATTGAAAAAAATGAATTTGATGAGCCTGGACATGTGAAGTAATTATGTGAGATAAGAAAATAAATAAGAGAGTTGAAAATGTACTGATCCCAAAAGTTAGATTTTTTCTGTCTAACTTTTGGGGTCAGTACAAACAGTGCTTTTTTTGTTGAAATCGCAAAGAATCTAAGCTTTCTTTTTGCAGATAACATTCGCTCTTTTATTTTCGGTATGATTGAGTCGATGCCCCGTTCTCGACCGGTTATTATTGCAACTTATCGAATGCTAGAGCACTATGCCATCACTTTTTGGAAGAATACTTGGAGCAATTCTACGCAGAATGGAATGCGAAAAAGTGATAATTAAAGAGACGAAAAAGCTGAGAATATGATTTCCCAGCTTTTTTGAATGCGATAGAAATAGCAACTAGACTATTTACGAAAGACCTCAATAATGTAGGTGAAGCCAGTAACTAAAAATGCAAAGGCAATGACATAAACGACAAAGACACCTGTAGCCACTGGATTGAACAGAATCACTAGACCTAGTAAAAATTCAAGCAAGGCTACCCACATGATATTGCTACCAATAATAGGGAAAATCAATCCTAGACGATTGCCTTTAAAGAAAGCAATAATGGCTTCTACAATTAACCAAATTCCTACAATGGTCGGAATGACGACCGGCAGGGTCACAAAGCCATAAGCAACGAGGTAAAGAGCTAAGAGAAGACTAACAAATCCTTGGAAAAGATAAACAGGTGAGCGAAGCTCTTTTGGTGCAGAGAAATAGCCTAAAATAGCTGCTATAGAAGAAACCAGTAAACCAAATGAAATCCACCAGCTGTAAGCAACAAGATTAGCTACTGGGTTTGTAAATAGGAAAAGTCCTAAAAGGACAAAAACAACTCCTGCAAGGAATAGCAGTAAACGATTAGAAAATTTCATTTCAATACCCCCTATATAGTATAATTTGCTAATAAAACTATTGTACTTATTTTTATAGAAAATGTCAATAAAATAAATAAACAATTTGGAAGTTTCAGTCTGACTTACAAAAAGAAAAGGAGTTTTCACTCCTTTTCACAGATTGAAGACAAAGTCCTTATAAAAGTGTCTTCTAAAGATTTTAACTTCAATCTGAAGCGAGGTTATCCTCGCTTTTTCTATTTATCAAACAATTCCTTATTTTCAATTAAGAGTTCTAGTGGAGATTTATCCCTTGCTTCAATAAAACCAGGTTCATATTGGTTATGAAGTGTTCTTTTCTGAGAAGTTGGATCAATATACAACTCATCTCCATCTTCTGTGTATAGTTGGTTGCCTCTTGTTAAGTAAAGTAAATCCTCTAAGTACTGTCCATCAGTTTCTAGAAAATCTTCGATGTATTTGACAGCTTTTAAAATCTCACTTACTTTATCAGAGTATTCATTAGATTCAAGAACACTCTTTTCTAACTCAATCTCTTTACTAGTTCCAAATAGTTGGGTTGGAGTTGCATTAAAATATTCTGCTATCTTATCTAAATTTGCAAAGGTAGGATAGCTTTTTTGTTTTTCATAATCAGAGATGGACTGTTTACCAATTCCTAAGTCTTCAGCTAGTTGAGTTTGACTTACTCCTTTTTCTATGCGTAGTCGTGCCAAATTGGGTCCAAAATTTTGAATAATAAAGGTCATGGGAAACTCCTGTTTTTATTTTTAACTTATTTTATCACCTGTAAACTTACAAATCAAGTTTTTAGTTGACTACCCCAAATATTTTTTATAAAATATATTTATAACTTATAAATAAGTTATAAATGATACAAAATAGCTCATATGTTTAGGAATAGTGAGTGAGGAGGAAGTTGAAGACGAGACTATGACTTATGACTATTCGAAGCCTTGGAGCTAGAAATTGTGTGGACAAGGACAAGGGACGAGCCTGACGGGAAGTCAGGCGAAGTCCTGCGGACTGCCGTCCAGACAATTTCTAGCCAAGCAAAAGCTGGATATTCTAACAGCCAGCAAAAAGGGACACTTAGGACAACGTCCAAAGAACGACGGAACGAGCAAACGTTGATTTGACGGTGTTTCTGAGGCCTAAAAAATCTAAAAGAAGGGGGGGACAATTTTGTTGGTTTCTATACAAGATTTAAGAAGCATTCAAGAACGATGTGATGTAGGAGAATTAGTACAGAGGTTAGATGTCAGTATTGATAGACTAACGGTTATCTGGGATACAGATACTGGTTCCCTAAGACGGATTTTCAAGAATCTGAAACAGGCAATAAGTACAAGAGTTGATTCATTTGAAATATATGATAATGTTCGAGATGATGTCTTTACTTTAGCTAAAGTTTTTAATGAGTATGATTCGATCAATATTATATTTTTTCAATTATCCATTTATGGAGGTGAACAATTGATTCGAATTGATTTCAATCCTAATACTTTAAAAGAATTTGATGGAATGAAAGTATGGAGGCAATTAATGTACTTTGCTCGATTGAATTCATTGACGGTACGTTTGTCTCGTTTTGATTTGGCATTTGACATTTTCAACAGGCCTGAAATCGTTAATTTGCAACATATTAAAGGTGGTGTTACCCATAAGGTCTTCTATGGTCGAGGGGGCGAATTAGAGACGAAATATTGGGGTTCTAGCGGTAGTAATGTACAAGTTAGGTTATATGATAAGAATAAAGAAATCATTGCTCACAAGCGAGAAGAGAAGCTAGATTTGGATGTAAATCCGTTTTGGTGGAGACTAGAGTTCCAACTCAGAACCAAAGCGATTGGGGAGGAGATGGTCCAAGATATTATGAGTAGACTTGATAATTTCGGGTTTTATAAGCTAGATCATATTCGAGTGGAGCAAAGAGCATTTACAATTATCTTTCTAAACAATCCTGAACTGTTATCATTGGCTTTTCCAAATTTAAAATCAGACAGCATCAAAAAGAAAAAAACAAGAGTCCGCAAACTATTGAGAGAAGAAACGAATCAATTTGCGGAAGAATTAAAAGAAGTATTAATACAGAATCTCCCTAAATTAAATGCAGAATTACAACTACTTGTAGGCGAGTTTCTGAATTTAGAAAATAAATAAGGAGGATAACTATGGATCATAATTTAATTAGTAACAAAGAATTAATTGAAATGGGCTATCGCCCTCACACTGCAAATGATATCATCCATCAGGCAAGAGAATTACTTGTATCACGAGGCTATACATTTTATAATCGTAAACGTTTGATGGTTGTTCCAAAAAGTGTTGTAAATGAGATTCTAGGAACTGAGGTGGCGTAATATGGCAAGTGTTCGTTATCGAAAGCGAGGAGATAGTAACTTATGGACCTATGAAATTCGTAACGAAGGAAAAACTGTTGCTCATAATAGCGGTTTTAAAACAAAAAAACTTGCAGAGTCAGAAGCTGAGCCAATTCTGCAAGAACTTCGTTTAGGGAAAAGAATTTCTAGAGATATTTCTCTTGTCGATCTATATCAAGAATGGCTTGAACTAAAAATTCTACCGAGTAGTAGGTCGGAAGAGACAAAGAAAAAATATCTTCTCCGTAAAAACACAATTGAAAGATTATTTGGAAATAAAAAAGTCACTCAAATTCGTGCGAGTGAATACCAAAGAATAATGAATAAGTATGGTCAAACAGTTGGTAGAAATTTTCTTGGTAGATTGAATACTGGAATTCATCAGAGCATCCAAATGGCAATTGCAGACAAAGTTCTAATAGATGATTTTACACAACATGTCGAGTTATTTTCATCCAAAGAACAACAGATGACAGAAGAGAAATATTTACATACAGAAAAGGACTATCTGGATTTACTTTTAGCAGTAAAGAGAAAATTTGATTACCAACGTTCAATTGTTCCTTATATCGTCTATTTTCTACTAAAAACAGGCATGAGGTTTGGAGAGTTAATAGCGTTAACTTGGAATGAAGTTGACTTTGACAGAGGACTGCTAAAAACATATAGGAGGTTTAATACCCTTTCTCATAAATTTGTCCCTCCAAAAAACAAAACGTCTATTCGGATGGTACCGATAGACGAAGAATGTATTAAGATATTACAAGTCCTAAAAATTGAACAAGAGAAAGCTAATAAAGAGCTAGGAATCAAGAATAGGTATAAAATGATTTTTCAGCATTATGGATATATTCACTTGGTACCAGATATTGCAAGTGTCAATAAAGCTTTGAGTGTTCTTTTAAATGAATTAGATATTTATCCAATTATCACGACAAAAGGAGCACGTCATACCTATGGAAGCTACCTCTGGCACAAAGGATTTGACCTTGGAGTTATTGCAAAAATTCTAGGGCATAGAGATATTTCAATGTTAGTAGAAGTATATGGACACACTTTAGAAGAGAAAATTTTTGAGGAATTTAATCAAATTAGAGATGTCTGGAAAGATTGCTCATAAAAAAATGTGGGGCAAATGATGGGGCAAATCAGTTATAGACAAGCAAAAAAGCCTTATAAATCAAGGCTTTTTCCTGTTGATTTAGATGCCCCCTGCAGGGATCGAACCTGTGACCTACGCGTTACGAGTGCGTTGCTCTACCAACTGAGCTAAATCGGCTTCTACCTGTCTCCTATTCTAGCACTCTGAACGATTTTGTCAAGTTCTATTGGTAGTTTGGAAACTCAAATGAAGTGAAATATTCTACTTAGGAATATACAGCTTCCATATTTCAAACCAGTTCTAGAAAACTTTATTTTTCCGATATAAAGCTATTGATGCAGCTGCTAATTTGTTTTATAATAGCTTGAATTCAAAAAAAAGTGAGGGATCTTATGAAATTCTATTCATATGACTATGTACTGAGTCAGATTAGCCAACAGAATTGGGTTATGGTGATTGTATCAGCCTGCTTGGTTTTGGTGACAGGATTTTTCGCCTTTAAAGCCTATAAAGACAAACGAGGAAGTAAGTTCCGTGAGCTGTCCATTATTTCTATCTTGACCTTAGTAGCCTTCGTTCTGATTAGCATTACTAATTTTCAAAACAATCAATCAAATGACAATCAATTCCGTAGCTCCTTGCATTTTATCGAGGTTGTCTCAAAAGAATTAGGCGTTGAAAAGGAAGAAATCTATGTCAATACTTCAGCTACGACAGATGGAGCTATCATTAAGGTTGGCAAACAATTCTACCGTGCTATTAGTGGAACCGATCAGGATAGCTATTTATTAGAAAAAATGGAACTGTACAAATCAGACGTTGAACTCGTGGAGGTTGAAAAATAATGAGCTTTTTTATTACAATTGCAATTAAGTTAGCTTTGGGACTTGTTTCCCTCGTTTTTGTCATCAATGTGACAGGTAAGGGAAATTTAGCCCCAAGTTCCGCAACAGACCAAGTACAAAACTTTGTTCTCGGTGGCATTATCGGCGGGGTCATCTACAACAGCTCCATTACTATCCTTCAATATGCAGTCATCTTAATTATCTGGACCATTCTGATTTTGCTCTTAAAATGGCTGAACATCAATGTTTCTTATATCAAACATCTGATTGACGGGAAACCAACCATTATCATCAAAAACGGGAAACTAGATCCTGAAGCCTGCCGTTCAAAAGGGCTATCCGCATCAGACGTCGCTTTGAAATTACGCTCCCAAGGAGTATTCCAACTGAAAGAAGTCAAAAGAGCCGTCATCGAGCAAAATGGTCAATTGATTATCGTAAGAATTGGCGATGAAAATCCGAAATATCCAATCATTACCGATGGAGTTGTCCAACTTGAAATTTTAGAAACTATCGGCAAGTCAGAAGAGTGGTTGATGACCGAACTACAAAAAGAAGGATTTGAAAATGTCTCCGATATCTTCATTGCAGAATATGACAAGGGCGAAATTAATGTGGTGACCTATTAAAAATTAGTTGTCATCCCGTAGCAGTTATTTGCTTTTTCTTCGTAAAGAGGCTATACTTGTATCTATTATCTCGCTTGAATGAGTATCAAACCGCATCCAACTTAGATAATACACTTAATTAACGGAGGAAATTTCCATGTCAATCGAAGAAAAATTCAACCAAGCTAAAGGTTCTATCAAAGAAGGCTTCGGTAAACTTACTGGCGATACAAAAACTCAAGCAGAAGGAACTGCTGAAAAAGTAGCTTCAAAAGTGAAAGAAATTGCTGAAGACGCAAAAGGCGCTGTTGAAGGTGCTATCGCAGGCGTTAAAAACATCCTTCACAAAGACGATAACTAATCGTTAACGTCCAAAAACCACCCTATTTTCTGCAGTCCTATTTGACTGCGGGAGATAGGGTGGTTTTTGTTTACCTTTGATTTAGTTTGGGGGTAGAAAAAGAACACCCCAAAAGTGCTCTTTGTAAGTATTGTAATTCTTTTGAATGAACGTTTACTAAATTGTGACGCTTTTCGGGCCTTTTTCAAGCCTTACTTGGAAAGCATGTGCTAAGCTGTGATCATGTTTATTCAAAATCTTTCCCATTTCTCTTTGCTATGATTGAGTCGAAACAATTGTAAGGTCACTGTGGTCATTTAAAAAACTATACATTGGTACTCCAAAACCCTCTTCCGATATATTCTCACATAGAGTTTTTACAAAAAATTCTATCCATTCACTAGAAGGTTCCACAGCATCATCAGTCTGAGGAGTGAACCACATTTGAGGAATAAGTTCCATTGTGTCTAAATCGCATGCAATCCCAATCATCATATTATAGAAATCAAATGAAGCATAAAAAGCACGCATATTATCGCTAACTTTATCAATTCCTAATTCAGGAGGTATTTCCGTCATCGTAATCATCATATGACCAGTTATTTCCCCATTTTCCTCTTCAAATTTTTCAAGCACTCCTTGCTCACGGAGGATATTTTCTATTTTGAAGAACATTTCTTTATCTGCTAACATTATGTTATCTCCAATAATATTTATTAGTGGTCTATTGAGCAAAACCTTACATAAAATTACAAATAGAAAAATAATTAGAATACATAATTATAAATCTATTTAACTACACTATTACAGCCAAAAAATTACTAAATATGTGAATTAGTACAGAGTATTCTATTCTTTTAGTTCTATAATAAATGTAAGACATTATACAGCCTAACAAACTATACAGTAAAATCGATCTAATAAAAATTCCAATACTAGGTTCGTTCATGCAATGCATTAATCCAAACAATATATTTGATATGATGAAACCTTTCCTGCTCATATTATAGCAATAATTCATTATTGCACCATGAAAAGTTAATTCCTCTAAAACTGGTCCTACGAAAATTGCATAAAAATTGAATAACTCTACGCCCATAATATCTTTTAAAATTTGTAATAACGCATCATTTTGGGTATCTCCAAAAATGCTTAAATACAAATGAACTATGAGTCTTAACAAAACAGCGAATGATAAGCAATAAAATACTTTGTTCCACTCTAGTTTCTGAATACGATTAAAGACATTATGTTTTATGCCTATTTTATAAGAGAAATATAATGTAAAAAACAAGAAAAGTACAAATAGCAACCTAGCATAGACTAATGAAATATCTTTCAAAATCAAACAACAAAACGGTAAATTTGAGAGCAAAAATAACTGCCCAGTCACTTTATGTTTTTCTCTCATTTTTAACTACCTCCAACAAACCATTATTAATATTTCAATTATTGCTTAATTCATTTAATCATTTTTCTGAAACTTGAAGCGGAAATGCTGAGATTCTTTGCATATACTGATTCTGAGATTTTATCTTTCCTAAAAATCCTCCTATCTTAAGAAAGAAAAACAGATATCTTACAATATAAACCTCCCCAATAATTGAGTAAGCGCTTTTACACTTTTATTGTAACTAACTATTTTTATTTTTTCAAATAATTATATGCAATTCCTAATTTGCAAAATTAAAGTAGTCAAAAAAAGACATCCAAGAGAAAATTCTTGAATGTCTGTAAACGTTGATAGTATCGTGTTGATTAACGTTTTGAGGCAACTGACTCTGTCAGTTTGCAGCCACATTTGTAAGCGACTAAAGTCGCAACAACTGTGTCAATTGCACCAATTTAGTCTAGAAATATAAAAAAGAACACCGAGAAAGGTGCACTTTGTAAGTATAGTAATTCTTTCGAATTAACGTTTACTAAATTGTGACGCTTTATGGGCTTTCTTAAGACCTGGTTTGAAAGATTTTTCTTTGAATAAATTTCAAAAGCTTGTAATATCAATGTTTTTACAAGTTTTCAAAACTCAAAATTTCATCCAATTCCAACTAATTTCATCTGAATGGTGTGAACTTTATCCTAAAAATACACGAATTGAGCTGATAAATACTAAAAGTTCACACCATTAGTTAAATGATTTTTTGTTCATCATTTTTCTTAGATGATAGAACTTCTAATTTATTTCTTATTCAAGCAAAAACAACCTGCTATAAGTAAGAAAGAGGAAGATACAAGAAAAACACGGCGTAAAAACCGATTCAGTTCATTGTCCTCAATCCTTGTCTGCTTCATTTTCTTTTACGAGATCGTTTTGTGAATCTTTTTCAGAGAGTTTTTGATCAATATACTTGTCAATGTTTTCATAAAATTCCTTGGTCGCTTCACTATCTAATGTTGGCGAGTTCTGAACTTGATTCACTTTCAATTGAACAGATTGAATACCGTAAGAGGCTTGTTTTTGGTGGAGTGTTTCTAATTCTTCTTCTGAAATCGGATCTCCAACAACCGTCAAGACCAATTCATTGTTACTTGACTTGTAGACTTGATTAATAACCGTATAATTGGCGAACTCTTTTCCTACAAACTGTTTGATCCCTTCTTTGCGCGCTTGTTCTATTGTCAGAGTAACTGCCGAATAGCTAGCTGGAAGAATCAACAATACAATCAAAGATATCAAGCCAATTCTCATTTTAATGCTCAGCTCTTTAAATGAAGTTAAAGGAGATTTTCTCATCAAAATTCTTGTTCCAACAATGTTGGCTAGCATGATAAAGACACAGTTGATCAAGAAAAGATAGAGAGCCCCCAATAAAAATCGTACATTCCCATTAGCTAAACCATAGCCAGCAGTACAGATAGGCGGCATCAGAGCTGTAGCAATGGCTACTCCTGGCACGATATTGTTTGCTTCTTTTTTCCTTGAACCGATCACACCAGCAATCCCACCAGCAATAGCAATGAGGACATCCCAAATGGTTGGAGAGGTTCGTGCAATCAACTCGCTACTTGCATAAGACAAGGGAGAAATCCAGAAATACAGAGTCGAGACAAGCAAACTGACCAACACTTGAGTCAATAAAACCTCTAGAGATTGCTTGATTAAACGCGTATCAAAAATAGCTAAACCGAATCCCAGTCCAACAATCGGTGTCATGAGAGGTGAAATCAACATGGCTCCTATAATGACAGCTGTTGAATTCATATTTAGTCCGATAGAGGCAATAAAAATTGCACACATCAAAATCGCTGTATCTCTCAATCGAACATGAAGGTCATCGTATAATTTCTCACGGTATTCCCGTGTTGAATAATTGGCAGTCATTTGTCCTCTCCTCTTTCCTTATTTAAATTGGTATAATAATTAAAAATAACAGCTGATAAACAGCCAAAAAATATGAGCCCATAAATCGTCAAGAAGACACTGGTAATCCTTCCAATCAAGGTCACAGCTAGGAGATCCCCGTAGCCGACAGTCGTCGAAGTCACAAAAGCATACCAAAGACCGTCTCCGTAATTTGTGATAGCAGGTTCAACTAGGAAAAGCACGCCTCCTGACCCAAAAACAAAGGTCACAAAACTCAGAGCAAACCGAGTAAAACCCGTAACCTGCATAATATGCCATAACATTTTTAAACGTTTCATTTGTTCTCCTTATTCATACTAGCTCCTGACCGAGCCGTTTTTTTCCAATAATCAAAGTGAAGATAGGACATGATCTCCATCAGAGAAAGATAGACAAACTGATAGATCTGATTTAAGCTGATTATCAACTGATATTGTTTGAAAAATGACTGGAAGAAAGACCAGATATGACTGTCTTGAATCAGTCCCTTCTTAATATCAGACAGGATATTAGCTAAAGCTCCCAAGGACTGAAACGGTAAATCCTTGACATTTATATAGATCCGGTCCACCACATCATTCAGACTGGTATCTTGGATGGCATGAAATTCTCCAAAGAGAACTCCTGCCGCTCCAAGAGTAGAAACAAATTCCACCAAATAATTTCTGAGGAAATTTTCTCAACCTTTTCCCATAATGTGTTTAGTGCCATCCATAACGATCCCAACCAGAAAAAGGAAAGAAAACAAGCAAAGAAATTTTGCCGTAAATCCCAAAAAGCTTCAAGACTTGGTGTTGTTGGTTTTTCTAACTCTAAAACCAAGATGGTCATAATAATTGCTAGAACAGCATCTGTCAATACAATTAATCTGTCTTTCTTCATCGGATTGCATCCCCTTTCTTTTTTGTAACATTCTATCTTATCGCATAATATTGGATATTCTTTCATAATCCGACTACAAACAAAAATAAACCAAAAAGTATGTCCCTATTATACTATATTTAACTCTAGAAGTATTCATCCATCTAATTAATAAATATATCATATTTCACAATAAGTGAATACTATCAAAGATTCATCCCCTTTCACTTCATCATGTAGTGTTGCTTAGATTTATCAAAAACAACCAAATTTGTATTAATTTCAAGTATCACCTAGTTACAAAAATTTGGGGTGAACAGAAAAAGCATCCCGTATTTTTGATACGAAATGCTTTCAATAAGTTTAAATAAGTTTTAACGTTTACTAAATTGTGATGCTTTACGAGCTTTTTTCAAGCCTGGTTTCTTACGTTCTACCATACGAGCATCACGAGTAAGAAGGCCTGCGCGTTTCAATGAATCGCGGAAGTCTGGGTCTACTTGAAGAAGGGCACGAGCGATACCGTGACGGATAGCGCCTGATTGACCAGCGTAGCCACCACCATCAACGTTTACAAAAACGTCGTATTGACCAACAGTTGAAGTAACTGCGAATGGTTGGTTGATAACCAAACGAAGGTCAGCGTGTGGGATGTACTCTTCAACATCTTTTTTGTTTACAGTGATTTTACCAGTTCCTGGAACAAGGCGAACGCGTGCAACAGCGTTTTTACGACGTCCAGTACCTGCATATTGTGCTTGTGACATACTTTATTGTTCCTTTCCTTAGATAAGTCCTGAAATATCAAGAACTTCTGGTTGTTGTGCAGCGTGAGTGTGCTCAGCGCCTACAAATACTTTCAACTTCATACCTTGAGCGCGGCCAAGAGTATTGTGTGGAAGCATACCTTTAACTGATTTTTCGATCAAACGAACAGCGTTCTTAGAGCGAAGTTCACCAGCAGAGATTGATTTCAATCCACCTGGGTGGTTTGAGTGAGTGTAGTAGATCTTATCAGTTGCTTTTTTACCAGTCAATTTAACTTTTTCAGCATTGATAACGATTACGAAGTCACCTGTATCAGTGTGTGGTGTGAATGTTGGTTTGTTTTTTCCGCGAAGCACGCTAGCAACAACTGCTGAAAGGCGTCCAAGAGGTACATCAGTTGCGTCAACAACGTACCATTTGCGTTCTACTTGGCCTGGTTTAGCCATGAATGTAGTTTTGTTCATGATTTCTCCTATTATGAATATCGTTTTTGTTTACAGGGCGGATGTTCCGGTCCGCGAGTTATTTGAAAGGTTCCGGGGCCTTACAAATGGGGTAAACAATACCGCCTACTATCATACCAAATTTTCTAACTAAAAGTCAATATATTTGATGCAATTATTTATAAAATAACGATTTCATTTCTATTTAGTCTGAAAGTTCACTGCCAATGCTAAAGAGTCCTAGAGTACCTGGGCCGGTATGTGTCGAAATAACCGGACCAAGAGGCAGGATAAGGACTTCTGTGACCTCCCCAGAAGCTAAAAGCTGCTCCTTGACATTTTCAGCGACTTCTTTTTCGCCTGCATAGGCAATCACTACAAATGGCTCAGAAATTGTCTCTAGAGTCATCCGAACTACCTCAGCCTGCGCCTTCTTCTTGCCTCGCACCTTAGCGACCGAATCCAGACTTCCATCAGCTGTGACTGCAATGATTGGCTTGATATTGACCAAGCTTCCCATGAGAGCCGCTGCCTTGGAAATGCGGCCACCCCGCATAAGGTGGTTGAGGTCATCTACTAAGAAATAGGTCTTTACTCTAGGCACTAGACTTTGAAGCAGGTCTGCCGTCTGCTCTAGGCTCTGACCTGCCGCTCTAGCTTCTACAGCCTTCATAACCAAGAGCCCTTCTCCCATCGAAGCTGCCTTGCTATCAAGGATTGTGATGATTGCCTCAGGGTAATCCTCTAAGACCATCTCCCGCGCCATAACTGCACTTTGGTAGGTACCAGACAGGGCGGAAGCAAAAGCCACATAGAGAACTGCTGTGCCCTCCTGAGCATACTGGCGGAAAACATCTTCAAATTGGCCGACATTGATCTGGCTGGTAGTTGGCTTGCTGCCAGACTCCATCTTGGCTAAAAGCTGCTCACTAGTCAGCTTATCCGGTCCGACAGTCTCGTAGGTTTGGCCATCCAGCTGAATGGTCAAGCCCAGAACCTGCACATCATGTTCTTGAGTCCAGCTTTCTGGCAGGTCTGCCGTCGAATCCGTTAAAATTTTAAAGGCCATCTTTTTTCTCCATCATCTTTTAGTGGCCACAGAGAAGACTTCTCCATAGACATAAGCGGGTTATTCCTAGTGATTTGCCTACCACCCTATCGGGACAAGCTATTAGAAATTTCTTGCTTTTTAGGAAAGCTATTTCGCTCGGTCAGTCTAGAACAGGACTGACACCTTGAAATCCTTTCAAATCAAAAATATATTGGAAATATTCATCTTGTGAATCTTTTAAAATCAAGTTTGCCTTACCATCAAGTAATTCAATACAGGTCCATTCCCCATCTAAACACTCAACATCATATTTTTTATCTTCTAAAAATAAATTTGTTAATTGTCCTTCTGGATATATATTTTGAAAAGAAACCATCCCAGAGTTATCACTTCGGTAAGCAAGCACAGGAACTTCCACTTTTTGATTCCCCATATAAAAGGAACTTATACACCTCTTTTCAGCAAGGTACTCATATTTTCCTTTTACATAATTCACAATCTCTTTATTTAAAATTGTAGAAAAATTTAGAATACTGATGAAATCCGCCTTATCAGTGGATAAGGTTTCTACCTCAACCAGATATTTCATTGCGCCATTTACCTGACTTCCTTGACCGTATAAATCTGTGCAATTCAAGGAATACTGGGTCAATAAGTCCTCTAAGGGATACTGATCGGCTTCCTCAGTGATTTCAAAGCAAAAGCAATAATTATCTTCTCTTTTATTATGGTAGATAGCATAAATGATCGGCTCAAACTTTTCTGTTTGGTATTTTTCTAACGTATAACTCCCAAGTACTTGCATTAGCCCACCCGATTTCTAAAGACTTCATACATGAGAATGGCCGCTGCGACGCTGGCATTGAGGCTTTGGACATGCCCATTCATGGGAATGGTCAACATCTCGTCCACCTGCTTCTTGATGTTGCTGGAAATCCCCTTGCCTTCGTTGCCGATGATGAGGGCCAGCTTGCCTGCCGTATTCCACTTATGAACAGGCGTCCCCTGCATATCCGTCCCAAAAATCCAGAAGCCAGCTTCCTTGAGCTTGTCCAGAGTCTGGCTGAGATTGGTCACACGGGCAATGGGAATGTGCTCGATAGCGCCCGTAGAGGTCTTGGCCACAACTGGTGTCACGCCGACTGCTCGGTGCTTGGGAATGATCACTCCCGTGACATTGGTAGCGTCAGCCGTCCGTAAGATAGAGCCTAGATTATGCGGATCTGTCAAGCCATCCAAAATCAACAGCAGAGGATTCTCTTCCTGCTCCGCTCTTTTCAAAATCTCCGCCAATTCTGCATAGGCAAACTCTGATACCCGCAAGACAAAGCCTTGGTGAACAGCTCCATCCGTCATCTCCTGCAAGGTTTTCTTAGGTGTCCAAGAGATAGAAACCTTCTTTTCTGCCGCCAAATCTTTCAGCTTGCTCACATTTTTGCCACGCAAGTCGTCCTGAATATAAAGTTTATTTCCCGTATTGGCCATCAAGGCCTCGGTCACAGCATGCACGCCGTAAACAATATCATTTTTTTCCATACTAACAGTATATCACAAGCTCCCCCAAAAAATCTGTCTAAAAGCTAAATATCTCTCTATGACAGCCGGGCATTTCTCAGTAATCAGCTAAAAACTGCTTTTCGTTATCCTATTTGCTCTTGAAACAATTCCTTATCTGAGACCTAGAAAGAAATCTCCCTCTCGTCAAATACTTACTTTTGGCCAACAGCTATCAAAAAACTATAGTAAAAGTGGCTAGCCGAGGTCTAGATTGCTAGGAATCTATAGGAAAAGTAGCCAGCCGAGGCCTAAGCTAGACATACTTCCTCTAAGCATTCACACCAAGAGGTTAAAGTTCTTATCATAGAGGCACATAACTAAACATGCGACAAAAAAAGAGGCTGGGACAAAAGTCCTAGCCTCTCAATTGTCTTTAGATGTCGAGCAAGACGCAGTGGTTGAGTGGGCTCTACTACGCTGATTTCATCAGCTTTTACAGCCCTACTCAACTGTGCGGAGATGGGACGACGAAATCGAATTCTAACGAANATGGGACGACGAAATCGAATTCTAACGAATTACCGATTTCTGTCCCACTCTCTTTCTCTCTAATTCAGCAACTAGCAATTAACATCAGCAAGTTGTCTGATTTAGTTATTCTTAAGCGCTTCTTTGATTTCACCAACTGTTGCAGCAACACTTTTATCTTGGAAAGATTTTAATTCTTTATTGCCATTCTCATCGATTGTCTCTACGGGATTACTATAGTCATCTGTAGAGCTAGTTGTAAAACCACCTGATTTGTCTGCAATGATCAGTTTACTGTCTGATAAACCTGAAAAGTAGTCATTAATTTCTTTTTCAGATTTACCTTTTAGTAAATTCTTATAAATTGAAATCGTCTGATTTTCGTTTGTTTTACCGATTGTTGTTTCTGCAATAACTGGTTTCAGCAAAGCATATGAAGCAATTCCTAATGCTACGACTGATAAAGTTAACAGCATCTTTTTCTTAGCCATTTTTTGACCTACTTTCTTATTTCTAAGTTCTATATTCTACACAGTCCTCTAGCCTAACATAGAGTTTGTTAAGAATATATAAGAAAATGATAGAACATAATTTACGACTTGAAATTTTTTATATTTCTTTGCATTCCTCCTTACTAAATTATATAATGTAGTCAGAATCATGTAGTATTGTTTTAACTTTTTTCAAGTTTTTTTGGAGATTATGATATGAGATATGATTTTGGAAAAGTTTATAAAGAAATTAGAAAGTCTAAAAACCTAACTCAGTCAGACGTCTGCGGTAATATACTGTCTCCTACAACACTCTCTAAAATAGAGAATGGACTTGTAGTTCCAAAGTATGAGAACATGGCTTTTTTACTTCAACAAATTAATATGAGCTTTGATGAATTTGATTATATTTGCAATCTTTACCATCCTAGCGAGCATACCCAACTATTAAATCAAATCAGCAATATCCATTCAATTAGTGGAGCAGGAGAACTCGAAACGATTTATAAAAAATGTGAATCTTATCTAAAAACTCATTGGGATATCTCTATCCAAAGATTGCACCAATCCTTGACAGTTATACTTCAAATCAGAAAGAATGGAATTTCAAACAGAGATAAGGTGACACAAGATATCGTTGACATTTTATGGAACGATCTAAAACACCATGACACATGGTACGCATCAGATTTCAACATTTTAAACTCCATTCTTTTTGTCCTTCCTACGGAGACTATTCTAGATACCACTCAATTAATTCTTCACAGACTAGAAAAATACTCTGATTTTCAAAATATCCTTCCCATAAAACTAGCCCTTCTATCAAATTTGTCTACCTTTTATTTTTATTATAAACACTTTCCGATGTGCAGTCATATTTGTTCGATGGTTATTAAAACAGCAAAATTACTTAAACGATATGATGCAATTGCATTTCATTCGGCCAGAATCGGAATTTGTGATGCTGATGAAGAACTAATACAAAAAAATCTTGAAATATTACGTTTACTAGAGGAGGATGAGTTATTAAAAATTATTGAAAACGAAATAGCTGCATTTCATGCTATTGAAGCATCAAACGAAATGGGTATTCCATGGATGTTGTGATATGAGCTCTATAATTTTTACAGTGGTTCACTCCTTGTAGGAATTGTAGAGCTTATTTTAATTTAGAGATTAGCTTTCCTATTTTTAAACTATCCCTCCAACATCAAAAAAGAGAGAACAAATCGTTCTCTCTTGTGCTTGCATTTGTCACCCACTAGGGCTGACTAGAAGCTATTATTTTACTTTAGCAGTGCTTGTGATGACTTCAACTGCTTTTTTAACAGCGATATCATGTTTAAGCATTTCTTCTGAAAGCAATTGGCGAACGCGGTCTGCTTCCATGTTGTAGTCTGTTGCCAATGAAGTGATTTCTGCTTCAACTTCTTCAGCGCTAGCTTCAAAGCCTTCTGCTTTCGCAACTGCTTCTACAACAAGGTTCGTCTTAGTGCGTGCTGCAGCATCTGCTTCATATTGTTTGTGAAGGTCTTCTTGAGTTGTACCAGTGATTTGGAAGTACATATCAGGAGAGATACCTTGACGTTGCATGTTGCCGAGGAATTCGTTCACAGCGCGATGAACTTCTTCGTGAATCATTTCTTCTGGAAGGTCAACGATTTCTGCATTTTCTACTGCAAGGTCAATCGCTGCTGCTTCAACTGCATCGTTGTAAGCTGCTTCTTTCGCTTCTGCTAATTCTTTACGGTATTTTTCTTTCAATTCAGCAAGAGTTTCAACTTCTTCGTCGATGTCTTTTGCAAGTTCATCATCAAGAGCTGGAACTTCTTTTTCTTTTACTTCATGAATTGTTGTAACGAATTTTGCTTCTTTACCAGCAAGGTCAGCTGCTTGGTAGTCTTCTGGGAAGGTTACAACAACGTCTACTGTTTCACCAGCTGAGTGACCAACCAATTGGTCTTCGAAGCCTGGGATGAATTGACCTGAACCAAGTCCAAGTGAGAAGTTATCGCCTTTTCCGCCGTCAAATTCAACACCGTCAACAGAGCCAACAAAGTCGATGACAACTGTATCACCTTCAGCTGCTGCTCCATCTTTCAGAACCAATTCAGCCAAGTTGTTGCGTTCACGCTCAATGCGCTCATCAACTTCAGCGTCAGTAACTTCCTTAGAAACTTCTACAGATACTTCAAGGTCTTTGTAAGCACCCAATTTCACTTCAGGTTTTGTCACAACTTCAGCAGTGATGACCCATTCTTGACCTTTTTCCATTGAAGTCACATCAATTTTTGGTTGTGCAACTACTTCAAGACCAGCTGCTTTTACAGCTGCTTCATAAGCTGCTGGAAGCAATGCATTCAAGACATCTTGATAAAGTGATTCTTCACCAAAACGTTGGTTGAAGACTGGACGAGGAATATGACCTTTACGGAAACCTGGTACAGCGATATTTTTCTTAACTGCATTAAAAGCACGATCCAAAGCAGGTTTGATTTGGTCTTGACCGATAGTAAAAGTCAATACACCACGATTTGTTTCTTTGTTTTCAAATGATACAGACATTCTGTCAGTTCTCCTTCAAATTTTTTGCATACAATCCATTATAACATAAGTAGCAGTTTTTTCAAGCGACACCTTCTATTTTTCGCCTTTTTCCCCTTTCATACGCTGAAATCTTAACCACTTTTTACTCTTTTTTGACCATTTGCCCAGCTCTCAGCAGACAATATTTTCCTATCACCGTGGATTTACCTTTCTCTCTAGTGCGAGAATCGACTAGCAAAATCTGCCATTTTGGAAAAGAGAGTGGGACAGAAATCGGTCATTCGTTAGAATTCGATTTCGTCGTCCCACCTCCGCACAGTTGAGTAGGGCTGTAAAAGCTGATGAAATCAGCGTAGTAGAGCCCACTCAACCACTGCGTCTTGCTCGACAATCCAAAGACAATTGAGAGGCTAGGACTTTTGTCCCAGCCTCTTCTCCTCTTCTACTAGGATTTCCGAATCCTATCTTCAATATAAGACGCTCTAGCTCCGCCAATTAACTTGGGACGACTGGCAAGGGCGGTAACGTGAGCCTGGCCCAAACTGCGCAGTTGAGGGCGAATCGGAACCTGAACATGCTTGACATGCATTCCGATTGACGTATCTCCCACATCCAAGCCAGCATGGGCTGTGATAAACTCAACCTCCACAGGATCTTTCATATAGTCAAAAGCCGCTAGCTGGCCACTCCCGCCTGCATGTAGGCTGGGCAGGACATTGACAATTTCTAGGTCTTTCTTTTCTGCCAATTCTCGCTCTACGACTAGGGCACGATTGAGGTGCTCGCAACCTTGAACGGCCAAGTAAATCCTCCGAGCTTGCAGGATATCTAACAGGGTCTTGACAATGACCTGACCGACTTCCCTACTGGAATGCTGGCCAATGTGTCCCCCCATGACTTCGCTAGAAGATAGACCTAGGACAAAAATATTTCCCTTGACCAAACCCGCCTTGTCCAAGACATCTGTAGCGATCTGTCTGGTCTCCTTTTCAAGCTTCTCTAAATCCATCTCTTACCTCACTTACTCTGGCTGAACGGCTCTTTTCAAGACAAGGGGAAAAGCTCTGTAAAGGGCATAGCCGACCACCAAACCAAAAATATTTTGCATGACATTGCCCCAAATAGCTGCGATAGCTGCACCTGGTCCACTCAAGATGCTACCAAAGAGAGCATAGCCGCCGACCATGGCAAGTCCAGCCAAGAACAAACCGATATAACGCTGCTTGCCAGTGAAGCCGGCAAAGTAGCCTTGAAGGCCATGGCAAATGAGGCTAAAGACCATCCACTGAGGATATCCCGCCACCAAGTCAATCAAGAGACCGGACAAGCCCCCAACCAAGGCTCCTTCCTTACGACCAAAATAAAATGCGGTAAAGTAAATCCCTGCATCTAGCAAGGTTAGAAAACCAGTGGGCGTCGGGATTTTAAAAAAGTTTCCTAAAACAATGGATAGGGCTGTAATGACAGCCAGCAAAGCGATTTTTCTTGTCTGATTATTTTTCATATTGAATAACTCCATACTGATCTGAGCGCTGGATAGCGCGGTAAACAAAATCTTTTGAATAGTTGACAGCTTCAAGAGGGGATTGACCTGCCAAAAGCTGACTAGCTATGCTAGAAGCGAAAGTACAGCCGGCTCCTGTATTATTATTTGGTAAAACAGGGCTTTCCAACAACACAAAGTCTCTGCCATCGTAAAATAAATCAAGGGCCCGATCTTGGCTGAAACGATTTCCTCCCTTGATCACGACATTTTGAGCTCCTAGTTCATGGAGGGTCACAGCCGCAGCCTTGAGATCATCCAAAGTCTTGATCTCCGACTGGGTCAAGATCTCTGCTTCTGGTAGATTGGGCGTGATAATGGTCGTATAAGGGAAAAATTTGATCAATTCATCTCGGAGAGCCGAAACTTCCACATCATGGGTTTCCTTGCAGACTAGGACAGGGTCTAGCACGACTGGTATGCCCGCTTGCTTTTTGATGAAGGCCAGGGCCTGATCTGCAATGGCAACCGTTGGTAACAAGCCCAACTTGATAGCCGAAAACGGCACATCTTTGAGCGAGGAGAGTTGCTGCGCAAAGACCTGCTCGTCGGTCGGAAGAACTTCAAAGCCCTTATCCGTCATAGCGGTCAAGCAAGTCACCGCTACAAATCCATGCAGGCCATGGACCGTATAAGTAGCCAGATCCGCATGAAGACCACCACCACTAAAAATATCATTGCCAGAGAGGGCTAAAATCAACTTATTCTTCATAAATAATCTCCTTTAGATAAAGACCATTAGGCGCTGCGGTTGGTCCAGCTAGCTGCCGATCTTTTTCTTCTAAAATCCGTTCGATTTGATTGACTGGCATCCGCTTGTTTCCAATCTTGAGCAGGGTTCCCACCATATTGCGGATTTGTTTATAGAGAAAGCCATTACCAGAAAAAGTAAAGACTAGAAAATTACGCTGCGCATCAAAAGTCAAACTAGCCTCTGTAATCGTACGAACCTTATTTTCCACACTGGTACCCGAGGCTGTAAAACCTGTAAAATCGTGCGTTCCCTCCAAGGCTTTAATGGCCTGCTCCATCAGAGAAATCTCCAAAGGATAGGGATAGTGGGTCGCATAATGGCGCATCATCGGATTTTTTGGTCGACCAATGTCCACCAGAAACTCATAGGTCTTGCTGTGCGGCTGGTAACGGGCATGAAAATCTTCCGTCACTTCCTCCACAGAAATGATATCAATATCTTCTGGCGTCTGGGTATCCAAGGCAAAACGCAGCTTTTCTTCATCTCTAGCCGATGGCAAATCAAAGTGAATAACCTGTCCAAGCGCATGGACGCCGCTATCGGTCCGACCAGCTCCGTGGATGACAATGGGCTGGCCTTTGTTGATACGAGTTAAGGTTTTTTCAATCTCTTCCTGAACGCTCCGAGCATGAGGCTGGCGCTGAAAGCCAGCAAAGTCATGTCCGTCGTAGGAAATAAGGGCTTTATAACGAGTCATGCCATTATTTTAACAGGAAAAAAAGCCTGTCGCAAGAGAGAAAGAATACAACTGTCTGGGTACAGAAAGTGTTGACAGAAAGCTCTAAATCAAGTAAACTAAAAAACGCAAGGAGGACACTATGGCAAAGGATATTTCTTATACCCAAGGGTAGGAGCGCTTTCGCTATCGGGCTGCTGCACTCATCATTGAGGAGGAAGCCCTCTGTGTCATATCTTCTCCTAGCGAAGACTATTTCTATTCAGTTGGAGGGGCAGTCAGATTTGGAGAGACCTCCAAAGAAGCTGTCCAGCGAGAAGTTTTCGAAGAAACAGGACAAAAGTATGAGATTGAAAAGCTAGCTTTTGTTCATGAAAATTTATTTTCCAACTCAACTGGCATCCTCAAAGGACTAGACTGTCATGAGATTTGCTTCTATTATCTGATGAAGCCGCATGGCAAGCAATTTGACTACCAGCATAACCAAGAACAAGTCTACTGGATTCCCCTGACAGACTTGGAAAACTACAAAGTTTTTCCAAAGGAAATCACGCACATCCTCCAGCACCTCCAGACAGGCATCCAGCATATCATCAGCAAAAAAGAATGAAGTGAATAGTCTCACTTCATTTTTTCTTTATTCTCCTAACATGACCTGCTTAATAGTAAGTTGATCTAACCTCCTGTTGGATAAATAGATTAAACTTTCATAGACTAAAACAAAGACTAGCAAAGTCATCAGGCAGACTCCAAAATC
Source organism: Streptococcus cristatus (assembly GCF_008369405.1). Taxonomy (GTDB): domain Bacteria; phylum Bacillota; class Bacilli; order Lactobacillales; family Streptococcaceae; genus Streptococcus; species Streptococcus cristatus_G. The sequence goes on from NZ_VSJJ01000014.1 coordinate 23,793, forward strand.
AAAATCATAGTCAACTTTCTGAGATATTGATTTTTCCATCAATCTGAGTAAAAGCTGCATAATTCCGTATTGATAGCCTGTTCCTAAGACGAAGCCCAAAAAAGCAAGAAAGCGGTAGGGAGCAAACAAACTCTTATGGCACTCATTTCTGCTATAACCAAAAACCTTCATAATAGCTAGGGTTTCTTGATTTTCCTGCAGGAGTACTCCCAGCGACAGATAGAGGATTGCTACTGACAGGACAGTACCGATTGACATCATCATTATCTGAATAGTTTCATCTGTCAATTCCTTCATGCCAAATGATAGTTGAATCATAGCTGAAAAGCACATAGATCCAAAAATGACAAAGAAAATTAATAATTTTCGAGACCAGAGCAGACTGGCAGAAAGGTCTTTTAAAAAGGGACGGTCTTTCCTTATTTTCTTTGTTGCTTTCCTTTTTGGTGGCTTTTGACTAGAGCTGACCCGCTTGAGCAAGTCTAGAGCAGGCAAACGTAGATAATAACTAGCGCAGAGAACGGCTAAAGCAGTAAAAGCTAGAGTCGGTAAAACAACGAGAAACAAGAATAGGGACCAATGTTGCATAATGGTGATTTCAGGCAAAACCCCGCTTTGATTACGCAACTGATAAAAATGCGGCATCATAGCAAAAGAAGAAAAATAGCCAACGCCTGTTCCCAAACCAACTGGAAGACTAAAAATCCAAAACTTTCGGCTAATTTCCCAGTTTTTATAGCCCATAGCCTTTAAAATTCCTAATTCTGGCTTATGCTGGTCAATAAATTGCCGAATGTAAAAGAAGAGGAGGAGCATCGATGTCAGGGATAAAACAGCTCCGCTAACTGATGCAATTAACCAAGAGATAGCAACTTGAGCATCATAAGCAGCTTGAATCTCAGGCAACCAATTTGTTTGATCTAGTAAACTGATATCCAGATAAAAATTTAAAAATAGATTGCTCACAAATACCGCACAAAAGCTAATAACTGATACAACGACTAATCTATACAAATCTTTTATTGAAAACATAGCTTACCATCCAATCTCATAGGCCGTTTTGGGCTGGCTATTTGTCTCTATGCTTTGGATCTGGCCGCTATTGATATGGACAACAGTCTTAGCCATCTGAGCAATATTTGTATTGTGTGTCACCATAACCAGCGTAAAGCCTAGCTCTTCTTGAAGACTTGAAATATAGGCCAGAATCTGACGACCTGTTGCTTCGTCCAAAGCTCCAGTCGGCTCATCCAAAAAGAGGACGCGAGGTCTTTTGGCTAGGGCTCGTGCAATAGCCACTCGCTGTTGCTCACCTCCTGAAAGCTGACTTGGATAATATTGAAGTTTATCACCTAAACCTAAAGCCTCCAAAATTTGGACATAATCTTGATTACCTGCTAAGTTGGCACCCATTTTGACATTTTGCTCCACTGTGAGATTTGGAAGCAAAAAATACTGCTGGAAAATAAAGGCAATCTGCGCTCGGCGAAAAGCCGTCAACTGACCTTCTGTCAGCTGAGATAAATCTTCCTCACCAAAGTACACATGACCACTGTCTGGTTTTTCTAGGCCTGATAAAACATTGAGCAAGGTTGACTTCCCAGAGCCAGAAGCTCCCAAAATGACCAAGTAATCTCGATCAGCAATCTCCAAGTTGATGCCTTTCAAGACTTCTCTTCCGTTGTAGGACTTGCAAATTTCCTTTAATCTAATCATTCTTGTTTCCTTTCATTTCCTTTAGGAGGGCAGTAAATACTTGCGTCAAACGTTCTGTCACTTCCTCCTGACTAAAAGAATAAATACCCGATGCTATCATGCTAGCCAAACCATGAGAATAGATAAACAAATGCTGATACACGAACTCTGCACTTTCTATGTGCATGGGATAATCCTCCACAATCGACTCTAATATCTGCTGATAACTATGGTCTTTCTGAGGTAAAAAGTCCTTGAAAGACTCAATGGGGTGCTTGTGAGGATTTAGATATAGAATTTTAAAAAGCTGAGGCTCCTGACTAGCAAAAAGGATATAAGCCATACCAACTGCTCTGAAAGGCTTGGCCCGCTCCAAAGCCGAACGAATATATTGGACTAGGACAAACTCAGCTGCCCGAACAACCGAATGACTTAAATCCTCCATATTTTCAAACTGACCGAAAATAACCTTAGGACTAGACTGTAAACGTTCAGCCAGAGAACGAGCAGTCAAACCAGCTAAGCCGACTTCTCTGACAATCCCTAGAGCTGCTTGAATAATCTCATCACGAGTAAATTTATTTTTAGGTGGCATAGAAACTCCTTTTGAGAACAACTGTTGCGCAACGGTTGTTTCTTTAATTATAATATCACATAAAACATTAAAAAACAAGTAAAAAAGAAGCCTCTCGGCTTCGATTTTTTAGTATTTTCTAAAATATTGATAGCTCTCTTCCAAAAGTTTCTCAATAGAAAGTTTAGAAAGCTCTGCTCATTCGCCACTGATTTCTTGCTTGACTGTAACTAAGACCCCACTCTGCTTAAAAAACTTGCTCAAGATGAGTTTGTCAAAGTCACCTGTCTGCAAAAGCTCATGTTAAGTGGCTTTCATCTCCTCTAATTCACGAAACTTCTAAAATATGCCGCAGCTGGACTGCACTCGGTGAGACAATGGGAAGAAAAGCTCCTTCGTTCCAACGGCGGATAAAGCCTGAAGTCGAATTACTCAAATATCCTCTACCTCCACTAGCCTGCAACTCCAAGAGCAGACTTTGGGCCACCACATCAACTATATCAATTCGCAGCTGGAAGAGCTCCTTAGGACGTTCAACAAAATAACCAGGCTGGAGAAGACCTCTATAGAGCTGATCCTGGATTTCAGTCAGAGCAGCCACTTGCTCCTCCCACTCCTCTCTCAAAATGGAGCGAACTGACAGATTGGCTTCGACCTCTGCCAAAGACTTCTCTGCTAGGCCAAGAGCCAGACCAAACTGATAACCTAGAAAAGCTGGGCGATTTTCTGCCAAAAAGGCCTGGGCATCTTGAGCGAGAATCCATTCCTCTTGCAAAGGCACATGGTTAAAGGTCAGGGCAGCTGTATTTCCCCCTTGCAAGGATACAAACTCTAAATCCGCTGAACGGGAGAAATTCTCAGCATCAGACGGTACAGCCAAAACCAGCGGCTGGCGGCTCCCGTCTTCGAAACCGGCAACAAATATGCTGAGGAAGCGATCCGCACGAGCATTGGTTACCCAAGGCAGACGTCCCTTCAGATAAAGCTGCCCATCTTCTTCCACAATAGAGACATTTAATTCCTCTAGGTCCGACAGGAATTTAACGGCATTGGACAGGGCTATCGCACCTGCATATTCCCCTGACAAGAGCCCTTCCAAATAGTGGTTTCTAAAGTAGGGATTAGGAGATTTTAAAATGTTATCAATAAAGGTTCTTTGGCCCCAAGAGATAAAGGAAGCTGTTAAGGAATGGTGAGCCAGCTCCTTGAGCACTTCAATCACATCCGTATCATTGCCACCTCGGCCTCCCAGCTCTTCTGGAACGCCAACCCGAAAGGCTCCTTCTACGGCGATACGCTCAATCAGTTGATTGCCAGCTGCACAGGATTCTTTTCTACCATTTGTCAAGTCTGTCAAGGCTTTAAGTGAAAAATGAGATAAGACAGTAGCTATTCCGAG
>NZ_VSJJ01000015.1 GCF_008369405.1 Streptococcus cristatus
TTGTAGCATAATTTATTGATGATATGAAGATAACACTCAAATAAACTCAAATGGTTAATAAAATCAACTTTTTTTGATTATTGATATCTGGATAATAGCTGGATAAAATAAATCTAACGTAGTCAAAACGTAGTCAATTTTTTGCCCGCATAGTTGAGACAATGACTTTTTGAAAGTCTTTTTTTATTAAAACAGACCGACATCACTGTCAGCCTGTCCCAGACTTTATTCAAAATCTAACAAATCACTTTCTACAACCGCTTCAAGCGCTAAAGATTTTCTTCCCTTATCTTCAAAATCAATAGTGATTGTGTTGTCTTTAACTTCTATCACTTTACCTGTTCCAAATGATGGATGTTTGACTGTTGATCCTATAACGCCTTTGTGAGCCTCAATCCATTCTTTGACTTTCTCGTTTTCTTCTTTATCTTGAAGAAGACCAGACTGTTTCATCAATTCGACTACCTCGAAATATCCATCTACAAATGTCTGTTTGAAATCAGAACCCATAGATAATTCTGAACGTTTTACAGGTTCTCCCAAACCTAACATCAGGTGGATAGCTTTCAAAATGACATCATCAGAGACGTTGCGACTATCAAGCTGCCCACCGACTGCGTCGCCATAAACACCATAAAAATGGCCGTCTTCACCATCGTGACCGTAAATATCCATGATATTACTTGTCTCAAGATTGCAATATACTGCTCCGTCTTCGTTTACAATAGCATACGCTACATCATTGTTTTTAATAGTTTCAAGTAGCTCTTTTGCGATTTCCATTTCCAATTCCTCCGCATAATCTGTTAATTTGATGGCATTTTCTAAACTCATTTTTTCGATTGGGGTTTTACCTGTAACCCATCTACTAATTGTCGTGCTACCTATTCCAGTAGCTTTAGAAATTTTGTAGGCCGTCAATTTTTTTAATAATTTTTGAATTTTTTTAAAATCTGCTTTACTCATTTATTATTATCTCCTGAATACCAAGCGATTGCTACTGCTAAAATTGCTATAAATAATATAATTTTCATCTTGATTTTTCTCTCACTTTCATATACAATGAAAGGCAAGGAGAGCTTGCGCTCTCTCACCTTCAAGCGATTATCTCTTCCGTGGTCTACCAAACTTAGGAGCGATTTTCGCTTTTTTATTTTGCTCTTTTAGTACCTTGTACCAAGAGCGACTTTCCTTTGAAATTGCTACTGCAATTCCAATCATGACCGTGACCCGTGCTAGCCACTCGTCTATGCTGTCCATTTGTATCACCTCCTTACATTATTTATTGTACTACATTATAATGCACTAGTCAACACTTTTTGTTGATTTTTTTATTATTTTTTAAAAATTTTAAGTCTATTATTGAGGAAATTTTTAAAATTTTCCGTTTTATAGAAAATTATTTATCTAACATCATATAAAAAAGCCCCAGCCTTTTCGGCCGGGGGTAGATTAAAATTTAAGAAATTATATTTTTTTGTTTGTCGCAGTTTCCGCTGCGTTTTTTTATTTACGACAATTGACCCCACAGATCAATGCGGTTCCCAGCTTCGTCAGTTTGACCAATAGCTAGGTAGTTACGATTGCCGGAATCTCCGACATAAGAAATCCAGCGATAGCCATCGTTTGAGCCTTTAGAGTCGTAATGGACTTTTTCGCCCGGCTGATAAACTGCCACGATTTCACTGTCCAAGCTAGGTGCTCGGCGGACATTGATTGGAGAGTCGCCGACCGTAAAAGTGGCATCTTCTGGGAAGAAAGGCGCCTCGTGATTTTCCATGACTTCGGTAATCGCTTCTTTTAGCTCAGCTTTAGGTAAAGACTCGCCTTTTGGACGAAATGCTGTTGGATACAAGATAGAGTATGGAAAAGCAACGAGGTTAAACACACCCCCGATGCCTTCAGGCCCAGCAGCTCCTCCTTGGTTTTGACCAAGGAACCAACCTTGAGTGCCATCTATATCCCCAGCGAAAATAGCGATATGGGAAACAGGTGTGAGGTCTGTTTCCATAAAGACGGCGACATCGCCTTCTTCCATTTCTTCTACTTCGTCAAAGTAGTCTAGCATACCGTTTGTATGCCGTTGCTCCCAAATGTCTTTAACAAAGCCAGAGACTGTACAGTTAGCAAACGGCACGCCTAACCAAAGGCAGTATTTAGCATATCCATCCCAACACTGCCAGCTAAACCAGCCGTCAATATCAAAGCCATACCCAAGAACTTCGTCCTGAAATAATTTATACTTACGCATATTATTTTCTCCTTTTTAATTCAAACGCTGCAAACCAAAAATAGGTTGCAGCAAAAGCAAACAGAGCAAGCTTCAGAGCCTGCTCTATTATTCTATTTTTTATCATTTTTATCCGAATTTGATATTTTTTCAACAAATTCTCGAAAGAATGTTGTGTTAATACCTAGTTTATCAAAATTTTCCAGAATAGATTTTAGCTCAAAAAACAGATAACCAAAATAAAGTATCTGTAGAGCTCCAAGTCCGATTCCTTCAGGCAGCAAAATAGAAAGCGGAATGCAGAAAGCTAGTAAAGCGATACTAGCAATCTTGCGAATAATTCCGTTGATCCCTTCTTTGCTGCGAAATTCAATGTTTGGATTGAGCTTAGCGGCCAGAGTTCCTGTGAGGAAGTCAATAGCCATAGCGCCCATGATGAGCGCTAAAGTAAACACAATCAGTTCATCTTGCGTATCGATTAAGTCACGCAAGCTGTGTGACCATTCCAAAACGTTAGCCTGCATTCATCACCCCTTATTCTTCTCTGCTTGCCTGTGCTGGCTCTGTCCAATCTGGGTTACCCTCTGCGTCAAAAGCCATGATGTAGTACTCAAGGTTAAACAAGTCAGCAACGTTGATGGTTGTTGCTGTCCCGCCCCATTGAGTAAATGCCCAGACAGTTTCCACGTCTTTGAACTGACGACGGCCATTGACGATGACAGGGCGCTTTTGGACATCGCGGTACATATAAAAGTCATTCGTCGCATTTTTGCAGCGGATGAACTCACCATTTTCCTTCATGTATTTGAGAGCGGTTGCCAAATCAAAAGGTTCTGTGATGTTTTTAAGATCGAGTAAAGTGTTTTCAGCAGTTGTAGTCATTATGCTTCCTCCAATGTTTCTTTTTGTAATTTTTCTTTTGCTTCTTCAAAAAGTTCTTTTAATGCTGCGTCCGAAGCTAACACAGCATTCAAGCTATTGAATTCTTGCTCTAAGAGTGAGCTTTTGCTTCGCTCTACAATAAGCAGAGATTGCAGTTCAATTTCTGATTGTGTCTTCTCTGCTAGCTGATTTTTGTACTCAGCTAGCATGTAAACGTACACGTTTTCGTCCATATTTTCTCCTTCTTACGAGATTCCGTAATTATAACCATAATTTTGAAAAAGCTCTCTGACTTTATCTCTCATGGCTCCTGTCATTGTTACCTGATTACCTGACGCATGCTCCCAAAGTCGCCACAAGGCCGCTACAGACTCCTCTAGCTTGACCCAATCCCGACCATTCGGATTTCGGTGCTTTGGCACGACAAAGTTTCGTGCCCAGATTGCTGACTCTTTTTGCCAAGTAGCGGGAGTCATCCGCTGCGTTACCGCATTGATATTCCATCCCACATCCCCTTGAGCGTGACGAAGATATGTATTGTCTCCGTATAGTCTCAGGGAATCTTCAATTCCCGCCTTGTTTGAGTTTTCGACCACTAGACCCGCAAAAGTAACCGAATCAAACTTCTCGCTTCCGTTTCGATTACTTCCGATAATCGTCCGAGTATAATCCACGTTACCTTTTCGCTCGGTCTCATAGCGCATAAATTGCGTCGGGTGACCAGGTAATACCCGCTTGATTGCGGCTGTGTTTGAGGACATGATCAGCGTATTTTTGTTTAAGTCAAAAGTCAGGGATCCATCAATTGACCTCAACATCCCACCTTTGACCTGCTCAGCCGTAAAGTCAATAGACTGTAGTCTATTGATAAAGGCATCTTTTGCCATCAGCTTTCTGAGCAGAGCCTCGCCCGCCGTTAGCTTTTCGAGCAGGGCATCATCTGCCTTGACCTTATCAGCCGTCACGGCATTAGCTCCTAACACTTCCGCTGTCACTGCGCCTGCTGCCAGATGAGGTGTTGTGATAGCTCCTGCGGCCAAGTCACGGCCAGTGATAGAGCCGTCCACGATTAAATCACCCGTTATCCGCATGAGCTTTGTGATGGCCTGCATGCTCTCAGGATTTTGGACGAAAAGACTAGCCAAAGTCTGACCGTTGACAACCTTCCCAGTCCCAAGAACGATCTGACCGGGTGTGATGCTGATGTCGGTCTTCTTGAGGCTTTCCCCAATTTGACTAGATATAGTAGCAAACTGCCCATCAACTGTCTGACGATACTCAGCAAGTTTGGTCTCAGAGCTGATTTTCAGCTCCTCAAATCGCCTGCTTATGCCTTTAACGTCTTCTGCATATGTAGCCTTGCCCACATAGCCAGCCTCAATAAGCTTGCGCTCGGCTGTCAGCTGACGGGCCGTCTCCTCATGACTGTAAGTACGCAGAGCTTCGGTTCTTGTGCCGTCTGCGTTAACATAAGCCTGCACAGCCGACAAGTCAGTCCGCAAGCCTTGAGCTGTGCGTTCGAAGACTGCCTTAGCCTCGGTGATGAGGCCTTCAGTGTCTTCAAGGGCAGGCGACCAGCTGGAAGGAATAGTCGCTTTCTCGATTTTAAGAAAGTCCGCCACAGAATCGTTTGGTGACAGATTAAGCAGATTGCCTGTGAAAAGATAGTCTGTATTTAATTCGACAAATTTATCGCCCTTGAAAAGCAAGACTGCATCCTCTTTGTTGCAATTAAATTTTATTCGCAACTCCGAATACGGTTTTGAGATTTTAAATGGCTTTCTAAAGGATCCTTCTTGGCTTATCCAAACAACGCCGCTATATGTTCCGTCATCCCAGCGAAATTGCAATTGGAGAGTTGGTCTAGTCGTGTTTCGGGTAGTCTTTGCTTCAAATCTGTATGTTTCAGCTCCAAAACTTGCTTTGACAGGCGTTGTATTAAAGACTCCCATCAAATTCCGCCCGCCGACCGACAGGCTGGCCAGTTCCTCACGCAGCTTTCCAGCCTCTGCTGTTATTAAGGCTTTATCAGCCTTGTCCTTGGTTGCGTTAAGAATTTCTTGTCGGATAGAACCAGCCTGCACCTCAAACTCAGTTGTGCTCAATTTTGAGTCCAGCTTGTTCTGCGTGTCAGTCTCGAGCGACTTGACCGACTGTTTGATGCTGTCAGAGAGTAAGGTCAGGGCGCTTGAGTCCGCTTTGGTCTTGAGCCCCTCACGCAAGCTGGACACCCCAGCTTCGAGCGAGTCGGCTCGTTGCTTAAAGGTTGACTCAATCGCAGTGACCCGCTCGTCTTGGTCTTCAGTGTTTTCGCTGTAGTCGGTCGCAATTGTGCCGTGCTCAAGTTTGAGTCCAGCTACATATACCCGATTATCAGCGTTAAACCGCTCAATTCGTGGCAAGATAAAGCCTGATTCTGTGATTTTAAAAGTTACGACAAGTCGCTGCCATTCATTTGAAATCACTAATGAAGATACATTTAGCGATACTCTGGCTTGTGGATTGGCTGAATTATGCACAAAATATACATTTGCTTGATCATTTTCGGCACTACTCTTGATGTAAAAGCTGAAAGTGTACGTTTCGCCCTTTTTGGCTTCAAAAGGTTGCGAAAGCCCGATCCACGAGCCGGCACGGCTCATGACTGTCAGACCTTTGTACTTTTCGGTCTCTCTCGTCCAATGGCCAATATTGATCCAAGACCCGCTAAAATCTTTGGTGCCTTTTAACAGATTGACTCCGCCGACCGACACACTCGCTATCCGACTTTTCAGCTCCTCCGCCGTCTGAGTGAGCTCAGACTTGCTGGCCTTGCCATCGGCCACGTTGGCCAGTTCTGCCAGTCTGCGTTGTGTGCTCTGCTCGTAGGTTGCCTGAGCAGACTTAACACCCGCTAGTTCTGTTTTAGTCGCATTGAGTGCTGCGACTTGCTTGCTGATCTCGGTTTCGTGCTGGCCTTGCTTGGTGCGGATATTCCCAACATCCGAACGGATTTGGGCAATGTTGCTAGTTAGCTGACTTTGAGCCTGTGTCAGGTTCGTCCTGACACCTGCAAGATCATTTTGAGCAGTGGCCAGCTTTCTATCAAAGTCTGACTTCAGTTGCTCCGTAACTTCACTCTTACTCTGATTGATTTTCAGAGTAAGTTGCTCGGTCATTGATGCTTTGACTTCTTCCGCTTTGGCTCTTGCTTGTTCGATTTCATCAGATAGGCTCTGCTCCATCTGGTTCATCTTCTGATCAAAGACTTTATCAGCGTTTTTCAACTCCTTCTCGAGCTTAACCTCAAAGTCCTGCTCAATGATTGCAGTCTCAGCCTTGACCAAGTCACTGACCATAGCATTTAAAGCCCCTCCCAGCGTTTGCTGGATAGTTCCAAATCCTACCGATTTCAGCTTTTTCCCCATCGGGGAGTAGCGATATTTGGTGATTTTCTTTCGGACATCAATCCCAAACTGCTCGTGATAGACACTTACAATGTCAAATATCTTGACAGGCACATCACCGACACCTGCCACATCAAGCTCCAAGCTATCCTCGATCATATCACACAAAGTCGTCCGATAGTATTGCTCACCATACTTAGTCAGGCTGGCAAGGTCCTTGACATCTTCGTCGGTGACCTCCATATCAGCCTCGTAGATATGCTTGTACTTGTTGATAAGAGGACTGTCCACAGTGACTCTCAGCCACTGCTCTTTCCTATTATCTCCTTCTCCGACCTCGATTTTCTTGCGAAAATGAATGCGTGTCCGCAGCTCTTTGGTCGAGGTAGTCTGTTGAGGACTTCTCATGTTCTTTTTGTACATAAAGAGAGCCTCAGTCTCAGAGCCTCCATTTTTCAGCAGACTCACTTGATACTTGTCGCGCACCAAGTCACCGCCCCATTGACCAACGATAGAGTGTTTCTCTTTGATCAGAGCGTCCATCACTGAGATATTAGCTGCATTAAAAGTATGCTTATCAGTGATATCAGAGTAAAAGCTAAAAGGACAATCTCTCAGGATTGCCCCAGCTAGTGCAGTCATCACTACATTCCCAGCCACCCTATCGACATTGATAGAGCTGATAGAGTGGTAGTTGAGTAGTGTCGCTACTTGATTTGCATAGACTGTGACATAGCCTTGCTCTTTGACAATTTCAAAGATGGTAAACTCTTGCTCACCATCCAAATCATCCGATATAAGCTTGGTCTCTTCTGTCAGCAACTTCCATTTATCATTATTGAGGGGGTATTTAAAGGTCAGTTGATAGGTACTGTTGCCTTCTTGGTAGATTTCATCAGCCCAAGCTGCATTTAGAGGGGTATTCCCCTCTTTTAAGTAAATCAAACCTTATACCTCCAATTCCCTTTAATTGTGATTTTTCGGATATTGCCTGACACAGACACACCAGACCGCCCGACAGGGATCTCAAAGAATGGGCCTCGTTTTCGTAGAGTATTCTTGATATTCCCATTTTTATCATAGACATTCTGCCGCTTGTGCTGGCACACAATCGTCGCTTTTGTATCTAGCGTCAAGTGCATAGTCTGTTGACCGATAGTCAGAGAGACATCACCCGAGCCCTCCAATGTAATGACAGGCTCAGAGTAGACGGTTCCTGTATTGGTCACAGTACCATTTCCAGTCAATACCACATCCTGCGCATTTTTTTCGTACCGAAAAGGCTGCATTTCAAGCTTGATTTCAAGCGTCCAGGCATGCGGGCCGTTAGGACTATAGGAAGCCTCTAAAAAGTCCGCATAAAAAAATGAACCAGGCTGATATCCAAGCTCAATCACATTGAACTTTGGCTGAAATTTCTCCACAATCGTTGAAATGTCTAGCATTTTAGGCACATAGAAAGTAAATGTCCGTTCATAGCTCTCGTAGGCTCCGTCAAGGATAGATTCAGAGCCGTTAGCTCCATGGATGACCACCTTCTCCGTCGCTCTCGGTGTTGCCGTCTGTGCCTTACCAAAGTCAGTCACATAGCAGTTGGAGAGCGTCGAAGTATTAAAATTATTGATAATCATGTAGTACATCAGATTCCCTCCCTTGCCATGATTCTAGCTTGTCTTCTGTAGATATTTTGTGCGAGAGGCTCGCCGTCTAGTATGGTGTCTGACGGCTTTTCGAGGATAGCTGTCAAAAGACTTTCCAAACTTGCCCTCAAAATGGCAATCTCAGACACCACCTTGTCCATATCTACCACATTTTGAGTCGTAGAAGACTGTACCACGATAGATTTGCTTGCTTGCTCCATTTCTCGGATGAATTTCGCATCACTCGGTATACCTACACCAGCAGCATACTTAGGGATTCCCATATTACGCATAAGACGTTTGGTCTTATAGGCTGGGAATACCTTTGTCCCTCGTGGCAAGTCCATTAGGACGTTACGACCTTCTGGGATAAAGGTTTCACCTGTCGGAAAGCGAATCAACTCTCGATAAGTCTCGCCTCGTTGGTCGTTGACCATGGCAGGGCCACCGCGATGATAATTGGTCCCGTCTTCGTGATTTACCCATCTCTTTACAGTTTCAATGACTGTTGTGACGACACTTGGGATATTTCCGAGCGTATTGATAACTCCCCGAGCAACCCAAGACGCATTGTCAACAGCGTTAAGGTGTTTAGTCGGAGTAGGTGTGCTGTTAAAGCTATTCAAACCATCTACACCCTGACTGGATGCGCCAAGGACAGAACTTGGGTCTCCTGTAAGGAGCTTTGTCGGAGCTGCTGTGCTGTTAAAGCTGTCAACTGCTACTATCGCTTGACTTGACGCATTTTGAGTCGGCGTTGCGTCAGACGGCAGCGGTTTAGTTGGGGCTTCTGTACCATTAAAGTTATTAACGGCACCGATAGCCTTGCCGACCTCTACTACTGCCGAAGTAGAGTCTCCATTAAGACTCTTTGCAGGTACGATTAGATCGTTGAAATTCCAAGCCGCCCCAATCGCCTTACCAATTTCTGTCACAGCAGAGGTTGAGTCACCTTTCAGCTCCTTTGTCGGAGTGGCAGCCTGATTCCACATATCCAGCTTGGCAATGCTTAGCCCAGTATTTAAAAAGGCATTGTCACCATTGACCAAAAGGTCCTTAGGAAATGGATTGGCCATGTCCCAATTTTTCAGAGTCTCTGTAGAGCGAGAAACCGCCTTTTGAAACTCCTCATCTCTGGCCAGCAGTTCTTTCTGCTGCGGAGTTAGTTTATTGTAGTTTTCCAAAGCCTGCTTAGCCACATCTGCCTTGTTCATCACATCCTGATTATTCATCAGGAGTTGCTTGATTTCGGCAGGTAGACTATTCCAGATTGCTAGATGTTGCTGGCTATCAAAGATGGCCTGCAAGCCAGCCTGATTTTGGACGATGATTTTCTTCTCTTCCAGAGACATCTCTGCCCACTTGCCAGACTCAACCAGAGCTTCAGCGATCGTCGCCCGAGCATTAGAGTTAAGCTCTGCCTCTTTAGCAATAAACTTCAATTGCTCCCAGCCCTCAGCAGACTTCACAGCTTCGCCAATGACTTCCTTGACGTTAGATTTAACCTCGAATTGGTTGTTTTTGTTGATATTTCCAACTAAAAGAGACCAGGCATCATTTGCCTCCTTAGTCGTGGCTGACATCTCACTACTATATTTAGCAAGGATGCTGTGTGAGTTTCCTGCTTCTTTAGCAGCTTTAGAGGCTTTCTTCCCAATTTCTTCATAGGACAAGCCGTACTCTTCGAGGAGCTTTTTCGCTTCTTCCCAATAGTTCCAGCTCTGCCCTGTCCGCAGTTTGACCTTATCATCCAGAGTCTTCATGACTTCCAGATATTTCGTTGCCAGACCTTCCATAGTCTGATTGTGCTCGCTCTCGAGTTGCTTCATTTTGGCATTGTATTCCTGCCTTGTGAGCAATTTAGAGCTGAGCATCTCTTTCAGCTCTGCTTTAGACTCTTTGTAGAGGCTATTTTCTTCTTTCATAGCCTTTTCTAGGCTCTCTCTTGAGTGCTTGAGCTGAGTCTCATTTAAGCTAAAGATTTCTCCGTTCAGAGCCTGCAGAGCAGCCTTCTGCTCTTTAGCGGATAGGTTCATAAGCTCCAGCCTAGCAGTAATCATCTCTCTTTGATTATTAAGGACAATTTCTTTTTCTTCTTTGGAAAACTTGCTAGCATCACCGTTGTGGCGTTGATAGATATCATTGATTTGATTCATCATCGCCTCAGTGTTAGTCACCATTTGGTTGTTGTATTCCTGAGCTTTTGCCACTTGTTCAGGGCTTATGCCCCATTTATCGGCCAGTTCTTGTAGGCGCTTATTAGCTTTATCAGCAGAGCTAACCACTTCTTCATAAAGCTTTTTAAAAGATCCTGCTACTTTGTCAGCATCACCAGCATGAGTTCCAAAGTTAGCGACTGTATTACTGGTCTCATCAACTACCTTTTGGAAGCTACGCAAATCACTACGAGCTATTTCACTCAGCTGCGTACCAAATTCTTCCGCTTTGATTCGAGCCTTGTCTTTCTCGTTTCCGAGATAGACCAAGCCAGCCGCCGCTAAGCCGATGCCTCCAATCATAAGACCTACTGGTCCCCCTAGAGCAACCATAGCCTTTCCAAGGATCCCAGCCGAGCCAGATGCCGAAGTAGTGGCTCCGCTCAAGGCTGTAGCTCCAGTAGTTGCTGTAGCTGTCGCACTACTCAAAGCAGTTGCTCCACTGGTCGCAGATTGAAAAGCCTCCGTTAAGTTGCCAGTAGTCCGAAAAGCTTGGAAAGTCTTATGCAGGATAGATGCCCCGCCTGCTGCCTTGCTGAGTCCTTTTGTCAGCCAGCCAAGACCTTTGGTAAAACTACCGATAAGTCCAATCCCCTTACCAAATATAGTAAGAGCTGGACCAGCACCAGCAGCAAGCAAGCCCCATTTGATAATGTTCTGCTGTTGCTCAGTGCTCATATTGCTAAAAGCCTTAGCCATATCCGCCAAATTTTGAATCCATGGTTTAGCAGCTTGCAATCCATCTCGCATAGCTTTAAGCAAAGGTCCACCAAACTCAATCGCAATGTCCGTGATTTGATTCTTAAACATTTTGAATTGTGATTCAGTGGTCGCGTAGCGCTTGCTTGCTTCTTCAGTCAAAGCTGTATTTTTCTTCCAAGCACTATTTGAGCGATCAACTGCTGATGTCATCTTATCTGAGGCTAAAGCCAGAGATTTCAGCATGTTACTTTGACGAATGCCCTTCATATCCAGATCATCGAGGATGCCATTGACATTCTCTCCAGATTTATGAGCATTTTCCAAACCTTTGATAAAGGCTTGCAGCGCTTGGACAGGTTTTTCTTTCCATGCTTGCTGGAATTGTTCTGAGGTCATGCCTGCCGTATTGGCAATCAGCTCTAGTTTTTCAGCTGCACCTTTTCCAGTCAGAGATACCGCATTTCCGATAGCTGTCAGCGTTTGAGTCATGGCAGTACCACCCGCTTCAGCTTCGATACCAACCGAGCTCATAGCTGTTGCTAGACCAAGAATATCAGGAGCTGTCAGACCAGCCAAACGACCACC
The DNA here is from genome assembly GCF_008369405.1 of Streptococcus cristatus. Classification (GTDB taxonomy): domain Bacteria; phylum Bacillota; class Bacilli; order Lactobacillales; family Streptococcaceae; genus Streptococcus; species Streptococcus cristatus_G. Next base: position 11,642 of record NZ_VSJJ01000015.1, read on the forward strand.
CGCAGCCAGACGATTGGTCATCTCTACGATATCCTTTTCAGTCGTCGCAAAGTTATTCCCGAGGTCAACCACAGAAGATCCGAACCGCGAGTAATCATCCGAGCTCAAGCCCATAATGTTAGCGACCTTAGCAATAGCCGTTGCCGCCTCCTCAGCGCTCAAGTTAGTTGACTCGCCCATATCGATCATGGTACGGGAGAATTTTAGGATATCTTCCGTCTTGATTCCCAGCTGACCAGCGACCTCAGCCACGTTGGCGATTTGGACTGCGCTTGCAGGCAATTCTTTCGCCATCTGGCGAATACCGCTGGACAGCTTCGCATAAGACACTGTGGCCGTCTCATCTACCGTCTTTTTAACACCAGCAAAAGCCGACTCATAGTCCATTGCTGCTTTGACCACAAGCCCTGCTCCAGCTACCAAAGGAGCAGTAACCCCTGTCGTCAGCTTGCCGCCAACGTCAGATACATTCTTACCAAACGTTTTGATACGCTCACCGTTTGTCAGTAGACTATCGCCTATTTTATTGAGATGACCGGCAAAGCTATTCTCTCGACCAACCGCTATCAAAGCCTGCTCCACTTTTCGGAGTTGACCTTCCATTGCAGCTAGTTTTGCATTTTCACGCTCGATTTCTGCGGCAGCCTTGTCAAACCGAGCTGTTCCAGGCTCTAGCTTATCAAAGCCTTTCTTCATCTCGTCCAAGACCTTGCGTTGAGCATCAATCGCCTGCCCTAAAGTCTTGTACTTTGCCTGTAGTAAATCAGCATTCTTTCCATTGTTTTTTAGAGAGCTATCCAAGGCTCGGACGTTGCTTTGGAAATACTTTACGGCATTTTTCGCCCCATTTAGAGTAGGATTAAACTTAGACACGTCCAACCCTAGCTCCACATACATTTGGCCTAAAGGTGTCCCACCTGCCATTTAGTTTCCTCCTGCTATATTGTTCCTAAAAAATCCGCCAGATCCATGACTTCTTCTTTATCAGCGGCTTCTGTGGTGTCCAGCACGCCCATCAAGTCCTCCCAGCTTGTCTCCATGACATCACGGATACTCATGCCGTAAGGACCTTCTGTAGCTTTTTTGACAAAGTTATAAAACCGCTTTAAAGCTTCACCGGGCTTTAAGCTTTCCCCTTTGGGTCCACATCACCCACCAAATGAGTGTAGATATCAGCAAAGATGGCAACGATTTGACCAAAGTCTGTAAACTCAAGCAACTGCTCTACTTCCACATCTTCAAACAGCGAAGCAATAAAGTTTAACTGCTTATCTAATTTCTCAACATCGCTCAAGTCATCAGTCAATGAGTCGTTTAAGACCAGATAATCACGATAATCTTTGGTGGTGATTTCCTTACTCGTTTTCAGGACATCTTCACCTTTTTCATTTTTGATTGTAAATTGTACCTTCGACATAGATTTTCCTTTCTAAAAAAGAGAAAAGGGCTCTCGCCCCTTCCTTACGCAGCTGCTCCCATTTTGAGCTGTCCCTTGAATTTTTTGAGCTTAGTGTCATCTTTGCCAATGTATTTGCAGTAGTATTGACCTTCTGTTGTAGCGTCATCACTTGCAATAGCAGCAAAGCTCAAGCTGTCTTCTGCCAGCTCCTCCTGCTTGTCTTTTAGCGTCTCTAGGTCTTCCCCATCCATTGAGAATTGACCCTTGAAAAAGCCGACATTTGCCATTTCGCCAGCAGCAGTTTTTGACTCTAACATCACAGAGCAGTAAGGAGAAACAGTATCAGCTCCCACACTGATGATGTCGTCTTTTACTGTGTGCCCAAGGATTTTGGCAAGTACAGTCACAGGGATATCTACAGCTGTAAGTTCCATTTTGACATCTCCGACTCCGCGATTAGAGACATGATAAGCAATATCACTGCCGTAGGTTTTGACAGGGTCACTAGCCAAGCCAGTGATTTTTGCGGTACGCGTAGCCCCCTTGTCTGTCTTACCTTCAATTACAAAAAGATTCGTACCCAAGGTCGGAGTAGCACTCCCATCCAAGATACGAATTGTCATACGTTTAAAACCAACTAATGCCATTACAGCACCTCTTCTTTCTAATATTCTTCATACAGTCTGCTCACACCTCGATAGGTGCGAACATCGACATAGCGCTTAATTTCAGGAAGCCAGCTATCCAGATCACCTGCGGTCTGATAAAAACCTTCTTCCTCGAAAATCTTCTCAATTTTCCTTTGGAGTTTCTTACACTCCACACGATCCACTGACTCTACATTGACTTGATAGAGAAAGACCTTGGCTAGGCTCGTATTGCTTCCGTGAGCAGTCTGTATCGGTGGTCCCAGCGGGATGATAACGATACTCGTCTCATCCTCTGCCAAAGACTCTGGTCTATTAAAGGACTTGATACAGACACCAGCCAGCTCCTCATCTGCTTGTAAGGCATTGTAGAGCTCATCGAGTTTATCTTTGACCACTATCTAAATCCCTCCATCTTCAATCTGCTTGCTACACGATATTTGTATTTTTGACCGTTAGCCTCCGAAAAGCGACGAATCACGCCAAAGCCTCGAGGATGAGGATTTCTAGCATAGCCAAGCTCGTTCAAGTGCACCAAGCGCCAACGAGAGCCAGCGCCAAAACCTAATTTGACAGTTGGTACACCTTCCATTGCCCCAGTGACCCGCCCAACAGTCGCACTCTCGATAGTCTCTCCAGTACGCTTGTAGACCGCTAAAGCCTCCTTGAAATCTTCCAAAGTCTCTTCAGCAGCACCTTTCAAGGCTCGACTGGTCACCCGCCTTACTTTTTCAGGTCCCAGCTTAGCCTCCATATTCCGCAGGACTTCTTCAAGACCTCTCACATTAGCCCCGCTAGACATCGCGACCACCTCCGATAATGACAATCAAAAAGTCCCGATTGTCAAAATCAGGACGCACATCAATGATTTGCCACTTCTTGTCTTTCAGGCGAATATCGCCTACTTCTACAAAATGACGATTGTCTGGCTGGTAGTCAGATAGCGGATCGCGGATTTTGATAGTCATTTTAGCCTTCATCGCTTTACCTGTTGCGATTTCGATATCTTTCATACTAGGAGAGTAGACCTGCCCCATCGTATGAAATACCTTTTCATGGCTGACATCACGACCGTCAAGCCCCTCCGCCACTTTTGAAGTATAGAAAGTGACAGGGGTCCTTAGATCACCATTTGTAGCTTCAGGCTTCTTGTAGCGATAATGCGGGCGATTAGATTGGTAGCTCATCCTTAGCAGCTACTTCATCCTTTTTCCCTTTTACTTTCGACTTGCCATCTTCTTTTGGCTCGCTCCATTCGACATAGCCGGGTAAAGCTTCGTTCAATTCGTCGAAGCGTTCTTTTGTCGCTTCAAATTCTGTCCCTGCTTGACGAAGATCCCCAGTTTCCAAGTCATAAAATTCTTCTAAGACCTTAATCATTTTTTTCCTCCGATTTGTAATTTTCTAGTGACAATGCCATCAAATCCCCTTGAAAGTTTCCGTAGAAAAATTCAACTTGGTCATTATAGGCATATCGTGCACGCTCTAGTACCAGCTCTCTCACTCGTGGGTCGCTAGTGTCCTTGCTTCCCACCAAGCTATGGATAGCTGCCTCAGAGCTTTCCAACATTCGTGAGAGGTTCGCATCCTCTCCACTGTGAAAAATCCTCATCCGCTCCTTAAAAGCTTTAAGGAGTGGATGAAGTTCTTTTTCCTCTTCCATAGGCCATCACCGCCTATTTCAGTTTCAATTCCCACACAGCAGCCGTTTTCTCGTCATGTGGTTTCCCGTAGGCAAACTGCTTCCCTGTATAGAGATTTAAGTCTTCAAATGCCAATGTTTGGTCAAACTTGCCGAACTCAATACCTCCTCCAAGGACAGCATCATAGCGACCTTTGACGAATGTAGTGATTTTACCAGCTTCCTGAGCTACTGATGGCACGATGATAGGATTAAATGGCAAGTTGGTGACAAATACCCCTAGGCTGTTCAAAGTGGTAAATTGTGTGGTGAAATCAAGCTCATCACTGGTATTCACTACAATGACCATGTTACCACGGGTCACGACTGGCTTGCCATTTGACTTAGTCGCATGGTACTTGTAGATTTCTTTGAACTCTTTAAGCGTGATATTAGCCTTTTCTTCGGTAGTCTTACCTTTAGAGCCAAGAGTCACATCACCAGATGAAGTCTTAGCGCTATAAGTTGTTTTTCCTGCCGCAACCGTTCCTGTCAAGGTGCGAGACAAGCCAATTGGCTTTTCGTCTCCATCGCCATTCAAGAAAGCAGCTTCAAGCGCAGTTGCAAAAGCTTCTGTTAGCTGGGTAGAAACGAAAGAATAGAGCCAGCCAGGACCAAACTTTTCTGTATCTTTTGGGAGAACGACAAAGGCAGTCAGTTTGTTCTGGATAGCTTCTTCTTCGCCAAATCCAGCTGTTAATTGCCCTTTGATTTCGTCATTGATTTTGCCCCAAACAGCGACACCTGTCGTGTTAGAGGTCAGGAATTTCAGACGAGGCCCACCGTTGCGAAGTCCGATATGCTCAAGCAAAGGATGGGCTTGCACCATATCTTCAAAGATACGGTCAACCGTTTCTTGAGGAAATAGCTTTTCAATTTTATCTGGTGCTTTCTTGTCCAAGTTGTTGAAAAATTCACGCTCACGAAGAGACAATTTTTCATCAAGTGGACTCGCTGCCACCAGACCATCAACTTCCTCACGAGCTGTTTTCTTGGCTTCATCCATAAGGGCATCAAGCATCTTCTCATAAAGTTCCCCTTGCTTTTCAGCAGGTTCATTGTTTGTAACAGCATCTAGAAAGTTCTGACGAGCTGTTTTAAATTCATCTGATAATTTCATTCCCATTTTTAAATTTTCCTTTCTTAAAATGCAAAACGACCGAACCCTTTTGGGACAGCCGTGTCTGTGTTATTTTCTGGACTTTCTGGAAGATTGAATTTCTTCTGTAAAAATTCGCTATTTTCGAAAGCCTCTTTTTCAATTTGTCGAGCTTCTAGCTTATTAGCTGCCAACTCTGCGATTTTATCGATATCAGGAGTCATAGTGGCCTGCATGCGCTCGATAAAGTCTTGCGGGATCATTGGAGTTTCGCTCGCTACTAGGATAGGAGCAACCTCTTGCGCAAACATCACCTTATCCGCAAAACCATTCTCAACAGCTGCTTCTGCATCAAACCAAGTTGTCTGATTCATCAGTTCCAGCAGCTCAGGCAAAGCTTTTCCCGTCTTATGGACATAAGCACTCGCAATAGACTTGTTAAAGCCTTTTAGCACAGCTGCCTCATGCTCCAGAGCGTTATGGTCTCCATAAACACCAGAAGACACGTTGTGAATCATGATTTGAGCTGTTGGGCTGATTTCTACCGTATCACCAGCCATCGCGATGACGCTAGCAGCACTTGCTGCAATGCCAACGATTTTCACTGTGACACGCCCAGAGTAGGCACGCAAGGCTGTGTAGATTTCGCTACCAGCATAGACATCTCCACCGCCAGAGTTGATATGTACTTCCACATCTTCCCCAGTTTCGGGCAATACGATATCTTTTGGAGCTGTTGCTTCTCTTTCAAATAGCTCGTAGATCCACTTGTTATTATTCGAAACAATCATTCCCTTAATTGGAATCACCTTCATCTTCTCTCTCACCTCCTTCCCCTATTTCCTCACCAATCTGATAGTTCTTCGTCATGACAGGTTTGTTGCCCCAAGGCACAGCCTCGAGCCCTAGCTCTGCCCGAACTTCATTGATTAGCATTGCACCAGAGGAGATTAGCTTATCAATGTTTTCAGCCAAAGCAAACTTATCCCGCTGCCCTTCGCCGACAATCGCAAATGACCGCTGACCAGAATAGCCGTCACGACCGACTATGGCATGATTGAGTCCATCAGATACTTTCTTTACCAACGATTCAAAACAATAGCTCGTAAACATCTTCTGACTGTTGGCCAGATTGGCCATATCCCCATGCAATAGCGCCGTAGGAATACCCAGTATGTCAGCAACCTCATCGTCAAATTGCCTTCGGAGTTTTTTTATCTCATCCACAGACAAGTTCGATGTGCCAACCGTGTTTGTCAATTCGTTGTAGTCCAGCCCGTTTTGAGCTGGGACGATAGCCACCGTTTTTGTAGTAAAGGACTTAAAAAGACCATCAGCATAGTCCTTCATCTGCTTAAGTCTTTCCTCGTTAAAGGTGCCGTTTGTCTTAGTGTTGAGGATGCCCCGAATCTGATTGTTACGACCCAAGGCCTCGACCAAGCGACTATGTAGCTTTTCATAGTCAGCAAATAAGTCACTGATGTATTCTTGCAGTCGGTTGTTGTTGTACTGCAGGAAAATCACATCGCTCATAGGAAACTTACGCTGAAACGTATAGTCTCGCACAGATACCATTTCAAACGTATCATCATAGACCGCATATCGTTTCCGACTAAAGCTATCCGCGACTAGCAGCTGATCGTCATCTGACAAAATGATAAGCACTTCATTTTTAGTCAATAGGCGATAAATCACCTTTTGCCAAAACTCCGAAGCGGACTCATTCCGATTTGGTCGGACATTCAAAAGATAGTCCCAGTTGGAATGCACATGTTTCCCTTGGACCATGTAGCGAAATTCAGACTTCGCAAAGATACGAGCCACAAACTCCGCCGATTTGTCCACGGCCAAGCTTTTGAGATACAAGCTCCCAAAAATCCGCTCTAAATCATCAAAGTCAAAGCCAGTGATGATTTCTTTGCGAGCTTTAAAAATATCAAGCCAGCCCACAATCTCCCCTCCTTTCTAAATTATTTTGCCAGCCACCCACCCAAACGATTACCGTTTCCAAAACGGCTTCTTTAGCTGCTCTAGCTCTTGTCTGATACTGCTAAATTTTTCATTTGTCGCCTCCACATTCACACCGCATATAGTTTCGTGCCGTTTCTGCGCCTGACGAAATGTGTTCAGTTCAGTCTTGTACTCTGCCAGTCTTTTATCCAAATCAATATTTTCACGACTTAGCACACAAAAATCTGTTTGGAGTTTCTGAACTTCCAGCTCAAGACGCTTTTTCTTCTTAATTCGTTTGTTCATCTTTATCACCTCTTTAAAATTCCCAATTGCTAATCACATCAAGAAACTCACCAACGTTTGTTTCTTGTACCAATTCCCGCTTATAGAGCGCAGCGATAAAGGCATGGAAACCATCCGTCTTTCTTCTGACAGGTTCTTTCTTCAAGAAACGCTTATTGCCATCCTTATCCTCTTTGACATAAGTATTATCCGTGTACCAGAGCATGGAGTGGTCGTCTTCAAAGATAAAACGCTCATTTGCGAAGCCATCCTCAATGAATGGAGCCACTTTCGATTGAATCGCTCCGGGGTTTCTCAGAAACTCATGCTCAAAGCCAGCCTCTTCCAATAGCGGTTTCAGCAAATCCATCCGAAAACCATCTGCGCAGACAAGCTCGATATTATAAATCTCACTCCATTCAGTCAGCTTTGCGACCAGTAAGCGAGGATCAATACTCGGACCATCCACAATCGTAAATAGCCCTTTGTCCGCCCATTCTTCGATAGGTGCCTTTAACTTAAAAGCTTTTAAAAACGCCTTGCGGGCGAATGAATGTTGCTTCCAGATGAAATCATCACCATGTTTAAATAGCAAACCAACGCTTGCAAAATCTCGAATACTAGCATAGTCAAACCCAGCCACACAAGACCGACCCTTTAAGTCGATGCCCGGTGACCGCAGACAAGCCAGCAACTTCTCGCGAGTCGTCACATCTTTTTCAAGGTCTGCTTCAGGTAGATTCATCCGTTTTGTCATAAATTCCTGACGACCAGAAGGCTCCAGCTCAAGGTCATCATAATCAGCCTTGGTTCTTGCAAGCAACCTTTTAGCGTAAGGAGTACTTTCATCCAACATCGGATTGGCTTTTGACCAGTTCCTCATATCATCCACTTCATCCGCACTATCTAGCTTGCAGATAAAAGGGAATAGCCGAAAATCATCAAGCTCTCCATTCAGGATTTGCATAGATTTCTCTATCAGCTTGTCGTAGAAACCCTCACGGACATAGCCATTCGTCCCGTTGTAGAAAGTCCGAGCATGAGCGATTTTACCAAGACCCGACCGTTGAACCTTCACGGCCTTATCGTCTTCAAACTGGTGGATCTCGTCAAACTCAAGACAGCCATCACGAGCAGAGTCCATGGTCTTCGGGTTATTCGTCCGAAAAGAAAAGACCGAGTTATTCGCTCGACCTGTAATAGACATCTTCGTCAAATAAAAATGATCCTCAAGACCACGACGCTGAACCGTCTCATAGACTTCCTCAAAGGAAACCTTACCCTGTTTCTCAGAGTTAGCAGTGATAGTCACGTCATAATCTCTGATTGGATAGATAGGGCTGATAAAAAAAGCGTCCCTTGCAGACATAAAACCATTCTTACCGCCCCCGCGAGCCAAAGTCAGCAGAATTTCATCAAACTGAGGCTCTCCATCCTCCTTCCGAAAAAGAAAAATAAACGGAGTCAAGAAAAGCTGATACTTAGCTAGAGGGAAAAAGTTCTTTTCCGCAAACCGAATGAACTTCTCAATCAAGTCATTATCAAAATAAAGATCATCCCGAGGATAAATCTTCTCCCTGATGATTTTAAACAGCAACTTTCTCTCTTGGTTGACAATAATTTCTCCACGCTCAGCCATATCGATGTATTCATTAACTAACGGATGAGAGATCATAGTAAATCACTTCCAGCAGGTTTCTTCTCGACCGGCGAATTTTCCACATCAAAATCAAATGACCGCTCAATAGCCAGAAGCTGATTGCTGGTCGAATTGATTTCCTTGATGAGCGAGTTCGCCTTTTGAAATCTTTGCTGGCCATTATGAACCGTGATAACCAAACCGTCCTCGTTGAGACGAGCCTTCAACTCGTACAGCAATCTGACGAGATAAATATAACGATTCACTTTTTCGTATGCCACCGCATCTTTTTTCCTCGGGCTAAAATAACCGATTTTAGAAAGTAGCTGATTTTCTAATTCTTTTATATTTTTTTCTGAGTATTCCTCCATTACCCCCCACCCCCTTTGAAATTTTGCTAAAAATTTGGACAGTTGACCCCATCCACCGGTTCCCAAAACGAGATTTTATTGCGATTTTTTTGACCGGGGGGTGTTTTAATTTCCCCACCACTCATCCGACCGAAAATTTTTCTCCTGCATTTTTTGAGATTTTCGAAATTGAAAACGGTCGTGTCGCTTATTGTGACATTCTTTGCAAAGAGTCCTGAGATTGTCAAGTTCCAGAGCTAGCTCAGGATAGAACTCAAGCTCCTTGATATGGTCAACCTCGAGACTATCAATCGTGACTCGACCTTCATCTCTACACCAAACGCATTCGTGATGATCTCGTTCGAGCGCTTGCTTACGAAGTCTTTTCCAATCGCTGGAATTATAAAACTCTCTGCGTTCTTCGCGAGTAGACACATCAATCATTAGCCGATGATGTTGATGCTTTGATTTCAAACTCGTTTAGCTTATCAATGCAATTGTTCAAGTGTTCAATTGCTTCACAACATTCCTGAGTTAGTTCTTTAAGTTCTGAAATATTTTCTACTTCAACAAAAAGACTAATATTTCCTACTGGTCTTTTCTTGATGTTTCTTTTAGCAAATAATCTTTTGAGAATATTTTTCATAACTTTGTAAACTCCTTTATTTTTATAGTTCTAATTCCTTGTTTTACATATTCTAGTGAATTCGCTGTATGAGTTTTAATCCAGATTTATCAAGCGTTTATCTCACATGCTCATTCTTAATTCATCGTTTACTTAAAATAATGAATTAGATAACAAATAAAAATTAAAAGCCTTGAAATTTTGTCATAGCTCTGTCTTGTGAGTCTTGATTTTTACCGATATATCGTAGTGATATACTCTGGCTTGAGTGGTTGAGTAGGTCCATTATTAAAGCGACATCCTTAGTTTGCTCATACATAAACAAACCAAAGGTTTTTCTCATAGAATGAGTCGCTATGTTTTCTAGACCAACTTCTTCAGCGGCTCGCTTGATAATCTTATAAGCTGTGTTAGGTTTGATGTGCTGATGTTTGCCGTTCCTGCTCGGGAAAAGGTAGTCTTCATCTTTCTTGTCCTCGATATACTTTCGCATTGCGACTTTAAATTTCTTTGGCATCTTTCTTTTCGTTGGTTTGTCAGTCTTTTCGTCCACAATCTGGACGTGCCAACCTTTGACATGCTTGACCTTGAGCTTGACAATATCTCCAATCCGAAAACCAAGATTAACACCAGCCAGAAACAGCATGAGGTTACGCTGTCGATCCGACTCTTTGACCGCACTATGTAGCGTTAACCACTCCATCATCAATCTAACATCGTCCCGATTTCTAATCGGTTCTACAACTGCCACATAACCTCACCCCTTTCTATTTTTTACAAACAAAAAGGAACGCATCACTGCGCCCCTTTCTGAGGAGATTCTATGAAATTTCAGCTTTGCGAATCATTCATAATTCGCATGCTATCATAATATCATCAAATTCGTGACACAAAAAGCGTTTTTTGTGTCATCTTAATTTTTTTATTGAAGCTGAGCAAATTTTTCCAAAATCACTCTACGTTTTCTGTAAATAGTTTTTCTGCTAAAATGTAACTGCTCTCCGATTTCTTCCCAAGTATAGTAAAAGATAGAGGCTGCGTTCATCCAGCGTAGATAAAAAATCTTCTTTTGCTCTTCGTCAAGCTCTTTAAGCAATGCTTCAACCGTGTCCTTAAACAAGATTAAGTTTCTCAGTTTGACATCACTATCAAGTTTTAGGACTGCTGTCTCTGTTGTCCTAGATACAGTGTTGCCCTTACTGCCAACGCTGATTCCCTCTTTGTGAGGAAATATCAATTCTTCACGCCTTAAAGCAATTTCACGATTGATACTAGAGTATCTTAGTAATTTGTTATCCAGAGCATTTAGGTCTGTTTCTGTTATACGCACTTTTATATCCTTTCATTTTTGTCATTTTATAAAATAGCTAGCTAAGAGCAGAATCACAAGTACAGTGATTTGATAACTAATAACAGAAATCACTTTTTCCTTGAAAGTTCTATTATCATCTCTTGAGTTAGCAGTTATAAAAGTCATGAGTACATCTAGACCAAGTGCCTGCCAGATAGTAATCTTATCAACTGAAACAATTGTAGTCACAATCTCATTCCAGCCATATTGCACGATACAAGCCGAGGTAAATATCAGAGTGATGCCTGCTGCCAACCCAACAAAACAACCAGCTGCACTCTCACTAAAATTTTCAGCATTTCTTTTCTTCATGTATTTTCTCCTACTTTTTACTTGTGATTTCAAACGGAATAATACTTTCTGGCATATAGTTGACCTCGTATTTATACTGGTTGACTTCTGCGCCCTCAAGATCCTCAACGACATACATATTCCAACCAGTCAAATTTACCATGTGCTTCTTATACACCCCTTTTGCCGTTTCAACCAAAATTTCAAGGCGCTTGCCATCATTCGCTTCAGTCTCAACAGAAATACGACCAATCACTTCAAATTCAACCTTATCAGTCCGAGTGTTGATTACTGCCACCCGCCGCACAACATTGAAATTATCTGCTTCTTGACTGATGTTGTGTGATACTTTTTTGCTTTCTCGACAAGCAGCCAAGCCAATCAAAGTCATTGCCATAAATACAATTGCAATCAATTTTTTAAATTTCATTTTTCTACCTCAAAGTTCTTCTTATCTATCCATTTCCACTGGATAAAACTGCCCATAAGCATTAAATAACGCATGCGAGACCTGCACAGCGGCCCCACGACTGACAAATCTCATGGCCTTATCTTCTTCCGAAAATGAAGCTTTGATTCCAGTTGAGTCAAAGCTCACGGTCATCAGATAAGGCTTTGTCTTACGATTTGCCTGTTTTAAAACAAACATTCTTAAAAATAAACCCTCCTCTTACTCTTCAAATCCTCAAATTTCAGGACATGTTCTTTGTCCACGCCCTTCATGATTCGGTCGAGGAAAGGTCTACCGTACCGCTCTTCGATTTTATCCGCGCTCATATTTGTTGTGACAAGGGTATTTGAGCGATTGTTGAGAATCGAATACAGGACGCGATAGGTCCATTCTGTATTATTTTCCATTCCCAAATCATCCAAAACTAAAAATTTGGCTTTAGAAATCTGCTCAAGGATATAAAATTCTTGCGAGAAATCTTTCTTCAAAATGCTGAACAAGTCAGCCACATTCATGAAAATGGCAAATTCTTTAGTCATTTCAGACGCACGTTTGATGACTCCAAAAGCCAGATGACTTTTGCCAGTGCCAGGATTGCCAACGAAAATGATATTATTTCGCTTCCCATCGACCCACTCTGAGCAGAATCCCTCTGCTGCAGAAAGTTTCTGAGCTTCTGCATTGGTCGGTGCGTCATAATTATCCAATGTAGCATTGGCCAGCATCTCGTCAAACAAGGAAAACTTATTTAGATAAAACTGTCGCTTGTTTTCCTTGTCCGCGGCTGCAAAGTCATCAACAAGCTTTTGGTTTTCAGCTTCAATTTTCTCGCTCTCACAAGCAGAGCAGACGATATTTCCGGTCCTAAAGATTCTGATTTTCGGGATATTGTGCTTCTCGCAGATTTCTGATGTATTTTCTGCTTGCAGAGCCAGCAGAGCAGCAAAAGGATTGACTACCATGTTAAGACTCCCCCGGCAGCATACCAGCTAGCCATGTCCGCTAGCTTTTGACTGACTACTTCCAAGCTCGCTTTTTGCAAAAGCTCTTTCATCTGGTCTGATAAAGGGTAGTATAGGTGCTCAAACGCAGCAATCATTTCTAAAATCCCCATTCGTCCTCAGCCTCCTTCTTTTGTCGTTGCTTCTTTGATCCCTTGCTTATATTTCTAGCTTGCTCGACCGTGGTTACATTCGCATTTTCCCAATTTCGCAAGATGCCAGATATATATTTAATGTTAGGTTTCCCGTTTTGGATTGCTAGTTTCAAAGCTTCAATCACTAATTCTTGATTGTATTCTGCTGCCAGATGATTGATTTCTTCGATTTCAAAGCCTGACAGCATTCGCCTAAATTCGTCTTGGAATAATTGTAGAATATTAACCTCAGAAGGAGATAGTATATTATCCTTATCTTCCCTATCCTTACCTATCCTATCCTCACCTATCCTATCCTTACCTGCGTCAACTTTTCGTGGACGGCTCGTGGACGGCTTCGGAAGTTGAGCCATCTGAGACTCAAGAGCCAGCTTTTCTGCTTGGTAAATTGTTGGTTGATAGGTGTCCTTGCGAATGTAATTGTGGATGCGCCAGTCTTTGATAACCACAATCCCACTGTCAGAAGAAATGATAAAATTTTTAGCCAGTAGAAGTTTTAAATCATCATCACTTGCGCCAACAGTCCGCTGGATTGTTTTGGGGCGGTCAACAAATCCATCATCATCAGCACCCATATTTAAGTGAAAATACAGTGCCTGAGTTGACAAGGGCATTTCCAAAAATTTGTCCGTATCCGTTATTTTTTTGCTAAACATCCTCCGTTGTGCCATAATCTCCTCCTGATTTGATGATATTTTCTTTAAACCAGTTGATTTCTTCCTTGACTTTGTTTAATAAATTTTCCTCCTGCAGCAAATCTCCTTCTTGAGGATTATCTCGACAGATGTAGTGCTGCAAAGCATGCTTGATAATATGTAAGTCCCTGTATTTTAATTTCATTTTGTATTCACCTTCCTACCTCGCTCGCCATTTGCGCCCCTGCTGTCTATATCGTGCTTTAGCTCGCATATCAGTATAGATAGTATCTGAGAGAGCTTGCGTGAGCTCGATATTGCTGCGCTTGATCCGCTCAATGTGCTCAGCCTTATCATGTATATCCTGATAAAGTTCAGTCTTCTCCTTGTAGCAAGCATCTACTTCTTGCTTTAAGGTACTGATTTCTTCGAGATAGCGGTCTTCAGGGTCAATCGCACGATTGTCAAAGGTGATTGTATCAATCTTGTTGTGAAGCATCTCCCTCAAAACCATTTCAACATTATCAATTATGAGATGCTCATCACTTGAGTACGCATGAGGAGTACGAACCAAATCATTAACACAAATTGGATAAGGTATCGCATAGCCCAATTCCTGCGCCATCTTAAAGGTGTTTTCTGCCATTTTTTGATTAGCAACTAAAATCCTATTGCCAGTCGCATGACTCTCTAAAATAGCCATTGTCGTTTTTCCAAGGCAACGACCGAAGCCTATCAGTTTAGTCATATAGTACCCTTTCTAGTTTTCTGTGTTTTTTCTTCATTTTCCTTCCAAAAAATCATATATTGTTGTTTGATAATAACTAACATCATCAGAACAAGCTGGTTTGAAAGGTGGCTAGCATTTCCTCCTGTGCTTTCTTGTAAAAATCTTTCTTGATTTCAAAGCCATAGGCAGACCTGCCCATCTCGATTGCGGCCCTCAAAGTTGCGCCGCTACCAGCGACAGGGTCAATTACTACATCTTCTGGATCAGTAAAGATTTCAATCAATCGTTTCAAGACCGGTATAGGCTTTTGCGTGGGGTGGATAACGGGGTAAGAGCTATCTTTTTCCCACGGGGCATGATTGAGTATCATAGCTCCGCTGTTGTTAAATTTAGGGAGCTTGTCACGATACAATACCGTTGCTTCTTCAACTGCTCCGACAATTTTCATATTAGCCTTCAACACTTGCGGACTGCTTTTCTTGGTAAAATATAGCGGATAGGCGTTATTAAATCCATGCTTTTTGCCACATTCAATAACCATGTCTCTCTGCTGCCATGCGTGAAAAACGATCATAGCTGGTGCTTTGCCCTTTTCCTTGGGTTCTTTCTTCAATAACCGACTACAAAAATCAAAAAAATTATTGATTTTGAAATCATTATCTGTGTCAAAGAATGATTTACCTGCTAACTGGCTTTCTCCGTTGGCATTATCTCCATCTTTGTACCATCTAGGGTCAGAGGCATAGGCATTATTACCTAGATTGTAAGGAATATCGGCTATGATTAGCTGTGCTCTTGGTATGTTATATCGCTTAGCGTTTTCAAAATGATCATTGAATAACTCGTATTTCACATTTCCTCCTTAAAACGGTAAATCATCGTCTGAGATGTCCATTGGGTTTGAATTTCCAAAAGGACTTTCATCACGGGAAAAATTCGTTGCTTGATTGGATGAGCCAGCTGAAGACTGACCTTCGCGAGTTGCACGACTCTCTAAAAGTTGGAAACCATCCGCTACGACTTCTGTGACATAGACACGCTGGCCTTGCTGATTGTCGTAGTTACGAGTCTGAATGCGACCAGTAATT
>NZ_VSJJ01000016.1 GCF_008369405.1 Streptococcus cristatus
AGAAGTTAAGCCCTAGAACGCCGGAAGTAGTTGGGGGTTGCCCCCTGTGAGATATGGTAGTCGCTTAGCTATTATCCGCCATAGCTCAGTTGGTAGTAGCGCATGACTGTTAATCATGATGTCGTAGGTTCGAGTCCTACTGGCGGAGTAAATGATCATATGAGAAAAGAGCAGTTAGCTCTTTTTTCTTTCTCTCTATCGATGCTTTTGCATTGTTTTAGAATCAGAGTGTTACTATAGTTGGAGCTTGACTCTTTTCTTTTTTGTGGTATAATTAACCGGTAAAGTTTCAACCAGTTAAGAAAGGAAGCGAAGAATGGGAGATTTAGCAGAAAAAATTAATCATTTTTTGAATGAGGTTATATTGACAGCTGAGAATCAACATGAAATTTTGGTCGGCTCTTGTACGAGCGATGTGCGGCTAACGAACACGCAGGAACATATTTTGATGCTCTTGTCTCAGGAGTCTTTGACGAATTCTGACTTAGCAAAGAGACTGAATGTTAGTCAGGCTGCTGTGACTAAAGCTGTTAAGACTTTGGTAGAGCAAAAGATGTTGGAAACGTTCAAGGATAAGAAGGATGCTCGTGTGACTTTTTATCGATTGACTGACTTGGCACGACCGATTGCGGAAGAGCATCAACATCATCATGTTCATACTTTGGATACTTACCGGAGATTGGCAGAGCAATTTTCTTCTGATGAGCAAGAAGTGATTGTGAAATTTTTGGATGGTTTGATTGGAGAAATTGGGAAATGAGATATATCACGGTGGAAAATCTGTCCTTTTACTATGACAAGGAACCTGTGTTGGAGCATATACACTATTTTTTGGATAGTGGCGAGTTTGTAACCTTGACGGGGGAGAATGGGGCTGCTAAGACGACACTTGTCAAGGCTAGTCTGGGAATTTTGCAGCCTAAGCATGGTGAGGTTAAGATTTCCAAGACTAATGAACGAGGTAAGAAACTGCGGATTGCTTATCTTCCTCAGCAGATTGCTAGTTTTAATGCTGGTTTTCCTAGTACGGTGTATGAGTTTGTCAAGTCGGGACGTTATCCGCGCAAGGGTTGGTTCCGTCATTTGAATGAGCATGATGAGGAGCATATTAAGGTAAGTCTGGAGTCGGTTGGAATGTGGGAACATCGAGATAAGCGAATTGGTTCTCTCTCTGGCGGGCAAAAGCAGAGGGCTGTGATTGCTCGGATGTTTGCTTCGGATCCGGATATTTTTGTCCTAGATGAGCCGACAACAGGGATGGATGCAGGCAGCAAGGATGAATTTTACAAGCTCATGCACCATAGTGCTCATCAGCATGGGAAAGCTGTCTTGATGATTACGCACGATCCGGAGGAAGTTCGTAAATATGCTGACCGCAACATTCATCTGGTCCGTAATCAGGACTCACCTTGGCGCTGTTTCAATGTGCATGAAAGCGATAATGGACAGGAGGTGAGTCATGCTTAATTTATTTTCCTATGATTTTATGCAGCGAGCCTTTCTGGCAGTTATTGCTATGAGTCTTTTTTCGCCGATTTTGGGGACTTTCTTGATTTTACGTCGGCAGAGTCTTATGAGTGACACGCTTAGTCACGTTTCACTGGCGGGTGTGGCTTTTGGCTTGGTTCTAGGTTTGTCACCGACCTTCACAACGGTGGTGGTGGTTATAATCGCAGCAGTCTTCTTAGAGTATCTGCGGACTATCTATAAGAATTTCATGGAAATCGGGACAGCCATTCTCATGTCAACTGGCTTAGCCATTTCCTTGATTGTTATGAGTAAGGGCAAGAGTTCTAGCTCGATGAGTCTGGACCAGTATCTATTTGGCTCCATTGTGACTATCAGTAGGGAGCAGGTAATTTCTCTCTTTGTTATTGCTGCTGTGGTGCTCGTCTTGACCTTCCTCTTCATTCGCCCCATGTACATCTTGACCTTTGATGAGGATACGGCCTTTGTGGATGGGCTACCTGTGCGGACCATGTCTATTCTCTTTAATATCGTGACGGGTGTTGCGATTGCCCTCATGATTCCGGCTGCGGGAGCCTTGCTTGTTTCGACCATTATGGTCTTGCCAGCCAGTATTGCGTTGCGGATTGGGAAAAATTTCAAGTCGGTTATTTTGCTGGCAAATGCCATTGGTTTCTTTGGTATGATTGCTGGACTTTATATTTCTTACTATGCAGAGACGCCAGCTAGCGCTAGCATTACGATTATTTTCGTCAGCTTGTTCTTGCTGGTCAATCTGGTCAAAAAATTTATGAAATAGGAGCAGAAAATGAAAAAAATTAGCTTACTATTAGCGGGTTTACTGAGTATTTTCTTAGTAGCTTGTTCCAATCAAAAAAATGCAGATGGCAAGCTCAATATTGTCACGACTTTTTATCCGGTTTATGAGTTTACTAAGCAGGTGGCTGGAGATGAGGCCAATGTTGAACTTCTAATCGGGGCCGGTACAGAGCCGCATGATTATGAGCCTTCAGCTAAGGCAGTTGCGACTATTCAGGATGCAGATGCCTTTGTCTATGAAAATGAAAATATGGAGACTTGGGTTCCGGATTTGCTAAAAACCTTGAAAAATAAGGAAGAAAAGGTTATCAAGGCGACTGGAAATATGCTTCTGCTGCCTGGTGGTGAAGAGGAAGAAGACCACGACCATGGTGAAGAGGGGCATCATCATGAGTACGACCCTCACGTTTGGCTGTCTCCGAAGCGGGCTATTAAAATGGTGGAACACATCCGAGATAGTCTGAGCAAAGCTTATCCTGAAAAGAAAGCTGCTTTTGAGAAAAATGCTGCAGCTTATATCAAGAAGCTGGAAGCCTTGGATAAGGAATATGAAGATGGTTTAGCCAACGCTAAGCAAAAGAGTTTTGTCACTCAGCACGCAGCCTTTAACTATCTGGCACTGGACTATGGCTTGAAGCAGGTGCCAATTTCTGGACTTTCACCAGATAGCGAGCCATCCGCTTCACGCTTGGCTGAATTGACCGAGTATATCAAGAAAAATAAAATCAAGTATATTTACTTTGAAGAGAATGCTTCCCAGGCTTTGGCTTCTACTCTGGCTAAGGAAACGGGAGTAGAACTTGATGTCTTGAATCCACTGGAAAGCTTGACAGAAAAGCAGACCAAGGACGGAGCAGACTATATTTCAATCATGCAGGCCAATCTAAAGGCTCTCAAGAAAACGACGGACCAAGAGGGAGCGGAGATTGCAGCTGAGAAAGAAGAAGACGATAAGACAGTCCAAAACGGCTACTTTGAAGACAGTGCCGTCAAGGATCGGACCTTGTCTGACTATGCTGGCGAGTGGCAGTCTGTTTACCCTTATCTGAAGGATGGTACCTTTGACCAAGTCTTTGACTACAAGGCTAAGCTGACTGGAAAAATGACGGCAGCTGAATACAAGGACTACTATGATAAGGGCTATAAGACAGATGTTTCCAATATCAATATCACAGACAAGACCATGGAATTTGTGGTAGATGGAAAATCCAAGAAGTATACTTATAAATACGTTGGTAAGCATACTCTGACTTACTCTAAGGGAAATCGTGGAGTTCGCTTTATGTTTGAAGCGACAGATGCGGATGCTGGGGAGTACAAGTATGTTCAGTTTAGCGACCACAACATTGCACCGACCAAGGCAGCTCATTTCCATATCTTCTATGGCGGCGAAAGCCAGGAAGCACTCTTTGATGAGCTGGAAAACTGGCCAACATATTATCCAAGTAAATTGACAGGTCAAGAAATTGCCCAAGAGATGTTGGCGCATTAATATGGACAAACTTGAGAAGACGGGACTATCCCGCCTTCTTTTTTCTATATCGGAAAATGATGATAAAAATACTTGACAAATAACGATTACAGATGTAAACTAATGTAGAATTGAATTACAAATGTAAACAACGAGGAAGTGTTAGACAATGGAACAGCAAAATATGAGCCAAGCAGAATGGCAAGTGATGCGTGTGCTATG
This sequence comes from Streptococcus cristatus, assembly GCF_008369405.1. GTDB lineage: Bacteria > Bacillota > Bacilli > Lactobacillales > Streptococcaceae > Streptococcus > Streptococcus cristatus_G. The sequence goes on from NZ_VSJJ01000016.1 coordinate 3,980, forward strand.
GGCTTATCCACACAGTCGCAGTACAGAGATTATAGCGCGTTTGGAAGCCGATTTTTCCTGGAAGCCGGCAACAATCAAGACTCTTTTGAATCGTCTGAAAACTAAAGAATTTATCGCTATGGAAAAAATCGAGGGTAAGTTTTACTATGATGCTCGGATTTTAGAAGCGGACCATCTGGAAAGTACTTGGCAGGCTCTTTTTGATAATATATGCAACACTAAACATGGAGACCTTTTGATTTCGATGATTGAGAGAAGTCAGTTCAGTCAAAGGGACTTGGAGCGGCTTAGCCAAGTCATTGATAAGAAAAGAGCCTCGGCTCCTTTGGAAATTAAATGTCACTGCCCACAAGGCCAATGTCGTTGCGGTCACGGAAAGGAGACGCATTGATGAGCGAGAAGAAAGAATACAAGCTCTCAGGCATGACCTGTGCTGCCTGTGCTATGACGGTGGAGATGGCGGTCAAGGACTTAGAAACGGTCGAGGATGTCAGTGTCAATCTGGCGACAGAACGTCTCAGTTTGCTTCCTAAAGAGGGATTTGACAGCCAGCAAGTGCTGGATGCTGTAGCCGAGGCTGGTTATCAAGCAGAAGAAAAAGGGAAAGACAGACCGTCTGATGTGAGTGAAGAGGCTGCAATGAAAGCGCAGGAATTGCAAAAAAAGAAACAGCAATTACTGATTCTTTTGCTTACGGCTCTGCCTTTGCTTTATATCTCTATGGGCAGTATGGTCGGTCTTCCTCTGCCTAGCTTCTTGGACCATATGAAGCATCCTTTGGTTTTCGTTCTGTCACAACTGTTTTTGACTCTGCCTGCTGTGTGGATTGGGCGTGGCTTTTATCAGAGAGGATTTCGCAATCTTATCAAGCGACATCCTAATATGGATAGTTTGATTGCGGTGGGGACTAGTGCAGCGTTTCTCTACAGTCTCTACTCGGTCAGTCAGGTTTTTCTTGGTCATCATGCCTTTATTCATCAGCTCTATTTTGAGTCTGTTGCAGTGATTATTGCCTTAGTTCTTCTGGGCAAATATCTGGAAAGTTCAGCTAAGGGGAGAACGTCTCAGGCGATTCAGTCTCTTCTTGAGCTAGTGCCTAGCCAGGCGACAGTGATTCGTTATGGTGAGGCTGTGATGATTGATACAGAGGATATCCGAGTTGGAGATATCATCCGTATCAAGCCAGGGGAGCGTATGCCTGTAGATGGCCTTGTGACGGAGGGGCAGACCTTTGTGGATGAGTCTATGATGACTGGTGAAAGTGTCCCGATTGAAAAGAAGGTCGGCGATACCATTACCAGTGCAACAATCAATCAAAATGGTAGTATTGACTATCAAGCAACTAGGGTAGGTTCGGATACGACCTTAGCCCAGATTGTTAGCTTGGTGGAAGAAGCGCAGGGGTCTAAGGCACCGATTGCGGCCTTGGCCGATAAGATTTCGCTTTATTTTGTCCCAATCGTGCTGAGCTTAGCTACTTTGTCTGCGCTGTGCTGGTATTTTCTAGCTGGTGAGAGCCTTAGCTTTTCCCTGTCAATCTTTATTGCAGTTCTGGTCATTGCCTGCCCTTGTGCGCTAGGATTAGCCACTCCGACAGCCATCATGGTTGGGACTGGCAAAGGGGCTGAAAATGGAATTCTGATTAAGTCTGGTCAAGCTTTGGAAGCGGCTTATCAGCTGGATACTATTGTTCTTGATAAGACGGGGACGATTACAGTTGGTAAGACTAGTCTGACAGATCTGTTGCCCTTGGGTGATTTGAATCGGTCCGACTTGTTGCAGCTAATAGCTAGCGCTGAGCAGCATTCTGAGCACCCTTTGGTTCAGGCTATTTTGGCAGCTGCTGAAGAGGAGGGGCTTGACTTACTGCCTGTCAGTCATTTTGAGGCCATTGTTGGCCGAGGATTGGCTGCTCAGGTTGAAGGTAAGCATCTTCTGGTCGGAAATGAGTCCCTGATGAAAGAAAAGAACATTGACAGCAGTGCTTTTCAAGAACAGTTGTTAGAGCTATCCCAGGAAGGAAAAACAGCCATGTTTGTCGCAATAGATGGACAGCTGTCTGGTATTTTAGCGGTAGCAGATGAGATGAAATCTAGTAGCCTGTCGGCTGTGCAGGAGCTTCAGTCTATGGGGCTAGAAGTCATCATGCTGACAGGAGATCGTGAAGAAACCGCGACAGCTATTGCCCAGAAAGCTGGAATCCAAAAAGTTATTGCAGGTGTATTGCCAGATGGTAAGGCAACTGCTATCAAGAACTTACAGGAAGCTGGGAAAAAACTAGCCATGGTCGGAGACGGTATCAATGATGCGCCGGCTCTGGTTCAGGCAGATGTTGGGATTGCCATCGGTTCAGGCGCAGATGTAGCTATTGAGTCGGCAGACGTAGTGCTCATGCATAGTGATTTGCAGGATGTGGTCAAGGCTATCAAGCTCAGTCAGGCGACCATCCGCAATATCAAGGAAAATCTCTTCTGGGCCTTTGCCTACAATACACTAGGTATTCCGATTGCTATGGGGCTATTGCATCTTTTTGGCGGTCCCTTGCTCAATCCGATGCTGGCTGGTCTGGCCATGAGCTTGAGCTCAGTGTCAGTTGTGGCCAATGCTCTGCGTCTAGGACGCTTTAAAATGAAGGAATATACGGAGGAATGAATCTATGAAACAAACAGTTCAATTAGAAAACTTATCTTGCCAAAATTGTGTCAAACACGTCACCAAGCATTTCCTGTCTATGGAAGATGTGTCAGATGTGACAGTAGATCTGGACAAGCAGACTGCAGAAATTATTACAGAGAGACCCCTGACTGTAGAGGACTATCAGGCGGCTTTGAGCAAAACCATTTATAAGGTCTTAGGGGTGCAGGATAACTGAGCTAACTTGTAAAATAGGCCGAAAAAGTCTATAATATTAGTAATCATTTAATGGATAAGGAGAAAGCCATGAAGCAGAAAATAGTCTATCCTTTGTTATGTTGCCTCGCTCTATCGACTTTGGCGGCCTGCTCTAGCAAGGAAGTCAATTCTACTCAGACGAGTTCGAGTACTACTCAGGAAACTTCTCAAGTAGCTTCCAGCCAGAAGGTTACAGAGTCGTCGTCTTCTTCTGCTGCAAGCAGTCAAAGCTCAGCGGAAGCTAGTTCGGAAAAGGCGCAAGAGGAGAAAAAAGCAATGGATATTTCGGCCTTGGTTAATGGAGACTACTCCAGTGTAAAAGGAACCTGGCAAAATACTGCTGGTCATCAGCTAGTGTTCAATGACAAAGGACTGGTTTCCGATAGCTATGAGCTGTACGGAGCATCTCTGACAGACTATGGCACTGCTGCTGGCGGTGTGTACGGTGGTGAGACCGGTGGTTTCTTGCTAGAGTTTATTCCAAAAGGTATCAAGCTTGCAGACAGAGAGAACTTTCAAGATAACTCAGATGCCAGCCAAGATCGTCTGTGGACGGGCGTCGGGCTGAATAGCTTTGATGAACAAGGTCAATTTTACTACCGTGTCAATGACTAGTCCTGTAGAGAGTGGGCCAGAAATCGGTAATTCGTTAGAATTCGATTTCGTCGTCCCACCTCCGCACAGTTGAGTAGGGCTGTAAAAGCTGATGAAATCAGCCTAGTAGAGCCCACTCAACCACTGCGTCTTGCTCGACAATCCAAAGACAATTGAGAGGCTAGGACTTTTGTCTCAGCCTCTCTTTTTTTATTTTGAAAGAAGGATTTTTCAAGAAATGATAAAAAATTGTGCAAACGTTTGAATAAATGCTTGAAATAATGATTAAAAAAGGATATAATATTTTTATGAAAGCGCTTTGAAACTTTTAGGGGCTTCAAGGGCAACTATTTTCACATAAAGTAAAGGGGAACTTATGGTTGAGTTAAATCTGAAAAATATTTATAAAAAGTATCCAAACAGTGAGCACTATTCTGTTGAAGACTTTAATTTGGACATCAAGGACAAGGAGTTTATCGTTTTCGTTGGTCCGTCAGGATGTGGGAAATCTACAACGCTGCGTATGNAGGATGTGGGAAATCTACAACGCTGCGTATGATTGCGGGTCTTGAGGATATCACAGAAGGAACAGCGTCAATTGACGGTAAAGTGGTCAATGACGTGGCACCGAAAGATCGTGATATCGCTATGGTCTTCCAGAACTATGCCCTCTATCCACACATGACAGTCTATGACAACATGGCCTTCGGGCTGAAACTGCGCAAGTACAGCAAGGAAGATATTGACAAACGGGTGCAAGAAGCGGCTGAAATTCTTGGTTTGAAGGAATTCTTGGAGCGTAAACCAGCAGACCTTTCTGGTGGTCAACGTCAGCGGGTTGCCATGGGTCGTGCCATCGTGCGTGATGCAAAGGTTTTCCTAATGGACGAGCCTTTGTCAAACTTGGATGCGAAGTTGCGTGTGTCCATGCGTGCTGAGATTGCCAAAATTCATCGCCGTATCGGAGCAACAACCATCTACGTTACCCACGACCAGACAGAAGCCATGACACTTGCAGACCGGATTGTTATCATGTCAGCAACCAAGAACCCTGCTGGAACTGGAACCATTGGTCGAGTAGAGCAGATCGGTAGTCCACAGGAAGTTTACAGAAATCCAGTCAACAAGTTTGTGGCAGGCTTCATTGGTAGCCCAGCGATGAACTTTATCAATGTGACACTTGAGGGAAATCAAATTGTTGCCGATGGCTTGCGTTTAACCGTGCCGGAAGGAGCATTGAAGGTGCTGCGTGAGAAAGGTTATGACGGAAAGAAGCTGATCTTTGGTATTCGTCCAGAAGATATCAATACAGAAGCTGCTTTCTTGGAGACCTTCCCAGATTCTGTGGTTCATGCGACCATTTCTGTATCTGAGCTTTTGGGTTCTGAGTCTCACCTTTACTGTCAAGTTGGCGACAGCGAGTTCATCGCACGTGTAGATGCACGTGACCACTTGGAGACAGGTGCTGGAATTGACCTTGGCTTCGACTTGAACAAGGCGCATTTCTTTGATTTTGAAACAGAGAAAACAGTTTATTAAAATATGAGTTTAAAAAAGATAGTCAGCAAGCCAAACGGAATGCATTTGGTCTGCGGACTATCTTTTCTTTATTTTGCTTTTCCGATAAGAATGGTGGCGGCAATGGTCACTTGGGTGAGGTCAGTCCAGTCGATCTGATCTTGCTCGACATGAAAGAGCAGCGGTGTCATTGCTAAAAGAGCTGTTCGGCTTTCGGCAGTCAAGGATTGGCTGGACTCGACAGTAATCTCGGAGATTATATCGAAGTGCTCTTGGAAATGCTGGATGACTTCTTGGTTAGAGTAATCCTTGTTGCTAAGTTGTCTAGCGGCTTTTTGGCGAATTTCCTGAAGGTGGTGCTCGGTGGGGATGACCTTGATGAGGAGGGCATTGTCAGACATGACTCTCCGAAATTCCTGATAATTGGCTGGAGAAAAGATATCTAAAATGATGTCCATGCTGGCATCTTGTAGCGGTAGCTTAGCCAAATCACCGACGAACCAATTGACTGCGAAACTGCTGTCGCTCTTGGCTGCCAACTGGATAGAATCTTTTGAAATATCGAAGGCATAGAAGGTTTTTTTGGAATGGATTTTTTGGAGTTTGCGAGAGTAGAATCCCTCGCCACAGCCAATATCTAAGACTGTTTTGGCAGTTTCTGAGCTAGCAAGTAAGTTCGATACCGCTTCTAAGATAGCTTGGTAGAATCCCGCTTCTAAAATCAACTGCCGATTTTGAAAACTGGCCTTATCGTAGTCTTTGGGCTGCTTGATTTGAGGTGCCAGATTGACATAGCCAAACTTGGCCAAGTCATAAGAATGACGATGTCGGCATTTGAGGCTGTTTTCCATCAGCTGCAGCTCTTCCTTGCAGATGGGACAGGCAAAAGCAGTCGCAGTAGCAAAGCGCTGGAGTTTGGGTTTGAGGTTTTTATTCATAGTTTAAGTGTATCAAAAGAGACAAGTGAAAGCAACTTTAGGAGTAAGTAGATGGGAGATTCAGTAGAAATAAAACTAATTCTCCAATTTATAAAATGAAATTGCTTTTATATCTAAATTTCTATATAATAACGATAAGGAGGAAATAAGTATGTTAAAAGAAGTATTAACCGTTGCAAAAGTTGCGAAAAAATCTTCACTATTTTTGGGTGGTGTCGCATTTGGTACCCTTGGTTTGAAAATCTTAGCAAGTAAGGAAGCTAAAAAAGGTTATTCTAAAGCTTTGGCTAAGGCTTACAAGTTGAAAGATGAGCTAGATGCATCTGTTTCTGTTGTGAAGCAACATGGAGACGATGTTTTGCAAGATGCTAAATATTTGTATGAGCAAGAGAAAAAAGAAGAGCAATTAGATAGCCTTATAGGAGAATAATATGTCTTTTAAAGTGCTATATAGAGGATATCAACATATCCGACTATCATCTTCTTTTTCACTCACCTTGGATATTCAAGACTATCTTCATTCCTTGGCGAGAGATGAGAAGGGAATTGAGTCTATCCAGTTTTACATGGATCAACAGCGCTTTACCCTACGTATAAAAGAAGGCTTCTCTGTATTAGACAATGCAGAAGCCTTTTTAAAAAGAATTGATAAAGGGAAAGTTTCTGAGTTGATGACTCTTCCTGTTCGTAGAGAAGAGAGTGCCTATTCTATCGTTTCAGGTGCAGCGATTAAGCGTGTGCTTTTTCGTAGTCTTGTGCCGTCTCCTATTCGCTATATATGGACTTGTTATCAGGCTTTTGGTTATGTTAAAGAAGCCTATCAAACACTAGCGCGTAAGGAACTAACGATGGAAGTCTTGGACTGTTCGGCTATTTTATTGTCTTTGTTTATGAACCAATCCAAGACTGCCAGCAACATCATGTTTATGCTTGATTTGGGGAATCATTTAGATCAGTGGTCCTTGAAAAAAACTGCAACAGATTTAGAACAGAGTCTTCTTGCAAAAGAGAGCGATGTATTCTTAGTACAGGGCGATACGGTCGTTAGTATCAAGAGTTCCGATGTTCAAATAGGAGATGTCTTGGTCCTATCTCAAGGAAATGAAATTCTGTTTGATGGACAAGTAGTTTCAGGTTTAGGTATGGTCAACGAAAGTTCCTTGACGGGAGAGAGTTTTCCAGTTGAAAAAAGAGAGTCTGATTTGGTTTGTGCAAACACAGTCTTGGAGACTGGGGAGCTACGCATTCGTGTAACCGATAATCAGATGAACAGCCGTATTTTACAGCTGATTGAGTTGATGAAGAAATCTGAAGAAAACAAGAAAACTAAACAACGCTATTTCATCAAGATGGCAGATAAGGTCGTCAAATATAATTTCTTGGGGGCTGGTCTGACTTACCTATTAACAGGTTCTTTTTCTAAGTCTATTTCTTTCCTATTGGTCGATTTCTCCTGCGCTTTGAAAATCTCTACTCCTGTAGCTTATTTGACAGCTATCAAGGAGGGGTTGAACCGTGAAATGGTGATTAAGGATGGAGATGTTCTAGAGAAATATCTGGAAGTTGATACTTTCTTGTTTGATAAGACAGGAACAATCACAACTAGCTATCCTATAGTTGAAAAGGTGTTACCTTTTGGGGATTATAGCGAGGAAGATATTCTCAGAATCAGTGCCTGTCTTGAGGAACACATTTATCATCCTATTGCTAATGCCATTGTCAAGCAAGCTGAGATAGAGGGAATTGAACATGAGGAAATGCATGGGAAACTCCAATATATTGCAAGCAAGGGAATTAAATCACATATTGATGGCCAACTAGTTGTTATTGGGAATTATGTCTTGATGCAGGATGAGCAGATTCATATTAGTTTGGAACAACATGCTTTGATTGAAGAGTACAAGAATCACTACAATCTCTTATTCTTAGCCTACCAGAATGAATTGATTGGAATGTTCTGTATCCATACTCCTTTGAGAAAAGAAGCTAAGGCAGCCTTGGAGAAACTTAAGGAACAAGGGAAAAAATTGATTCTGGCAACAGGGGACACCCTAGTTAGGACAGAGGAATTAGTCAAAGATTTGCCGTTTGATCAGGTCTATACAGACTTGAAACCTGATGGGAAATTTGAGTTAGTAGAGGAACTGCAGAAAGCAGGTCGTACTATTTTGATGGTTGGAGATGGGTTGAATGACTCAGCGGCTCTAACCCTATCAGATATCGGTGTGGTGATGAATGAGAGCGCAGATATTTCTAAGCAGATGAGTGATATCTTATTGTTAGATAATCGCTTGGATTTCTTCCAAGAGTTGGATTCGCTATCATCATCTTTGCAAATACTCATCAAGAAGAATATTCAAGATACCATTGTCGTAAATAGTAGTTTGATTGGCTTTGGCTTGTTTAATTGGCTCAGTCCTTCAAATCTCTCTATCTTACATAATCTAACAACCTTACGCATTGTCCTACGCAGTCTGTCTATTAAGGCTAGATAGGTGTGGTTATCAACAACAAAAAGGAGTTACCTTACTCGAGGTTAACTCCTTTGTTTATAGATAAATGTTGAATGTTTTAGTATGTAAGGACGAAGTATTTCTTCTTACCGCGGCGGATAACAGTCAGTTCGTTTTCAAGCTTATCTGCATCACTCAAGACATAGTCAAGGTCTTGGATACGGTCGCCATTGACATAGATGGCCCCATTTTGGACGTCTTCGCGGGCTTGGCGTTTTGATTTGACCACGCCAGATGTTACGAGGATTTCCACGATGTTGAGGTCTTCGTCAGCTTGTACTTGGTAGTTTGGCACGCCACGAAGTCCTTGTTTGAGTTCTTTGACAGAAAGGTTTTTGATGTTTCCAGCAAAGAGTTGCTCTGTAATTTTGAGGGCTTCCTTGTAGGCTTCTTCACCGTGGACAAGAGTCACGACTTCACGAGCGAGGATTTTTTGAGCCAAGCGTTCGTGTGGAGCTGCTTCAAACTGTTTGCGGATGGCTTCAATCTCATCCAGTGACAAGAAGGTAAAGATCTTCAAGAAGCGAACAGCGTCAGCGTCCATGACGTTCATCCAGAATTGGTACATTTCGTATGGAGAAGTCTTGTCGGCATTGAGCCAAACTGCGTTTCCTTCTGATTTACCAAATTTCTTACCAGTCGCATCAGTGATAAGGGGAACAGTGATAACGTGCCCAGTCTTGTCAGCCTTACGACGAAGCAATTCAGTACCAGCAGTCATATTGCCCCACTGGTCAGAACCACCGATTTGCAGGGTGACGTTATGGTCTTGGTTGAGGACAAAGAAGTCGTAACCTTGCATGATCTGGTAGGCAAACTCAGTGTAAGAAATCCCTGTTTCAATCCGTTTTTTTACGGATTCCTTGCTCATCATGTAGTTGACAGTGAAGTATTTACCGACATCACGGAGGAAGTCAATGAAACTGATGCTGCCAAACCAGTCGTAGTTGTTGACCATGACAGCCTTGTTTTCACCATTTTCAAAGTCAAGAAAGCGAGAAAGTTGTCCTTGGATAGACTGAACCCATCCATCAATGGTTTCCTTGGTTTGCAGGCTACGCTCTGCATCTTTAAAGGATGGGTCGCCAATTAAACCTGTTGCACCACCGACGAGGGCATAAGGCTTGTGCCCAGCTAACTGTAAGCGGCGGCTGGTCAAAATAGCCACCAAGTGACCTAAGTGAAGACTGTCCGCTGTTGGATCGTATCCAGTATAATAAGAGACGTGCCCTTCTTCTAAGGCTTTGCGCAAAGCTTCTTCATCAGTCGTTTGAAAAATCAAACCACGCTCTTGCAGCTCATCAAAAATGTGCATAGTTGTCTCTCCTTTTCTAAGATAGCAAAGATCTTGCCCTTGCTCAAGTATTTTTTTGTTTTATCCCTCTATTGTATCACAAACCCGATAAATAGCAATGAGTAGCCAGAAAATAATTCCCGCAAAAGCGCTAGAATTAGCTCTTTCTTGATATAATCTGCTGATGTTTGCTATAATAGTCGAGAAGGAGAATCTATGTTGAAAGAATTTATAAAAAAGTTAAGGCAGTTTGGTAAGGGGGCACCCTCGCCTGTTACGCAGCCTAAGTCAAAAGGAGAGACATGGTCGGTACTTGATATTGTTTCCGTAATCTTTCGGACAATGAAATTACTCTTAAATGTCGCTTTTGTATTTATCTTTTTTGGAGTGGTATTAGGGGCTGGACTTGGTTTAGGCTACGCAGCCAGTCTTTTTAGTGATGTCTCCGTGCCGAATCAGGAGGAGCTGGTAAGTCAGGTCAATAAGCTTTCTGGGATTTCCAAGCTGACCTATGCCGACGGAGAGTTGATTTCCGAAATTGATAATGATTTGTTGCGGATTCCAGTTGCCAGCGATGCGATTTCTGACAATGTCAAAAATGCCGTCATTGCGACTGAAGATGAAAATTTTGAGATTCACAATGGTGTTGTGCCCAAGGCTGTTCTGCGGGCGACCTTGGGTTCTGTAGTTGGAGTTGGTTCATCCAGCGGGGGATCGACCTTGACTCAGCAGTTGATCAAGCAGCAGGTCGTGGGAGATGCTCCGACCTTCAAGCGGAAGGCGGTCGAGATTGTTGATGCCTTGGCTCTGGAACGCTATATGTCCAAGGATGATATTTTGACCACCTATTTGAATGTGGCACCTTTTGGTCGAAATAATAAGGGGCAAAATATTGCCGGTGTGGAAGAAGCGGCTCAAGGGATTTTTGGTGTATCAGCTAAAGATTTGACTATTCCGCAGGCTGCCTTTATTGCAGGATTGCCTCAGAGTCCGATTGTCTATTCGCCTTATGCCTCTGATGGTAGCATGAAGAGTCCAGATGACATGGCTTTAGGTCTAGAGCGGGCTCGGCATGTTTTGTATAATATGTACCGCACAGGCCGACTGAGCGAGGCCGACTACCAGCAATATAAAGACCATGATCTGACGCAAGATTTTAAGCCGACTGAGAGCCTTCAAAAGAGCTCGCATAGTTACCTCTACCATACAGCCTTTTCAGAAGCGCAGACGGCCATGTATCAGTATTTGATTCAGCGGGACAATGTATCTCAGCAAGAATTAAAAAATAATGCAACGGTTGAAGCCTATCAAGAGTTGGCTCGAAAAGAGCTGAGCGAGGGTGGTTATACGGTCACAACAACCATCAATCATTCGATTCATCAGGCGATGCAGAACGCTGTTGCCAACTATGGTAGTCTCTTGGATGATGGAACAGGAATGGTCGAGGTTGGGAATGTCCTTCAGGACAATAAAACAGGAGCAATCATTGGTTTTGTCGGTGGTAGAGACTATAGTTCTAATCAAAACAACCATGCTTTTGATACGGAAAGATCTCCTGGTTCGACAATTAAGCCGATTTTGGCCTATGGGATCGCCATTGACCAAGGGCTGATGGGAAGTGCGAGCGTGCTTTCTAATTATCCGACGAACTTCTCTAGTGGTGAGCCGATTATGCACGTGGATAGTCGCGGGACAGGCATGATGGACCTGCAGGAAGCCCTCAATACTTCTTGGAATATTCCAGCTTATTGGACCTATCGTGCACTTCGCGAGAAGGGTGTCAATGTCCGAGGTTATATGGAAAAAATGGGCTATCATATTGACAACTATGACATTGAAAGTCTACCAATGGGTGGGGGGATCGAGGTTTCGGTTGCCCAGCACACCAACGGTTTCCAGACCTTGGCTAATAACGGTTCTTATCAAGAAAAGTATATGATTGAAAAGATCACAGCCCCAGACGGCAAGGTGGTTTATGAGCATAAGGCTAAACCAGTTCAGGTTTACTCACCTGCTGCTGCGACGATTATGCAGAACTTGATGCGAGGCGTGCTCAATTCTGGTGCAACTACGACCTTTAAATCAAGAATTAGTCAAGTCAATGGTACCTTGGCAGGGGCAGACTGGATTGGCAAGACAGGTACAACCAACAGCAATGGTGATATGTGGCTCATGCTTTCTACTCCTCGGATGACTCTTGGAGGCTGGATTGGTCATGATGATAATACTTCTATGGCTGCCCTGACAGGCTACAATAATAATGCAGCCTATCTGGCCTATCTGGCCAATGCCATTTATGAGGCGGATCCAGAGGCATGGGGAATCGGAGAGAAGTTCAATCTTGATTCGAGCGTTATCAAGTCTGATGTTCTCAAGTCTACTGGAGAAAGACCGGGAACCGTCACAATCAATGGCCGCTCCATCAATCTAAGCGGTCCGACCGTTCCTAGCTACTGGGCTAAAAATGGCGCTCCAACGACGAGCTATCGCTTTGGTATCGGCGCATCAGATGCGGATTATCAGAAAGCTTGGGGAGCAATCTTGGGTGGTACCACTGGCAACACCAATCGTAATAGCCAATGAGAAATTGCCTAACAATTAGAACGAAAGGTAGGGAATGCTAGATGTCAGGGAAGATTTCTTCAGATACTATCGCAGCAAGTTCCGCAATTAGTGAATTAGTAGGAGTGGATACTTCAGCCTTCAAGAACAATCAAGTTGAATTTGGTTATACAAGTGATATTGCTGGAATGGAAGCTGGTCGTCAAGCCTGCAATCAAATGCTGCAGGCTGTCAGTGATTTCAGCTCGGCCGTCCTGACTCAGGCTAATAAATTTCCAGAAATTGCTGCAAAAATTGAGAAACGCGATATAGAGCAGGCACAACGTTGGAGCAACTGATGATAAAAGATAAAAATCAAGAAAAACGTGAACAATTATATAAGCAAATCATCCAGCTTGAGAATCAAGAAGAAGATCTTTTAGTTATCAAAAAACGTTACGAAGAGAAGGTAATGGATTTTCGTGAAGATATTTGGACGATAAATGCCCAAATAGAAAACTTGATAGATCCCGTATCAGAGACAAGCCATACCAATCGTAAAATATGGGAAGAAAACCAAGCCTTGCAACAAGCAATTGACAGCTACGTAGAGCAAGAGTTGGACAATGTTTCCAAACAAGGAAAGTTCAGCAAAAATTAGATGAAAATCGAGAAAGATTGACGAAAGAAAGGAACTCTTTACCATGGGAGTAAAGTACAGCGCATCGGAGTCTTCACAGCTGATGGAGGCTATGGCTAATAATATTCAAGTGGCCAATGAGGTGACAGACCGATTGTCTCAGGGATGTGACCACCTAATAGCTACTCTAGACTCTGGAGAACTCATGGGAGCAGCCTATACAGCAGGTAAGGGTCTTTTTCAGAGATTATCATTCCTGCCATTAAGAAGCTACAGGCTGCAGTGGACGACATTCAAACGGAGTTAAATTCATATAGGATTGCCGATGCTCAGGTATCAGAGTATGGAAACCTCGATCTGGATCAGCTGAAGAAGACAAAAGAATTGAGAGAGAAACAGCTAGCCTCTATCAAAAAGGCTATTGAAGTTAAAGAATCATTCTTAGAGCGGATGAAGTCTGTTGCTACATTTAATATCGTTTCTCACATGCAGTCTCTGGTGATTCTTTCTAGTGCAGAGTCGCAAATTGAATCACAAATTAAAGAATTGGAAGAGAAGATTGAAAAGCTGGAGTTCTTTGTCGCTCAAGTCTCCCAATATTTCAGTGATAGTCTAGAAGTTCTTCGTCTAGCTATTCAAGGAGCCACACAACTAAGTGAAATCATTGTCGATAGTGATGGCAACTACTATGCGGACGGTGTGGACATGAGTTGGGTCAAGAAGATGACAGAGCGGAAGATTGAGACACATCAGTTGGATAAGAATATCCCAGTGACTAAAGCTGAGAAGGAAAAGAAAGTTATTGTGGATGATTTTGTAAATATATATGGTTTTGATATTGAAACAGCAAATCTCTTATACCAGTTGCAGCAATCAATTCTTGAAAAAGCTGAAACAAAAGGATGGTCTAAAGAGAGAGTAGTTTATGAATTTAACAGATTGGTTGCCTCACCAGTCTATGCTGGGGATACAGGACGTGCAGCATGGTCTGGTTTAGGAGGTGTATTAAAAATTGATAAGTTACGAAAAACATTAAAAGAAGATTATGGGTTCTCTGATTATGAAGCAGGTTTATTTATTGATAGTATTGAAAACCAACAAGGCTCTTCTCCCAGTAAGAAAGATCTTGCTCATGAAGCCATTCAATTATCGACGTTTACAGAACAAGCTTGGGGAGATAGAGACTTATCTACGAATGATGGTAGGAAAGAACTGTTGGCTCACGTACTAAGTACCCTCGGAAATTCTATGACAATAGGTGAACTTCCTATTAATACAGAACGATATGAAAGTTCCTTCAAAGGAGATGTAGATTCAACAAGATATGATGATAATGACTTCACTTCGGATCTAGATGCTATAAATGTTTATGATAGAATATCTAAAATGGTCAGCCTGACAATGTTTTTAAAATACAAGCAAATTATAACAATGAGATTGCTGTAAATGAAACAAATCGAGTTGCCGAGTTTTATAAGACCTTGGGAAATGGTGATAAAGAAAATGGTAGGAACTTCCTAAATTACCTTATTGAAAATAATACAGCAGGTGGACAATTTATCAAGCACGGGAAAAGATGGGATTTCTTATGGAAACCAGATACGGATG
>NZ_VSJJ01000017.1 GCF_008369405.1 Streptococcus cristatus
AAGTCGCTTAAATATTCCTCTAACTCTCGCAACAGGCTTTTACGTCCCTTAAAACGTTCATCGCCTAGTGAAATTTAGTATTCAAAGACACTAACTTAAACATGATCAAAGTTGTAAAGTTGAGGATAGTGTTCGCACTCTGGATTTTTGGGATGGCAAATAGTCCGACCAAAGTAGATCATAGCCTGATGCGCAGCTAGCCAGCGTTCAGGTGGGAGAACGTCCATAACACGTTTTTCAACTTCTAAAGGACTTGCCGACTTTTTGACAATATCGTGGTGTTTACAAATGCGTTCAACATGCGTATCAACGGCAAAAGCTGGAATACCAAACCCTACACTCATGACCACGTTAGCTGTCTTACGCCCCACCCCAGCTAAAGTTTCTAATTCTTCCCGAGTCTGAGGCACCTGTCCATTGAAATCGTCCAAGAGTTGCTGGGCACATTTTTTCAGAAATTTGGCTTTATTTCGATAAAGTCCTAAACGCGAAATGTGCTTGGCGATATCTTCCTCGGATGCCGCTGCCATAGCTTCTGGAGTAGGATAAGCTAAAAATAAATCTGGGGTAGCTTTATTAACTGCAGCATCTGTCGTTTGAGCTGATAGCATGACTGCCACGAGTAGCTCGAAGTGATTTCTAAAATCTAAACTGGGTTTGGCATCGGGAAATAGGGCAATAATCTCCTCGATGACATAGCGTGCTCGTTTTTTTGATAAAACCATCAGTATACAATCTCCTTTGTTTGTTCTATATTATAGCATAAATTGATAAAGAAAAAGCCGAGCGTGCTCGACCTTTCTTATACTGTTTTTTCAACTTTTAGGATTTTGACATCATAACTGCCAACTGGTGTTTCTACTGTTGCAATATCACCAGTCTTCTTACCAATCAATGCTTGACCAATTGGGCTTTCATTTGAAACTTTTCCCGCAAAGGCATCCGCACCAGCTGAACCAACGATAATGTATACTTCTTCTTCAGTCTCACCGACTTCTTGAATAGTAACAGTTTTACCGATGGCAACTTCATCTTTAGCCACCGAATCACTATCAACAATCACAGCATAGCGAATTTTAGTCTCCAGACTTGAAATTTGTCCTTCAACGAAAGCCTGCTCGTCCTTTGCTGCTTCATATTCACTATTTTCTGATAAATCTCCGTAAGAACGAGCAATTTTAATGCGTTCTACTACTTCTGGACGTCGAACCAATTTCAATTCTTCTAATTCTTGTTCTAATTTTTCCTTTTCTACAAGGGTCATAGGATAAGTTTTTTCAGCCATTACTTTATTTTCTCTCTTCTTTCTATTTTTTGATAAAACAAAATTATGTGGAAAACCACATAATTTAGTTAGAACTTTCACCTGATTGGTTTAATTTGCTATTAACGTGTTCTTCCACATTCTTAGCGTGTTCTTCGTAGGTATTTGCAAAATATACAGCCCCCGTTTCCACATTTGCTACAAAATACAAGTACTCTGTCTTGCTTGGATTAATAGTAGCTTCGATAGCAGACAGACTTGGACTATCTACTGGACCAGGCATCAAACCTTGCTTCTTGTACACATTATAAGGCGAGTCAAGATTTGTATCAATTTCAGCATCTTCTTTAAGAGTTGTCTTTTGACCAAGTTTTCCTTGAGCATAAAGAAGCGCAATATTGCTCTGAAGTGGCATAGCTTGGTTCAAACGATTATAAAAGACGCTCGCAATATCTTTGCGATCCTGATCAGTTGATCCCTCTTTTTCAACTAAAGAGGCGAGTGTTAAAACATCATTAACCGTCAGATTCTTAGACTCAATTGTTGAGTAATACTGCGATAGATTGGTATTCATAGCAGCCAACATTTGGTCAATCAGTTCTTCAACCGTGGTTTCTTTTCCATAATCATAAGTAGCTGGGAAAAGATAACCTTCCAGACGATATTTAACACCACTATCCTTGCTCGGCAAAGTTGCTAGAAGCTGCGGATATTTAGCTGCCATTTTTGCAATAAAATCTTCATCTTGAGCTTTATTTAGAAAATCTTCCTTGCTGAATGGTGTTTTAGTATTCTTGTTCGCAGTTTTTGCGGCATTGACAGTAGTTGCTTCGGCAATTTGCTCTAAGGTGTATCCTTCAGGAATTGTTATCTTGCCAAGAACTGGAGGCTGTGGTGTATCTGTTCCACCTTCTTGTAATTGCTTAGCAATCGTGTCTAAGTCCATACTCTTTTGAAGATTATAGTAACCAGATTGGAAATTACCATAACTTCTGATTTTTGAATAAAGATTAAAGACTTGAGCGTTCTTAATCAGGCCTTTCTTTTCTAAAATCTCTCCGATTTGTTTGGTGCTAGAACCGGCAGGAATTTCCACTGTCACATACTCTGTTGATTTGACATCTACTGGTTTCAGCGCTGAAGAGACATAATTGTATCCTACAAAACCAGTAATACCAAGGCCCAATAGGAAAAGTACCAAGACTGTCATCACGATTCGATTGGCTAGGCCATTTTTACGTTTTTTCTTTTTACTACTATTGGTACGATCTGCACGAGAACGTTTCTTTCCATGAGCAACATCTCTACGGCTTAGCGTTGGTTCTGCAGTAGAAAAGTCTTTTTTAGCTTCTCTTTCATCTGTAGTGTTTGAATCAGGTAACACTGTTTCTTTTATCTCATCTGCAACAGGCGCTACCTTTTCTTGATAAGCTTCTGAGTGAGCCACAGAAGTTTGAACCTCTCCAGACTCTACACTTTCCTTCTTAGCAACATCAGCTTGTCCTGGCCCATCAACATTTGATGGAACTTCTGAGATCGTAGAATTACGGACTATATTTTCTAGCACATCTGCCTGAGTATGAACAGTAGGATCGCTTTGTCCCATTGGCTCTTCTACTTTGATCTTACTAGGTTCTTCCTCTACTGAAGTATCCTTCTCTAGAACCCCATGAGATTTTTCAACAGCAGAAACGAGAGATTCCAAGCTCTCCGCCAATTCCATTTCTTTACCTAAAAGAGGCTGCGCTTCTTCCTGAACTGAGTGATTTTGGGTACCATTGGCTGCTGCCAACTCATTCAAAATCTTCTCTTTAAAACTCAGCGTCTTTTCGTTATCCTGTGAATTTTCAGTCAAAAACTTGATCTCCTTCTTCATAATCCCTAACATTATATCTTAAAAGTCAGATAAATGCAATCATATCCGACTTTCAAAACTATATTATTTATGAAAATTATATCTGAGGATTTTCCCAAACCATATCAAACCATACTTCATCTGCATAAGTTGAGGACGAAGGTCCTTCATTGACGAAGCCATGCTTCTCATAATAGGCTATCAAATAATCATGACAAGTGAGATTGATGCCGTGGCGTTCATCAGCAATCACAATTTCCTTCATAACTTTCAACAAGGCTTTTCCTACACCCAAGCCCTGTGCTTCTTTAGAAATAGATAGACTAGTCACAGAGATAAATCCGCCAGCCAGATAGCTATAATCTTCAATGTCCTCCGTAAAGGAAATATCTTTTAAATAACGTTCTGGTCGGACAGGACCTTCTAAATAGCCCAAAATCTTGCCATTTTTTTCTGCGACCAAAAAAGTTGAAGGAATCGTTTCAATGTGTTTTGCCAATATTTCACGACTAATAGCCTCTTCTGGACTGAAATTTTCCAATTCGATAGCATAAATAGCATCTAAGTCAGCCATTTGAGCTTGACGGATAATCATTCTTTCTCCTTAAAATTGTGATTTTCCCATACCATATCAGACCAAACAGCCCCACCATGAGTTGAGTCAGAAATCCCTTCGTAGACGAAACCATTCATTTCATAATAAGGTATCAGCTCATCATGACAGGTTAGGCTAATGCCCTGTCGATTTTGCTGAACAGCTGTCTCCTTGAGAGCTGCAAGCAACAAGGTTCCGACCCCCTGCCTCTGAAAATCAGGATGGACGGACAGACTTTGAACGGCAACGAAGCCACCTTCTTGAGGATTAGCACCCACCTTGCTAAAGAGGCCATCTGTCAGATATCGCTCCTGAACAGCTGGTCCAACAATATAGCCCGCCAGCTGACCATGCAGCTCTGCTAGCAAAAAAGTATCTGGAATCTGCTCAATCCGCTCTTTGATAACTTCGGAACTGGCTGCTTCTGCTGCTGGAAAATTTAGCTGTTCAATTGCAAGAATTTCTTCCCAGTCGCTCAAGTCAGCCTGTCTGATTCGAATCGGTGCTTCCATCAAGTCTCCTCTACTGAACGTTGCTGGTCAGATTGGACAGGAGACGTTCAAAGGAATATTCATAGGTCTGGATGTCACCAGCTCCCATAAAGACATAAACGGCATTATCGTGGTCAAGAAGCGGAGAAACATTATCCACATCAATGACCTTGGCCCGCTTCACAATCTTTTCAGCCAAATCTTCGACCTTAACATCACCATTGTCCACCTCACGCGCAGATCCGTAAATCTGAGCTAAATAGACTGAGTCAGCTTGATTGAGGGCTTCCGCAAATTCATCCAAAAGAGCGATGGTTCGAGTAAAGGTGTGCGGCTGGAAGATAGCCACGATTTCCTTGCTAGGATACTTCTGACGAGCTGCATCCAAAGTCGCAATAATTTCTGTTGGATGATGGGCAAAGTCATCAATAATGACTGTGTCGTTGACAATCTTTTCTGTAAAGCGGCGCTTGACTCCACTAAAGGTCTTGAGATGTTCCCTTACTAGATTCAAGTCAATACCTGCAATGTAGAGGAGACCGATGACCGCTGTCGCATTCATAATGTTGTGACGGCCAAAGCTTGGAATCTGGAACTCACCCAGCTCTTGCCCGCGGAAGGAAACTTTAAAGCCTGAACCACTTGTAGAGCGCAAGAGATCGTGAGCGACAAAGTCATTGCCTTCTTCCTTGAAGCCATAGTAATAAATTGGTGCATTTGAAGTAATGCGGCGTAGTTGCTCGTCTTCTCCATAAACGAAGAGCCCTTTAGTAATCTGCTTAGCATAATCATTGAAAGCATTAAAGACATCTTCCAAGCTTGTGAAATAATCTGGATGGTCAAAGTCAATATTGGTGATAATCGAATATTCCGGATGATAAGGCATAAAATGACGCTCGTACTCGTCTGATTCAAAGACAAAATACTTGGCATTAGCAGACCCGCGGCCTGTACCATCCCCAATTAGATAGCTAGTATCTGTGATATTAGACAGAACATGAGAAAGAATACCCGTTGTAGAAGTTTTCCCGTGGGCACCAGCCACTCCTAAGCTAACAAAGTCACGCATAAAGCTACCCAAAAATTCATGGTAGCGTTTGTAACTGATACCATTGGCATCTGCATAGGCAATTTCCACATTGTTATCTGGACGGAAGGCATTACCGGCAATAATTTCAAAATCTGACTGGAGATTTTTCTCATCGAAAGGCAAAATGGGAATACCAGCCTGCTCTAGACCACGCTGAGTGAAATAATATTTATCAACATCGCTTCCTTGAACCTTATGGCCCATCTGATGCAACATCAAAGCCAAAGCGCTCATACCTGAGCCCTTAATTCCGATAAAATGATAGGTTTTCGTCATGATTACTCCTTAAATCTTAAACAACTGAAGCCTTATTGCCCTTGGGCATCTGAACTCAACTTGGTGATGTCCAATTCCTGTACTTTTTTATGCTTATTGTGTTTTTCTCGCTTATTGCCTTTGTTATAGACTTGGCTGGTTTTGAGAAAATCGTAGTTATTCTTTTTCTTTTTTTCTTGATTAGCTGGCGCTTCTACAATAGCTTGAGGCTGAATATCCGCTAGTATGTAGCTATCTTGCTTGAGCTTGTTACTAAACTTCGTTAGCTCACCTGAATTTTCCTTTTGGAAAGGGGCCGTTGGTTTAACTGGATTTCCCTCAAAAGAAGGTGCCACTTTCCGACTACGAACCTTATTCGGGAGCTTGCTCGTCAAATAAGCAGCCGAACGTTTTTTCCTCAGATCAGCCCGAGCTTCCTCTCGTGCTTGCTCAGCATAGCGAATAGCTGGATCTTTCTTATCAATTGGCTTTTTAAAGTCCGTAACTGGAGCTTGCTTCTTTCTAGCTTTACTTACAGTTTGACTAGGAGCAGCATGAGCAGGATTTTCTGGCTTTGCAATCGGCATCCATTCTAAATAATTACGGTCCTGATAGTCCCCTGTAATGTTGCTAATCAGATCCAACTCATCGTACAAATTCATGTGCGGCATTTCTGTCAACATGATTTCGTCATCAGCAATTATAGGAAATTTAGTATTTGTCATAGCATGTCCTTTCAACTCTTCATTATTATAAACTATTCAAACTATTTTTCAAGCGATTCAGAAGAAATTCCAAGAATTTCTCGAATTTCTTCCATCGAAAGACTGGAGCGAGACTCTGCACCATCTAGAATCGTTGAAACCAGATTTCGTTTGGTGTCCTGTAATTCCTGAATTTTTTCTTCTATAGTTCCCCGTGTAATCATACGATAAACTTTTACATTCCGTTCCTGCCCGATGCGATGAGCCCGACCAATAGCTTGGGCTTCTACTGCAGGATTCCACCAAAGATCCACTAAAATAACCGTATTTGCACCAGTTAGATTGAGACCCACACCACCAGCTTTAAGAGAAATCAGGAAGGCTGATCTTTCTCCTTGATTAAAGGCTTTGGTCATCTCCTGACGTTCTTTTGCTGGAGTTGAGCCTGTGATTTTGAAGGATTCCATCCCCATCTGTCCTAGTTCCTGCTCAATAATATCTAGCATGCCACGGAATTGTGAAAATATCAGAACACGATGATCGCCGTCTTGGATCTGCTCTAACAGCTCCCGCAAACTTTCCAGCTTGCCACTTTCCCCATCGTAATCATCCATAAAAAGCTTGGGAGTATCACAAATTTGACGGAGTCGCATAAGACCAGACAAAATTTCGATTTTACTACGATTGATTTCCTCCTCTGTTGCATGGAGAATTCGCTCCTGCATTTGCTTGAGCAGGGCTAGATAAATCGTTTTCTGGCTGTCTGCGAGTTCATTACGGTAAGAAACCTCAATCAAATCAGGAAGTTCTTGCAAGACTTCTTCTTTCTTACGCCTCATAACAAAGGGTTTGATATAGCGGGCAACCGTTTCTGCCGACATCTTCAAAAAAGCTTTCTTGCTCGGTAATAAGCCCGGAAGGACAATCTGGAAGATAGACCAAAGCTCGCCAAGATGATTTTCAATCGGCGTGCCAGATAAAGCATAGGTACGGTCCACCTCAAAAGCTCTTAGATATTGAGCAATCTTGCTCTGGTCATTTTTCATGACCTGTGCTTCGTCCAATATCAAATAATCAAAATGAAGTCCCTGATACTCTTCAACATCTTGTCTGAAAGAAGCATAGCTGGTAATGGTAATCTGATGGTCTTCTGCAATCACAGCATCTCGAACATTTTTAAGTCCATACACAACAGCGACATCTAGGTCTGGAGCAAATTTGGCAAACTCATCACTCCAGTTGTAAATCAGGCTAGATGGTGCTAATATCAAGACTTTCTTAGACTTGGTCAAATGAGCAGTCAAGAAAGAAATGGTCTGAAGGGTCTTTCCCAAGCCCATATCATCAGCTAGAATACCGCCAAATCCATATTTATTCAGCATGGATAGCCATTTTACACCCGTTTCTTGATAATCTCGAAGCTCTGCCTGAACCTTCAGCTTAGGCAGAGGAAAATCCTCAGGATGGGTCAAATCATAAGCTAGCTGGCGAAAATCCTCCGACAAGTCAACTCTTTCCTGATCTTTGAACAATTCAGAGAGTTGATAGGCGGCCAGACTATGCGTTTGGATGACCCCATTTTTAGAATGTTTGCTTCGCAATTGTTGCAAAGTCTGGCTGATTCGCTTACTTTTCTCATCAAAAATCAAGACCTGACCCGTCTTGCTGATAAAGTAATCCTTTTGACTCATCAGCGAATCTAGAACATCATCCACTTCAGACTGATCAATACCAGTAAAATCAAAGCCAATATCCAAGAGCCCACCATTCATACTGATGGAAACTTTCGGAAGTGCTGTGTGAGATAGACTCTGCAGCTCATCTGACAAGTAGACATTGCCTAGTGCTCTAAAGCGCGGAATCAAGACAGAGAAGAAGCGGTAAATTTCTTCTGGTCGCAAAGGAGGACGCTGGCTGGTAAACTCATCTGCAAAACCCGCCTCCAGCATTGCTTTAAAAACTTGCTGTTCTCGCTCAAAATTGCTGGCAAAAGGTAGCTTTCTCAGCGCTTCACGACTGCTTACGGTCTGACTGCCATAATCAAAAACAAGATCCAGTAATACTTGCTTGTCCGCTCCCAAATTAAAATTGAAATCCACGGTAAAGTCATGAATGAGCAGGCGCTCAGGCACTGTCACACGGCCAATTTTTTTGAACTCAAGCAGACTCACTGCTAGTTTGGACTGCTCAGATACATCAAACTGCAGGCGCTTAACGCGCTCCTGCTCTATCGGCAATTCTTGTAAAGTCTTGATTAATTTGGTCTGCCGAGTTGTCAATTGATAGAAGGTCTGATTATGAAAGATAAATTGCCCCCCATAGAGCATCTTATAATTCTTTTCAGATATCAGCAGCTCAAAATAGTTTTCCCGCTCTTGCACTTCAAACTGATAAATTTCCGCCTCTTCATGCAAGTCTTGGAAAAAGACCTCAGCATAATCATAGAAGCTATATTCTAAACGAAATGACGTGAGATTCATCAAGCGAGTCACACCTTCTTCAAAAAGACTAGCTGGAAAATAAAGGTGCCGCCCAGCATTGGGGAAGACTAGTGGAGAATCCTGCCCCTTATAATCCGCTGCCAAGCCTCGTAAGAATTCTAGCAAATCTTGACTGGCCTCATCAAAATTCTCCATGCGAATAGGCTCATAGTAACTCTTGCCGATCTGATAATGGCCATCCTTGCCCAAGGTTCTCAAAAAGGACAAAATATCACGTACCACATAAGAACGCTCATCTGGCAGTCGACGGATCCGCAGACTCCATAAGAATTGTCCTGTGTAAGTATCTTCTTGGCCGGTCGCCAATAGCTCATAGCGGATTTGTTGACTGGATTTATCTAGCAAAATCTTATCCAAAAAAAGGCTGCCAAAAGAAACCAACTTCTGAGCTTCCTGACTGGAAGACTCCTTTTCTGTCATCTTTGCTAGCAGGTCTTTACCCGCCGGATCATTTTTCAAAAAATATTCCAAAGCAGCCAGATGGGCACAGTACTTCTTCTTTTGAAAAAAATCACAGGAACAGAAAACCGCCTCATCATCTAGACTATAACGTAGATTGTACTGATCCACGCGCGTGTATAAAAAGGAATCCTTAACTTCAAGAATTTCGACTTTTTTGCTGACACAGAGGGCAATTCCTTCCGTTCGAATTTTACCAGGAATTAATTTAGCCATACCTACCACCTAACATTTATCCCTTTATTATACCATAGGACAGCTATAAAAACGAAATAGAATTTCTTTATTTGTAAACATTCTTTTGTAGCGTTACAATAGATGTGAGACTTCTAGAAGTCAAAAAGAAGATTCCCTGATATGATAAGAGTA
>NZ_VSJJ01000018.1 GCF_008369405.1 Streptococcus cristatus
CTGGCCTTGCTGATTGTCGTAGTTACGAGTCTGAATGCGACCAGTAATTCCGATTAGAGCGCCTTTTTTAGCCCAATTAGCAAGGTTTTCTGCCTGCTGACGCCAGATGACACAATTGATAAAGTCCGCTTCACGTTCACCACTTTGATTTTTAAAGTTGCGATTAACAGCCAGAGTAAAGGTTGCGACCGCTTGGTTTTGCGGTGTATAGCGAAGTTCAGCATCACGGGTCATACGTCCCACAAGTACAACATTATTGATCATCTGCTACCTCCAAAATATCTTGATTTTGGTGGATATTGCCGATGATTGTTACATCTAATCTCTCTCCATTAAGCAAATCTTCCATTTCTACAGAATCCCTATTGGTAACAGTAAAACTTCCTTGACTCCACTCGACAATACCTTTGTTGATATACAAAAAATCTGATTCGGTATAACAATCTTCAAATTGTACAATATCCCCCTCAAAAATCTCCTGGCCGTTCTTATCAAAAAGGCCTGTTGATTGCATGAGGATGACATCGTCAAAATCAAATATAATAATTTCTAAATCAATGTTTAATCCGATTAATTTTGTATCAAAATCAATAAAACTAACTTCAAACATTTCTTTAAGTTTTTTATCCCACGCTCTAAATTTTTGTTGCATCTGATGTCTCCTTATTCTTGATTTCTCCTGTAAGCCTATTTGCTAAAATATACCTTGTGTAATAAAGGTTGTTTTCATATGTGTAAAAATCAGCAGTTTCTTCAACCCATTGACTTCGTGTATAAGGGTATCGTTCAGGTCGTTTCATAGCACCTCCTTGACTTCCACACCCTCGCAAGAGAAAACCCAGCCAAAACCTGCTTCTTCGAGTTCTTTGCGGGTGTGGAAATAGCTAACATTGAATAAATCAGAACTTTTTGTAAAAAAAGTACCTTTTCACAACATTTCCGTAAACCAATATATTTTCTTTAATATTCCCGTCTACCCTCACCAAATACCGCTTTTCTCACTCAACCTCATAGCCGTCCAGCCATGCTCGAGCGAATATTTCTTGATTACTCGTCTTTTTAATCCATGAAATAAGTTCATCACTTTTATTCCACTGTTTCATAAAAGCTGGATTCATAGCAGTATATAACCCTATCGCCAAATTTTCTTTACAAACCTCAATCCAATCGGCCACCATCTGCGGGACTTTGGCCTTATTCAACTCATGTCGAATTTTGTCAGCATCTTTGAGTTGCTGTCCAACCCATGCGCCTTCAAACTTACCTTGCTTATATCCCTCGCGCCATATTGCATGGCTGAAATCCTGCTCAAATTCGTTCATGATAACTTTCAACCAGACTTTTCTGTCATGTAATGGCAATTCTCGTAAGCGAGCTAGTACGTTTTTGACATAGCGCGGTGCTTCTTCAGCATGCCCGGAAGATGGTTCGTCTAGTTCTTCAAAGATTGTTTTGATATCTTCCCACCAAACCACATACCCCTGAAAATTCCCAATTATTGTTTTTCGTTCTTCGATTTTCTTAATCAATTCCTGCTTCTTCATCTTTTTTCTACCTCCATCTCCTCGATCAACCAATCAAGATTCTTACGAGCTTTCTTCAAATCTTCAAGCCCGTTCTTTTTTGGAAACGCAGCTGATATTTCAAAGCATTTCCAAGATAAAATCCCTTAAGCTGTTCCGATGTCATAAAATTTCTGAGGACATTGATTGACTCCAAGCCATATCTACCTTGATAATGTTTTGGATTATTGACGCTATCATGTAACTCTGTCACTGTTCCATTCCCCAGCTTTTTCCAAGTTTCGCCATCTGTACTAAACTCGCACGCAACCATTATTTTCCAACTCCTTTTAAATAATCTGGTATTGGGTCACCGACCTTGATAGACTCGTACTGCTCTTGAGTAAGCAAGAACTTTCCGTAGCCACCAACCGTAACCGTGAATTTCCCCTCAATCACCTCTTTATCAGTGATTTTTCCAAGCATATCCATAGAGCCACCAGCATTATCGACTCTATGGATTGTAATAAGCTTTCTAGCCTCAAGCTGCTCAATCCTCTTATTAAGCCGATTGATTTTGATTGCTCCTGCTAACACGAGAGCTAGCAAAATTACAATTATGGATAAAAATGGCAGAAATTTCATTTCAAGTCCTCCTCTTTCACCCAGATTCCATCAATCAGCTTACCTTTTCGGTCCTTGATTTCGTCGTAGGCAAGCGCCAGACAGTCATTAGCTGTGGTCAGATTGTGGATCGCGATAGCGTGGATAGATGAATGCAGTGAAACAAGCTCAGGTCGCACCAGCGGTGTCTGCGTCTCATTGTGCATGATATGCTTATGGATTTTTTGAGCCATACTTCCAAGACTCGAAGCTAAAAGCAAAAGCTCCATGTCTTGTGGACTCGCTTCGATTTGAGCCCCATTTTTGATTTGCTGCTCAATGCCAATCAGCACAACCTGCATATCTCCCAAAGCGTCTTTGGTCAAGTCTGACTTGCCTTTAGCAATCCCCGCATAGAGCTCCCCAGCCTCTTCCATCAGCTTTTGAAACTGCTTCACGGGATTAGCCTCTTGCAAATTACGGCTGATAAACCATTCCTCGATCTTTTCTTGTAATGTTAATGTTTTAGTCATATTTTCTCCTTTTCTTATTTTAATTCCTTCGCTATCTCAGCAATAACATTGACTGTCACGCTATTTCCAGCTTGCTTATATAACTGAGAATTACTATTGACTTCTTGAGCTTTATCAAAAGCCCAGTCTGGAAAACCTTGTAATCTCCAACACTCACGAGGTGTTAGCTTCCTAATCCTAAAATCAGACTCAACCACACCTTGACTCTCTCCGGTTAAGAGAGTATTTGCTATCTGCTTACCTACTCGCCCTCTTCTTGTCTTAGAGTTAGGGTGTGTCAAATTTACGCTATCGCCAATTTCTGCTTCTGCGTATCCTTGAACGGTTGCTTCTCTAATCATAATCCCATGCTTATCTTGACTTGTTAAAGTAAACATGGGCTCTCCGTTCTCCTTGAATCTCCGCCCATTCTGCCTTTTTTCAGGTCTATCTGGAGTCAATACAGGTATTGCTATCTTCAGCGGGTCTTTTTGCGTTGTTGTAGCGCATAAAGTAGGTGCGATGGAATCCGTTGAAACAACATCGCCACTTTGTGACTTTCCTTTCTTCCTAATGTTGCCTACCTTCTTGATTTTTGATTGTTTACAATCAGTCTCTTCGTCATTTCCGCTGAGAGGAAAAACTCTTCTGGTACTTTCTCCTCTAAGATGTCCGATAATAAACACACGTTCCCGATTTTTGGGGACTCCGAAATCCTTGCTGTTAAGCACTTGCCATTCCACATTGTACCCCAGCTCATCCAAGGTTGAGATAATGATCTCGAATGTAACTCCATTTTCGTGGTTGAGCAATCCTTTGACATTTTCAAGGAATAGATATTTAGGTCTGAGAATAGATGCGAACCTAGCAATCTCAAAGAACAAAGTTCCTCGTGTATCTTCAAAACCTCGTCTCGCTCCTGCAATGCTGAAAGCCTGGCACGGAAATCCTCCACAGATAATGTCCACACTTCCGATTCTTCGAATAGACTCATCTGTGACTCTTGTGATGTCATGCAGTTCAATTTCTCCTTTCGTATTGTGTATAGCTTTGTAGCTAGCTCTTGCAAATTTGTCTATTTCACAAAATCCTATACACTCATGGCCAGCGGATTCCATCCCTATACGAAAACCACCGATGCCTGCAAATAAATCTAGAAATTTCATACAAAATACCTAATACCTAAACGAAGGCGTACAATGCTTCCGCTCTTCTGCCATCTTTTCAGCAGCTTCACAGAGAGCCTGCTCCTGCATCCACAGCACATAGAGAGCCTGCATATTAAGCATTTCTTCTTCTTTTCGCTTTTTTTCGGCTTTTCGATGGTCAACGTAACAACCAAGCGTGCCGGCCAAAAAGAAAAATACAATCATCATCGCGCTTCCTAGAAACTCACTCATCACTTTCAATCCTCTCCCTAATAATCCGATCTTCCTGCTCCAGATGAACGATGCGCACAGCATTTCTCCGCATGCTATCGCGGTTATCGTTTATTTGATACTGTAGCTCTTTTAGATGGTGCTCACGGTCGATATTAGTCTTAGCTAAGACCACAAGTAACATCAAGAGACCGCCGCAAAGCGCCAACAAAGTCAATTGCAAGTTAGCAATCGAATTTCTCGCCCTACAATTTTCGTGCTTTAAACGATAAATATCGTCTTTAATACTCATTGTTAAAATTCCCTCCCTATGTTATAATCAAATTAAATACTCCTTGCTCATTTTTTCGGCTGATAGCCGATAAAATGCTCTTTCGCAAGTTCAAGTATTTCATAAACGTCAGCAAGGTCATACTTCCAATCGCGGCCTTGCTTTCTTCTTTTTAGTCCCAAACTAAGCAAATATTTAAGATACTTGGCATCAAAACCAAACATATCCATCAATTCCTTTTGATTCAAAGGGATTTTTTCTTGCTCGATTTCTCGTCTGACTTCCTCTCTGATGATATCTACTTGTTGTCGGATAAACATCCGTGCCATATCATCAGACATCAAAGGTGGCAGTCGCATTGTATCCATAACTTCCATGTCCACCTCACGAGATCAAGTCCATGACCATTTGACCATTCCGAGCCTCAATACCCAACTTAGTATTATTGGATGGCTGCCAATTATCCCAGTAAGTCATAGCGGCCAGCTCATGTTTTTTCGGAAGCATAGCATAGTTCGGCACATTAAAGTAGCCTTTAAAGTCTAACTCTGCCTCCTTAAAGACCGACTGAGCAAACTTCCTATCCTGATAGGCTCTACTGGCTTTCCCGCCCAAGCATTCGACTACTCTAGCCCTACGCTTTTTCAGCAGGATATTAGCGACTCCCGGATGGATAGGCTGCTCATTCTCCAGATAGTCAACCTTGCTCTCCATCGTGTCTAGGCGCTGATTTTGTTCCTTTTGTGTCGTCAACATCGCGATCATCATATCTTCCTTGGTCATATTTGCCGGAAGCATCCCTGTAGCATTGCTCATACAATTTCTCCTTCGATTACATCTTGATTGCGTCCTCTCAGCTTTTGTAGATCATTTACAAAAGTCAAAAGCCGATTTACCATGCTGTCGATTTCAAGACCAATGACCTCATCAGCATTTCTAAATTTCTTGTCATCTGTATAGATAAGACTGGCCATTTTATTTAAAAATTCGTCACCAGCTCGTATCAGGTTAAGCACATCCTTGTAGTCAGAGATTTGCTTTTCCAGTCCTTGGATTTTCCCTTGGCGCTGACTGATGAGCTCCTCCATCTCCTGACTAATATTGCCCTTGGTTTTCAGCTCTCTTAGCTCATCCTCGAGCTTCTGATTTTCCTTGCTTAGCTTCTGATTTTTGGTCATTAGAGTTTGGTTTAAAGATTTGGTAGAGTCATAGTCAGCAGGGGTGACTTCCACCTCTTTTACGACTTCTTTTTCAATCGTTTTTGTTTCCATCCCTTTCAGCGCCTGCTCAGCTAATTTCTCGTTTTTCTCCCGTAAATCTTCATTTTCGGATTTGGCAAGGTTAAGCTGGCGCTTGACCTCTTGCAACTCCCTCACAGTCGGATTGTCACCTTGCTCTATCCGCTCAAGCTGTTGAGCTCTCTCTGCTTCTGGAAGCGTAGCGATAAGATGCAGAGCTGTTGTTCCTAAATGTCGTAACGTTTCGACATTTGGCAATTCTTTAGCAATCTTCATCGACTTGTAAGCAAAGTCTTTATCAAGTCCAAGATTTTCATGCCAGGCTCGAAACTCACCGTGAACCAAATCATGCTCCTTCACATGATTGAGCCGCCTGCCAATTTCCCAAATAGACTGACCAGCAATCTGCTTGTGATGGTTGATTTCCAGTTCAATTTGAGCTAAATTCTCTGATAATGTTAGTTCTTGCATTTTCTTCCTTTCTATTTTTCTCCTTTCTCTCAACTATGCGGGCAAGCTTAGTTTTCGCATTTATGCGACGGTTTCGGCAAAAAAAATTGAGACTGCTTCATCTCTTGTTAAGTTTATGGCTCTTACAATCGCATTTGCTTCACCGATAGAAAAAGAACCGCCATTTTTAATTTTTCTATAAAATGTGCTTTTATCAATTCCTATTTCTGAAGCTAATGCTTCTTGAGTATAACCTTTTTCAACGATGATACCTTTTAACTTTGAGATATTGACCATAGCTAATCCTCCTTTCTATTTTTCGCAGAAATGCGAATTTGTATTTTAATTATAAATCCTTTTGTAATTTTTGTCAACAAATAAATCGCATTTATGCGAAAATATTTTGTTGCATTTTTGCGACTTATGATGTATAATGTTAGTATATCCTAAATGAAAGGGGAATAAGAAAATGGATGTTGGCACTAGAATAAAAGTAAGAAGAAAAGAAATCAACATGAAAGCCTCTGAATTAGCTAGTAAAATTAACGTTTCGTTATCAACATTATATCGCTACGAAAAAGGTGATATTGAAAAGATGTCTACGGATATTTTAAAAGAGATTGCTGATGCACTCTCAACCACTCCTGCTGATTTGATGGGATGGGACGAAAAATTAAAAGAATCAACACTCAATAAAATCACCAACACTGCCTCAAAATTGGTAGAGGAACGACAAGAAAAGGTCCTCGAATACTGCGAAGACCAGCTCTCAGAACAAGAAAATGGAGGTCGTGAGCTTCCGACCATAGACGAACGTTTTACAAATGTAACGGACATTTATAGAAGACTTACACCAGAGCGTCAAGAGGAAGTACGACGCAGTATGAATCGCCAGCTCCGTAATCAAAATATTGTCAAGTTGGATGAAATCCAAAAGGCCCAAAATCTCTATGAGACTTTGGGTGATGAGTTTGAAGATGTTGGTTTATATGGCGAAGTTTCTGCGGGGACTGGTGTTTGGGTATCTGATGAACCAGTTGAAACAATTAAATACCCGGTCCCAGTTCCGAATCATGATATAGCTCTGCGAGTTAATGGTAACTCTATGGAACCAATGTTCCATGATGGTGATGTGGTCTTCGTCAAAAAGACACCTGAAGTTTACCACGGTAGTATTGTTATCATTATCGTAAACGACAGCGCTTATATCAAAAAACTTTATCGTAGAGGCGCTGAAGTGAGATTGATCTCGCTAAATCCACAGTATGATGATATCATCCTAAATCCTGATGATAGCATCGAAATTATCGGAAATGTAATTATGTAAAAAAGGAGATTTTATGAAAAAAGCTTTTGCACTGATTATGACCCTTTTTGCTCTTACAGGATGTAACAATCAAGAGCAACCTCAAGAGGATGAGATTTATCAAAAGGGAACGGAAAAAATTATTCCGGCAGAAGATTTTAAAAATACCCCCGTTGGTGAGTATGGAATAGTTAATTCTGATTTATATGGTGAGTGGCCAGATGGCACTAAGATGGTTATATATGATAAGGTAGAGAAAATTGTTGATCCAAGCGCTGTATTTACTAAATATTTAGTGCATTTAAATGGTGATAAAAACCAACCAGCTATCCTTAAAGTTTTTGTGAAAGAAGAAGAGCAACTTGATGTGTTACAAGTTTCTAAATTTTATGTCAGATCGAATGGTTTTATCAATTATAGTGGTCAAAAAATCCCACTACTTTTAGTTGATGGTTATGAATATTAAATAAAAAAACCATCACCGAATAGCCAAGGTGATGGTCTGATAAAAAAATATACAGGTATAGTATATCATAAATCATTCCTTCTCTCAACTATGCGGGCAAGCAAAAAAGGAGAAAAGATGATAAAAAAATATACTACAAAGAGCGGGGAGACTCGCTATATGTTACAGACCTATCTAGGGATTGATCCCTTGACAGGAAAGCAAAGGCGGACTACACGACGCGGTTTTAAAACCGCTAAGGAAGCTAGAAAAGCCGAAACACTTCTTCAAATCCAAGTTGAGGAGCATGGATTGGAAGATCAGATCAAGCCTTCCTACACATTCCAGGCAATAGCTGAGATGTGGCTGGAGAACTATCAAACGACAGTTAAACCCACTACTTTTCAAAATGTATATTCCTTGTATAGCAGCATTTCGAGCCGATACTTCCAAAAAATGAAAATTGAAGATATCAGCGTAGCCTATTGCCAAAAAGTTGCTATTGAGTTAAGTAAAAAATATGCAAAGTACAGCCTTTATCTCAGCGTTATCAATCGTATTTTTAAATTCGCGGTTATGATGGATGTTATTGAGCGCAATCCGCTTGAGCGGATAGTAAAACCAAAGCAGGAGCCGAAAGACAAACCAGATAATTTTTACACAAAAGAAGAGCTCGAAAAATTTCTGGCATGCTGCCAAAATAATAAATCGCCCGGCCTTTATATCTTTTTTTGGCTTTTAGCCTATACTGGATTGCGACGAGGCGAAGCTTTAGCATTAAAGTGGAGCGATATTGACCTTGAGGCTGGTTTGCTCTACGTTAATCGTACATTCGTAAGATTAAACGGTAAAAGGTCCTTTCAGACGCCAAAAACGACTGCCAGCGAAAGAGTCATCTCGATCGACTATATGACGGTGGAAAAATTGAAATGCTGGAAGCATCAGCAAAAAAAGATGTATTTTAGCCGAGGAAAAAAATATTTTGGTGATGAAAATTTCATTTTCACAGACCGCCGCTGCCACTGGTTTAAAGCGACCTATCCAGAAAATAACTTAAAATCCATTATCAAAAAACATAATTTAAAACCTATAACCATCCATGGCTTTCGCCATACTCACGCTTCCCTGCTCTTCGAAGCAGGTATAGAGCCTAAGATTATTTCTGACCGACTTGGTCACAGTAACATCAAGATCACCCTTGATCTCTACACTCATATCAATCAGCGCCAGCGAGTAGCCTTGGTTGAAAAATTTATCGACTTTATGATTGCTAAATAACGTAGTCAGTAACGTAGTCAATAAAATCAAATATGTATTTAAACCAGTGATACCAAGCATTTAGACCTGCATACTGATTTTGTAGCATAA
>NZ_VSJJ01000019.1 GCF_008369405.1 Streptococcus cristatus
AAAAAAGTGTTGACAAGGGAGTAGATAGGTGATATACTGATATAGTTGTCGCTTGGGAGAGCGATAAAGACCTTTGAAAACTGAACAAGACGAACCAATGTGCAGGGCGCTACAACATATGTTGTAGTACTGAACAAAGAAAAAACAATAAATCTGTCAGTGACAGAAATGAGTGAGAACTCAAACTTTTAATGAGAGTTTGATCCTGGCTCAGGACGAACGCTGGCGGCGTGCCTAATACATGCAAGTAGAACGCTGAAGGAGGAGCTTGCTCTTCTGGATGAGTTGCGAACGGGTGAGTAACGCGTAGGTAACCTGCCTGGTAGCGGGGGATAACTATTGGAAACGATAGCTAATACCGCATAACATTGACTATTGCATGATAGTCAATTGAAAGGTGCAATTGCACCACTACCAGATGGACCTGCGTTGTATTAGCTAGTTGGTGGGGTAACGGCTCACCAAGGCGACGATACATAGCCGACCTGAGAGGGTGATCGGCCACACTGGGACTGAGACACGGCCCAGACTCCTACGGGAGGCAGCAGTAGGGAATCTTCGGCAATGGACGGAAGTCTGACCGAGCAACGCCGCGTGAGTGAAGAAGGTTTTCGGATCGTAAAGCTCTGTTGTAAGAGAAGAACGAGTGTGAGAGTGGAAAGTTCACACTGTGACGGTATCTTACCAGAAAGGGACGGCTAACTACGTGCCAGCAGCCGCGGTAATACGTAGGTCCCGAGCGTTGTCCGGATTTATTGGGCGTAAAGCGAGCGCAGGCGGTTAGATAAGTCTGAAGTTAAAGGCTGTGGCTTAACCATAGTACGCTTTGGAAACTGTTTAACTTGAGTGCAGAAGGGGAGAGTGGAATTCCATGTGTAGCGGTGAAATGCGTAGATATATGGAGGAACACCGGTGGCGAAAGCGGCTCTCTGGTCTGTAACTGACGCTGAGGCTCGAAAGCGTGGGGAGCAAACAGGATTAGATACCCTGGTAGTCCACGCCGTAAACGATGAGTGCTAGGTGTTGGGTCCTTTCCGGGACTCAGTGCCGCAGCTAACGCATTAAGCACTCCGCCTGGGGAGTACGACCGCAAGGTTGAAACTCAAAGGAATTGACGGGGGCCCGCACAAGCGGTGGAGCATGTGGTTTAATTCGAAGCAACGCGAAGAACCTTACCAGGTCTTGACATCCCGGTGCCCGTCCTAGAGATAGGATTTTGCTTCGGCACACCGGTGACAGGTGGTGCATGGTTGTCGTCAGCTCGTGTCGTGAGATGTTGGGTTAAGTCCCGCAACGAGCGCAACCCTTATTGTTAGTTGCCATCATTTAGTTGGGCACTCTAGCGAGACTGCCGGTAATAAACCGGAGGAAGGTGGGGATGACGTCAAATCATCATGCCCCTTATGACCTGGGCTACACACGTGCTACAATGGCTGGTACAACGAGTCGCAAGTCGGTGACGGCAAGCTAATCTCTTAAAGCCAGTCTCAGTTCGGATTGTAGGCTGCAACTCGCCTACATGAAGTCGGAATCGCTAGTAATCGCGGATCAGCACGCCGCGGTGAATACGTTCCCGGGCCTTGTACACACCGCCCGTCACACCACGAGAGTTTGTAACACCCGAAGTCGGTGAGGTAACCTTTTAGGAGCCAGCCGCCTAAGGTGGGATAGATGATTGGGGTGAAGTCGTAACAAGGTAGCCGTATCGGAAGGTGCGGCTGGATCACCTCCTTTCTAAGGAAAAACGGAAGCCATTGGTCGTCATGTTTAGTTTTGAGAGGTCTTGTGGGGCCTTAGCTCAGCTGGGAGAGCGCCTGCTTTGCACGCAGGAGGTCAGCGGTTCGATCCCGCTAGGCTCCATTAGGATAGTGATGACTATTCTAAACTTGTCCATTGAAAATTGAATAACTATATCAAATAGTAACAAGAAAATAAACCGAAACGCTGTGAATATTAATGAGTTTAAGACTGAAAGGTCAAAAATAAGGTTAAGTTAGTAAGGGCGCACGGTGGATGCCTTGGCACTAGGAGCCGAAGAAGGACGTGACAAACGACGAAATGCCTCGGGGAGCTGTAAGTAAGCGCAGATCCGGGGATGTCCGAATGGGGGAACCCAACAGGTACTACCTGTTACCCATCTCTGTTAAGGAGATGAGGAGGAAGACGCAGTGAACTGAAACATCTAAGTAGCTGCAGGAAGAGAAAGCAAAAGCGATTGCCTTAGTAGCGGCGAGCGAAACGGCAGGAGGGCAAACCGAAGAGTTTACTCTTCGGGGTTGTAGGACTGCAATGTGGACTCAGATTTTATAGAAGAATGACATGGGAAGGTCAGCCAAAGAGAGTAAGAGCCTCGTATTTTAAATAGAATCTGTACCTAGCAGAATCCTGAGTACGGCGGGACACGCGAAATCCCGTCGGAATCTGGGAGGACCATCTCCCAACCCTAAATACTCCCTAGTGACCGATAGTGAACCAGTACCGTGAGGGAAAGGTGAAAAGTACCCCGGAAGGGGAGTGAAATAGAACCTGAAACCGTGTGCCTACAACAAGTTCGAGCCCGTTAATGGGTGAGAGCGTGCCTTTTGTAGAATGAACCGGCGAGTTACGTTATGATGCGAGGTTAAGTTGAAGAGACGGAGCCGTAGGGAAACCGAGTCTGAATAGGGCGTCTTAGTATCATGATGTAGACCCGAAACCATGTGACCTACCCATGAGCAGGTTGAAGGTGCGGTAAAACGCACTGGAGGACCGAACCAGGGCACGTTGAAAAGTGCTTGGATGACTTGTGGGTAGCGGAGAAATTCCAAACGAACTTGGAGATAGCTGGTTCTCTCCGAAATAGCTTTAGGGCTAGCGTCGACATGAAGATTCTTGGAGGTAGAGCACTGTTTGGGTGAGGGGTCCATCCCGGATTACCAATCTCAGATAAACTCCGAATGCCAATGAATTATGGTCGGCAGTCAGACTGCGAGTGCTAAGATCCGTAGTCGAAAGGGAAACAGCCCAGACCACCAGCTAAGGTCCCAAAATAATTGTTAAGTGGAAAAGGATGTGGGGTTGCACAGACAACTAGGATGTTAGCTTAGAAGCAGCTATTCATTCAAAGAGTGCGTAATAGCTCACTAGTCGAGTGACCCTGCGCCGAAAATGTACCGGGGCTAAAACAATTTACCGAAGCTGTGGATACCTTTATAGGTATGGTAGGAGAGCGTTCTATGTGTGGAGAAGGTGTACCGTGAGGAGCGCTGGAACGCATAGAAGTGAGAATGCCGGTATGAGTAGCGAAAGATGGGTGAGAATCCCATCCACCGTAAGACTAAGGTTTCCAGGGGAAGGCTCGTCCGCCCTGGGTTAGTCGGGACCTAAGGAGAGACCGAAAGGTGTATCCGATGGACAACAGGTTGATATTCCTGTACTAGAGTATGAAGTGATGGAGGGACGCAGTAGGCTAACTCGTGCGTACGAATGGATGTACGTCTAAGCAGTGAGGCGTGGTATGAGTCAAATGCTTATACCTATAACGTTGAGCTGTGATGGGGAGCGAAGTTTAGTAGCGAGTGAGTGATGTCACACTGCCAAGAAAAGCTTCTAGCGTTGTATCATACTCTACCCGTACCGCAAACCGACACAGGTAGTCGAGGCGAGTAGCCTCAGGTGAGCGAGAGAACTCTCGTTAAGGAACTCGGCAAAATGACCCCGTAACTTCGGGAGAAGGGGTGCTGACTGATGTCAGCCGCAGTGAATAGGCCCAAGCAACTGTTTATCAAAAACACAGCTCTCTGCTAAATCGTAAGATGATGTATAGGGGGTGACGCCTGCCCGGTGCTGGAAGGTTAAGAGGAGTGCTTAGCGGAAACGCGAAGGTATGAATTGAAGCCCCAGTAAACGGCGGCCGTAACTATAACGGTCCTAAGGTAGCGAAATTCCTTGTCGGGTAAGTTCCGACCCGCACGAAAGGCGTAATGATTTGGGCACTGTCTCAACGAGAGACTCGGTGAAATTTTAGTACCTGTGAAGATGCAGGTTACCCGCGACAGGACGGAAAGACCCCATGGAGCTTTACTGCAGTTTGATATTGAGTGTCTGTGCCACATGTACAGGATAGGTAGGAGCCTATGAGATCGGGACGCCAGTTTCGATGGAGGCGTTGTTGGGATACTACCCTTGTGTTATGGCCACTCTAACCCGGATAGGTGATCCCTATCGGAGACAGTGTCTGACGGGCAGTTTGACTGGGGCGGTCGCCTCCTAAAAGGTAACGGAGGCGCCCAAAGGTTCCCTCAGACTGGTTGGAAATCAGTCGCAGAGTGTAAAGGTATAAGGGAGCTTGACTGCGAGAGCTACAACTCGAGCAGGGACGAAAGTCGGGCTTAGTGATCCGGTGGTTCCGCATGGAAGGGCCATCGCTCAACGGATAAAAGCTACCCTGGGGATAACAGGCTTATCTCCCCCAAGAGTTCACATCGACGGGGAGGTTTGGCACCTCGATGTCGGCTCGTCGCATCCTGGGGCTGTAGTCGGTCCCAAGGGTTGGGCTGTTCGCCCATTAAAGCGGCACGCGAGCTGGGTTCAGAACGTCGTGAGACAGTTCGGTCCCTATCCGTCGCGGGCGTAGGAAATTTGAGAGGATCTGCTCCTAGTACGAGAGGACCAGAGTGGACTTACCGCTGGTGTACCAGTTGTCTCGCCAGAGGCATCGCTGGGTAGCTATGTAGGGAAGGGATAAACGCTGAAAGCATCTAAGTGTGAAACCCACCTCAAGATGAGATTTCCCATAACGCAAGTTAGTAAGAGCCCTGAGAGAAGATCAGGTAGATAGGTTAGGAGTGGAAGTGTGGCGACACATGTAGCGGACTAATACTAATAGCTCGAGGACTTATCCAATTTTCATTGAGCGCAGCGTTTTTTAAGTATTGTGAGCTTTGAGTAGTTATTCAATTTTGAGTTGACAAGGCAATAAGATATTGTAAGTTAATTCAGCTAGTTAAGTGACGATAGCCTAGGAGATACACCTGTACCCATGCCGAACACAGAAGTTAAGCCCTAGAACGCCGGAAGTAGTTGGGGGTTGCCCCCTGTGAGATATGGTAGTCGCTTAGC
>NZ_VSJJ01000002.1 GCF_008369405.1 Streptococcus cristatus
AAGTCGCTTAAATATTCCTCTAACTCTCGCAACAGGCTTTTACGTCCCTTAAAACGTTCATCGCCTAGTAAGCGGTGGTATAACTCTAGTTGTTCTTTATCTAACTTAGAAGTGTAGGTTGCTAACGAACTTCGAAGAGCAACCAAATCATCTAAGGCTAGTTCTCGCTTACTCAGTCTATGACTAATGGTTCCAACTTCTTCATAAGACTGACGATCGAAGCGGCGTTTTTGGCTCTCTTGCTTTCGAAGAATGTCATGGATATGATTCCGAAATTTTGTCTTGAAGTAGCGATAGAGGCGGCTTTCATCTTGACTGATATCTGGATGGCTTTCTTCCAGCTGGTGATAAACCAGCATACCCTCTTGTTCCCAGTCACTACTCTCCCATAAATGTACATAATAATCCCGTGCACAGCGCCGGACGATCCACTGCACTTTCTCATAGCGTTCCTTGAAGTTCATGTTATCTCCTTTTCCTTTGATAATATGATTCTACAAGAAAAACTCTTCCCTCAGGCCTCCTGTCCCTATCCTGTCTATTTTATACCCTAACTGGTACTTAATGTAAGAAATTTCGACATCTCAGGAACTTTTTAAGACATATCGGAACACAAAAACAACCGCTTTAAAAGCAGTTGTTTTCTCAGGGATATTATTCTTCGTCTTCAACATCCTGATCATCGTCAGAATATTCATCGTCTTCTTCATTTAACTCAACTTCTTCGCCGAGATCATCTGGAGCTATTTCATTGATTTCAGCATCGTAGGCTTCAACCTCACTCTTTTCATCATCTGGATTGTCTTCATCGTATGAAAGAGCTGGATCCTCTTCATATGAGTCCTCATCTTCAGGATCATCATCGCTGTAATCAATTGCATCTTCGTCGCCGTCCATAAAGGCATTAACGCGTTTTTTCTTGCGTTTCTTAGGTTCGTCTTCTTCGTCCGTTTCTTCCAAAGCGATGATTTCTTCATCGACTTCGTCAATCGCATACCAAGAACGAAGGCCCCATTTATTGTCACCAAGTGGAATGAAGCTGCCATCTACATTCAGTTCTGTATAAAATAGAGGCAACGCTTCTCGGATCTCGCTATTTGATTTTTCCAGATAATTTTGAATTTCATTGACAAGCTCATCGAAATACATTTCATGGTCACGCCCGCGCAATTCTAAGATGGCACGTGCTACCTCAATCATCGAAAGCTCACTTTTTTCTTGTCCTGCAAATACTTCTAATTCCAAAGTTATTCTCCTTAAGATTACACAGGCATTTAGCCAGGCATTTTTTCGCTACTTTCTATTGTACGATAAATTTGCCGTCTAGTCAAAAAAATTTCACCTAAGCCATCCGACTTTTCAAGTCCAGCTTTTCTACTATAAATTAGAGCATCTATAAAACAGCACCTTCCTTCAATTTATACATTGACATATTTTGTACCTTTGTCAATGATGTGAGACCTAAAATGTTATTTTGAAGCAATCCATTTGTTAAGCTTTACTANGTTAGACTTTAAAGAATAAAAAAATAGCTTGATTACTAATTGTGTAATCAAGCTATTTAATAAGAAAAGCATCTCTTACTTTTCTTCCATTTTGGACTTAATTTCATCATAAGAAAGGGCATGTGCTTCTCGTTCTAAGTCTTTTTCAGACTCTTCCGGCATCTGACCTGTTTCATAAAGAGATTTAATCTGTGTACTATCCAATGTTTCGTATTTCAACAATGCTTCTGCAATCAACTTGTGGGTTTCACGATTTGATTGAATAATTTCAGCTGCTTTGTTTCGTGCCTCATTCAATAATGAACGAACTTCCTCATCAATCTCATAGGCTGTTTGCTCTGAAACTGATTTCTGAGGACTTTGTGCACCAAACATAGCATGATTACCTTCATATTGAACTGGGCCAAGTTTTTCACTCATACCGTATTCAGTGACCATTGCACGCGCCATCTGTGTAGCTTGTTCAAAGTCATTTGAAGCTCCTGTAGTTTGGACATTAAAGATAATCTCTTCAGCTACACGACCACCCATCAAACCTGCCAATTGCTCTTTCATGTCTTCTTTAGACAGAAGCATTTGGTCTTCCTTAGGCAGAGCAATCATATATCCGCCAGCGCGTCCACGAGGTACGATAGTTACCTTATGTACGACACGCGCATTTGACAATACCAAACCAACAATAGTATGTCCAGCTTCATGATAAGCAACTATTTGACGATCGCGTTCAGAAACCATCTTATCTTTCTTAGAAGGTCCTGCGATTACCCGGTCTTCTGCTTCATCAATATCATCAGCATCAATGACTTTCTTGTTACGACGGGCAGCAACCAAAGCAGCCTCATTCAAGACATTTTCCAAATCAGCACCAACAAAACCTGGTGTCTGCTGAGCAACTAGTTTCAAATCAACATTTTTAGCCAGCGGCTTATTCTTAGCATGAACACGGAGAATAGCTTCCCGACCTTTAACATCAGGACGGCCGACCAAGACTTTTCTGTCAAAACGGCCAGCACGCAGCAAGGCTGGATCTAATACATCCGAACGGTTAGTAGCCGCAATGATAATGATTCCTTCATTGCCTTCGAAACCATCCATTTCAATCAAGAGCTGATTGAGGGTTTGCTCACGCTCATCGTTACCACCGCCAAGGCCAACACCACGCTGACGACCGACTGCATCAATTTCATCAATGAAGATAATGGCAGGGGCTGCTTTTTTCGCATCTTCAAATAAAGAACGAACACGGCTTGCTCCGACACCAACGAACATTTCAACAAAGTCAGAACCTGAGATGCTAAAGAAAGGAACACCTGCCTCACCAGCAACTGCCTTAGCAAGCAAGGTCTTACCGGTCCCTGGAGGGCCTTCCAAAAGAACACCTGCAGGAATACGAGCACCCAGCTTAGTATAACGTTTTGGATCTTTCAGGAATTCAACAACTTCAACAAGTTCTTGTTTTTCCTCTTCTGCACCAGCA
Organism: Streptococcus cristatus; assembly: GCF_008369405.1. Classification (GTDB taxonomy): domain Bacteria; phylum Bacillota; class Bacilli; order Lactobacillales; family Streptococcaceae; genus Streptococcus; species Streptococcus cristatus_G. The sequence goes on from NZ_VSJJ01000002.1 coordinate 2,983, forward strand.
ACATCTGAGAAGCGTACTTTGATATCTTCTTTATTGGCCGCACGAGCTTTGTTACGTCCAAAATTCATAGCGCCACGAGCACCGCCACCGCCTTGATTCATCATAGACATAAAGATGAAGGCGATGATGATAAATGGAACCAAGGAAATCAAAAGATTAATCCACATTCCACTGGAGCTTTCACGCTTAATAGTCACTTCTGTCTCATGCTCAGCAGCTAGCTTTTGCAAATCAGAAACTGTTGTATCTGATGGCAAAACAACACTAGTAAATCTGCTAACTTTTGAGATTTCCGGACTGAAAAACAGGATTCCTGTCGTATCTTTTGATTCTTTAGGTTTTTTATAAGTACCTGATACCTCGATAATACTACCATTTGGCTGGTAGCTCATCTCTGTAACATTATTATTTTGGATTTCTTTTACTAATTGGCTGTAGTTGATTTGCTGGCTACGACCTGTCGCATTTCCCGTAAAGAAATACTGAAAACCTGTAACAAGGACTACAATAATTAGAATATAGAGAAAAGGATTTTTTATAAAACCATTATTTTGTTTATTTTTCATTTATATCTAGTAAACCTTTATTTTGTATAAACTTCTTCTTTCAAGACACCTACATAAGGAAGATTGCGATAATACTCATCATAATCCAGTCCATAACCCACCACAAATTCATTTGGAATTGTAAAGCAAGTATAGTCCGCCTCAATATCAACAATGCGTCCTTCTGGCTTATCCAACAACGTAGCAATTTTTACAGATGCTGCATTTCTTTCTTTGAACAAATTACACAAATTCTTCAAAGTTTGGCCAGTATCGATAATATCTTCGACAAAAAGAATATCACGACCAGTAATATCTTGATCAATATCTTTGATAATATTAATCACGCCACTACTAGTTGTACCGCCATGGTAACTAGACACCAGCATAAAATCTAATTCAATATCTGTATCCACGTGTTTGATTAATTCGGCCATAAAAGGAACCGAACCCTTCAAAATTCCTACAAAAATAGGCTTTTTACCTTGATAGTCTACTGTCAGCTGTTGGCCCAATTTTTTTGCTGCTGCTACGATTTCCTCATGAGAAACCAATACTTTTTTAATATCTTGTTCTAGCATAATTTTACCTATCTAATTTCTGAATATAAAGTACAGTACTCATTATATCACTTTTTAATTCCTTACTCAAATCACTGATAGCGATATTTACAATTGCCAAGATTTGCTGATTTTGCTCAACAACAATCGCTTTTTCTCGTTCCTCAAATGGAATTTTTTGATCAATGAATAGCCGACGAAGTTTTTTGTGATGTCCTTTCAAACGAAGATAATCACCTGTTTTCCTGTGACGTAAAAGAAGTGGTGTTTCACGTGAAACTGCAATCGTTTGAACATTTTCACCCTCCAAAGGAGTGCCAAATGAGAATTGATAGTCCCCAAATTGAATTTGATTACCACATTCTAACAGAATTGAGTCCATTTTCAAATCAGACCTACGACTGATTTTTCTGATTTCAAAGTGCTTATAATCTTTAACCAACTCATATCCATCCTTCAAAGGGTGAATATAATTAGCCTTGTTTCGTAAGATGCCTAAGATTTCTTCAAATTGCTTTTTATTTAGATTTAAAGAAGGAAATTTCTTCAAATACTCCTGCAGAAGGAAATTTTGAACTTCTGGAATTTGCCGCTCAAACACTTCAAGTTTTGTAATGTCAAATCCCTGCGTCAGATGAGACAGGGCTGTCTGTAAATCCTCAACTTCTTTCCCTAAAGAAATCAGAGAATCCTTAAAGCGTGGATTTTCCTTTTCAAGACTGGGAAGATAAAGATTGCGAATCCTATTTCTGAGATAGTCATTTTGAAAATTGCTCTTATCTTCAAAATGCAAAATATCAGGAAAATCTTGCTTATGAAAATAAAGTAGAGGTCGGATTAATTCCCCGTTTGCAAAGGGTTGAACCTCTGTCATTCCAGACAAGTGGCGCAACCTTGCTCCTCTTAAAAACCTCATAAACACCGTCTCGGCCTGATCATCAGCATGATGAGCAGTTACTAAGGCAGTGTAGCCTTCTGTCAGCATGATTTCTTCAAAAAAACGATAGCGAAATCGCCGAGCTTTTTCCTCAGAAAAATCACCAGAAAAATTTGAGCTGAAAAATTTCACACCAAGTTGCTGGGCAAAATTTGACAGCTCTTTTTCTTCCATATTTGACTCTGGACGTTGCTTGTGGTTGACATGCGCTATCCCCAGCTCAATCTCCAGCTCTTCCCTATTCTGGTACAAAAGATGGAACAAGGTCATCGAATCCAAGCCACCAGAAACTGCTACCAACACTTTCCGATGATTTTGAAAATACCGCTTTTCCTGCATTTGTTTGCGAAACTTCTGATCGATCATTTCAGAACTCCGTACACATCATCCGCGATTTTAGAAATTGTATCGTAATCCGAATTATTCGTAAGAATTGCAATGATAAATGGCGAATCCGCATACACAATAGCGACATCATGCTTGAAGTCGTAAGCATCACCGATTTTATGGGCAACTTTTACATTGATATTTTTAGAAATCCGCTGATTATCATAATTTGTCTGAGATAAGGCATCGATAATCATGCCATTTTGTTCATAGATCGCTTCCATGACATTACCAGCCATTCGAGCAGAGGCTTGTCTGCTCTCCACATCCCACTTTTTACCTGCAATTTTTTCAATAGTATTTTGAAATTGGCTATCAGATTGATTGCTTGTATAGTAGGCGAGGATATTGTGGGCCACATTATCCGACTCTTTTGCTACACCATTGATTAAGTCCTGCACAGAATATTCCTTATCATTTGCTGATTTGGAAATACTGCCACTTCCCTCAGGGTCATAGGCACCTGCAAAATCATTGACAGCCGCTGTATATTTTAACTTTTTATCCAAGGAAATGGTATGATTGTTCAGTTGCTCCTGCGCATAATAAAGATAAGGAATTTTCGTCACACTGGCTGAGTACATTTGTTGATCTGGATTGATACCTGCTTCTTTGCCCGTTTCTAGCTGTTTTACATAAATTGAAAAGTCAGCTTTTTTGTACTTAGAATTTAAAAGCTCCTGAACCTTTTCCATTCGATTATCTTCTTGGGAAAGAAAATCAACAGAAACCCAACCTTGACCTTCAATTTTAGCGTACTCTCCCTTAGCTGTTTGAGCAATTTGTACTACCTTTACTTTGCTATAAGCAGGTAGTTTAGCTGCAATCTTTTTAGAAGAGTTGATTGGGATAGTATCGTAGAGCACATAGTTAGGGACCAGCCATCTTTCCTGTTTAACATCTGTGATAGACTGAACCGTATCCTCATAAATGCTATTCTTATCTGCAATTACAAACTGGCCATTCTTTAATTTAAAGATAGGAATCCCAGCTGCATTCACGTGCAACTCTGTCAACTGTAGTGGCTGATCTGGAAAAAGTTTCCCAGCTACCTTAGTCAAAGTAGCATCTGTAAAAGTAGGTGTTTCTTCATAAACATTAGGATTTGTAGGGATACTCGTATGATAACGGCCATAAGCTGTACCTGTCAGCTGATACTTTTCTTCTTCGTCTAAAACAAGTTCCTTTTCAGTACTGATTGCTGTTTGACTGCTCCATAAGGCTGGCAGTAAAAATATCAGCAAAAATAACTTACGCATGACCTCCCCTTTCCTTTTTTGTTTCTTGAAGTTTTAAAGCTTGATTCTTTTCGGATAATTCTGCTAGTTTTTCATCCGAAAAAGATAAAAATTTCTCTATATTTTGAAGTAAATTTTCCATGATTATTGTGGTAATAAATCTGGTGTTGTGTAAATATATTCTCCTTCTTTTGAAAAAGAATACTTGGCACGAGCATATTTGGCAGCATAGCTGTCATCTTTCAACTTAGTAGCGATATCAGACTGATAGCTCTTTTCTTCACCTAATTTTTCATATTTTTTCTGTAGTTGTGCATATTGAGCACGGCGATTAAGTAAAGTTTCGTAGCTCTGGTATAAATTATAGGCTGGAAGAATAAAAAGTAGCATGACTAAAATTAGAACCCATCCCATAAAACGATTTCGTTTCCGACGCTCCTCATCGAGGTATCTGCGACGCTGATTTTCATCTTGGATAAAGCGATTATTTATTTGAACAATATTTCTAGACATTTTCTTCAATCCTTGTCTCACTGATAATTTCATACATTTTAGCAGCATCTTCTTTTTTGGTGCTGTCTTTCATTTCTAGCACCCGCACTGTTAACAGCTTATTACCAAAACGAACTTCAATTTGATCATTGATTTTCAACTCTGTCGAACTTTTTGCCAGGATTCCATTTACCTTGATACGACCTTTATCTGCTACCTCTTTAGCTACAGGGCGCCGCTTGATAATGCGTGATACTTTTAAATATTTGTCTAATCTCATAGTCTTTTCCTCGATTTTCTCTTAATATTCTATCATTCTTTTGAAAGAAACCAAGCCAAAAAGCTGAAATTTTACCGAATTGTAATGTTTATTCAGCTTTTCGATTCTTGATTTCTACCAGTTTCTCACCAAAGTTCAGCAAATTTTCCAAAATCTCGAAATCTTTTTTCTTCCAAACATCAAAAACGACTTCAATCAAGCCTTGCTGCTCACCAATTCGAGCTTTTAGATTTGTCGCTGACAAGGCTTCAAAATAATCCTGAGTCAGATAGATTTGCTGAGAGATTTTTTCAAAACGAATAATGACAGACTCTTGCTTCCGCTCAGCAAGTGCAACAAAAGCCTGATCAAGATAGGACTTGACTAAGCCAATCTCTAATAGGTAAGCCACTACGTCCGGATATTCTCCAAAGCGGTCAATCAATTCATCTTGTAGATGTTCATAGTTTACACGGTTGTCAATTTCACGAATTCTCTTGTAAACTTCGATTTTCTGACGTTCATCAGAAATATAATCACTCGGAAGATAGGCATCAATCTGAAGATTGATTTCAGCATTGCTTTTTTGGCGCTTGATTTCCTTACCTTGCTTCTTAGCAATGGCTTCTTCTAAAAGCTGAGAATACATTTCGAATCCTACAGAATCAATGAAACCAGACTGTGAACTTCCTAAAATGTTTCCCGCTCCTCGGATAGACAAATCCCTCATAGCAATCTTAAATCCAGATCCCAACTCGGTAAATCCTTTAATGGCTTCCAGTCTTTTTTCTGAAACTTCAGTTAGAGTTTTATCCGGCCGATACATAAGATAGGCATAAGCGATTCGATTGCTGCGGCCAACTCGACCACGAAGTTGATACAAGGTTGACAGACCCATGTGGTCAGCATTTTCGATAAAGAGAGTATTTGCATTTGGAATATCGACACCTGTTTCAATAATCGTTGTTGTGACTAAAATATCATATTCGCCATTAACAAAGTCTAAGAGGGTATTTTCTAAACGTACCTCAGTCATCTGTCCATGAACATAACCAATTGAAGCCTCTGGAATCAACTCTTTTAATTCTGAAACTTTTTGTTCAATGGTGTCAACTTTATTGTAAAGGTAGTAAACCTGTCCACCTCGGTCTATTTCACGTAAAACTGCATCCCGAATAACTGTCCTATTATTCTCTAAAACATAGGTTTGGACTGGATAACGATTTGTCGGTGGTGTTTCAATTACCGATAAATCTCGAATTCCTAACATCGACATGTGTAGGGTTCTTGGAATAGGGGTAGCCGTCAAGGTCAGCACATCAACCTTCTTTTTTAGTTCCTTTAACTTTTCCTTATGCTTGACACCGAAACGCTGCTCCTCATCTATCACCAGTAGCCCCAAATCGGAAAATGTCACATCTGCCGATAAGAGGCGATGGGTACCGATAATAATATCAATCTGCCCTTTTTCCAACTTTTCCAGAGTCTCTTTTTGCTCCCCTTTGCTTCTAAAACGGCTGAGAACATCGATATTTACGGCAAAATCATTGAAACGTTCTTTAAAGTTTGTGTAGTGTTGCTGAGCTAAAACAGTGGTCGGAACCAAGATAGCCACCTGTTTATGATCGTTGACAGCCTTAAAAGCAGCCCGCATAGCCACCTCGGTCTTCCCAAAACCAACATCTCCAACCAAGAGTCGGTCCATAGGACGGTCACTCTCCATATCTTTCTTGATTTCCTGAATACTTCTGAGTTGGTCATCTGTTTCCACATACGGAAAGGCATTGTCAAACTCTACTTGATGTTGGTCATCACTAGAAAATTGGAAACCTTTTAATTGACTACGCTCTGCATATAATTTAATAAGGTCATCGGCAATGTCTTCAACCTGATGCTGGACTTTTTGCTTTGTTTTTTGGAAACGCCCATCATTTAACTTGTTAATTTTAGGTGCTTTTCCATCGCTAGCTACATATTTAGACAGAAGGTTGATTTGATCCACTGGAATGGAGATACGATCCGCATTCTGATACTGAATCGTCAAATAATCTCGGTGAACTCCTGAAACTTCAATCGTTTCAATTCCTAAATAGCGACCAATACCATGGATATTATGAACCACATAGTCGCCTTTTTCCAGCTCATTATAGTCTTTCAACCTTTCAGCATTAGAAATATTTTGACGACGAATCCTACGTTTGATTTTTTTCTGAATCATCTCATGTTCAGTAATCAAAACGATTTTTTCATCGACAAAATTAAATCCTTGAACTAGATTTCCTTCTATGAGCTGGACAGCTTTTTCATGGATGTCTTTTTCCTTGATGTAATCTAAATGAATCTCATAATCCTGTAAATTTTTGTGTAAATTTTGTAAACTCGAGGCTGAATTTACCTGCAAGACGACCGTATAATCCGATTTCCTAAAGCGATTGATTTCTTCTTTTAAGAGAGGAAACTGACTAAAAAACTCCTGCATCGGATATTGATTGAATTGATAAAGCGCATCAAATTTTAGATTTCCTAAGCCCTTATGAAAGTTAGAAAAAAATGTAGCAGGTTTATATTTGCGATAGTCCTGATAGTTATTTGCAAAGTATTGTTGATTTGACATTGCTTTACTATTTTGTAAATCATCTGTCAAGATATTGGCAACTTCTAATTCAAACTGGGCATGCTTGTCCATTATCTTTTGAAAATCATCAAAAAATATAGGAGTGTGCATTGGAAAATAGTCTAAAATAGTCCATTCTTTCTGATAGAAAAAGGAAAGAAATTTGCGAATATCTGCATGATGAAATTGCTCTCTAGCAGAGATCAATACTTCTTCTAAATAGGATTTCAAAGACGGATCAAGAACTGTAGAAAGAGCTGCTTCTAGATTTTTCTGGCCTCTTGCATAATCTTCTTCTGTAAATAGAAGATCTGTGACAGGCCCTATCAAAATCTCTTCCACATTTTCAAGAGAAAGTTGATTTTCAGGATTGAAAATTCTTATCCCATCAATCTCATCTCCAAAAAATTCTATCCGATAAGGATATTGAGCCGAGCGTTCAAAAATATCTAGAATATCCCCTCTCAGGCTGTACTCTCCTTGGCTGAGAACTTGCGAAACTTTTTTATAACCGTTCCTTGACAAAGACTTTACTAGCTTGTCAAGATTATATTCTTCACTAACAGAAAGAATAAGCTCAGATTTTTTAAAAATATCAGGCTGGGGCAAGAATAAGCGACTGGCTGCAACGTTGATGATTAGAATACCTTTTTTCTCTTTGTCCGATAAAAATTTCATGTCCTCTAACCGGGCAAAGATTTTTTCTTGGGATGAAAAAACAAACTCAGCCAAAGGTGTATCATCTGCCAAGAAAGTATAGATCTTTTCTTCTCCCAACAAAGAAATCAAATCACTAGCTAGACGCTCTGCTTCGTTTTGACTCGAAGTGATGACTAGGATTTTCTCCTGCTCTTCTAAGCTGCTAGCAATCGCCAAAGCTTTTGTTGAAGCTGAAAGTCCCATCACTAACTGCCGAGTCTTCTTTTGTAACTGTTTCTTCCAGTCTATAATTTGTTTGTTTCGACCAAATAGATCAAGTAGTGTCATTGTCTTATCCATTGTATTGTTGCATTGTTTGCTCAAAATTCTCAGTTTGTAAATAATGATTTACAGCACTGTCAACTTTCTCTAATGTATTTAAAATACTGATATAATCTTCCTCATCAAATTTCCCTAAAACATGATGAATAACTGACATATTATTTTTAGGTCTTCCTATGCCAATTTTTACTCGCTTGAATTCCTGTGTTCCAATATGTTTAATAATGGACTTGATACCATTGTGCCCGCCAGCTGAACCCTTGGTACGAAGACGGATTTTCCCAACTTCCATATCCAGATCATCATAAATAACGAGTAAGTCATCTATATCTAAGCCGTAGTAAGTGAGCAAGGCATGGACTGCTTTCCCACTTTCATTCATAAAAGTAGTTGGTTTTACAAAATAGACTTTTTCTCCATTCAAGAAAGTTGAAGTAATTTCTGCTTGAAAAATCTTATCTGCTGTAAACTTTAGATTTAATTTTTTACACATCTTGTCAACTAACATAAAACCAACATTGTGTTTTGTTTCGAAATATTTATCTCCTGGATTCCCTAATCCAACAATTAATTTTGCCATTTTACTCCTTTATAAAAGCCAAAAGGGCTGGAAATTTCTTTCCAACCTAGGTATTTTAAATTTACACTTGATTTACACGTTAAAGCGGAATTCCATAATATCGCCATCTTGAACGATATATTCTTTTCCTTCTTCACGCAAACGTCCAGCTTCTTTTACAGCTTTTTCAGAGCCATATTTCACTAAGTCGTCATAAGACATCGTCACTGCTCGGATGAAACCTTTCTCAAAGTCTGAGTGAATGATTCCAGCTACCTGAGGAGCTTTCATGCCACGCTTGAAGGTCCAAGCTCGGACTTCCTTTTCACCAGCAGTAAAGTAGGTTCCAAGCCCCAACAGATGATAGGCTGCACGTGTCAATTTGTCTACACCTGACTCTGTCAAGCCAATAGCTTCTAGAAATTCAGCCTTATCTTCATCATCCAATTCAGAAATTTCTTCCTCTGCACGCGCTGAAATGACAACAACCTCAGCATTTTCTGTAGCAGCAAATTCGCGAATCTGCTTCACATAGTCAATATTATCTGGTTCTGCAACTTCATCTTCACTGACATTGGCCACATAAAGCACAGGTTTAGTAGTTAAAAGAAAGAGACCTTTGACGATTTTTTGCTCCTCTTCTGTAAACTCAACTGTCCGAGCTGACAGACCGTCTTCCAGGACTGGCTTGATCTTTTGTAAAACATTAAATTCTGCAACTGAGTCCTTGTCCTTCTGGGTACGAGCCATTTTCTCAACACGCGCATAGCGTTTGTTAATGCTTTCCAGATCGGCCAAAATAAGCTCTAGATTGATGGTCTCAATATCAGCCATGGGGTCGACAAATTCAGACTCACGGCCCTGTTCCCGCATGACATTTTCATCATCAAAGGCACGGACTACATGAACGATAGCATCCACTTCGCGGATATTAGCCAAGAATTTATTTCCCAAACCTTCACCTTTCGAAGCTCCCTTTACAATACCTGCAATATCTGTAAACTCAAATGTAGTGGGAACCTTCTTTTGAGGTTTAATCAATTCTGTTAATTTATCCAAACGAGCATCTGGCACTTCTACCCGACCGACATTTGGATCAATTGTCGCAAAAGGGTAGTTGGCAGCTTCTGCCCCTGCTTTTGTAATTGCATTAAATAAAGTTGACTTACCAACATTGGGTAAACCAACGATTCCTGCTGTCAAAGCCATTCTTATCTTCTCCATTCATCTTTTCAATCCAAACCATTATACCATAAATCCTTATCCTAAACAGCGGATTTGAATGAAAAATTTCCTGCTTTCTGGATAGAAATAAAAAATATTTTCTACAAAAAATGATATAATATAGTTAATATTTTGATAAAAGGAGTTAGCCATGAAAAAAATGACAATTAAAACCTTTGTTCTTTCTTTCTTGACGATGTTTACTTTACTTTTTTTAGCTGCCTGCAGTAGCAGTCCTAAAAAAGCCTATTTTCAGTTGATTGACCAAAAAACCAAGCAAGACAGTCGGATCACTCTTGAGTACAAGGGCGATGATTTGCTGAACAATGAAACCAGCAATGTTTTCTATTATGAGCCTATCGGATTGACAAAAGATACCGCCAAAGAGCAAATTGGGGGCTACATGAAAACCCTGGAAAATATTAAAGGACTTACTAATAAAATCGAGTATAAAGACGATCATTTGACGCAAAAGATAACGATGGATTTTAGCAAGGCAGATATTTCAGAACTGAAAAGCAAACAACTTATCCAAACAGATGGAGACCAAAAAGCTAATTATATCAGTTATAAAGAAACGGTAAAATCCCTCGAAGCTTCTGGTTATAAAGAAGTCAAAGATGGCAAATTTGAAGATCTTAAATAAAAGCAGAAAAACGAGGCTGGGACTTTTGTCCCAGCCTCTCAATTGTCTTTGAATTGTCGAGCAAGACGCAGTGGTTGAGTGGGCTCTACTAGGCTGATTTCATCAGCTTTTACAGCCCTACTCAACTGTGCGGAGGTGGGACGACGAAATCGAATTCTAACGAATTACCGATTTCTGTCCCAATCTCGTTCTTTGTTGATGAGGTATCTTATTCAAAATCAAGCTAAGTCTAAAATATGGACTATTCAATGACCTTCTTCATTTTTCTTTCAAAATCATATCTGCTCATCATGACAACGTGTTCGCAGTTGCTGCAGCGAATCTTGATATCTGCTCCCATGCGGATAACTTCCCAACGATTGGCCTTCTTGCCCGTTGACTTAATGGTACAGGCATGGGGCTTTTTCATTTCTACAAAAGTTCCAAGTTCGTACATCTTCTCTCCTTTTGACAATCTATTTTTTATTCTCTTAAAAATACAGATTGACGCTTTTCTCAACCCTAGCTGTATTATACCACAAGTTTAGAATCAGCTGGCATGCAAATTATAAAAATAAGACAAGGCGGATCGAGTCAACCTTGTCTTAAATCTTATCTTCTAATTGGTACGGACTGGCGTGATCAGCTGGATAAAGTTTTCAGCATCTTCACTTGGAACCAAGGTGAAAGGCCGAACAGCTGAAATAAAGCTGATGGTCACCTTCTCGCTGTCGACTGCCTTTAGCGCTTCGATCAGATAGGTGGGATTGAAGCTGATGGTCAAATCTTCTCCTGACACACTTTCTGTATCAATTTCTTCATTTACGCGCCCAACTTCTGGTGAATGGACATGGGCGCTGACAATGCCCTTCACAATTTCCAATTTCACTGTTCCGTTCTGGGTCGCATTGGACAGAAGACGCGACCGTTCCATGGCATGACGTAAATTATTGGTATTAAAGGTCACAACGCTTGAAAATTCTGTCGGAATCAAGCGGTCTGTGTCAGGATAGTTGCCTTCCAACAGGCGTGTATAGAAGCTGATATTTTCACTTCTAAAGAGAAGTTGATTATTGGCAAAGAAAACCTCTACTGTTTCAATTTCGTCTGTGAAAACAGCTGTAAATTCACGCAGAGAACGGCTAGGAATCACCACATCAAAGTCGTCACCTTTCTTGTCCAAAGTAATTTTCTTTTGGCTCATCCGGTGAGAGTCTGTCGCAACTGTTTTGAGGGATTGGTTATCTGTCAAGACAAAATGAACCCCCGTCAAAATAGGACGACTTTCTTGCGTGCTGGCAGCAAAAGCTGTTTCATTGATGATATTTTTGAGGACTTTTGTTTCTAGAACCAAAGGATTGCTAGTAGAGACTTCTTGGATACGTGGATATTGATCAGCATCTTTTCCTTTTAGCGTAATTTCTGATTTGCCGCTGGTAAGGACGATTTGTTTTTGCTCAATTTCTTTAAAATCAAGCACGATATCTGGCAAGCTAGAAATGACATTGATAAAGAAATTTGCTTCAAGGAGGATAGAACCTGGTGAAGTAATCAAGAGCCCGGCATTCTCATTTTGCACTGAAATGAAGTTTTCAATGGAAATTTGGCCATTGGAACCAATCAAGGTAATGCCTTCTTTCGTTACATCAATTTTAACAGTTGATAAAATTGGAATAGCGTTTTTGGTACTGATAGCTCTCTTAGTTGTATTCAAGGCTTGTAGGAATAAATTTTTGTTAATAGAGAAGTGAATCATAGGGACTCCTTTTATTATTTATGATTATTAAGTTAATAGTAATAGTAGTTCTTGTGGAAGCTGTGGAAAAATGGAGCAAAGTATCTAAAATCAAGTTTTAAGACTTGTTCACAACCTGTGGAAAAAAACTTCAGATTAGCTCAATCTTTTCCACACCCTTATTTTATCTTGTTTTTGATATTTTCGATTTCAAGTCGCAGGCTATCGTCAGTTTCGAGTCGGTTTTTGATTTTTCCATGCGCGTGAATGACTGTTGTATGGTCTTTGCCGCCAAATTCTCGTCCGATTTTTGGTAGGCTATTGTCTGTTAGTTCGCGGGCTAGATACATGGCCACTTGTCTAGCCAAAACGATATTTTGGACTCGACGACTTCCCTTCATTTCCTTGACACTAACGCCATAGAAATTGCCGACCTCAGACTGGATCTTTTCAATCGGAATGACTGTTACCTGACTAGAGTCCTGCTTGCGAGCTCGAATAGCTTCAGCAGCGATGTCAATCGTAATTTCCTTGAGATTGCGGACTCTTGCAATGAGTGTAATATCATTGAGTGCCCCTTCTAGGTCACGGACATTCGAGTCAAATTGTCCGGCGAGGTACTCCAAAGTATCATTAGGGAAAATATAGTCCAGATTTTCGATTTTGTTTCGGAGGATGGCAATCCGTGTTTCAAAATCAGGTGGTGTAATATTTTGAGTGAGCCCCCATTTGAAGCGCGTGACTAAGCGCTCTTCCAAATTATCAAGATGATCAGGACTGCGGTCGCTGGTCAGCACAATCTGCTTGTTATCGCCATGAAGGGCGTTAAAAGTATTGAAAAATTCTTCTTGGGTAGAGACTTTTTTTCCGCCAAGAGACTGGATATCATCAATCAAGAGCAAATCCAAGCTCCGATAGATTTTTTTGAAATTATCCATATCACCGAGCCTCAGATGCTCCAGAAAGTCATTGATAAAGGTTTCTGCCGGAATATATTTTACACGCGCATCAGGAATATTTTCCAAAATTTGATTGCCGATAGCATTTAGTAAGTGGGTTTTTCCTAGACCTGGACCGCCATAGATAAATAGGGGATTATAAGTAGTCGCTAGGTTTTCAGACACAGCTAAGGCTGCTGCTTTGGCCCAGATATTTCCATCCCCTTGTACAAAATTATCAAAGGTATATTTAGCTTTTAATCCAGTATCAATGGGCGGTAAACTTGGTCGAAATGGAGTTTTTTCGGCCTGTTCCTCTAGCTGATATTTGGAAACAAGGTCATGTCCTGCTTCTTCAAAGACGTATTTAGCCGTGATTTGATCGTTAAAAATTTCAAAGCCAGCTGTAAGAATAACGCCCACTAAGTTTTGCTCCCAAAACAGTTGTTTGACTGGGCTATCAAGAAAGATAGTGGCCTGATTATTTTCAATGGCTATCAATTTTGCTTCTGCAACAAAAAAATCATAGGTTGTCTGTTTTAGTTGAGCAGCTGAAAGTTCTAAAATTCTTCGCCAAAATTCTTGCTCTTTGGTCATTGCCTCCTCCTTTTCAAAAAATTATTCTCTATGTCGACTCTCATTTTAACATAAATCGCCTAAGTTTTCCACAACTTGTGGAGAAAAATTAACAATGTTTATAAGACTTATCCACAGATTGTGGATTACAAGTAAAATCCTTATTTTTCAACAATTTAGGCCGCTTTTAAAGGTGGAAAAGTCTGTTAGTTTGAAAAAAGAAAATAACAGCCCTATTTCAGGCTGTTTATAATTCTTTGGTACTCTTCCTCATTTTCAAAAGGAATAATGATCTTTCCTTTTGAAGGAGTTTTCAATTGAATAGTGACATTGAGGCCAAGGATTTTTTTCAGTTTTTCTTCTTCTGAATGGGCGAAAATTTCTTTGTTCTTCCTAGTCTTTGACTTCTTGGTCTTTTGTAATGAAAGTTCAAGAGCACGAACGGATAAATTGTCTTGAATGATTCTGTCCAGCCAAAAGACTTGCTCTTCCTTTTTGAGTGGAATGAGGAGACGAGCATGACCTTGCGAAATCATTTCCTCTTTGACAGCGTCCAGCATAAAAGCTGGTAGTTGTAACAAGCGGACAAGATTACTGATGTAAGGCCGAGATTTTCCCATGATTTTTGCAATTTCTTCATGGGTCAGGCCTTTCTCAATCAGATGCTGATAGGATTCCGCTTCTTCGATTGGATTGAGATCTTCTCTCTGCAAATTCTCGATGATGGCTTGCTTCATCATGTCATCGTCAGATAGGTCTTTAATGAGGGCAGGAATCTTTTCTAAGCCAGCAATCTTAGCAGCTCGGAATCGTCTTTCACCTGCTAAAATTTCGTAACCAAATAAGGAAGATTTTCTCAAAATAATGGGCTGGATAATTCCATTCTCTTTAATAGAAGCTGCCAATTCATTTATTTTTTCTTGAGAAAAGCTTTTTCTGGGCTGATAAGGATTTGTTCGAATGTCTTTTAGTGGTATGTATTGATAATTTTCCATTTGTATATAGCATAACACACCTTTACGATGGTGTAAAGGTGTGTTGACAATTATGTAAAGTATTAGTTGTCACTTAAGTCCTGGGTTGATTTGGTCAATTTGATGGTTGTAGTAGCTTCTTTACCATCCCTAAAGTAAGTCACTTTCAACTCATCTCCCAGAGAGTGTCTGTAGAGAGCAGATTGTAAATCACTGGTTGACTCAACATCTTTATCGTCAACTTTTGTGATGACATCGTATTTCTGAAGTTTATTTTCAGCAGGCATTCCTTCTTGCACAGAGCGGACAAGGATACCTGATTTTACAGATGAAGGCAGACGTAATTTTGCTAAGTCAGAAGTGGCGATATTAGATAAATCGAGCATTTGGATACCCAGAGCAGGACGAGTTACTGTTCCAGTTTTCTCTAATTGCTTGATAATATTGACAACATCGTTTGATGGAATTGCAAAGCCCATGCCTTCTACAGCAGTTTGGCCATTGTGAGAGATTTTGCTGGACGTAATACCGATAACTTGCCCTTGGATATTGATGAGTGGGCCGCCAGAGTTACCAGGATTGATAGCAGCATCTGTTTGCAAGGCAGTCGTCGAAATATTTTGGCCGTCTTCAGATTGGAGAGTTACATTTCTGCCTAAACTAGAGATGATTCCTTGTGTAACAGAGTTAGCGTATTCTGTTCCAAGAGGGCTTCCGATGGCAATAGCAGTCTCTCCTACTGTCAGAGAGTTGGAATCTCCGAATTCAGCTACATCTTTCACCTTTTCAGAGCTAATTCTTACTACAGAAATATCAGAATAAACATCTGAACCAACGACCTCACCAGGAACCTTACTACCATCTGCTAGTAGAATATCAGGATTTTTTGCTCCATTTAGCACGTGAGTATTGGTAACAAGGTAGGCATATTTTCCTTCCTTCTTATAAATAACGCCAGATCCCTCACTAGCTACTTGAGGATCACTGGTTGATTCATTATTGATCACTCCTTCTTGATTAGAACCTGTATAAGTAATTACTGATACAACTGCGTTTTGCACCTTTTTTACAGCCTTTGTAGTGTCGGTTGTGTTTTTATAAGATGTTGATACAGTGGTCTTTGAGCTAGAAGGACTAATATTAGCCATTTTATTATTAAGAAATGCAGTGGCTAAATTTCCTAGGCTTCCGCCAATAAATCCTACAACTAAAACAATAAAAAGCAACAAAGATTTTTTAAAGAAATTTGAAGCGTTTTTCATATTTTCCTCCTTGATTACAATTGATGAAATTATATAAATCTATTCTTAATTATAACTTAAAATCCACAAGTTTTCCACAAGTTGTGGAAAACTTATAAAAAATGTTGATGGAGGTTAGAAAATATATAGATTCAACAAGTTTTTCATGAAAAACTGATGTGAATAAAGTGTGAAATCCATGTGGATATGATAGAATGGAAATATGAAAATAAAGCTTGTAACCGTTGGAAAATTAAAAGAAAAGTATCTTAAGGATGGAATTGCTGAATATGCCAAACGCCTGAGTCGATTTTCTAAGTTAGAAATTGTGGAATTAGCAGACGAAAAAACACCAGATAAGGCCAGTGAGCTAGAAAATCAGCAAATCCTCGAAAAAGAGGGAAATAGGATCTTAGCAAAAATCTCTGAACGAGAATTCGTAGTTGCTTTGGCTATTGAGGGAAAACAATTTCCTTCAGAAGAGTTTAGTTCGATCTTGAACGACATCACAGTTCGTGGTTTTTCTGATATTACATTTGTGATTGGTGGCAGCTTGGGTCTGTCTCCTGCTGTCAAAAAAAGAGCTAATCTACTGATGAGTTTTGGAAAATTGACCCTGCCTCATCAATTGATGCGCCTTGTTTTGGTAGAGCAGATTTATCGGGCTTTCATGATTCAACAGGGAAGTTCCTACCATAAGTAAATCTTGACGATACTAGATTTTTCTGATAGAATGAAAAGGTATCGGTCTCATAGCTCAGCTGGATAGAGCATTCGCCTTCTAAGCGAACGGTCGCAGGTTCGAATCCTGCTGGGATCATAATATACACTATTCAGACACGAAAAATTTCGTGTTTTTTTATTATATTTTTGAGAAAACGACATTTCAGGAATAAAAAACGACATTTCAGGGAAAGATGACAGATTATTTGAAATTTTATTTATAATAGATCTTGTAAGGTAACACTTACGAAAAAATTTTTAGGAGATTTATAATGAAAAATACTCAGGAAAACTTTAAAGCAATCGTTCACTTCCCAGCCTTGAATGAAAAAGAACTTAAAGAAGTTCTTGGAGGAGATTTAAGAAATATCTTCTTAAAAATTAAATTTAAGAAAAAATAACATCGATAATTGAGGAAATGGAATTATGTTTGAATTATTTTTTTGGATATTGCAAGCTGCCATTGAAGTATATTTCACTATTGTTATATATGAAAAGATCAATAAAGTAAAATCTAGTTTTTACTTTACTTTTCTGTGTGCTATAGTCTTAATTTTATTACCATTACTCATATTAAATTTAGAATCTATATTTTCTTTGTCAAGGCATGTTCTGTATTTTATTTTACTACTGATTTATCCTCTTTTTTTCTACAGGTATTTTTATAAAAAAGAGAAGTTATCAATTCTTTTCTCTATATTTCTATCTCTTCTCCTTTATTTAACAGTTCAGGCATCTACTACCTTTTTTTCCGTCATTATTTCCTCAATTACAGGGGATTCATTTGTAAAAGATAATTGGGCTGTCTTTTATATCATGATAAACAGTATCTCTGTTTTATTTATGCTTAAGTTTATCGATTACTTACCATTTTACGCATGTGATTTTAAAGAGGAGGTCTTTAAAAAGACAATTAAGAGAATTAATATTTTTTATGTTATAGATATTTTCATTTTAAATGTTTCTCATTGGTTAAGTGAAGACGATCATTTTAATAGTTTTAGCAGTATGCTAGCGACTATTTGTTTCTTGATCTTTATGACGACTCTTTTCTATTTGAAGGCGATTCGGGAAAAGTATGAAAAAGAAGAGGAGATTCGACAAAGAGAATTGGAACAGTTGCAGCTGCAGCAGTACACAGATGAAATTGTTTCTCTTTATAATGAAATTCGTGGCTTTCGCCATGATTATGCTGGCATGCTGACTAGCTTTCAGACGGCCATCAATACTCAAGATATCAAGGAAATTGAAAAAATATATCAAGAAGTCTTAGTTGATGCAAATTTAAAATTACGCTCGGACAAATATACCTATTTTGATTTGAATAATGTTGGCGACTCAGCTCTTCGAAGCGTTATGACAGAGACTTTATTCAAAGCGCGTGAGCACCAGATTGATTTAACATTCGAAGTCAAAGATCCTGTTGAGAAATTACCGATTAAGCTATTAGATGTGGTAAGAATGGCTAGTATATTGCTAAACAATGCTGTTGAAGGCGCAATTGAAAGCTATGAAAAAATGATTCATGTGACTTTAGTTCAACTCGATACGGAGATTATTTTTGTTGTAAAAAATTCCCGCAAGCAAAGAAAATTAGATTTAGAAGAAATTTATGAACCAGAGTTCTCAACGAAAGGTTATCGAAGAGGCCTAGGTTTAAATAATCTGAAAGAAATTTTAGAGAATTATGAATATATCACGCTAGATACAGAAATAAGTAAGTATGATTTCACCCAAGTATTAACAATTAAAAGAAGGAATAGTTTATGAGAATCTTAGCATTAGAAGATACTTTAGCGCACCAACTCCGCATGGAAAAAACTTTAGCAGAGATTGCTGAAGAAATGGGGCTTGATATCCAGGTAAAAATCACAGGAAAAATTCAGGAATTTAAGGACTACGTCGAAAATGAAGATGTCAATCAGATTTATTTTCTGGATATAGATATTAAAGGGGAAGAGACCAAAGGGCTAGAGGTCGCTCGTTTTATTCGTCACCATAATCCATACGCTATTATTGTCTTTGTGACTTCAAAATCAGAGTTTGCGACCATGACTTTCAAATACAAGGTATCAGCCCTTGATTTTATTGACAAGGATATTAACGATGATTCGTTTAAAAAACGTATTAAAGATTGTATCATTTATACGAAAAACACCTTAATTACAAACACCAACATGGTTGATTACTTTGAATACAGCTATCGAGGCAATGATGTGCGCGTGCCATTTAATGATATTTTGTATATCGAAACCTCAAGCTCCTCCCATAAGTTACGGATGGTCGGAAAAAACTTTATAAAAGAATTTTATGGAACGATTGCCAGTGTTCAAGAGCAGGATGAGAAAACCCAACGTTTCTTTGCTTCCCATAAATCTTTCTTAGTCAATATCGATAATATCTGCGATTATGATAAGAAAACAAAGGAAATTATATTTTATGAAGGCCGCCGTTGCCCTGTTTCCAGGCTAAGAACAAAACATTTAAAAGAAATTTTAAAAAATAAATAAAAAACTGTTGACAAAGATTCAAAACCTGATATAATAGAATATGTTCTGAAAAGAACATATATGGTCCGTTGGTCAAGGGGTTAAGACACCGCCTTTTCACGGCGGTAACACGGGTTCGAATCCCGTACGGACTATACTATCCGCCATAGCTCAGTTGGTAGTAGCGCATGACTGTTAATCATGATGTCGTAGGTTCGAGTCCTACTGGCGGAGTAAAAGAGTTTCAGGTATGCGAATTACCAAGAATGAAAAGAGGACAATTGTCCTCTTTTTTTGTGTGATATGAGGCAGAACTTTGATAAGTTTGATATAATAATTTTAGAAAATATGTTCAAGAGGTTTCTTATGAAATCATTAAAATTTCAATCTGTTTTTGACATTATCGGGCCTGTCATGATTGGCCCTTCCAGCAGTCATACTGCAGGGGCTGTGCGTATCGGTAAGATCGTATCCTCTATTTTTGATGATACACCAACCGAGGTTGAATTCCAGCTTTTTAATTCCTTTGCAAAGACTTATCGCGGGCATGGAACAGATTTGGCTCTGGTAGCCGGTATTTTAGGAATGGATACGGATGATCCTGAAATTCCTAACAGCCTTGAAATTGCCCATAAACGCGGTATCAAGATCGTCTGGACTATCCAGAAAGATAGCAATGTTCCCCATCCAAATACGACAAAAATCACGGTTAAGAATGACTATAAGACTATCAGTGTAACGGGTGTGTCTATCGGTGGTGGAAATATTCAGGTGACCGAGTTAAATGGCTTCTCAGTCTCTCTCAGCATGAATACGCCAACCATTATCATCGTCCACCAAGATGTTCCAGGTATGATTGCCCATGTAACGGAGGCTCTGTCCCGCTACAATATCAATATTGCTCAAATGACGGTGACTAGAGAAAAAGCGGGTGAGAAAGCGATTATGATCATTGAGGTGGATAGTCGTAGTTGCGAAGAGGCTATCGAAGAGATTCGGAAAATCCCCCATCTCCATAATGTCAATTTCTTTAAATAGGAGAAGAGATGTTTTATTCAATAAAAGAATTGGTTGAGCAGGCTGATTTGGATTTTAATGGCAATGTTGCTGAATTAATGATTGCGACCGAGTACGAATTGACAGGTCGGGAAAGAGACGAAGTTTTACGTCTGATGAGTCGGAATCTTGAGGTCATGAAAGCTTCGGTTTTACTTGGGCTTGATGAGAGTAAATCTCGCAGTGGATTGACCGGTGGAGACGCAGCCAAGCTGCACCACTATATCCAGTCAGGGAAGGCCTTGTCAGATTATACTGTGCTGACTGCTGCAAAAAATGCCATTGCTGTCAATGAATACAACGCTAAAATGGGGCTGGTTTGTGCAACTCCTACGGCTGGTAGTGCCGGCTGCTTGCCAGCCGTGCTCACATCAGCGATTGAAAAATTAGATTTGACAGAGGAGCAGCAATTAGACTTTTTGCTGGCTGCTGGCGCTTTTGGCTTGGTTATTGCCAATAACGCTTCTATTTCCGGTGCAGAAGGAGGCTGTCAAGCCGAGGTTGGCTCCGCTTCTGCGATGAGTGCAGCTGCTCTGGTTTTAGCTGCTGGAGGCTCTGCTTTTCAGGCTAGTCAAGCTATCTGTTTTGTCATCAAAAATATGCTGGGCTTGATTTGCGATCCTGTGGCTGGTCTGGTAGAAGTACCTTGTGTTAAAAGAAATGCTATGGGAGCCAGCTATGCTTTCATCGCAGCAGACATGGCTCTGGCCGGAATCGAGTCCAAAATCCCTGTTGACGAAGTCATTGATGCCATGTACCAGGTCGGCTCTAGCCTGCCTACTGCTTTCAGAGAAACAGCTGAAGGTGGTCTTGCTACAACACCTACAGGTCGTAGACTTTCAAAAGAAATTTTTGGAGAATAAATAGTCTCTTTGAGTAAGAAAAAATGACTAAATATGTTTAGTCATTTTTTTATTATTTTAGTAAGCCCAAGCAGATAGTCCTTGTGCACTGTAAGCACGGTAAGCTGCTTGAATTTGATCTTCAACAGTTGCAGTAGATCCCCAACCTGGCATTGTTTGGAAAAGACCACTTGCTCCTGATGGGTTGTAAGCATCGACTTGTCCGTTAGATTCGCGGGCAATGATGTTTTCCCATGTAGATGCAGACACACCTGTCATTTCAGCCATACGAGCAGCCGCATAAGAACCTACAGCACCTGGAGTATTACCATTTGCGAGTACGACACTTGATGAATAGCCAGAATAGTCTGTTGTTGCAGTAGCTACAGGAGTTTCCGTAGCTACTGGTGCAGCTGGAGCTACAGGGGCTACTGGAGCTGGTGCGGGAACAGCTGGTGTTGCTGATGAGGCAACAGGTGCTGATGTTGTTTGTTTTGCAACATCTTTCAAATCACCCAATTCCAAAACTTGTCCAGTCATGATAAAATCTGGATTTGAAATTTTGTTTAATTCTACCAAACGTTCAACAGTTGTTTTTTTATTTTCAGCGATTTCTGATAGGGTATCTCCAGCTTTTACTGTATAAGATTCAGCACTAGCAACAATAGTTGATGCAAATAGTGTTGCTGTAGCAATCGTTCCTGCTAGAGTCAATTTTTTCACTTTCATACTCATTTTAAAAGTTTTCTCCTTTAGTTATAATACTATCATACACATTAAATATTACTAAAAGATTACATTTTAAGTGCGAATATTACAAAAATATTGAGATTTACACATAAAAATATTATTTTAAAAGGATTTTTAGTGTATTTCATTAGATCTCTAACAAAAATATTGCTATCAAACTTATACTATTCTTTATTTTTTTAAGATAAAGAGCAAGATACCGATCAGGAAAATAGAGAGAATAGCCAGATTGTCAATCATTTTCCAAGAAAGTTGTCGATAGCGGCTTCTTCCTTCACCACCACTATAGCCACGCGCTTCCATTGCGATAGCTAAGGCGTCTGCCCGTTTGAAACTAGAAGCAAATAAGGGAATTAAGATTGGAATGATTGATTTAACCTTTTGAACAATCGTTCCTTCGCCAAAATCAACTCCGCGAGCCCTCTGAGCGTTCATAATTCTCGTAGTGTCATCCATTAAAGTTGGTACGAAACGCAGGCTCATAGAAAGCATGAGGCCAATTTCATGTGTAGGAACTTTAAAGACTTTGAGTGGCTTTAGTAGGGCTTCTACTGCATCTGAAAGGCTGAGAGGTGTCGTGGTTAAGGTCAACAGAGTTGAAAAGAAGATAATCAAAACAAAACGGCTAAAGATAATCCCCGCTTGTGAAAGCCCAAATTCCGTAATTTTAATGAAACCAAATTGGAAAAGTACCTTGCCTCCCGCCGTTAGAAATAGCTGGAAGAGGGTGGTAAAGGCAATAATGAAAACCATTGATTGAATTCCCTTTAGGAAGAATGTCAAAGGAACTTTTGAGAGAAAAATCAGAGTAAAAACGAAAACAAATAGCAGCAAATTAGTGATGAGATTGTTGGCCCAGAAAATTAATAAGATAAAGCAGAACATGGCCACCAATTTACTGCGCGGATCCAATCGATGGATGACTGAATTTCCTGGGATATACCGTCCTAAAATCAATTTATCCATGCATCATCTCCTTAAATTCCTCAATCGTAATTGGATAATGAGAAAATTTCATTCCTTTTTCAGCTAATTCTTGGGCAAATTTCGTGATTTTAGGAACCCCTAGCTGAATCTTTTCCATAAAATCGACATCTTGAAAAACTTGAGCAGGCTGACCGCTTTTGACGACGCGCCCCTTTTCCAACACATAGACCGTATCAGCAAAATTCGCTACATCATCCATTAAATGGGTTACAAGAACAATGGTCATTCCAGCTTGGTGCAGTTTCTTAAAGAGTTCCATCAATTCCTTGCGTCCTGCTGGATCAAGTCCAGCCGTTGGCTCATCCAAAACCAAGATATCAGGCTCCATTGCTAGGATTCCGGCAATGGCAACCCTTCTCATCTGCCCGCCAGAAAGTTCAAAAGGACTGCGGCTAAACAATTCTTCAGAAATGCCGACAAGGCTTAATTTTTCACGCGCTAAAGCCTCGGCTTCTTCTTTAGAGACACCAAAATTTTGCGGACCAAAGGCTACGTCTTTCAAAACAGTCTCATCAAAAACCTGACTTTCAGCAAATTGAAACACCAAACCAACCTGTTTACGAACTTGTTTGATGTCTTTGTTGACGGAATTTGAAGTAATGGTAACATTGTTGACTTGCACGCTGCCCTCACTAGGAGTCAGCAAGCCATTCAAGAGCTGTAGAATGGTTGATTTTCCGCTGCCAGTGTGCCCAATCAAAGCCGTATAGCTACCATCTTTGATTTCCAAATCAACTTCAAAAAGCGCTGGACCCTCAAATGGAGTTCCAGCCTGATAGGTATAACTGACTTTATTTAGAGTAATTCCCATAATTGTTCCTGCAATTCTTTTTCAGTTAAATAGGTTTCTGGCAGAGTGAGCCCAGTTTGAATCATGGCAGCTTTGACCTGGTTTACAAAGGGTTGATCCAAGCCCAAGTCTTCCAAATCAGGTCTAGAAAAGAGTTCTCTCGGTGTAGCAGTTGACTCAACCTGACCATTTTTCATAACGAGGACACGGTCACTCAGCGAAATCTCGTCCAAATCGTGAGTAATGGAGATGACTGTTAAATGATTCTTATCTTTAATTTCCTTGACAGTCCGAATCAATTCCAGTCGTCCTTCAGGGTCTAACATACTGGTTGCTTCATCCAAGATGATAATATCTGGCTGAAGCGCGACTACGCCAGCAATAGCGACTCTTTGCTTCTGTCCGCCAGAAAGTCGAGCAGGTTCTCTCTCTTTAAAATTCTGCATGCCGACTAATTCCAGAGCTTCATGGACACGTTTCACCATCATGGGATAATCCATGCCTTGATTTTCCAGACCAAATGCAACGTCATCCTCAACAGTCGCCCCAACAAACTGATTATCAGGATTCTGAAAGACCATGCCGATTTGGCGACGTTTTTCCCAAACATTATCAGCCGTCAATTTATCTCCAGAAATGATGATATCACCACTCTCGGCCTCTAAAAGACCGTCAATCAAACGAACCGTAGTCGATTTTCCGCTACCATTGTGACCGACGATAGACAACCATTCTCCTTGTTTCACGTGAAACGAGACGTCTTTTAAAATATAATCTTCAGACT
The DNA here is from genome assembly GCF_008369405.1 of Streptococcus cristatus. Taxonomy (GTDB): domain Bacteria; phylum Bacillota; class Bacilli; order Lactobacillales; family Streptococcaceae; genus Streptococcus; species Streptococcus cristatus_G. Next base: position 27,289 of record NZ_VSJJ01000002.1, read on the forward strand.
TATGGTCATAGCGATAACTAAGATTTTTTACTTCAATGATATTTTCCATATTATTTAAATGTATCTTTAAAGAGATAGGCACTGCCCTTGAAATAATCATAGCCAGAATAAATAGTGAAAATCAGGGCTATGTAAAGGAGAATCTGACCGAGTAACGTCCAATGGAGCAGAAGAAAGAGGATGGCAAACATCTGCGTGAAAGTCTTTATCTTGCCTGGCATAGCGGCCGCTAGAACTGTTCCGCCAGTTTCTACCAAGAGGAGTCTCAGACCAGTTACGGCCAGCTCTCGGCAAATGATGATAGCTACCACCCAAGCAGGAGCCATTTTCATTTCAATCAGCATGATAAAAGCGGACATAACCAGCAGTTTATCGGCCATGGGATCGGCAAATTTTCCAAAATTGGTCACGACCTGCCACTTGCGCGCCAGATAGCCATCCAGGTAGTCTGTGATGCTGGCAAGGGCGAAAATGATTCCAGCTAGGATATGCATGGCTGGCGAATGCCCAAAAGTCAGAATCAAAATAAAGATTGGAATTAAGGCAATTCTGGCAAGGGTTAAAGCGTTGGGGATATTTTCTTTTTTCATCATTCTTCCTTTATGATTCAATTGTAAGGGTAATTATAGCACTGTCGCTGGTCAAGGTAGATAGGTCTATTTTCTGACTGCCGACAGTGACAGTGACGCCTTTCACGACCCCTAAAGTAATTGTATAAGTGGTATTGGGAGAGAGTGTCACTGTTTGGCTTGATTGGGTTGGAGTAAGGGTTATACCTGCTGCCAAGTCCGTATTTGTCACACTAATCCAGCTTTGGGTGTTGCTCGCTGAGATTGTTAACTGAGTAGTTTGCGACTCGCCACGATATTTTGCAGTTAAATAGTTTCCTTCTCCAGTGACTTCCAGCTTTTCTTTTGTTGAGCTAGAGTCTGTTGTGGAGGTCTCAGGTGGACTTGAACGATCTTCGAGACTTGAGCTAGAGACAAGGCTGTAACTATCAGAGCTGCTAAACTGCGGAGTAGTTGTATTGGCATATTGCCAAACGTAATAGGTGACAAAAATAATGATAGACAGTGCAACCATTAGGAAATAAAAGAGCGGAAGCGAGAAAGAACGATTTTTATATTTTCTGCTTCGAAATTCTTCGTTTTCAGCTAATTCAATTTCGTCATAAACGACAGTATTATCTGTGTCGTATGCCTCTAAAAGAATTGTCTCGTCTAAATCCAAGGCCCAAGCGTATTTTCGTAGCAGGCTACGGACGTAAAAGGCATTCGGAAATTTTTCGTATTGATTGTTTTCAAGAGCCTTTAGGTAGTCAGTTTTTATATCTGTTTTTTTGGCTGCATCTTCTAAAGTAAGTTTTTGATTTACTCGAGCAAGTCTGAGTACCTCTCCTATCGTTTTTTTTCTCATAGGGATAGTCCTTTTCTCTTAGACATTATTCTAACAAAATTTTGAAATAAACTTGGAACTATTTTGGAAAAATAGTAAAATCTGTCATATCACACTGGTCGATAAAGCGACGTCCGACTTTTAAGACGTCATTTAAAGTGATATCCTGTAAAATCTTAGGTAAATCAAAAAGATTTTCACCTTTTAAATGCGGTTCATACTGGGTTGCCATGTATTCAAGAGAATTCAGACCATGCAGAAGATCTCCAAACATTTCACTTTTAATCGTGTCTAGATGTGTTTCTGTGACATCTGGATCCTGGGCAAACTTCCGAATGGCTGAGCGGAATTGATGAGAAATTCCTACTGGTTCCTGCGTGTCCATAGTTAGGATGACAAAGTGGAAATCCTTTTCCACCTCTACTTCAAGAGTGAGCGAATTGTCAATCTTGCCATTTTCATACAGGGTCTGGAAACACTTGGAAGTCCAACCAAACATCATGGCAAAAAGCAATTTCAGGGCAATTTTATAGCGATAAAGCTCCGTATCCTGTATCGCATCTTTTCCACGAATACCAATCGCCAACTTAGGACTGGCAACTTCCATCCGACTAGTAGCGGTTGAAAGCACAGGTTGTAAGATGATAGGTTCTTTTTCAATTACTGAAGTTAATAATTTAGGAGATAAGGTCTCTTGTGTTTGTATGATGTCTTCAAAAGTGGACTCCAAGTCGAAATTTCCAATGACAAATAAAGTCATGTTGGACGGACGGTAGAAAAGATCGAAGTTCTCTGTCAGATCTTCCACAGTAATATCCATGATTGACTCTGTCGTTCCGGCGATATCTTCTGCTAGTGGAGTTTGAGGGTAGAGATTGCTCAAAGCACCAAAGAAGAGCCGATAATCTGGATCGTCTTGGTACATTTCGATTTCTTGTTGGATAATTCCTTGCTCACGTTGAACAGATTCTTCTGAAAAATTAGCTTGGGAAACGAGTTCCTGCAACAGCTTCAGATTTTCTGCCACACAGTTTGTCGTAGAAAACAGATAGCTGGTACGTGTAAAGCTTGTAAAGGCATTACTTTCTGCGCCAAACTTGGTAAATTCCTGCAGCAAATCCTCGCCGTTTTCACGCTCGAATAATTTGTGCTCCAAAAAATGCGCAATCCCTGCTGGATAATGAGAAACTTGCTTTGTTTCACGTGAAACAACCTTAGTATCAACAGAGCCAAAATGTGTTGAGATGATGCCGTAGGTTTCATTAAAATCATTTTTAGGGAGTAGGTAAACCTGCAATCCATTTGCTAGTACCGCCCGATAGATGCTTTCTCCCACGGCTATATAATTGATTTTTTCTAGACCTGGATTCTGCATTATTTCCCTTCCATAAAGTAAATCGCCTGTAATTTCAACTGCTGGGATGCCTCTATAAGATCAGCTTTGCTGACATTTTCTAATGCTTTCAGCCAAGCCTCTAGTGATAGAAATTTTTTCCCTAGAACAGAGGACATGTAAGCACGCTCAATCAAGGTGTTTTGTCGATCCTGAGCCAGAAGTATTGAATTTTTCAGCATATTCTTGGTTTGCTCAAGTTCTTCATCTGTGAAATGTCCCCGCTTCAAATCTAGAATTTGGCGGTTGATTAAAGCGATGGTCTTTGTCCGATTTGCTCGGTCAATTCCAGCATAGATTCGCATCAAACCAGAAAAAATATCAAAACTACTAGAAATAGTGTAGGCTAGGCTCTCCTTTTCCCGAACATTGACAAAGAGTTTGGAGTGAGCAAATCCTCCCAATAAGCCATTCAAAACAATCAGGGGCAGATGGCCTCTATCTCCATATTGACTAGAAAAATGGTAGGCCAGTTCAACAATGGACTGATGCACATCTCGCTGCTCCAGCTTTTCTTTGGTTATATTTGAATAGTTTTGTTGGTAGCTAAGCTGTAAAGGCTGCTCTCGTTCAGAAAAATGGAATTCTTGGATTTTCTCACGGACAGCAATCTCATTGAAATCACCGATGAAGAAAAAATCGATTTGATCTTGATTTAGCATTTGCTGAAAAGCAGCAAAACTAGTTTCAGCTGTTTCTCTTTCTACTAGATCGATTGTTGCCACGCGCGGAATCCGCATTTCTGGTAAATCGTAAAATAAATTATTTAATTCTCTGTGAGCATGGTAGAAATGATTCTCAATCTCAGCTTCCAAGTCTGTTAAAACATTTCTCTTTTCAATTTCAAAGGTTTTAGTATCAAAAGCCTTTCCATTTGACAGAGGAAAAAAGAGACTAGCCTTCAAAAAATCTAGCATTTCATCTGCTAACATATTCTTACGACTCAAGAATTGATCTCGCACAAAAGAAAGATTGATATCTAGGTAATGCACTAATCCCCGTCGTGAAAGGCTTGTCGAATAATTAGCACCGTATAAATTCGCTAATTTTTCTCGAAAGGCTTGCGATTTTGGGTAAAGAGCATTTGAAGTTTCTAGCATACTGGCCGTAAGAACCCGCCCGGCTATTGTTTTTTCAGACATAGGAGCTGAAAATCGCACTTTAATTTTATTGGTTTTAAATTTTTCTGATTGAATGAAGTGAAGATGTACTCCTTTTATGATTTCCATTGCGCTCCTCATACCGAATAATATAGACTTCTATTATAACACGAAATGTTATTTAATGCTTTGTAAGGATCGGCAATTTTAGTGATTAAAGCGTTTTCTGTTTTTCTAGTAAAACTTGTCCTTGAATGAGACTACCACGGAACAGTTTCTGCTTAAATTATGATATAATGACAAGGATTGAGGTGAAATATGGAATACAAATTATTTGACGAATACATTACTCTACAGGCTCTCTTAAAAGAAGTCGGTATCATTCAAAGTGGCGGAGCAATTAAGTCCTTTTTAGCAGATAATCAGGTCTTTTTTAACGGCGAACTAGAAAATAGACGAGGGAAAAAACTTAGAATTGGAGATGTCGTCTCTCTCCCAGACCAAGAGCTGGAAATTGTCCTCCTTGCTCCAAATCAGGAGGAAATTCTTGAACATCAAGAGGAGCAAGCAGAGAAAAAAAGAGTGGCAGACTTAGTTAAAACCATGAATAAGGACTTGAAAAAATCTCAACCAGCGAAAAAAGAAGAGAAGAAAAGAAAGCCCGAGCAGAAAAGCAAAAAAGCCCCTGTTCGCTTTCCAGGAACCTAAGCCATGTGGTTAAAAACGCTGAAAATTAAACATTTTCGTAATTACCAGTCTGCAGAGGTTGATTTTGATCCTGGCCTTAATATCTTTCTGGGGCAAAATGCACAGGGGAAAACTAATATTCTAGAAGCCATCTATTTTTTAGCCCTTACTCGCAGTCACCGTACCCGAACCGATAAGGATTTGATTCATTTCCAAGAAAAAAATCTTCAAATTTCGGGAATTATTGAAAAAACAGCGGGTAAAATCCCACTTGACATCGAGTTGACACCAAAGGGGAGAATCACCAAAATAAATCATTTAAAACAAGGTAAATTATCAGATTATATAGGGGTTGTCAACGTTGTCTTGTTTGCTCCAGAAGATTTACAGCTCATTAAAGGAGCCCCTGCTTTACGCCGAAAATTCATTGATATTGAGCTTGGGCAAATCAAGCCCATCTACCTTGCTGACTTATCTAGCTATAATCATGTGCTCAAGCAAAGAAATGCTTATCTTAAGGCCAATGACAAGATAGATGAAACCTTTCTCTCTGTTTTAGATGAGCAACTGATTGATTTTGGTTGTCGTGTCATGCAACATCGTTTAGACTTTATTGAAAAGCTAGAAGGTTTTGCTCAGGAAAGTCATAGCGATATTTCTCAAGGGAAAGAGAAATTGACAATCAAGTATGTATCCTCTGTTCCGTTTTCGTGTCTCGAAGACTTGGAAGCTTCTTTTCGAGCAGCCTTATCAGAAAGCCGTAGACGCGATCTTTTCAAAAAAAATACAGGTGTCGGACCTCACCGAGATGATATCAAGTTTTTTATCAATGATATGGATGCTGGATTTGGCAGCCAAGGCCAGCATCGTAGCCTTGTCCTATCTCTCAAGTTAGCTGAAATTAAACTCATTGAGAATCTTACAAAAGATACTCCAATATTATTGCTTGACGATGTAATGAGCGAACTTGACAACATGCGTCAATTAAAATTACTAGAAACTATCTCTCAAAACATCCAGACATTCATTACGACAACCAGCTTAGATCACTTACAAAATCTACCAGATGATATCAATATTTTTCAGATAAGTCAGGGTGTAATAAAGAAAGAAGAGAATATTAACTTTACAGATTAGTCAATAAATTGTAAATATATTTTACAATTTTGTAAATTAGAAAAACAACCTTGTCAAGGAGTTGACAAGGTTGTTTTTATTTATAATTTTTATTGGACAGAGTAGTTTGGAGCTTCATTTGTGATTTGTACATCGTGAGGGTGACTTTCTTTCAAACCAGCACCACTCATCTCAATAAATTGAGCATTTTCATGAAGTTCTTGCAGATTAGCTGCACCGACATATCCCATACCAGAACGGATCCCGCCCAACATTTGGAAGACGATATCTGCAGCCGCTCCTTTATAAGCTACACGCCCTTCAATTCCTTCTGGAACTAGCTTATTAGCTTCATTGACAGAACCTTGGAAGTAGCGATCGCTGGAACCTTTCTTCATAGCTGCGATAGAGCCCATTCCGCGGTAAGTTTTAAATTTACGTCCTTGGAAGATTTCAGTTTCACCTGGCGCTTCGTCTGTTCCAGCAAACATGGATCCAAGCATAACTGCATTTCCACCTGCAGCAAGAGCCTTGACGATATCACCTGAGTACTTGATTCCTCCATCAGCAATGATGGTCTTTCCATACTCACGCGCAACTGCAGCTGCATCGTAGATTGCTGTGACTTGTGGTACACCGACACCGGCAATGACACGAGTTGTACAGATAGAACCTGGTCCGATTCCGACCTTAACCACATCAACACCTGCTTCATAAAGAGCGCGTGCCCCTTCAGCAGTTGCGATATTACCCGCAATCAAGGTGCGGTCTGGAAAGTGTGCACGAATTTCAGCAATTTTACGTAGAACACCAGCAGAATGACCGTGTGCTGTATCAATAACAATGGCATCTGCTCCCGCTTCGAAGAGGGCTTCTGCACGCTCAAAAGTATCTGAAGTTACACCAACGGCCCCCGCAACTAGTAGACGACCAAATTCATCCTTGGCTGCATTTGGAAACTCAATCACTTTTTCAATATCTTTAATGGTGATAAGACCAGAGAGGCGACCGTTTTCATCTACTAAAGGTAGTTTTTCAATCCGGTGTTCTTGCAAGATTCTTTCAGCCGTTGTTAGATCAGTTCCGACTGGGGCTGTAACAAGATTTTCACTAGTCATGTGATTAGAAATTGGTTGATTGTAATCTGAAATAAAGCGCAAATCGCGGTTGGTTAAGATACCAACTAATTTACGATTTTCCATCGTTTCAACCACTGGCACCCCACTGATGCGGTAGCGTCCCATCAATTCATCCGCTTCAGCAATTGTATGATTAGGAGTCAGGAAGAATGGATCAATAATGACACCATTTTCAGAACGTTTTACCTTACGAACCTCATCAGCCTGCTGTGCAATAGACATATTTTTGTGGATGACACCTAAACCGCCGGCCCGGGCAATAGCAATCGCCATTTGACTTTCGGTAACTGTATCCATAGCCGCAGTAATAATTGGGATATTTAATTTTAAATTCTCAGCAAGTTTTGTACTTAAATCAGCATCATTTGGCAACACATGACTTTCAGCTGGAATAAGCAATACGTCATCAAAGGTAAAACCTTTTTTCAGAAATTTAGTGTCCCAGTTAGACATCCACAGTTTCCTCTTTTCTTATATATTGAGCAGGGCTCGTCTTTTTATTGTTATTATCATACCATTCTATAGGCATTTGTCAATGATTATTGTGTAAAAATTAAAAACCATCTCTTTTTTGGGTAAAAGACGATGGTTTTTGTCGCAATTAGATCTTATCGTTCGTTATTTAAAGTAATTAATTCCCATTGCATTTTTGACTTCTGACAGGGTTTGTCCAGCAACTTGTCGAGCACGATCACTGCCTTCTTTCAGCATGTCATAAACTTGCCCTATGTCTTTTGCAAACTCAAGTCGACGCTCTCTGATTGGTCCTAATTCCCGCTCTAAAATCTCTAAGAGATAGCGTTTAGTTTTGACATCACCCAGACCACCACGTTGGTAGTGTTCTTTCATAGCCACAATTTCAGCAGCATCTTCTGGTCGACTAAAAACATCCAGATAATGGAAAACCATATTACCTTCGATTTTTCCTGGATCTTCAACTTTGATGTGGTCGGGATCGGTGTACATACTCATGACCTTTTTCTTGAGTGTATCCATGTCATCCGCTAGATAAATCCCATTGTTTAATGATTTGGACATTTTAGCATTACCATCAAGCCCTGGTAAACGCCCAGCTGCTTCATTTTCTGGATAAATCCCTTCAGGCTCCACCAAAACCTCACAGCTATAGGCATGATTGAAAGAACGAACAATTTCACGTGTCTGCTCAATCATTGGTTTTTGATCATTTCCGACAGGTACATAATTTGCCTTAAAGGCTGTAATGTCAGCTGCCTGAGAGATAGGATAAACCAAAAATCCAGTTGGGATACTTTCTCCAAATCCTTTCTGAGCAATTTCTGTCTTGACAGTCGGATTGCGCTCTAAACGAGCTAAAGACACCAAATTCATGTAGTACATTGACAGTTCTGCCAACTCTGGAATTTGACTCTGGATGAAAATAGTTGCTTTTTTTGGATCCAGTCCAGCTGCTAGATAGTCTAAGGCTACATTGCCAATGGATTCTACAATCGTTTGTGGATCTTTCGCATGGTCTGTCAGAGCTTGTTGATCCGCCAGAAAAACAAACATCTCATACTTGTCTTGATTTTGTAAAAGGACACGGTTACGTAGACTTCCGACATAATGACCAATATGTAATTTTCCAGTTGGACGGTCTCCAGTTAAAATAATGGGTTTTGTCATTGCTTGCTCCTCAATTAGTATTGCTCTCATTATATCATTTTCAAAGAAAATGCGGAAGAAGCTAGAAGAAAAAAGAAGAAACGCAGCTCAAAAAACAATTGATTGACAACATGTTTACAGTATATTTACAAGGTTTACGGCATATTTATCTCTTAAAATAGTTTTTTATCCTATAATAATTTGAAAAAAGAAGAATTTTCTAGTAAAATGTAAGGGATTATATATATAGGAGAAAATCATTGCTTACAGTATCTGATGTGTCACTGCGTTTCAGTGATCGAAAATTATTTGATGAAGTAAATATTAAATTTACAGAAGGAAACACTTATGGCCTGATTGGGGCGAATGGTGCGGGTAAGTCCACCTTCTTGAAAATTTTAGCTGGAGATATTGAGCCGACGACAGGCCATGTTTCTTTGGGGCCAGATGAGCGACTTTCTGTTTTGCGTCAAAATCACTTTGACTATGAGGATGAGCGGGCCATTGATGTTGTTATCATGGGGAATGAGCACCTTTACAATATCATGAAGGAAAAAGATGCCATCTATATGAAGCCTGACTTTTCTGACGAGGATGGGGTTCGAGCGGCTGAGCTGGAAGGTGAATTTGCTGAGTTGGGTGGCTGGGAAGCTGAAAGTGAAGCTTCTCAATTGTTACAAAATCTCAATATTCCAGAAGACTTGCATTACCAAAATATGAGTGAACTGACGAACGGAGACAAGGTCAAAGTTCTTCTTGCCAAGGCTCTTTTTGGTAAACCTGATGTCTTGCTTCTAGACGAGCCGACCAATGGTTTGGATATTCAATCCATTACTTGGTTGGAAGATTTCTTGATTGACTTTGACAATACAGTTATTGTCGTATCCCACGACCGTCACTTCTTAAATAAGGTTTGTACCCACATGGCTGACCTTGATTTTGGTAAGATCAAACTTTATGTCGGAAACTATGATTTCTGGAAAGAATCAAGTGAATTGGCAGCTAAGTTGCTCGCTGACCGAAATGCTAAGGCGGAAGAAAAAATCAAGCAATTGCAAGAGTTTGTGGCTCGCTTCTCAGCCAATGCTTCCAAGTCTAAACAGGCAACATCTCGTAAAAAGATGCTGGATAAGATTGAATTGGAAGAAATTGTTCCGTCAAGTCGGAAATATCCATTTATCAGCTTTAAAGCGGAGCGTGAAATCGGGAACGATCTCTTGACAGTAGAAAATCTTTCTGTCAAGATTGATGGCGAGACTATTCTTGACAATATCAGCTTTATCCTGCGCCCTGGCGATAAGACGGCTTTGATTGGACAAAATGATATCCAGACAACTGCCTTGATTCGTGCCTTGATGGGAGATATCGACTATGAAGGAACTGTCAAGTGGGGCGTTACAACCAGTCGTTCTTATTTGCCAAAAGATAATTCTCGCGACTTTGCGGGCGGTGAATCTATTCTTGATTGGCTCCGTCAATTTGCGAGCAAGGAAGAAGATGATAATACTTTCCTTCGCGGTTTCTTGGGTCGGATGCTCTTCTCTGGCGATGAGGTTAACAAGTCTGTCAACGTCTTGTCAGGTGGAGAAAAAGTTCGTGTCATGCTATCTAAGCTCATGCTTCTCAAGTCAAATGTTTTGGTCTTGGACGATCCTACTAATCACTTGGATCTGGAATCTATTTCTAGTCTGAATGATGGTTTGAAGAACTTTAAAGAGTCGATCATTTTTGCCAGCCATGACCATGAGTTTATTCAAACCTTGGCCAACCATATCATCGTTCTCTCAAAAAATGGTGTGATTGACCGCATTGACGAAACTTATGATGAATTTTTGGAAAATCAAGAAGTTCAGGCAAAAGTCAAAGAACTTTGGAAAGATTAATAAGTTGTCAACATAAGTTGACAGAGGTTTACAGAGGCATGAAACAACGTTTCGGCCTCTTTCTCTATAAGAAACATGGAAAAAATCAGATATTTTTTTAAGAAAAATTGGCTTTATTTGGCTTCCTTCATCTTACCTTTTCTCATTATGTGTTTCGTTTATCTGAGTCAAGGTATTTACTGGGGAAGCGATACTTCGCCGTTACTTGGAGACGGCTTCCATCAGTATGTCGTATTTGATACGACCTTGAGGAATATCCTTCATGGAACGGATAGTCTTTTTTACACGTTTTCAAGTGGATTAGGACAAAATTTTTATGCCCTATCCAGCTATTATCTAGGAAGTTTCCTTTCCCCCTTCGTCTACTTTTTCGATTTAAAATCAATGCCGGATGCGGTCTACTTATTTACTCTTATCAAGTTTGGCTTGATTGGCTTGACAACTTGTATCGGTATTAAAGGGATCTTTAAAAAAATTCCAGAAACACTAATCTTGATTCTGTCAATTTCCTTTGCCTTGATGAGTTTCTCAGTCAGTCAACTAGAAATTAAAACTTGGTTAGATGTATTTGTATTGGTACCCCTTATCATCTTTGGTTTACATAAGTTGATGAATGGACAAGGGAGAGTTTTATACTTTACAAGCTTGTCAATTCTCTTTATCCAAAATTATTATTTTGGTTACATGATGGCTCTGTTTTTAGTTCTTTGGTATCTCGTTCAGCTTTCTTGGGACTTTAAGGCTAGGATTCGGTCTTTCCCTGATTTTGCTATCGTGTCAATATTAGCAGGGCTTACTAGTCTAATTATGATTTTGCCGACTTATCTAGATCTGAGTTCACATGGTGAGACCTTGACAAAGGTTGAGGGTTTGTTTACTGAGAAAAGTTGGTATCTAGATATTTTTGCTAAAAATTTTATAGGAAGTTTTGACACAACTAAGTATGGCTCTATCCCTATGATTTATGTTGGTCTATTTCCTCTTATTTTAAGTATCTTATTTTTCACGATAAAAAGTATTAAGCTTCGCGTGAAACTGGCCTACATTTTGTTGATTGGCATTTTTATAGTGAGCTTCCGACTGCAGTATTTGGATTTACTCTGGCAGGGAATGCATGCGCCAAATATGTTTTTACATCGCTATTCTTGGCTCTTTTCTCTTCTTATCATTTTGATGGCTGCAGAAACGCTCAATCGTTTGGAGGAAGTTAAATGGTGGCAAGTATTCCTTAGCTTTCTGCTTATTTATTTTGGTTTTCTAGCCACCTTATACTATAGTAAACGCTATGATTTTCTTGGTCCTGAAAATTATATTTTTACTTTAGAGTTTTTCTTTGCCTATCTCTTAATTAGCTTTGCTTTTATTCGTTGTCACGTTAGGCAGAGTATGTTTACATTATCTTTACTATTTTTTGTGGTTTTTGAGCTTGCTTTAAACTCATATTATCAGGTTGATGGGATTGCTAAAGAATGGGTCTTTGCAAGTCGTTCGTCCTATTCGAAAAAGATGAACGAAATTGACAGCCTTGTCAAGTATAGTAAGAAAGAAAACAGAGATTTCTTTCGAACAGAGAGGCTTGATCCTCAGACTGGGAATGACAGTATGAAATTTAATTATAATGGAATTTCTCAATTTTCATCAGTCAGAAATACGCAAGCTAGCTCGACTTTAGATAAATTAGGATTTAAATCGGTAGGAACGAATCTCAATCTCCGCTATCAAAATAATACTATTTTGATGGATAGCATCTTTGCTGTAAAGTATAATTTGTCTGAAACAGACCCACAGAAATTTGGTTTTTCTGCAGAGAAGACTGAGCGGTCAATGACACTGTATGAAAATAATTATGCTTTAGGCTTGGCTTTCTTAACCAATGATCTTTACAAAGATGTCAAGTTTACAAATTTGACACTTGACAATCAAACAGCCTTTTTAAATCAATTATCAGGTTTGAATCATAAATATTATGAGCGGATTTCTATAATTGATAATGAGGAAGAGACTGAAGGAAAAGTAACTGCAAGCATTGAAAATGACAGTCAATTAAGTTATGCTAGCATAACCTATACAATTGAGGTAGCTGCAGGTAGTCAAGTCTATGTCAACCTTTCAGATCTTGATTTTTCAAACGATAATCAAACGGATGTCAATATCACTGTAAATGGAATCACGAATCGTTACTCAACTCATAATGTTTTTCCATTTTTGAATATTGGATATTTTAAGGAAGCACAGACGGTTTCTATCCAATTTTCTTTTCCAGAGAATCGGACTGTGACTTTTAACCAGCCAGAATTTTTCTCCGTGGATGTGAATAAATATCAGCAGTTAATAAGTAAATTGAAAGAACAAGAAGTTTCTGTGACGACAAAATCCAATATGGTAACGGTTGATTATCATGCAGATAGAGACAGTTCTCTCTTTTTCACCATTCCTTATGATAAGGGCTGGACGGCTAGTGTGAATGGCAAGAAGGTTCCGTTAAAACGTGCGCAAAATGGTTTTATGAAACTTGATGTGGGTAGAGGAGCGGGTAGAGTTACTCTATCATTTATTCCAAGGGGATTAAAGGAAGGTACAGTAGCCTTCATTTTCGGTATAGTTCTATTTTTCTTCTACGATAGAGTTCGATTTAAATGGAGCAAAAAACATAGAAATAGTTCGGGATAGCTTTTAAACTATCAAAAAAGTTTAGAATATATGTCTGTTTTTACAAGTTCTTCAATAGTCTGTAATATAATTCATCAAAGTAATAAGATTCTGTAATACTTTTGCTTTAGGATAGATATATCACAGAAAAGGAGAATTCTAAACATGAATTTGTATTTTAAAAATAGAATGATGAAAGCAGGCTTACTCAGTTTGATGGCAGGAGCTGCTGTTTTGCTTCCGATTGTAGCCAATGCAGAAAGCTATACTGTCAAGTCAGATGATACCTTGTCCGCGATTGCTGCTTCTCATCAGACGACTGTTGACAAGATTGCGCAAAAAAACAAGATTAGCAATATCAATCTGATTAGTGTTGGCCAGGTTTTAGAACTGGACGATGATGTATCTGAGCAAATGACTGTTGAAAAATCAGATAAGGCTGAGCAATCTACTGTAAACCCAAGTTCTGGCTTGAGTGCTGAGGATGCAGAATCCAAGGAGTGGATTGCTCAAAAAGAATCCAGTGGCAGTTATACAGCGCAAAATGGGCAATACTATGGTCGCTATCAGTTGACCATCACCTATCTAAATGGAGATTTGTCATCAGAAAATCAAGAGAAGACAGCAGATGCTTATGTAGCAGGTCGCTATGGCTCATGGTCGGCTGCTAAAAATTTCTGGTTAGCAAATGGCTGGTATTAAAACTTTATTTAGAAATATGTCTATAGGGACTGGAATTTGCATTCTAGTTCCTTTTTTATAATTATTAGTACACTTTTGTTTGGAATATGATGTTTTGCATCAAGGTATTTACAATACTGTAAACTTACTTGATAACTTGAAATACTCATCAGATTGGCCAAAGGTTATTCGTTGTTCTCCTTGCTAAATCATGCTATAATAGACCTTGCTCAAGCGACCTTCAATCGTTGAAAGCACAGCACGACCTTCAATCGTGAAATAACGAAAAGATGGGAGAACACAATGAGTGATAACTCTAAGACTCGTGTCGTCGTTGGTATGAGCGGAGGGGTCGATTCATCAGTAACTGCTTTACTCTTGAAAGAGCAAGGTTATGATGTAATTGGCATCTTCATGAAAAACTGGGACGATACAGATGAATTTGGTGTCTGCACAGCTACGGAAGACTACAAGGATGTAGCTGCTGTTGCAGATCAGATTGGCATTCCTTACTACTCTGTCAACTTTGAAAAAGAGTATTGGGATCGCGTTTTTGAATACTTCTTGGCAGAATACAGAGCTGGTAGGACTCCAAATCCAGATGTCATGTGTAACAAGGAAATCAAGTTCAAGGCCTTTTTGGACTATGCCATGACCTTGGGGGCAGACTATGTGGCGACTGGGCACTATGCCCGTGTGGCGCGTGATGAGGATGGCATTGTTCATATGCTTCGTGGTGTGGACAATGGCAAAGACCAGACCTATTTCCTCAGCCAACTTTCGCAAGAACAACTGCAAAAGACTATGTTTCCTCTGGGTCATTTAGAAAAGTCAGAAGTTCGAGCGATTGCTGAAAGAGCCGGCTTAGCTACTGCTAAGAAAAAAGATTCGACCGGCATTTGCTTCATTGGTGAGAAGAATTTTAAAGAATTTCTGAGTCAATATTTACCAGCCCAGCCTGGTCGCATGATGACCTTGGAAGGCCGAGATATGGGCCAGCATGCTGGGTTGATGTATTATACCATTGGCCAGCGGGGGGGTCTTGGAATTGGTGGTCAGCAGGGCGGTGACAACGAGCCTTGGTTTGTAGTCGGAAAAGACCTCAGCCAAAATATTCTTTATGTCGGTCAAGGATTTTATCATGACAACTTAATGTCAACTAGCCTTGACGCTAGTCAGGTTCATTTCACCAAAGAAATGCCAGAAGAATTTATTATGGAGTGTACAGCTAAGTTCCGTTATCGTCAGCCAGATTCCAAAGTGACAGTTACTGTAAAGGGTGACAAGGCAGTTGTCAACTTCGATCAACCACAAAGGGCAGTTACTCCAGGTCAAGCAGTCGTTTTCTATAATGGAGATGAGTGCCTAGGTGGAGGATTGATTGACAGAGCTTATAAAAATGGTCAAGTCTTGCAGTACATTTAAGTAACTACGAGAGGAGCGAGGATGTTTCATTTTTTTAAGAAAAAGACTGGTAAGAAGGACGGACTTGAAACTCTTTCTGACTATAAGAAGCAGTATTTGGCTGAGAAAACGACAGAATCTATAGAGGCACTATTTAAGGTATTAAAGCAATCTAAGGTTTGGGTTCCCTTCAATGCTTATCTAATGGATGAGAGCGAAGGTCAAGAAGGTGTTCGCCTAAAACCCGATATTCTGCAAAAGGGAGATGATTATTTTTATCCCTGTTTCTCAAACGAGCAAGAGATTCCAAAAGAATACTATGATCGCTTTTCTTGGTTGCAACTGCCTGTCACAGATTGTTTGTTTGCAGCAGAAGGCAGAGGGAGATTTTCATTAAGAGGGATTGTCCTGGATGCATTCTCTGAATCTGTCGAGATTGATAAAGAAGCTTTTGAAGCGATTCGCCAATCTTAGTTGCTTTAGATTGACAATTTCGCTCAATTTGCTACAATAAGATAAGCAATACCTATGATGGTCAAAGCTCATGGATGTTGCAGGCTTTTTTGTCCTGCACTTCTAGAGACTTGGCCTTTTTTGGTGAAAAAATGAAGGAAAAAGAAATGACACACAATTTTACTGAAAGTTATGATATTGTCGTGATTGGAGCAGGGCACGCTGGAGTTGAGGCGTCTCTGGCTGCCAGTCGTATGGGATGTAAAGTTTTGCTAGCAACTATAAATATTGAGATGCTGGCTTTTATGCCCTGCAATCCCTCTATTGGAGGGTCTGCAAAAGGCATTGTCGTTCGTGAAGTAGATGCTTTGGGCGGGGAGATGGCTAAGAATATTGACAAGAGCTATATCCAGATGAAAATGCTCAATACTGGCAAAGGACCTGCAGTTCGTGCTCTTAGAGCGCAAGCGGATAAAGAGCTCTATTCTAAAGAAATGCGCAAGACTGTTGAAAATCAAGAAAATCTGACCCTGCGACAAACCATGATTAATGAAATCTTGGTTGAAGATGGTAAAGTAATTGGTGTTAAAACAGCGACGCAACAGGAATATGCAGCTAAAGCTGTCGTTGTTACCACTGGAACAGCCTTGCGGGGAGAAATCATCATTGGTGATCTCAAGTATTCATCTGGTCCAAACCATAGCTTGGCAGCCATTCCTTTAGCAGATAATCTGCGCGATCTAGGTTTTGAAATTGGCCGTTTTAAAACCGGAACGCCTCCACGTGTTAAGGCATCGTCGATCAATTATGATGTAACCGAGATTCAGCCAGGAGACGAAAAAGCCAATCATTTTTCATACACCTCTCGTGATGAGGACTATGTGAAAGATCAAGTTCCTTGCTGGTTGACTTATACCAATGCCGAAAGTCATGAAATTATCCAAAATAACCTGCACCGTGCTCCTATGTTTTCAGGTATCGTTAAAGGAGTAGGGCCACGTTATTGTCCGTCTATTGAGGATAAGATCGTCCGTTTTGCGGATAAGGAACGCCACCAGCTTTTCTTAGAGCCTGAGGGTCGTGATACAGAAGAAGTTTATGTGCAGGGGTTGTCAACTAGTTTGCCAGAAGATGTACAAAAAGAATTGGTTCACTCTATCAAGGGTCTAGAAAATGCTGAGATGATGCGGACAGGCTATGCCATTGAGTATGATATGATCATGCCTCACCAGTTGCGGGCAACCTTGGAAACCAAGAAAATTTCAGGGCTCTTTACAGCGGGTCAGACCAATGGAACGTCTGGTTATGAAGAAGCAGCGGGTCAAGGGATTATCGCTGGGATTAATGCGGCTTTGAAGATCCAAGGGAAGCCAGAGTTAATCTTGAAGCGCAGTGATGGTTACATTGGAGTCATGATTGATGATTTGGTGACTAAAGGGACTGTAGAACCTTACCGACTCTTGACCAGTCGAGCTGAGTACCGTTTGATTCTCCGCCATGACAATGCCGATATGCGTTTGACAGAGATAGGACGAAAAATTGGTCTTGTGGATGATGAGCGCTGGGCTCGTTTCGAGATTAAAAAGAATCAATTTGACAACGAGATGAAGCGTTTGGAATCGATCAAGCTAAAACCTGTCAAGGAAACAAATGCTAAGGTAGAAGCGCTAGGCTTTAAGCCTCTGACAGATGCAGTAACCGCCAAAGAATTTATGCGGCGTCCGGAAGTATCTTACCAGGATGTGGTTCAGTTCATTGGTCCAGCTGCAGAAGAGCTTGATGACAAGATTATCGAGCTACTTGAGACAGAGATTAAGTATGAAGGCTATATTTCTAAAGCACTTGATCAAGTTGAAAAAATGAAGCGCATGGAAGAGAAGCGGATTCCAGCAAATATTGACTGGGATGATATTGACTCGATTGCGACAGAAGCGCGGCAGAAGTTTAAGAAAATCAATCCAGAAACGATTGGTCAGGCAAGCCGTATTTCGGGTGTCAATCCAGCAGATATTTCTATTTTAATGGTTTACCTAGAAGGCAAGTCTAGAAGTATTTCTAAAAACAAAGCAAAATCATAGCCATATTAACGTACTATCTTATTGATAGTGCTTTTTTGTATAATTTACAGAACTGTAAACACATGTTTACAAAAACCTCTTTCTATGTAGAGAAATATTTACAACTACTGTCAACTTTTTGTTTGATAAATTTTACAAGATTTACAAATCTTGTAAAATGATTGTGAATGCTTAATTTGAGAATAGATCCGGGATTTGAGTCTTTCTTGCTTTACAAGTATCCAAGGACAGTGAAAACTCGCTTTTTTTAAGAAAATATGGTAAAATGGCGCAATAAGAGGTTTTTTAATGAAAAGAATTCGTTTTTCCCCGAGCTACTTTGCGATAGTGGGGTTTACTTCCTTTATCATATTAGCTATTTGTCTACGCCTTTTTGGTGATAGTTTGCCTATGCTGGTGTCTCTTTTCATAGTGCTGGTGCTCTTGGTTTGGCTATTTATACAGCAGCAAAGAGTGACCGAATTGGACGAGCTTGAGCAGATTCGCTATGTCAATCATCAAGCAGAGGGAAGTTTAGCTTCTTTGTTGGTTAAGATGCCAGTTGGTGTGATTAAAATCAATGAAAATAGTGGAGATGTGGACTGGTTCAATCCTTATGCTGAATTGATTTTTACAACGGATGATGGGGAACTAAATAGCAATCTCCTGCAGGAAATTATTCACATTGCTGCTTCACAAGCGGGTAGTTATGCAACAGTGGGGGATAATCAATATTCTGTTTATTTTGATTCAGCTTCTAGCGTCCTGTATTTTTTTGATGCATCAAATGAGTATGAAGCGACAGTTGGACTAGTGACAACGCGGCCAGTTATCGGTATCGTTTCGGTTGACAATTATGACGACTTGGAAGATGCCGTTTCAGACTCGGACATCAGCCATGTCAATAGTTTTGTTGCCAATTTTGTTGCAGAGTTTTCTGATCAATTTCACATGTTTTACCGTCGGGTGGGGATGGATCGCTATTATCTATTTACGGATTATACGGTTTTGGAACAACTGATGGATAGTAAATTTTCGATTATTGACCAATTTCGGACAGAAGCTAAGAATCGAAAACTTCCTTTGACGCTTAGTATGGGCTTTTCTTACGGGGATGGCAAGCATGATGAAATTGGTAAGACCGCGCTCCTCAATCTTAACCTAGCTGAGGTTCGGGGTGGTGACCAAGCGGTTGTCAAAGAGAATGATGAGACCAAGAATCCAGTTTACTTCGGTGGTGGAACGGCTGCATCTGTCAAGCGTACGCGTACGCGTACTAGAGCCATGATGACAGCTATTTCGGATAAAATCAAGAGCGTGGATCAGGTGTTTGTGGTTGGCCACCGCAATCTTGACATGGATGCTTTAGGCTCTGCTGTTGGTATGCAGCTTTTTGCCAGCAATATCATTGAAAAAGCTTATGTTGTGTATGATGACCAACAGATGGGCTCAGACATCTATCGCTCCATTCAAAAATTGACGTCGGAAGGCGCTGATTATCTTTTGTCGATTTCGGAAGCTATGAACCGAGTGACCAGTCGTTCGCTCTTGATAATGGTGGACCACTCGAAGCTAGCTTTAACACTTTCAAGGGAATTATTTGACCGATTTAGCCAGACGATTGTGGTGGATCATCACCGCCGCGATGAGGATTTCCCTGAAAATGCAGTTATCGCCTATATCGAAAGTGGCGCAAGCAGTGCCAGTGAATTGGTAACGGAGCTCATTCAGTTTCAAAATTCCAAGAAGAATCGCCTGAATAAAATTCAAGCCAGCCTGCTCATGGCCGGGATTATGCTGGATACCAAGAAGTTCACTTCCAGAGTGACGAGCCGAACCTTTGATGTAGCCAGTTATTTGAGAGCTAGAGGCAGTGACAGTGTAGTCATTCAGGATATTTCTTCGACGAATTTTGAAGAGTATCGAGCAGTCAATGAGCTGATTTTGACTGGTAAGAAGCTTTTGCCAAATGTGATTGTAGCAGCGGGTCCTGAAAATGCCAGCTATGATACAGTCGTCATTAGTAAGGCAGCTGACACCATGCTTGCCATGTCGGGCATTGAAGCAACATTTGTAGTCAGCAGAAATACTGAGGGTTACGTATCCATTTCAGCTCGTAGTCGCAGCAAGATCAATGTCCAGCGGATTATGGAGAAAATGGGCGGTGGCGGCCACTTTAATCTAGCAGCAGCGCAAGTCAGCGATCAAACGGTTTCTGAAGTCACCCAGCGTCTAAATCAAGAGATTATGGATCAAGTGATGGATAATGAAGAATCACTAGAAAAGGAGAAATAAAATGAAAGTTATTTTTTTAGCAGATGTAAAAGGAAAAGGGAAAAAAGGGGAAATCAAGGAAGTGCCTACTGGCTACGCTCAAAATTTCCTGATTAAGAAAAATCTGGCTAAGGAAGCCAATGCACAAGCTATCGGTGAGCTGAGAGGAAAGCAAAAATCTCAGGAAAAGGCTCATGCAGAGATGGTGGCAGAAGCACAAGCCATTAAAGCTAAGTTGGAAGAAGAAGCAACGGTTGTTGCTTTTACAGAGAAAGTTGGACCAGACGGACGGACTTTCGGTTCGATTACCAACAAGAAAATTGCTGATGAACTACAAAAGCAATTTGGCCTAAAAATTGACAAACGGAATATCAAGGTTGATTCTCCCATTCGTTCGATTGGTCTGATTGATGTTCCTGTAAAGATTTACCAAGATGTGACAGGTGTGATTCGCCTGCGGGTTACTGAAGGGTAGAAAGGGAATAAAGGAAGGATTCACCTATGGCAGAGATTGATGAGTTGCGAGCTCAGCCTCAAGATATTTTAGCAGAACAGTCTGTACTAGGGGCCATTTTCATCGATGAGAGCAAACTGGTCTTTGTCCGTGAATATATTGAGCCTGGGGATTTCTTTAAATATGCCCATCGGCTGATTTTTAAGGCCATGATTGACTTGGCGGATCGTGGGGATGCTATCGATGCGACCACTGTCCGCAATATTTTGGATAGCCAAGGAGACTTGCAGAATATTGGCGGTTTGAGCTATCTGGTGGAGGTCGTTAACTCTGTACCGACTTCTGCCAATGCAGAGTACTATGCCAAGATCGTTTCTGAAAAAGCAATCTTGCGTCGGCTGATTTCGCGTTTGACGGAATCCATCAACCAAGCTTATGATGGTGAGAGACCATCCGAGGAAATCATTGCGGGTGCGGAAAAGGCCTTGATTGATGTCAGCGAAACGGCCAGCCGTAGCGGTTTTAAAACAATCCAGGATATTCTAAATCTTAACTTCGCTAGTCTGGAAGCTCGTTCTCAGCAAACTACTGATATTACAGGGATTGCGACGGGTTACCGTGAGCTGGATAAGATGACGACTGGCTTGCACGAAGAAGAGTTAATCATCCTAGCTGCTCGTCCTGCGGTCGGAAAGACGGCCTTTGCCCTCAATATCGCTCAGAATATCGGGACCAAGCTGGATAAGACGGTGGCTATCTTCTCCCTAGAAATGGGGGCAGAGAGTCTGGTGGACCGGATGCTGGCTTCAGAAGGGGTGATTAATTCTCACTCTATTCGTACGGGGCAACTGACAGATGAAGAGTGGCAGAAATATACCATTGCGACAGCTAATCTGGCCAATGCTAGTATTTATATTGATGATACGCCAGGGATTCGGATTACAGAGATTCGTTCGCGAGCTCGTAAGTTGTCTCAGGAGACAGGCAATCTTGGCCTGATTTTGATTGACTACCTGCAATTGATTACAGGAACGGGTCGTGAAAACCGCCAGCAGGAAGTTTCGGAAATTTCCCGCCAGCTTAAGATTTTGGCGAAGGAGCTCAAAGTGCCGGTTATTGCGCTGAGTCAGCTCTCGCGTGGCGTGGAGCAGCGGCAGGATAAGCGACCAGTGCTGTCTGATATTCGGGAGTCTGGATCTATTGAGCAGGATGCGGATATCGTAGCCTTTCTTTATCGGGATGACTATTATGAGCGGGCCGGTGAGGAAGAGGAAGGCATTCCGAATAATAAGGTCGAAGTCATTATTGAGAAAAACCGGAGCGGAGCGCGTGGTACGGTTGAGCTGATTTTCCAAAAAGAATATAATAAGTTTTCAAGTATTTCTAAAAGAGAGGATGTATAGTATGAGTGATGCATTTAAGGATGTAGCAAAAATGAAGAAAATCAAGGAGGACATCAAGGCACATGAGGGGCAGATAGTAGAAATGACTCTGGAAAATGGTCGCAAGCGCCAAAAAAGTAAACAGGGCCGCTTGATTGAAGTTTACCCTTCTTTATTTATTGTTGAATATGCAAATGAAGGGGGACAACCAGGTGAAATTACGAACACCTATGTGGAATCTTACACTTATTCAGATATTTTGACAGAGAAAAATTTAATTCGTTATTTTGACCAAGAATAACATGTAATTCCAGAACTTTGTATTGCTTTCTAGAGTTGGGTAAAAAGTCCCAACTTTAAGGAACAGTTCATTTCTGGGATTTTTTCTTAGCCTAAACATGCTATACTAGAGATAGTCAAGGTAGGTTGGAATGGCAGATTTGCAGTGGCATGAGCTAGAACTTACGAAAGCTTCTATAAAAGGAAAAGTGCTGGTGAAAGAAATGATAAAAAACTTGGTTTTTGACTTAGGAAATGTCTTGATTGAATGGAATTCTGAGAAAATATTGACCTCTTTTGAACCTGAGAAAGAGCGGCGACAGCTTCTTAGACAGGTCATTTTTGAGTCGGGTGTCTGGCATCAAACAGACAAGGGAGAGCTGAGTTTGAAAGAAGCCTGTGACGAAGGGCTAGCTCAGCTGGATGATTCGTATCATTCTGCCGTTCAGAATATCTTCTACAATTGGTATGAGGTTGTGGAGGTTTACAGTGGTTTACAGGAGCAGATTCGGCTGTGGGCTGAGCAAGGCTATCGCATTTACATCCTGTCAACTACTTGCGAGATTTTTTACCGTATTGAAAAAGCTGGTTTGCTACCCATCTATCCACTGCTGTCAGGCTATATTCTCTCCTCAGAAGTCGGGGTTGTCAAGCCAGAGCTAGAGATTTATCAAAAACTGCTGAAAAAATACGGGATTGAGCCGACAGAGTCCGTTTTCATTGACGACATTCAGGCTAACTTGGATATGGCAGCTGAATTGGGATTTGAAACCATCTTAGCTAAAAGAGAGGGCGACAACGTCCTAGCTATGCAGAACTTGCTACAAGAAAAAGGCGCATATAGATAGCTGATTAACTGCTAAAATGTCTGGCAAGCTTGGAGCTATACAGACCAAAATCTTGACTTTTTTAGAGGGTTAGGCTATCATAAAAACATATATGGGAGTCTGTGTACAGTCTGAGAGGAAGTGTAAGCTTCGACCGCACCTGATCTGGGTAATGCCAGCGTAGGGAATTGTATTTGTAAAGACCTTGTGGTTTTGCTAAAATGGAGAGTCATTCGCCAAGTTAGTTTACTGATGCATGCAACACCTTTTCCATATTGGAGAAGGTGTTTTTGTATGGAAAGCAAAGTGTTTATAAAGGGAGCTTGCTGTCTTTTTGTTTAAATGCCAAGTTATTTTCTTGTGACTTTTAATCCGATCTGCATACATTATTCTCAGATGAAGCATGAAAGTAAGGAGGTGAAGAGATGAAAGCCAGTATCGCTTTACAAATTCTTCCTTTGTCACATGATGTGAATCGTTTGGCAGTCATAGAGGAAGTGATTGAGTTTTTGCAAAAACAGCCAGTGAAGATGGTCGTGACGCCTTTTGAGACCGTTCTAGAAGGGGAATGGGAGACCTTATTTCCTATTCTGCAGCAGGCGATTGAGCTTGCAGGCACTCAGGCAGACAATGTTTTTGCGAATGTGAAAATAAACTATGGAAAGATTTTAAGTATTGATGAAAAACTTGAAAAATATCCTGCGGCAGCAGATTAGCCTTTTGGGTATGCTGGGAATCCTTGTCATCTGGCAGGTTATGGGCTGGCTCAAGCTCTTGCCCAAGTTTATCCTGCCGACACCTCTGGAGATCGGTCAGGCCTTTATCAGAGATGCTGGCTTTCTAGCAAGTCATAGCTGGGCCACCTTAAAAGTAGCCTTGCTGGGGTTAGTCTTGGGCGTCATCTTGGCTTGTATACTAGCTATACTCATGGACAGCATGAGCTGGCTCAATGATCTGATTTATCCCATGATGGTCGTGGTGCAGACGATTCCGACCATTGCTTTGGCGCCAATTCTGGTTCTCTGGATGGGTTATGGTATTTTGCCCAAGATTGTGCTCATTATTCTGACGACGACTTTTCCGATTATCGTCAGTATTCTGGATGGTTTTCGGCATTGTGACCGGGATACTCTGACGCTCTTTGAGCTTATGCAGGCCAATCGCTGGCAGATTCTCTGGCATTTTAAGATTCCAGCTAGTTTGCCCTATTTTTATGCGGGCTTGCGCGTCAGTGTATCCTATGCCTTTATCACGACCGTGGTTTCCGAATGGCTGGGCGGTTTCGAAGGTTTGGGTGTTTACATGATTCAGTCCAAGAAACTTTTCCAGTACGACACCATGTTTGCTATCATCATATTGGTTTCGGTCATCAGCCTCCTAGGGATGAAGTTGGTGGCTGTCAGTGAAAAATATGTTATCAAGTGGAAATAGGAGCTCAGCTCTGCTATTTCCAAAAAAGAAAAGAGGATTATAATGAAAAAAACTTATAAAATGTTGCTGGCAGGTTTGGCTGCCGTGTCTATCTTTGGCCTAGCGGCTTGTGGTAAGTCAGGCTCAGAGTCTGCTAGTAAGGATAAAAAGATTGATTTTATCCTAGACTGGTCACCTAACACCAACCATACCGGTCTTTATGTGGCTCAGGAAAAGGGCTACTTCAAGGAAGCAGGTGTGGATGTGGATATCAAATTACCGCCTGAAGATAGCAGTTCGGATTTGATTATCAACGGCAAGGCACCTTTTGGTATCTATTTCCAGGACTCTATGGCCAAAAAACTGGATAAGGGCGCAGAAATCACAGCTGTCGCAGCTATTGTAGAGCATAATACTTCGGGCATTATTTCTAAGAAGTCTGCAGGGATTACAGGTCCTAAGGATCTGGCTGGCAAGAAATACGGTACTTGGAATGACCCTGTGGAGCTAGGCATGCTCAAAACCTTGGTCGAAAGCCAAGGCGGTCAGTTTGATGAGGTGGAAAAGGTTCCCAACAACGATTCCAACTCAATTACGCCGATTGAAAATGGCTTGTTTGATGCAGCATGGATTTACCATGGCTGGGACGGCATCATGGCTCAGACTCAGGGCATGGATACCAATTTCTTTTATATGAAGGACTATGTCAAGGAGTTTGACTATTATTCTCCAGTCATCATTGCCAATAATGACTATCTCAAGAAGAATCCGGACGAGGCGAAAAAGGTCCTGCAAGCTATCAAAAAAGGCTATCAATATGCTATGGAGCACCCTGAAGAAGCGGCGGATATTTTAATCAAGCATGCGCCAGAATTGAAAAACAAGCGCGACTTTGTCTTGGCTTCGCAAAAATATCTGTCTGAGCAATATGCATCGGATAAGGATAAGTGGGGTCAGTTTGAGGCTAGCCGCTGGAATGCCTTTTACAAATGGACCAAGGACAATGGCATCGTGAACAATGACTTGAGTGACAAGGGATTTAGCAACGATTATATAAAATAATGACAGAAATTAAACTTGAAAATGTAAGCTATGCTTATGATGAGCAGCAGATTTTGAAAGGTATTAGCCTAGAGGTAGAAGCTGGACAAGTAGTGGCAATCTTGGGGCCTAGTGGCGTTGGGAAAACGACTCTTTTTAACCTCATTGCTGGGATTTTGGAGGTCCAGTCGGGTAGGATTGTCCTAGACGGGCAGGAAAATCCCAAGGGTCGGGTAAGTTATATGCTGCAGAAGGACTTGCTGCTGGAGCATAAGACGGTGCTGGGCAATGTCATCTTGCCCCTCCTCATCCGAAAAGTATCCAAAAAGGAAGCGACGGAGCAGGCAAGTCGGATTTTGAAGGAGTTTGGGCTCTTTGATGTGGCAGACAAGTATCCACATGAACTGAGCGGGGGGATGCGGCAGCGCGTGGCTCTGCTACGGACTTATATGTTCGGCCATAAGTTATTTCTTCTGGACGAGGCCTTTAGTGCTCTGGATGAGCTGACCAAGATGGAGCTGCACGCTTGGTATCTGGATATTCATCGTAGGCTGGGTCTGACGACTCTTCTCATCACGCATAGCATTGAGGAAGCTCTCGCTCTCAGTGACCGTATCTACATTCTGAAAAATCGCCCTGGGCAAATTGTTGCAGATCTCCAATTGACTTGGTCAGACAGCGAGGATAAAGAACTGCAGAAGCTGCGATACAAGCAGGAGATTTTGAAACTTTTAGGTTTGTGAGTTTCCTTGTTTTCTAAAAATGATTTTAGAGAGTGGGAAAGAAATCGGTAATTCGTTAGAATTCGATTTCGTCGTTCCACCTCCGCACAGTTGAGTAGGGCTGTAAAAGCTGATGAAATCAGCGTAATAGAGCCCACTCAACCACTGCGTCTTGCTCGACAATCCAAAAACAATTGAGGGGCTAGGACTTTTGTCCCAGCCCTTTTTTTGTTTATTCCCCTTTACTTTTTCTTTTGTTCATGGTACAATAGCCTTTGTGTGAAATAGCAGCAGGAAAGCATGAAGCTCGTCAACAGGTGTCTTATGACAAGTAACCTTGGCTGTTTAGGCGAAGGGCATCTGCACGAATCAGGGCTCTCTAAGTGACTATTTCCACCGAAATATTATTTATATCAGGAGGACATACATATGTCACGTTATACAGGACCATCTTGGAAACAAGCTCGTCGCCTTGGCCTTTCACTTACAGGTACAGGTAAAGAATTGGCACGTCGTAACTACGTACCAGGACAACACGGACCAAACAACCGTTCTAAATTGTCAGAATACGGTTTGCAATTGGCTGAAAAACAAAAACTTCGTTTCACTTACGGTGTAGGTGAAAAACAATTCCGTAACTTGTTCGTACAAGCTACAAAAATCAAAGGCGGAATCCTTGGTTTCAACTTCATGCTTCTTTTGGAACGTCGTTTGGACAACGTTGTTTACCGTCTTGGTCTTGCGACTACTCGCCGTCAAGCTCGTCAATTCGTAAACCACGGTCACATCCTTGTTGACGGCAAACGCGTTGATATCCCATCATACCGCGTAACTCCAGGTCAAGTGATCTCAGTCCGTGAAAAATCATTGAAAGTTCCTGCAATCCTTGAAGCTGTTGAAGCAACTCTTGGACGTCCAGCATTCGTATCATTTGATGCTGAAAAATTGGAAGGTTCATTGACTCGCTTGCCAGAACGCGACGAAATCAACCCAGAAATCAACGAAGCGCTTATCGTCGAATTCTACAACCAAAAACTTTAATTTCTATTGGAAATTTATTCAGAAGCCGTTTTCGGCTTCTTTTTTATTCGATTAAGAAAAAGGAGGCTGGGACATCTTGTCCCAGCCTCTCGATTGTCTTTGGATTGTCGAGCAAGACGCAGTGGTTGAGTGGGCTCTACTAGGCTGATTTCATCAGCTTTTACAGCCCTACTCAACTGTGCGGAGGTGGGACAACGAAATCGAATTCTAACGAATTACCGATTTCTGTCTCACTCTCTCTTTAGTTGTTAAATTTTATAGCATCTTTAAAAGGAGATCAGCCATTTGTTCAGGGCTTTCTTTACTGCCTCGGGCGATCCACATTTGGTAGACGCCAAAGAAAGCATTAACGAGGTAGACGATGCCGTATTCCTTTTCGATTTGATTGAAAGCTTTGTTTCGAAACCGTTCTTGTAGGATTTGGGAAAGCAAGGATTGGAGCTTATGACGGAGGAAATTTTGGATTTCTCTAGTGCCGTTTTCCGTCAAGAGGGCAGCCAGAAGGGGCTCTTGGGTCAGGAATTGAAAGACCTCTGTGATAGCGACTGCGATATCTTCTTGATGATGTTCAAAGATATATTCTAGTTGATGAAAGAGCCCTTGCTGATAGCGTTCAATCATATCATATTTATCCTTGTAGTGGGTATAAAAGCTACTGCGACTGATGCCAGCAGCTCTGGCCAATTCGACTGTTGTAATGTGGTCAAAAGACTCCTTCTGCAATAATTCAACCATGGCCTTCTCAATGATGGCCTTGGTTTTTTTACGTTTATTACTTTCTGTCATTTCAATCTTTCCTTTATTATTGAATTGCACAAAATTAGACAAGGTGTACAAAAATTGATTTTTCTGCTTGCCTTAATTTTTTTATTGTGTATAATCTATTATATCAAATTTTTAGACAAGGTGTATAAAAAAGGAGAAAAGATGTTTAAAGAATGGAAAGCTATCTTCAAAAAACCGAAGATTATGGTGGTCATGCTGGGAGTTGCCTTGATTCCAGCCTTGTATAATGTGATCTTTTTGAGTTCCATGTGGGATCCGTATGGCAAACTTTCTGATTTGCCAGTAGCGGTGGTCAATCAGGATCAAAAGGCGAGCTTGTATGGACAAGACCTGTCCATTGGGTCAGACATGGTCCAAGATATGAAGAAAAATGCAGCGCTGGATTTTCATTTTGTGGATGCGGATCAGGCAGAGAAGGGACTGGAAAAGGGCGACTATTATATGGTTGTGACTCTTCCCAAGGATCTGTCAGCCAATGCGGCTAGTATCTTGAGCAATCAGCCCAAGCAAGTCACGATTCACTATCAAACATCCAGTGGCCATAGTTTTATCGCTAGTAAAATGAGCGATTCTGCCATGACTTCGATGAAGCAGTCGGTCAGTCAGAAGATCACGAACAGCTATGTGACAAGCCTTTTTGCGAGTATGGACAAGCTAAAAGGTGGACTTGGAACAGCCGCAGATGGGACAGCTAAATTGGCTGAAGGCAGTCAGGAATTGGCAAACGGCAGCCAAAAACTGTCTACTAACTTGGAAAGTCTAGCTCAGTCCAGCCTCACTTTCTCAGATGGAGCCACAGCGCTGTCAACTGGTCTGGTAGCATATACAAATGGAGTGGCTCAGATCAATGCCGGCTTGCCGACTTTTACTAGCAAGATGACGGAATATACAAATGGAGTTGGGCAGCTTTCAGCTGGTGCCAGTCAATTAACCGCTCAGTCACAAACTTTACTGAATGGAACTAACCAACTGACCGGCAATTCACAGGAATTAGTCGCTGGTGTGGAGCGTCTAAATAGTGGTTTGGCAGAACTGCAATCATCCGTTAATAGCAGTGTTACTGCTAATCAAGAAAAGGTTGCTCAGTTGACGACAGGTCTAGATCAGCTCAATACAGCTATTCAGAATGCCACATCGGGAACGAGCCTGCCAACGGAAACAATTGCGGCTTCTCTCACGACGATTGCGACCAATGCCCAGTCTTTGGCAAGTAGTGCGCAAAGTGATCGGGCGGCAGCCGTGGCCGCTTTAGAAGGCACAGCTGCTTACCAAAAGCTTTCTGCCAGTGAGCAAGAAGAACTAAAAGCAGCTCTAGCAGGTGGCACGGATTCTAGCAGCAGTGCGGCGGCAGCCATTGTACAGGAAGTCCAAGCTATCCAAACAAATCTCCAAGGTTTGCAAACAGCTAGCAGTCAGGCAAGTCAGCTGTCGGCAGCAGCCAATCAAGTCCTGCCAGGTGCTTCAGCTATGATTAATGGTCTCTACGGTGGTCTAGGTCAGGTAAATGAAGCTCTGTCCTCTGCCAGCACTGGTTCAGCGACCCTTTCTCAAGGCATTACGGCTTATACAGGTGGCCTTTCTCAAGTAGCTCAGGGAGTAGCAGCTTATACTGCAGGGGTTGATCAGCTTTCTCAAGGAGCGGCTAATCTAGCGAGCCATAATGACCAAGTGACTTCAGGAATCGGTCAAATCAGCTCAGGCCTCTCTCAATTAAATGATAAATCCTCAACTTTGGTCACAGGGATGCAAACATTATCTACGGGTGCTATTCAAATGGCGGATGGTTCTCAGCAGTTAGCGGCTGGTGGTCTTACCTTGAACAGTGGGCTGGGAGATTTATCAATCGGTGCTCAGACTCTAAATACAGGCTTGACGGATGCCAAGGGTCAATTGTCCGATCTTTCAGTGACAGAGGACAATGCAGCTGCCTTGGCTGGTCCTGTCGAGCTGAAAAAGACAGATAAAGATCAGGTTGGTAAAAATGGTGTTGGTATGGCTCCCTACATGATTTCTGTTGCTCTTTTTGTAGCGGCGATTTCAACCAATGTTATTTTCGGCACGCTCCCTTCTGGCCAAGTTCCAGCTTCTCGCAAAGCTTGGCTCAAGGCTCGTCTGGAGGTCAATGGCTTGATTTCTGTTTTAGCTGGTATCTTAGTTTATGGAGCGGTTCATTTGATTGGCCTTGAGGCCAACTACGAATGGATGACGCTGGCCTTGACTGTTTTAGCCAGCATGGCCTTTATGGCGGTTGTGACGACTCTGGTCACTTGGGATAGTAAGGTCGGGGCCTTTATCTCCTTAATCCTCTTGCTCCTGCAACTTGCTTCCAGCGCTGGTACTTATCCGCTACCCCTGACGGCGGAAATCTTCCAAATGCTCAATCCAATCTTGCCGATGAGCTATGCGGTGTCAGGACTTCGGGAAACGATCTCGATGAATGGTCAGATCGGTGGCCAGCTAGCCTTCTTGACCGCGGCTTTACTGCTTTTCATGGCCTTAGGAACAATAGCTTATCGTCCTGATAAGAAAGAAATCATTTAAGATAGAGAAGAGCGCAGACTATTTCTCTACGAAAGGAACAACTTGGTTTTGTGAACAGAACCAAGTTTTTTTGTTTCACGTGAAACAGTCGTGAAACAACAGAGAATTTTATTGTATAGATTTTCTCCACAAGTCTATTTTATTCGGTATGGAAATAATAATGTTTTGTTTTCTTTAAGTTTTCTTTAGCCTTCCTTTAAGTTTTCATCCGTAAAATGGCTCTAGTTACAAGAAAGACAAGGGGAGAATCCATGGCTAAAAAAACATTTAAAGATAAATTTCAACGATTTGAAACCAAATACATTATTTCCAAAGAAACTTTGGCCGATTTATTGACCGAGTTTGAAGGCCATCTGGTGGAGGATGAGCATGCTTATTCGACCATCAACAATCTTTACTACGACACCCCGACCTATCAAATGATTCGTGAGTCTTTAGAAAAGCCGTATTTTAAAGAAAAATTGCGCGTGCGGACCTACGATGAAAATCCAAGAGAAGACAGTCAAGTCTTTTTGGAAATCAAGAAAAAAGTGCGTAAAATTGTCTACAAACGCCGCATTTCGACAGATTTAGTCGCTGCAGAGGCTTACTTGGAGGGCGATCACAGTAAGATTGAAGATTGTCAGATTCGTGAGGAAATCGACTGGCTGAGTCAGCGCTACGGTGGCCTGCAGCCCATGATGTATATCTACTACAATCGTTATTCTATGAAGGGGATTGAGGATCCCAATGTTCGGATTACCATTGACCACGATTTGACCTACCGCAATTATGATTTGAGCCTCTTGCATGGTCATTACGGAGAAAATCTTCTGCCGGATCATCATGTGATTATGGAAGTCAAGGTGCCAGGAGCCTATCCGCTCTGGCTGAGTGAGATTTTGGATTGCCATCAGGTCTTCCCAAGCTCCTTTTCCAAATACGGGGTTGCCTACAAGAAAACGACAGACTATAAAGGAGTTGTAAATCATGCTTAATCACTTATTTTATGATATTTTTACCGATACGGCCGTAGATCCGGCCATGATGATGCTGGCAATCGGAGTGTCCTTGCTTTTGGGCTTGGTCGTTGCCAAGGTTTACCAGTTTAAGACAGTTTACAGCAAATCCTTTGTGATGAGTTTGGCGCTTTTACCGACCTTGATTGCAATTGTAATCTTCTTAGTCAATGGAAGTCTAGGAGCAGGGGTTGCTGTCATGGGGGCCTTCAGCTTGATTCGTTTCCGTTCCGCACCAGGAGGGGCAAAGGAGCTGGTGTCCATTTTCTTGGTCATGACAATCGGGATTGCCATCGGAATGGGCTATCTGGTCTTTGCGACCGTCTTTACCCTCATCATGTCGCTCGTCATGCTGTTGCTTGAGGTGGTTAATTTTGGTCAGATGAAGCATTCCATGCGCCAGCTGACTGTCGTCATACCAGAAAGTCTGGATTATGAGAGCATTTTTGATGATATTTTCAGCAAAGCTACCAATCATGTTGAACTGGCTAATGTCAAAACCTCTGATATGGGAAGTTTGTTCAAGCTTAAATACATCATTCAGCTGAATGGTCGAATGACCGAAAAAGAACTCATCGATGCCCTACGCACGCGCAATGGCAACCTAGAGATTGCTATCAGTCGCTACATTACGAAAGAAAATGAATTATAATATCTAGAAAGAGGCCGATCATGAAAACAGGCAAGAAAAAAATAGTTCAGAAAATAAAACTAATGGTGCCTCTAGCGCTAATGAGTGTCACCTTGGGAGCTTGCAGCTTGACCAGCCAGTCCAGCACTCCTACGAGTGCTAGTGCCACGACCACTCAAACGGCTACCAGTACGACAAAGGCAGATACATCTAGCTATTTCACGGATCGTGATCAGGATGCTTCTTATGATGAGTCGACAGCGACCAAAATTAGCTTGAGCGGCTCTACAGCCAAGACATCCGGTGACGGAGCCAGCGTTTCTGGCTCAACGGTGACCATTATGGCAGCTGGGACTTATGTCCTCTCTGGCAGCAGTGAAAATGTGCAGATTGTTGTCAAGGCTGGCGATCAAGACAAGGTTCAGATCGTCTTGGATGGCGTGACTATGACAGGGACGGATGCAGCGATTGTGGTAGAAAATGCGGATAAAACCTTCATTACCCTAGCTGAAGGCAGCAAGAATAGCATTTCTGACTCAGCCAATCACACCAATACTGACTACGATGCGGCCATTTACAGCAAGGACGATTTGACCTTTAACGGCTCAGGCAGTCTGACTATTGAAGGAAAATATGGTAACGCGGTCGAGTCTAATGATGACCTGCGTATCACAGGCGGGACTTATACGATTAAAGGCTACAAGAATGGCTTGTCAGCCAATGATGCCATTAACATCAAGGAGGCTAGTCTGGATATTACCGCGACGGAGGATGCCATCCACGCAGATAATGACGAGGACACTTCGCTCGGAAATCTCTATATCCAGTCTGGGATCATTACGATTAATGCTGGTGATGACGGTCTTCATGCCAGTAATGCAGCGGTGATTGACGGCGGAACGATCACAGTCAAGTCTAGTGTCGAAGCGTTAGAGGGAACAAATGTCACGATTAACGGCGGTACACTTGATCTTTATGCGACGGATGATGGTATCAATGCAGCTAGTACGGCGACTGGGGCTGAGATTTTCATCAAGATTACTGGTGGTGATATCAAGGTTGAGGTCGGCCAAGGCGATACAGATGCTCTTGATTCCAATGGCGATATCATCATGACGGGCGGCAACTTAGCTATCACTTCCACGGTATCTGCCTTTGACTTTGATGGCAAGGCTACCTATATGGGCGGGACTATCACGGTTAATGGGCAAAGCCGAACCGAAATCACAGCAGATGGCCCTGGTGGTGGCGGTGCCCCAGACGGCCAAGGTGGCGGTCCCGGTGGACACTAAGCCTAATCATGAAAGTTTAATTGAATAGAACCAAAAAGAAATCTCCCTCATTCCAGCTGGAACGAGGGATTCTTGTTTATTCATCAATTCTGATGGCCATCTTTTCCGTATCAACCGTCACCTGAGCACCGATGGTAATGGTAAAGAGTGGCTGAGTATGAGCAAAGTCCAAGTCATAGAGGACAGGAATTTGTTTGAGAATTGGATGTTTGTCCAAGATATAAAGGAGCAACTCCTCTGTCATCAGACATTCTTTTGGAAAGCGGCCGATGAGAAGGGCCTGTGGGTTAGGATAGGCCTGAAGGAGGGCAGCTAGATTGCGGTCAAACTCCACATAATCATCTTCCTCCGCCTCTTCAACAAAAAGGACATAGTTTTCATCTGTCGGGGCATAGGGTGTGCCACGTAGAAGCGAGAAGGTAGAGAGATTGCCGCCGATAGCAGTGGCTTGGGCTTGCCCATGGTTGTAGACTTTCCATTCTGTCTTATGGAAGGTCAGTGGCGCATCGGGCAGATACCAAGCATTACTGCCCCATTTTTCACTAGGAGTCAATTCATAAGAAGTCTGACTGACGGCCTTGAGCCAGCTCTCGGTCTGATAGTCCTGCAGGGCATCCATCTTAAAGCTAGAGTAGGAGGGACCCATGTAGGTTTTCATGCCAGTCTTACTATAAATTGCGCTGAGCAAGGCTGTTGTGTCCGAGTAGCCGCAGAAAATCTTAGGATTTCTAGCAATCAATTCAAAGTCCAGATAGGGCAGGAGCTCATTGCAGTTGAAACCGCCGATGGTGGCCAGAATAGCATCAACCGACTCATCTGCGAAGGCAGCATGGATGTCTGTCACCCGGCTTTCGATGGAGGCAGAGCCTAACATATCATTTTCCAGATAATGCTCCGAAAAAGACACGGTAAATCCTAGCTTTTCCAACCGCTCCTTGGCAGCTAGATTGGCCTCAAATCCTCCGATGTGCTCGATTGATGCCGAAGGGCTGACGACCCGAATGTGCATACCAGGTGTGAGTTTTTTCATAGGAACCTCCTTGTGATAAATTTTATAGAGTATCATAACATAAAGGCTATAGGAAGTAAAGGTGGAGTTAGAGAATTTTTAGCAGGTCCGATAAGGAATTTACAGTAAAATCAGGTTCTTCTGATGGTGATTGGATTGGACTATATGCACTAAATCCTTGTTTTATCCAAATAGTTTTCATGCCCAATGCCTTAGCTGGCGCAATATCATTATCAAGTCTGTCACCAATCATAGTAGCAGATGAAGCAGAGCATGAAGCTTGTTGAAGGGCTAGTTGAAAAATTTTAGAACTAGGTTTAGAAAATCCACAATCAGCTGATGAGATAACCAGGTCAATCCATTGTCTGATACCAAAGTTTTCTAACCGCTTTTCTAAGTTAGGTAGCTGATTAGCAATAACACCTATTTTATAGCGATTATGCAAAGTTTCTAAAACTATTTTTGCATCTGGATAAAGTATTTCTAGCTCAGATTTCCACTTTGGTTGTTCTAAACTATACTCTTGTAGCGCTATTAAATCCCCCTTTAGCCCCTCTTGAAATAAGACTAGCATTCTTTGATAAAATGTATCATAAGTGATATTTGTTTCTGCGATTGCTTGTTCAATCCTATCCTGATAAGCTTTCTCTTCATTGATTAAAGTAGAACCAATATCAAAAAATAGCCATTTATAGTTTGTCATTCGAAACACCTCTTTATCTTATTTTACCATTTGGACTATAAAAAACGGAACCAATCAGGCTCCGTTCTATTTTTAATGATTAATCTCAATGCTGCCGGTGCTGGTGCGGGCGGTCAGCTTGGCTTGGGCCCGTTCATTGGTGTGGATGACTCGATCGCCGATAAAGTCATCTTGTTCGTGGCTCGTCTGCATCTCCTTGGGTAGTTCAATGTCACCTATATCTGTCTGCAGATCCAGTGAGATGGCTTTGTAGGTCTCTTCGGTGAGATGGAGATCGATGGAGCCATTGTCGCTGGACATGTTGATATTGCCCTTGAGGGTTAATTTATCGCTATGAATACTCCCGTTGGCGAGACTGATTTGAGTATCGGTCAGGCTGGTTTGGACTAGCTCGATGCTACCGTTAGCACTTTCAATGCTACCGCTCTCAATCTGGCTGTGACTGAGTTCGATAGAGCCATTGCTGAGATCGGCTTTTAATTTTTTGATTGTCAGGTCATTGATTGATAGGCTGCCGTTAGCCAAACTGGCCTTAACCTCTTCCAAGTTCCTTCCCTTAGGCAGGGATAGGATAACTTGTTGAGTCCTTTCTAATTCTCCATTTATCAAGCCGAGTAAGGAGCGCAGGCCGCTGTTAATGTTGATAAAAAAGCTTGATTCGTTAATGTATAAACTTCCGTTTTCAGCTTTAGTGGTTACTTTTTCAGATGTCTTGCCATCTCCTTGATAATAGGTCAAGTGAACCTTATCATCGGGCGATTCTTCGATAATAACCGAGCGGTTGCTCAACTCTAGATTTAAGGAATGGATATTGTCATAGGTTTCTTCTTGCTTGGCCATCTTGGTGCTAGCGGCTGAGCTCTTCACCAGATCCTGCAGACCACCACTAGCTAGCCCTGCCAGTATGAGGCCTAGACCCAGCAGACAGGCAGCAATAGCAAAGCTGAATATGGTTTTTCTTACTTTAGACATGACGGCCTCCTTTCCGTGCCAAGGCTTGGGCGAGTTTGACAAAACTCAGTTTGATAAAGCAGAGGATAGGACCAATGCTGAGATAGAAGAGTCCAGCCAAGCCTAAGGCTAAGAGGCTCATTCCCAAACTGAGGGCAAAAGCAGGAATAGAAGTGCCCATGCCGAGAGTCAGACTGTCCCAAATCAGACTAGCCCCCATGACAAACATAGCAAAAGCAAAGGTGGCCATAACAAAAGCAAAGACACTGATGAGGAGGAAGAAAGTAAAGACCAAAGTCAAAGCCAAGATTAAGAGAGGGATTGCCAGCGGTGCTGCCAAGATGGACAGAATGGCAATCTGGACGATCTGCTTGCTGTTTTTGACAGAGCTATCTTCTTGGCTGTCTTCTTCTATTTTCTTGTCCAAAAGATTGATGATAATCTCGTGAGCCGCTTCCTTGGGACTGCCTAGCTCAGCCATAGCCGCTGCCTCGCCCTCAAGGCCGACCTCGTCAAAGTACTCGGTAAAGTAGTCCATGGCTTCTTGGTAGTCTTTTGCTGGCAACTTTTTCAAATAGTTATCTAGTTGAGCTAGATATTCAGTTCTTGTCATGGCGAACACTCCCTTCGATAATGCCATTAATCATGTTGGTATAAAGCTCCCATTCATCTTTGAGGCTGACCAGTTGTTTCTGACCTCTTGGGGTCAGAGAGTAATATTTTCGTTTTCGACCTTGATATTCCTGAGAGTATGTCTCTAAATACTGACTCTTTTCCAATTTTTTCAGGATAGGATAAAGAGTGGACTCCTTAATATCGGCAATGAGCTTGATGGTCTGGCTAATCT
The DNA here is from genome assembly GCF_008369405.1 of Streptococcus cristatus. Classification (GTDB taxonomy): domain Bacteria; phylum Bacillota; class Bacilli; order Lactobacillales; family Streptococcaceae; genus Streptococcus; species Streptococcus cristatus_G. The sequence goes on from NZ_VSJJ01000002.1 coordinate 64,057, forward strand.
CGTAGCCGTAGGAATCCTCTTTATCTAAAATCGCTAAAATCAGAAATTCTATCAGGGTAGAAGATGTAGGAAAATACATGTACTACCTCCTATATATAAAAATATTATATATAAATTTTCTACATATAGGATAGCCCCTTTTGAACTAAAAGTCAAGCAATGTATATAAATTTTAGATATATGTTTTGAAAAGGATTTCATCCATGAAAAATAAGGGAATCAGCTTTTCTCCTCTTTATTTCCTTACAAGAACTTTACACAATCCATAGCTTTTATATTGAAATCTTTCTCTATAAAATGGTAAAATAATCTATGTCTATCTAAAAAAAGATAAGAGTGAATGAAATGACGAAATATAAGACGATTTATAAGTTTGTAGGGCAGACATTGCTATACTTTGTGATTTTCGTAGCCCTGCTTTATTTCTTTAGTTACCTTGGTCAAGGTCAAGGTGGCTTTATCTACAATGAATTTTAATGTAAGAGAGTACTATACACATGTCAAATACAGCAATTACAGATATGATTGAAGCAATTGAGCACTTTGCTCAGACGCAGCCAGATTTCCCTGTCTACAATGTCCTCGGACAAGTTCATACTTACGGAGATCTAAAGGCCGATTCCGATGCACTGGCAGCCAAGATTGATAGCTTGGGGCTGGCTCCTAAGTCACCCGTCGTTGTCTACGGTGGTCAGGAGTATGAAATGCTGGCTACTTTTGTGGCTCTGACTAAGGCAGGTCATGCCTATATTCCTATTGATAGTCATTCAGCCTTGGAGCGCGTGACTGCTATTGTGGAAGTAGCTAAACCAAGCCTGATTATCGCCATTGCAGATTTTCCGCTGGCTGATACAGATGCAGCTATTCTCAGTCTGGATCAGGTTCGAGCGGCTTACGCAGAGAAGACTGCCTATGAGATTAGTCATCCAGTCAAGGGAGATGATAATTACTACATTATCTTTACTTCTGGTACGACTGGTAAACCTAAAGGTGTGCAAATCTCTCATGATAACCTGCTCAGCTTTACTAATTGGATGATTACGGACAAGGAATTTGCGACACCGAGCCGTCCGCAAATGCTGGCGCAACCGCCTTATTCTTTCGACTTGTCAGTTATGTACTGGGCGCCTACTTTGGCGCTGGGAGGCACGCTCTATGCCCTACCTTCTAGTCTGACTCAGGACTTCAAGCAGCTATTTGAAACGATTCTCAGCCTCCCTGTAGCAATCTGGACTTCTACACCGTCCTTTGCGGATATGGCCATGCTTTCGGAGGATTTTAACAGCCAAAAGATGCCAGGCATTACGCATTTTTACTTTGATGGAGAGGAGCTGACGGTCAAGACAGCTCAGAAATTGCGGGAGCGTTTCCCTGAGGCTCGTATTATCAATGCCTATGGTCCGACTGAGGCAACGGTGGCTCTATCTGCAGTTGCCATCACAGATGAGATGCTAGCGACCCTCAAGCGCTTGCCAATCGGCTATACTAAGGAAGATTCTCCAACCTTTATCATCGATGAAAATGGGCAAAAATTGCCGAATGGTCAGCAGGGAGAAATCATTGTCTGCGGACCAGCCGTGTCCAAGGGTTATCTCAATAATCCTGAAAAGACAGCTGAAGCCTTCTTTGAATTTGAAGGGCTGCCAGCCTATCATACAGGTGATGTGGGTACGATGACTGATGAAGGTCTCTTACTCTATGGCGGTCGTATGGACTTCCAGATTAAGTTTAACGGCTATCGCATCGAGCTAGAGGACGTATCTCAAAACCTCAACAAATCCAAGTATATCGAGGCGGCAGTAGCAGTGCCACGCTACAACAAGGACCATAAGGTTCAAAACTTATTGGCCTACGTTATTTTGAAAGAGGGTGTTGCAGAGCAATTTGACCGCGAAATCGATATTACCAAGGCTATCAAGGAGGATCTACAGGATATCATGATGTCTTATATGATGCCGTCTAAGTTCCTCTATCGGGAATCTCTGCCCCTAACACCAAATGGCAAGATTGATATTAAGGGGCTGATTAGTGAGGTCAACAAGTCATGATGGATTTCTTGAAACAGCTTCCTCATCTGGAGCCTTACGGAGACCCACAGTATTTCCTTTATCTTATCTTGGCCGTTTTGCCAATCTTTATCGGACTCTTCTTTAAAAAACGCTTCCCAGTCTATGAAGCCTTGGTCAGCTTGGTCTTTATTGTCTTGATGCTGACCGGCCCTAGTCTGGCGCAGCTTTATGCTCTGCTCTTTTATGTCGTCTGGCAGACGGTCTGGGTTTATTCTTATAAATTCTACCGCAAAAAGCGGGATAGCAAGTGGATATTTTATTTGCATACAGCATTGGCGGTTCTGCCCCTATTCTGGGTCAAGGTCGAGCCGGCTATCAGTGGCCATCAATCGCTCTTTGGCTTTCTGGGAATTTCTTATCTGACCTTCCGCTCAGTTGGGATGATTATTGAGCTGAGGGATGGCGTACTGACTGATTTCAGCCTCTGGGAATTCCTCCGCTTTATGCTCTTTATGCCTACTTTTTCGAGTGGCCCCATTGATCGTTTCAAGCGTTTCAATGAAAATTATCTCCAAATACCAGAGCGAGATGAGCTTTTGGATATGCTGGAGCAATCGGTCAAATATATCATGCTGGGCTTTCTTTATAAGTTTGTCCTCGCCCATATCTTTGGCCACATGATTTTAGGGCATGTCAAGACCTATGCCCTCTATACTGGCGGTTTCTTCAATCTAGGAACGCTAGGCGTCATGTATGTATTTGGTCTGGATCTCTTCTTTGACTTTGCCGGTTATTCGATGTTTGCGGTGGCCATTTCCAATCTCATGGGCATCAAGAGTCCTATCAACTTTGACAAGCCTTTTGTTTCACGCGATTTGAAGGAATTCTGGAATCGCTGGCACATGAGCCTGTCCTTCTGGTTCCGCGACTTTGTCTTTATGCGACTGGTCATGGTGCTCATGCGCAACAAGGTCTTTAAAAACCGCAATACGACTTCCAGTGTGGCCTATCTGATCAATATGTTGGTCATGGGCTTCTGGCATGGTGTGACCTGGTACTATATCGCCTATGGTCTTTTCCACGGTCTGGGCTTGGTGGTCAATGATGCTTGGCTTCGTAAGAAAAAGACCATCAATAAAGAGCGTAAAAGCAAGGGACTGCCAGCCCTACCTGACAACAAGTGGACCCAAGCGCTGGGGGTTGTTATCACCTTCCATGTTGTCATGTTCTCATTCTTGATCTTTTCAGGATTTTTGAATGACCTTTGGTTTAAAAAATAAAATGTAAACGAGGAAACTATAATGGATGTAAAAGCAGAAGTAATTGAAATTATTGACGAATTATTTATGGAAGATGTTTCGGACATGATGGACGAGGATTTGTTTGATGCCGGCGTTTTGGATAGTATGGGAACAGTGGAGCTAATTGTTGAACTGGAAAACCGTTTTGATATCCGTGTGCCAGTATCAGAATTTGGCCGCGATGACTGGAATACAGCCAATAAAATCGTTGAAGGCGTAACGGAGCTTCGTAATGCTTAAACGACTCTGGCTGATTCTGGGGCCAGTCTTCTGCGCCTTGATCATGGTCGCCCTGCTCTTTTTCTTCTATCCGCTTGAGAAAAAGCATGATGTGGAAGCAGAGAAGCGGGCAGCTGTGACCCTTACAGCAGAAACTTTCAAGAGCCGTAGCAAAAAAATGACGGCCCTGACAGATCAAGATACCCGTTTTGTGCCCTACTTTGGCTCCAGCGAATGGCTGCGCTTTGACAGTATGCACCCAGCTGTTTTGGCTGAGAAGTATGACCGCAATTACCGACCTTATTTTCTAGGGCAGCGGGGGGCGGCTTCGCTCAACCAATATTTTGGAATGCAGCAGATGACCTCTGAGCTGGAAAATAAGACGGCTGTCTATGTCGTTTCTCCTCAATGGTTCACCAAAAAGGGCTATGATGCGGCGGCTTTTCAGCAGTATTTCAATAGCGATCAGCTAGCTGGTTTTCTTAGCTGGCAGGACGGTGGTGTAGGCTCTCAGTATGCAGCCCAGCGGCTTTTGCAGCTCTATCCTAACATTGCTATGGGGGATATTGTCAGGAAAGTGGCTGATGGACGCCAACTGACTTCTTTTGAGCAGCAGTATATCAACACCATGAGCCGGATTTATCAGCGGGAAGATGCTCTTTTCAGCACTCTTGCGGCTGGCAATAATGACAATTTTGACACGAAGGTCTTGCCTCAGCTTTCCCGTCTTCCGGATGAATTCTCCTATGAAGAATTGGAAAAACTGGCTACGGCAGATGCTATGGAGCGAACTAATAACAATGATTTAGGCATCGATAATGACTTTTATAAGAAGCGTTTGGCCAGAAAAATCAAGAAGTTTAAAGGTTTCCAATCCAAGCAGTCTTACGAAAAGTCTCCTGAGTACAATGATTTGCAGCTGGTTTTGGAGCAATTTGCCAAATCAAAAACCAATGTCATCTTTGTCATTCCACCGGTCAATGCCAAATGGATGGCCTATACTGGACTGAGCGAAGATATGTACCAGCGGACGGTTGAGAAGATTAAGTTCCAGTTGGAAAGTCAAGGTTTTACGAATATTGCTGACTTTTCTAAGGACGGCGACAAGCCTTACTTTATGCAGGATACGATCCACATGGGCTGGAATGGCTGGCTGGCCTTCGACAAGGCTGTAGATCCTTTTGTATCTAACTCCCAACCTGCTCCCAACTATCAGATCAATGAAAAATTCTTCAGTAAGGAGTGGGCTAATTACACGGGCAACTACGAGGAATTTGTCAAATAAGAATGCAAGCTGGAGGGAGAAGACATGATTCGCTTGGCGGAAACGCGAGATATCCCGGCAATTTTAGCAATTTTTGAGCAGGCTAGGGAATTTATGCGGACTATGGGAAATCCAAATCAGTGGCCGGCTTCCTATCCGAATCGTCAGTTGGTAGAGGAAGATATTCGGGCGGGTCACTGCTATGTCTTTGAAGAGGCTGGGCAAGTTGTTGGAACTTTTGCGTTCATCATCGGACCAGATCCGACCTACCAAGAGATTGAAGGTGCTTGGCATTTTTCAGAGCCCTACGGTACAATCCACCGTATCGCTTCAAATGGACAAGTCAAGGGTCTGGCTTACCAGTGTTTTGACTTTTGCCTGCAGCAAATTTCCTATCTCCACATCGATACGCATGCGGATAACCATCCGATGCAAGCAGCCATTCTCCGCTACGGCTTTAGCCAGTGTGGTACGATTTATTTGCCAGACGGTAGCCCTCGGCTTGCCTATGATTACCATCAATAAAAAAATCTGCTCAAGGGCAGATTTTTTCGTTACATCAAAACATACTTTTCAATAGCTTTTGCGACACCGTTCTGGTTGTTGCTTTTAGTGACAACTGTTGCCTCGAGTTTAACTGCTTCAGGGGCATTACCCATGGCGACTCCCAGACCAGCCATTCGCAGCATCGGAAGGTCATTGAAGTTGTCTCCAATCGTCATGGCCTGCTCTTTTGACACATGTTTATGTGTGACTTCCAAATAGTTGTCCTTGGACAGGTAGAAGGCTGTGTTGGGGAAATCCAGCGTTTGCAAGTAAGCATGCAGTTGCTGGATAACAGCTGCTTCATCAATCAATAGCAACTTATGGACTGGAATGAGGGCATCCAGAACGGGCAATAGAACATTTTGAATAAGAGGTCGCTCACCTGTAATCTCAGCTTCAATTTGTACCCACTTGTCCAAACGGTCAGTAATCCAATCTTTACCAGAGTAGAGATTGCTGGAAATACTAGGAAACTCAGTCTTGACCAACTCCAGAAAAGTGCGGATTTCTTTTTTATCCAATGGATGCTCGATAATGGTCTCGTAATCTTGCGGGTCACCCTTGATGACCAGAGCACCGTTGTAGCAGGCTAGTGGGTTATCACCCAGTCCCAGCTCGCGCGCAATTGGCTCCATTCCCAGAGGAGAGCGGGCAGAAGCTAGAATAAAGGGAATATTTTCTTTTTTCAGCAAGGGGATCTGCTCCCTCAGTTGTGGATCTACTTGGTGCTGGTCATCAAGGATTGTGCCGTCAATGTCGCTGATAATCAAACGAATAGGTTGCTTGGTCATGGTTGCTTCCTCCATAAGCTACAAAATGAAATCTTGTCGAGCTAGTAAATAATGGTGACTTTCCCAGTCAGAAGAGCTTCTAGCTCAGGGCTAGGTTTTTGATCCGTGATCCAGTAGTCAAAATCGCTGATATTTCCTAAAATATAGTTTGATTCTTTCTTAACTTTGGCCTGCTCGGCCAGCAGAATCTTTGTCTTAGCCTGCTTGAGAGCGAGCTTCTTCAGATAGGCATCTTCTTGGTCTTCAAAGCTGACTTGGCCATTTTTTAGCCCTGCAGCTCCGATAAAGGCTAGGTCGAAAGAAATTTCTCTGAGCAACTCAGCTTCATTGAGGGCGTAGTAAAAACGATTTCTCGGATAGAACCTCCCACCTAAAAGATGGAAATCAACCTGCTCTTGATCACTCAGCATGATGGCATTATCCAAAGAATGAGAAAAAATCGTCATCGGTTGCTGAACTTGCTGAGCCAGCTTGAGAACCACCGTTGATACATCAAAGAAATTGACCTGATTGGGTTTGAGAAAGTCCAGAGCCTTGTGAGCAATGGCCTTTTTTTCTTGGTTTAGTTGGCCGACACGGTCGTTGAAAGAAGGAATTTGCCGACTAGTTTCCAAAGGAATAATCCCGCCATGGGTTCGCTGAACCAGTTTTCGCTCGCTCAAAATTGAGAAATCACGGCGAATAGTGTCCTTTGAAACTTGAAAATAGTCTACCATATCCTTGGATGCCAGCTGCCCTTTGTCCTCCAAAAGTTCCAGCATCTTTGAAAGCCGCTGCTCTTGATACATCTTTCTCATCCTTTCTGCTACTTTATAAGTCCATTATAATTCATTTTATAAGCATATTCAAGTTTTTATAATGAAATGTAAGTTGTTTTGTCAAAAATAAGAAAAGTCCTTTTGAAACTATGTTATAATCAAAAAAATCAAGCAGGTAAGATGAGGAAAGATGATTTCAAGTGAATTTCAGCAATCACAAGAAACTTGGCAGCAAAAAACTCCTGATGGAGAATCAGAAGTTTTATAGAATCTTGTCAAATTTTTCTATGTAAAAGAGGCTCATGGTCATGATGACGGTCAGACCGAGGAGGATGAGGATGGCTGGTGTCCAAGAATGGAACAAATCAAAGCTGTAGCCAAAGAGGCTAGGTCCGAAGGCAGCTAGGATGTATCCTCCAGTTTGAGCCAGTCCAGATAGTTGGGCCGTTTGCGCAGGCGTAGAGGTCTTGAGGGAGAAGGTTACCATGAGATAGGGGAAGAGGGCACTGACAGACATGCCAATGAGGAGATTAAGAATCAACCAGTAAGCAAAGGAATCTGTCTGAATCAGGAGCATGGCAATACCAATCAGACCTGCTGCGGAAACTAAGCTAATCATGACCAGACGTTGACGAGCTTTCAAGCGGGCTGTCAAACTAGGAATTGTCATCGAAAAGGGCAGGCTAATTAGAGAAAAGACGGCTGCCAATAAGCCTGTCGTATCAGTAGAAAGGCCAGCTTGTTGTCCTAAAGTCGGCAACCAAGTCATACTTGTATAAAAGAGTAGTGACTGTAAACCACCAAATAAAATCAAGGCCCAGACTCTTGGATTTTTCAGAAGAGCTCCTTGCTCTTGCTTTCCTTGCTGCTTACTAGCCAAGCGATGGCTATATTTGACATTGGGTAGCCAAACCAAGAGAATCACAAAGCAAATCAGAGTCGACACCCATATGAGACCCCGCCAAGAGCTCATTTGAACGATGGGAACAGCTAGAGCAGAAAGAATCGTAATTGATAGCCCCATAGATGTGATGTAAAGGGTTGTCAAAAATCCGATTCGATGCGGCTGATTGGCCTGAATCAAGCTCGGAAGAAGGACGTTTAAGACAGCAATAGCCGCTCCTAAAATAATAGTCCCCGTATAGAGTAAGGGAAGATTAAACACGCGAATCAGTGAGCCTAGAGTTAGCACGACGAGCACAAGTGCAAACAGCTTTTCCAAGCTTATCTTTTGCGCCAAGCGCGGAGCAAAGACCGAGCAGAGGGCAAACATAATCAAAGGCAGGCTGGTCAAGAGGCCCAGAGAGCTAACTGGAACCTGTAGCCCCTCCGCAATGTCTGTCAGAACGATAGGCAAAACAGTAAAAGGAGCCCGTAGTGCTATCCCTATCATCACTATACCTGGAATTAAAAATGGTGAGTGTTCTTTTTTCATAAATAGTCAATCTCCTTTCCTGCGTCAAGGAACGATTATACCACATCTTCCCTGAAAATGATAGGTAAATTGCAGATTAGCTCATCAAATCTAGAAAATAGTGGGAAATCGTGTCCTCATCGATCTGCTTTCTTTGCTGCAGCCACCAGCTGACCGTCTCCACAAAAGTTGACGTCACATAATTTTTTAAAAAGTTGTCTGGCAGATGACTTTTTTTCTGCAATAATTTCTGCTGAATCATGGGGAAGAGATAGTGTTCCAGCTCGATTTTCAGGCGGTTGATGAAGTAAGTATTTTTAGCCAAGAGAAGGGTGGCTATCCGATCCTGATTTTTCCGAAAGTGATGGAAAATATGGGCTGTAGCTTCAAATAAATCGCGTCCTTCCGAGCGCTCGATAAAGGTATGCTGAAAGAGCTCTTGGCAAAGTTCCTCTAGCAGGGTTTCCTTGGTCTCAAAGTGGCTATAGAAGGTAGAGCGCCCGACATCTGCTAGGTCAATGATTTCCTGAACGGTGATGCTTTCGTAGCTTTTCTGATTGAGCAGGCTGATAAAGGCTTGGTAAATAGCTGCGCGTGATTTTTTTACTCGTCTATCCATGGAAATTCCGTACAAAAAGAGCTTTTTGTCTGCTAAGAGACAAAGGACATGAACTGGCTCTTGTTTCCTTTCTAATAATAGGAGATAATATAATTGAACAGAGTGTTCGGTATTGATTACATTATACCATAAGTATTATCTACTTAGAAAAATAAACAAGGAGGTTCACATGAAATCCAGTAAAAATATGACAATTGCCTTTCTCTTGAATTTTTCTTTTGCCATTATTGAATTTATCTTTGGCCTTCTCTTTAATTCCAGCGCTATCTTAGCGGATGCGATTCATGATTCGGGAGATGCTCTGGCTATTGGTCTATCGACTCTTTTTGAAAAGATTTCCACAAAAAAAGAAGACCGAGAATATACCTTGGGTTATAAACGATACAGCTTGCTGGGAGCCCTGTTGACCTCGGTGATTTTGCTGGTTGGATCAACCTTGGTCATTGTGGAAAATGTCCCTAAATTATTTGCGCCTGAGAAGGTAAATTATGATGGCATGTTAATTTTGGGGATTGTCGCCATTGTCGTCAATACAGCAGCCAGCAGAGTAGTCAGCCATGGCCACAGTCACAATGAATCCATTCTCAGCCTGCATTTTCTTGAGGATATTTTGGGTTGGCTAGCGGTTATTCTCGTATCTCTCATTTTGCGCTTCACCGATTGGTATTTCCTGGATCCGCTGCTTTCTCTTGTCATCGCAGGCTTTATTCTCAGCAATGCTCTGCCAAAATTTTGGGAGACTATCCAGATTTTCCTAGACCATGTGCCCAGCGATGTGGATCTCAGCCAGCTTTATCAGGAAATAGCAGCGCTGGAAAATGTGCGAGCCATCACCCAGCTCAATGTTTGGACGACAGACGGCTTGGAAAAATTTGCCATGCTCCATATCTGTTTGGAAAATCCTAATTTGCTGGCTGAAACGCAGGCTAACTTGCGCCAAAAGCTTCTAGCTTATGGCATTGCCAAAGTAACCATTCAGACCGATGAAAGCTTGCAGGAACACAAAGAATGTTGTATTGGTAAAGAATAAGCCAGCTCCCCAGAGAAATTCTGGGGCTTTTGTTTGCGGAAATAAAAAATTCCCAAATAGTACATAAATGCTTGTCTTTTATTCTTTTATGTGATATATTTATAACATAAAGGTGTTAAATATTTCTAACACAATGAAAGGAGTCTATCATGAAAAAAAGTCAAAAAACGGGTGGCCTCATTTTAGTCGCCACCGCTCTCTTTATTGATTTTACTGTTTTCCTTGCTCCCAGCAATCTCAGCTGGTCAGCCAAGTGGATGATTGTCGGTTTGGTAAGTATAGGTCAGCTTATAAGCATCTGGTCTTGGTTTCACATGAAACCGTGGCCTAAGAAGATGAAAGAGATTCAAGAAAAGCAGGTCTATGATCTGACCATGAAATTTTATAATCTGTTGAATCTTACGGCAACCTCTATCTATACTGTCGGAATTTGGTTGTGGACTCCGAGCACCAATCCGTCCATTATAAAGTACATTGCCTTGGGAGGGCTCCTCGCTATCCAGCTTCTCTTTCTTTTATTTTTTGCCTTAAAAAAGGTCAATGAGAAAGCAGACGAGCGCTTTTATGCCAATCTAGCAAAAGCAGCGACTTTGATGTTTGCTATTTGTATAGCAATTTTACTGGTGCTTGCAGGGCTTAGCGCTAATGTAGGTTCCATCACAGTCAATGCCGGAATATTCTTCATTATGATTGGTGTCTTGATTTTGCTCTTTGGCTTTGTCTTCTTTTTATTTGAAAAGAGAGGTTGAAGATGGCCAAGGAAAGCAATATTATCACCAAACTCAAATCTGTCCGTGAAACCAGAGGCATGACCCAGCAGGAATTGGCTGACCGCATCGGCATGCGGCGCGAAACGATCTTGCACTTGGAAAATAACCGCTATAATCCCTCGCTAGAGATGGCTTTAAAAATTGCTCAGGTTTTTGATTTGCGGGTGGAAGAACTCTTTCAATTAAAGGACACGGGAGGACAATCATGAAGACGGTTTTTGACTACCAAAGAGAAGGTGAAAAAGGAAGGATTCGTCGCTTTGTACTCCTATCTACGTCGCCCAGACGCAAGGAATTGCTGAGTTTTTTGAATCCAGAGATTCAGTCTGTAGAAGTGGACGAGCGAGCTATCGAAGAGCATTGCATGGCAACCATCGATGAACAGGATTTTCTGACCAAGGCAGCCAAGATTTGTTGTGAGATTTCCAAGGCCAAGTCCGATTTGGACTTGGAAGCTGAAACCCTTTATATTTCAGCTGATACCATCGTCGTAGTGGATGGTCAGATTTACAATAAACCACAGGATTTAGCTGAAGCTGATCGGATGTTTCGCTCTTACTTTGGCAAGAGCCACCATGTAGTGACCTCGGTCTGCCTACGTATGCAGGATTTTCTAGAAGTCTTTTACACCGTGGCGAAGGTGGACTTTGTAGATTATTACCCAGAATTAGAGCCTATCATCGAGGCCTATCTGCATGACAAGCGTCCGCTGGATAAGGCGGGTGCTTATGGCTTTCAGGAGCTGGATCCTCGCTTTATCCGCTCAATTACAGGTGATATGTACACCATCATCGGCCTGCCTGTCGCTGAGACCAGCTATCGGATTTATAGGGATAGCAAAGGAAAAGAATAAGGCTTTGATTCTATTCTAAAACATCAAAAATCTCCCCACAAGTGGTTGTCCACTTTCTTAGGGAGATTTTTTCTATGTTTTGAACGTGGGACTGAATCCTAGATGTTTACATCGCTCCAGCTGAAAGGCGTGTAGCCAAGCAACTCAATCCCGTCAATCTCAACGGATTTAATAATTTCTTGAACGTTGTCTTGAATGTTCTTAGCTAATTGCGGATGGTCAGAGACTTCAGAACAAGTCTCAATGACCAAGAGAGGCTTGTGGTAGCGCTCATATAGCTCAGACATGGCAATACGAAGAAGAACAGGTTGTGCCAGACAAGTTTCTACATTTTTGCGGACATATTTGCTGGTAAACAAATTCTGGATATTTTCTGCCGCATAATGTGAGAAGGCAATAAAGTCCACGACTCCTTCTCTTAAGGCGAAGACATCCTCTTCCGTAATGCCCAGATCCAGCTGATTTCGCTCAATGTAGCGAAGGAAGTGGTTTGGATAGTGGCCCTTGGTCTGCACATCTGTAAAAATGTAGTTTTTACGTCTGTTCAGCTCATGGCCCAAGGCATCGGTAGCTGAGTGATTTTCCTGGTGGGAATCACTATTGATGGTAATCAAACTACCAAATTGGAAGGTTGGATTGATGGTTTGACCGAGCTTAACCACATTTGCGGATGCGATTAGCTGATGGTGAGCAGCCAGCCAGATTTGTTGCTCCTGGTTTTCTGTGCTATCAAAGTGTAGCCCAGCGCCTAAGAATGGCAAATAGGGAAGAGCGCTCATTTCTTTAAAGGTAATCCAGTAAGTGACTTTTTCTTTAAAGTGGGTCAAAACGGCTTCACAATACTTTTCATACATGGCAATCATTTGCCGACTTTTCCATGCTCCGTATTTTTCATACAAATGAAGCGGGAAGTCAAAATGAGACAAGCTCACAATTGGTTCGATGTCATTTTCGAGAAGTGCATCGATAATTGACTCATAGAAAGCAAGAACCTTAGCATCGGGTCTCCGCTCTTCTCCTGTCGGGAAGAGGCGAGTCCATGAAAGGGATAGCTGGTAGGTATTGAAGCCCATTGTTTTAATTTTTTCAATGTCTGCCAGATAATCCTGTTTGCTGGAGCCTTGTTTGAACAAATCGTAGGCTCCTAGGGGAATTGTTCGATAGTCAACTGTTCCGTCCATGACAGAGAGACGATAGTCTTCACCATACTGGGGTAGAATGTCGGTGATTCCTAGACTTTTACCATTACTTGATAGAATATTTCTAATCATATTAGTTCCTTTCAGTATTCATTCGCTGTTTGTTCTGAGCTTATTTTTTATGTCTCTTGGTAATCATGGCCAAGGTTGATAAATTCTGTGTGACAGTAGTAAACTCAGAAGCCATGCTTTGCGATTGATATACGGCAGCAGACAGACTGATCGAATGGGCTCTCTCTGCACTGATTGATTGTTCAATGATCATTCTTTGAGATTGTGATTCAGCGATAGATAGACTGATTGAACGCTCTCTTTCCACGCTCATTGATTGCTCAATGGCGATACTTTGAGATTGTGATTCAGCAATAGCTAGGCTGCGTGACTGTTCTTGCTCTAGGCTGATAGACTGCTCAATAATAATGCTATGTGCTTCAGATTGGGCAAGGTAAATGCTGAATGAATGATCCTGTTCGACGCTGATTGATTGTTCAACGGCTCTGCTGAGGACTTTAGATTCTGCAGTAGATAAACTAAATGATTGTTCTTGCTCCAAGCTGGTAGACTGCTCAATAGTATCTCTTTTCGCTCTAGATTCCGCAGCTGCCAAACTGTATGAATATTCCTGTTCCAGGTTGCGAGATTGTTCTACCGCTGCATGTTGTGATTGCGATTCAGCGATAGATAGGCTGCGTGACTGTTCTTGTTCCAAGCTGATAGACTGCTCTACGGCCACGCTTTTCGCTTGAGCTTCTGCCATAGACAGGTTAGTAAATACTTCATTTTCTAGGCTGATAGACTGTTCAATTGCGATGCTTTGAATTTCATTTTCTGTAATAGATAGGCTTAGTGACGCCTCGTTCTCCGCACTGATAGACTGTTCAATTGCCCGACTTAAGGCTTCAGATTCCGCTACAGACAGGCTGATAGACGCTTCATTTTCCGCGCTAATTGATAACTCGATCGCTTTACTTAGTGCTTCAGACTCTACGATAGATAAGCTAGTAGACACTTCGTTTTCCGTGATAATAGACTGTTCAATAGCTCTATCTAAGACTTCGGCTTCCTCGACAGCCAAGCTAGTGGACGCTTTGTTTTCAGCACTGGTTGATTCTTGGATAGCAATGCTTTGAGAAACAGACTCAGCTACAGATAAGCTGGTAGACGCTTCGTTCTCTGCACTGGTTGATTCTTGGATGGCAATGCTTTGAGAAACAGACTCTGCCACAGACAGGCTAAGCGACGCTTCCGTTTCTGCGCTGATTGATTCTTGGATGGCAATGCTTTGAGAAATAGATTCCGCCACAGACAGGCTAAGAGATGCTTCCGTTTCTGCACTGATTGATTCTTGGATGGCAATGCTTTGAGAAATAGACTCAGCCACAGACAGGCTAAGAGATGCTTCCGTTTCCGCACTGATTGATTCTTGGATGGCAATGCTTTGAGAAACAGACTCAGCTACAGACAGGCTAAGCGACGCTTCGATTTCCGCGCTGATTGATTCTTGAATCGCGATGCTTTGCGAAATAGACTCAGCTACGGACAAGCTGGTAGACGCTTCGATTTCTGCGCTGATCGATTCTTGAATCGCGATGCTTTGCGAAACAGACTCAGCTACAGACAAGCTCAGAGATGCTTCTGTTTCCGCGCTGATTGATTCTTGGATGGCGATGCTTTGGGAAACAGACTCAGCTACAGACAGGCTGATAGACGCTTCGTTCTCTGCGCTGATTGATTCTTGAATAGCAATGCTTTGCGAAATAGATTCCGCCACCGACAGGCTAAGCGATGCTTCTGTTTCTGCGCTGATTGATTCTTGGATGGCGATGCTTTGGGAAACAGATTCGGCCACAGACAGGCTAGTAGACGCTTCGATTTCTGCGCTGATTGATTCTTGGATAGCAATGCTTTGGGAAACAGACTCAGCCACCGACAGGCTAAGAGACGCTTCGCTATCTGAACTGATAGACTCTTCAGCGGCCATGCTTTGCGATACCGACTCAAAAATAGATAGGCTTAACGATGCTCTATTTTCTTCAAAGATAGATTGTTCGATGGCATAACTTTGTGCAATCGACTCAGCCACCGATAAGCTGGAAGAAGTATCAGCTTCCTTGCTGTCAGATTGGCCAACTGCCAAACTTTGTGTTTGTGATTTGGAGACGGATAAGCTCCGAGACGCTTTTTTGCTTTCAATACTCAATGATAAGGATATTGAGTCTGCAGCGCTCTTCAAGCCCCGCTTTTTCCGAGAATCTACCGCTGTTGAGAGGCTTGTTTCAGCAGAATCTGCCTCGCTAGTCGAAGGCCCCTTAACTGTCACTTTTTCTTGAGCCAGACTAGATTCACTTTCTATCGCTTGAGATTCGTCTGGATCTTCTTCTCCGCCGATATTCATAACATCTAAGCGGTCGTAGTATTGGATAGATTCCAAAGCTTTCTCAATGAGGAAATTCTCTCTATCTTCTTGGGTCATATTGACCTGTGGGGTGCTTCCTTGATTATTATTGGAAGCAGACGATTCTTCCTCCTTCTCTTCTCCTTTTATAAGACGCTTAAAGCCCCCTAAAAAATTACGCAACATACCTTTGTTATCTTCATTGCTTGGCATGGACATACTCTCCCTAATTCTAATAATAATACTATTATAAAGGCTAGCAGACCATCTGTCAAAATTTATTGCATTAAAATGAAAATTTCCAAAAGAAAGGGTTTTCTTGCTTCTTTCTGAGAACTTTTTTCCGAATTTTATCCATTTTCACACTCTGTTTGAAGGATTTGAAGTCGATAGAAATAATATCTTAGAAATGCTATAATATGAGCAGTTATTCTCAGAATCGTTAGAATTGATAGAGGTATTAGGTTGGAAAATTGTGTTTATATTGTTTCTGGACCTCCAGGCGTTGGAAAAAGCACGGTCAGCAAAGAGTTAGCTTACTCTTTTGACAAAAGTGCGGTGATCGAAGGCGACATGATCTACTTAATGATTAAAAGCGGCCTAGTAGCACCTTGGGAGGATGATGGTTATTACATGGACTTGTTTTGGGATAATATCATCAGTCTGACCAATAATTTCATGGCCCGAGGCATTACAGTCATCATAGAATACGTCATATTTGAGGAACAACTTAAGAAAATTGCGGAGTTCTTAAAGGCAAAACAGATAAACTTAAAATACTGTGTCTTGCTAGCAGAAGAAGAAACACTTAGAGACCGAGATTCTTCTAGAAAAGAAATTGAAAGAACAGGCGATTTATCTATCCAGTCAAGAAATGACTTCTTAGCTAAAAATATTACTCAAAATCATTTGCTGTATACAGATGATTTGGACGTCAAAGAAACAGCACATATCATAAAAACTTCGGATAGATTTTTGGTTGATTAAAATTGAGTTTGATAGCTGGAAATTAGAAAGTAAAGAGATTAAGACAGGTTGACAAGTTGGCAAGTAGATTGATTGTATGACAAATTTGAATTTATTAAGGTGTGCATATGAAAGCAAAAAGACCTGATTTTGGAGATATAAAATCATTTGAAGAATTTAATAGATACTATTGGTATCGAGAAGAACTTTCACAAATTTGTAAGTCTCTTGGATTAGAGTATAGATGCACGAAGTAAGAGTGATAGATTTGGCTGAAATTATCTCTAAATGATTATAATCAGTTAAAATTCAATTCTTCTGCTAAAATCAAAAGAAAAAGCCTTTGAAATCAACATTTCAAAGGTTTTAAACATCATTTGTGATTTCTATAAATTAGTATTCCAATAGACAAAAGTATAGTAATCAAAGCACTTATTGATAAAATTTTAATATTATCAGTAAAAATATCTACAACTTCAAGAACAGAGACAGAACCGACAAGGAACAATACTTTATTCGGCTTTTGGATTGTATATTGTGCTTATTATTGGAGGAAATGGATAGTAAAATAGATAAAAGAGGTAAAACATGAAACATGACCAATTACAACAATATATTTCACTCAGAATAAGGGAGTGTAGAAAAGAAAAAAGCTTAGTCAAGAAAAATTATCGGAGATGGCTGGGTTAGGTATTAAAGCAATACAAAATATTGAGATTCAAAAATATGATTTTAAAATTCAAACTCTAGAGAAAGTTATTAGAGCATTAGATATTTCAGTAGAAGACTTCTTTGATTTTCAATTTTCAGAGAATGCTGTATCATTAGAGACTTTGAGCAAAAATATTTCAAGTTTGTCAAACGAGAAGCGGCAAAAGTTAATCTCTTCGTTTAATGAGATTACTAAAAATATGAATTAAGGAGGAATTTGAAGCAGATTCCTCTTTTTATATTGTTTAAATGACATTTTTATAAAATTTTACGTGATTGGCAATGAAAAGGTTTAATGAAATACTGAAAAGATGTTATAATGTTTAAGTTAGGAGTTGAGAATAAATGTTTTTAACTGAATTTGAGTTAGTGGATTCGTTTATAAAATTTTCAAAGAAAAACAAAAGATTCTATATTAGAGAATTGCCAACAAATTTTGGAAGACCAGATATTATTGAGCTATCAATAAACACATCGTTATTAGAAAAAAGACTTCTTAATTCTAATGTCCCTCATATACAAAGGGTAGATACATATATACTTTCTTATTTAAAAGGCAAGTCTTATGTGAAGAAGGAAACAGTTTTACGAAACTTAAATCTAGATTTACCCGTTTTAAACTCTTCTTTAAGTCGGCTAATGAACAGAGATATGATAGATATCGATGGAAATCTCATAAGATTGAAGAGCATTACCGACCTTCTCTTTATTTCTTCTTTATCAGTTTATGAAGCTAAATTGACAAATTGGAAATATGTTATTGAGCAAGCTGAGCGTCATCTTTGGTTTTCAAATCAGTCTTTTATTTTGTTGCCGGAATTATCAGAAGATATACAGCAGAAAGCTAAGGAGTTAGCACATAGAAGAGGGGTTGGAGTAGCTGTTACGAATAATCATAAGATTATTTTTAAAATAAAAAATAGGAAAAATAAACTAATAAACACACCACTTCTTTGGGAAATAAATGAAGGGATAATAGATGGAAAATTTAAGATTGAATAACGATGATTTTTTTAGACTTGTATTAGATAAATTGTTTCTTACATATCCGTATTTAGAGATAAATCCCAATCCTATTGGTCATGGTGGTATGAAAACTGTTTATCAAGCTTTCGATAAGAATTTAAAGAGAAATTTAGTTATTAAAGTAATTAAGTTTACGAGCGATGATGGTGAGAAGAGAACTAAAAGAGAGATTGATATTTTAAAGTTATTATCATCAAGATATTTTCCAGTAATTTTGGATACTCAGATAATAAAGATTGGACAGCAAGAAATCTTTATAATTCTTGAAAGTTTTGTCACAGGAAAAACATTGAGAGAGTTTAATAAAAGCGGTCTAGCATTTGAAGAAGCTGTTATAATTGGGAAGGAATTGCTAGAAGCATTAGCTTTAGTTCACCAAAAAAAATTAGTGCATAGAGATGTGAAGCCCGAAAATATAATGATTACAGAAAATGGAGAGTTAGTGTTGTTAGATTTTGGAATCGCAAGAGATTTAACTGATGATTCAATAACTTCTGACTTAGCCATTTTTGGACCGATGACAATTGGTTATGCAGCCCCAGAGCAAGTTGCAAATAAAAAAAAGTTAATTTCGGAGAGAACAGATTTGTTCTCATGGGCTGTTGTATTATATGAACTATTAACTAGTGCAAATCCTATAGTGCAAGGAGAAATATCAAAGGAGAGAATTTTACAAAAAACATTAAAATTTTCTCCAGATTCAGTTGACTTTAATAATATTCCAGAAGATTTAAAATATGTTATAAAAAAGAATTTATCTCCAGCAGTACATAAACGTTCGGGTTCGGCACTTGAAATATTAGATTTTTTAAAAAGGAAAGGTTATTAAATGAGAATGATTTTACAGCAGGGCTATGGAATGATGGCTCTGAATAAAGAATTTTCCAGCAAATACAATAATATTGAAGTTATATTATCTCCGCGAGCTCTGCAATCAGGACAAAGACCTCAAAGATTGAAAGAGCATGCTAATGAAATAAAGAAGAACGGCGGGAAGATTTTATTTGATCCCCAATTTTACCAACCGAGAACAAATTTAGATAAAATTTTGAATTTTCCCTACTTTGAACAATTAGATTATAAAACAACTTCATTTATGGGTGAAGAAGCAAAGCAATTTTCAAAAAATGTTATCAATTTTCAAAAAAATACATTGGGTGTAGATGAATATATTATTCCAGGAACATTTTCTAACAGTTTTAGTGAAGATTGGATACAACAACAAGAAGACCTTATGTACGGTGGTTTATCGAGCGGTATTGATGGCATTTTTTATCAGACTATTTCAATTGGAAGTGACTTTGTGCTAGACGAGAGGTTTAGCGATTTTATTGGATTTTTAGTATTATCTAAAGTCAATGGATACTATTTAACTTTAAGGAAACCGAATGAAGAACCTTTCGTATCAAATTCAGTTTATTTATACAATCTTTTGGATGCGATACTTAGTTTAAAGTTATCTGGGAAAAAGATTATTATAGGTTATGCTAATCCGCAAGATTTGATGTTTGCATCTGTTGGACTTGATGGTATTGCAACCGGGAACTATCAAAATGTTAGAAATTTTAACCCGGATATGTTTTTTATGGATGAAGAAGAGTCTATAAAGCGAAGAAGTACTTGGTATTATGATAATAATACGTTCAGTGAGTTTAAACCTGAGCAGCTAGCATTAGCACAGAATAGGGATAAGTTACATCTATTCCAACCTTCAAATGATTATACTGCTGAATATCTAGGAGCAAATCCTATAACTTCATATTTATGGAATGAGAGTATGAATTTTAAGAATTATCTTTATAGTATGTACTTGAACTGTAATGATATTTCTTCTAGTGCAAAAAAATTTAGCTTTGTTGAAAGCATGTTTTTGGAAAAAGAAAAAAATTTAAAAACTCTTTTTGAAAATGGTATTCGAGAAGGAAATAGAACTTTTAGAGCTGATGCATTTGAAGCTACTTTATCTGCATTTTCTGCAATCAAAAATGATAGAGAAGAAGATATAGAAGAATTAGAGTTATTGGTCTAAGAGAATTACTAATGACAGTTGAAATATTTGTCAAGCTATAATTTGGAAAGTTTCTAACTAGATTCAATATCAATTGAAAAATTAGAATCATCAGATATTGGGGCACATGATAATCCCAAAGATTTTGTCTATACAAAAATAAAAAAACATAAGATTTGATATAATTATAATAAATGAATTATTCCAGATTTTAGAGTTTTTGTTATAATAAAGGAACACCTCATACGAAGTGTTCCTTTATTATCTGCATGTTCTACTTAAATTTTATTATCTAAAAAGTGTAGAGAAAAATGTAGAGACTCCACTGATTTATACCACAATCTATTGAAATTCAAAATTTCAAAAATCGCTTTAAATCAATGTTTTTCGTCTTAACTGACGTGTAATGAATGTCTACTTAACCTCGGTGAACACAACGTGTTTGCGAAGTTTTGGTGAGTATTTCTTCAATTGAAGACGGTCTGGAGTGTTACGTTTGTTTTTAGAAGTAAGGTACAAGCGTTCACCAGATTCTTTGTGTTCAAGTGTAATATTTACGCGCATGGTATCTCCCTTCTATTATTCAGCTGCTGCAGCTTTAGCGATTTTACGTCCTTTGTAGTATCCTTTAAGTGATACGCGGTGAGAACGTGAGTAATCTCCAGTAGTTTCGTCAAAGTTTACAGATGGAGCTGTTACTTTGTAGTGTGTACGACGTTTGTTTTTCTTCGCTTTTGAAGTGCGACGTGCAGGTACTGCCATTGTTTGTTTCTCCTTTTAGAATGTAATTCGATGCAATCTCATGATTTTCATCAACTTTAACAGTATAACAAAACTTTTTTGTAAAGTAAAGTTACTTGACAGAATTTTTTGATTTTCTTTTTGACAATAACAAAGCTTTTTTGCAGATGCACCTATTTTCAGCTTTATTATTCCAATATTCTGAAAATTTAAATATTTTCTTCTATCCAATAGAGCCTAAGTGTGGTATAATAAAGCACAAAGATGACTGCAATGAAAGGGAAAGATATGACAGATAAGCTAGATACACGCCACAGAAGTAAGATTTATGACAGTATGGTCAAATCTCCTAACCGTGCCATGCTTCGTGCGACAGGAATGACAGACAAGGACTTTGAGACTCCGATTGTCGGAGTGATTTCGACTTGGGCTGAAAATACGCCTTGTAATATTCACCTGCATGATTTTGGGAAATTAGCCAAAGAAGGAGTAAAAGAACAAGGTGCTTGGCCTGTTCAGTTTGGTACGATTACCGTAGCAGACGGGATTGCCATGGGGACACCGGGCATGCGCTTCTCTCTGACTTCACGCGACATCATCGCAGACTCTATCGAAGCTGCCATGGGCGGACATAATGTGGATGCCTTCGTCGCTATCGGGGGCTGTGATAAGAATATGCCTGGCTCCATGATTGCCATCGCTAACATGGATATTCCAGCTATTTTTGCCTACGGAGGAACCATTGCACCGGGAAATCTTGACGGGAAAGACATTGACTTGGTTTCTGTCTTTGAAGGAATCGGGAAGTGGAACCATGGCGATTTGACTGCTGAGGAAGTGCGCCGTATCGAATGTAATGCCTGCCCTGGCCCTGGTGGCTGTGGTGGTATGTACACGGCTAATACTATGGCGACAGCTATTGAAGTTCTAGGTATGAGCTTGCCTGGTTCTTCTTCTCACCCAGCAGAATCCCAAGATAAAAGAGACGATATCGTGGAAGCTGGCCGAGCAGTTGTTCGGATGCTGGAAATGGGGCTTAAGCCGTCTGACATTCTGACTCGCGAAGCCTTTGAGGATGCCATCACTGTGACCATGGCTCTGGGCGGCTCGACCAATGCCACTCTTCACTTATTAGCTATTGCCCATGCGGCAAATGTGGAGCTGACCTTGGATGATTTCAATGTCATTCAAGAGCGCGTGCCGCATTTGGCGGATTTGAAACCATCTGGCCAGTATGTCTTCCAAGACCTATACAATGTCGGTGGTGTGCCTGCCGTTATGAAATATCTCTTGGCTAATGGCTTCTTGCACGGTGATCGCATCACTTGTACAGGTAAGACAGTCGCTGAAAACTTGGCTGACTTTGCAGATCTGACACCAGGTCAAAAGGTCATTATGCCGCTTGAAAATCCAAAACGTGCGGATGGTCCATTGATTATCCTGCATGGTAATCTAGCTCCAGACGGCGCTGTTGCCAAAGTTTCTGGAGTGAAGGTACGCCGCCACGTGGGACCGGCTAAGGTCTTTGACTCAGAAGAAGCTGCTATTGATGCAGTGCTGGCTGATGAAGTAGTCGATGGCGATGTAGTCGTGGTTCGTTATGTTGGTCCAAAGGGTGGCCCTGGTATGCCAGAAATGCTGTCACTTTCTTCTATCATCGTAGGGAAAGGTCAAGGAGACAAGGTAGCCCTTCTGACCGATGGTCGCTTCTCAGGCGGTACTTACGGTCTCGTTGTCGGACACATTGCTCCAGAAGCTCAGGATGGCGGTCCGATTGCCTATCTTCGTACAGGGGATATGGTCACAGTTGACCAAGATACCAAGGAAATTTCCATGGCAGTTTCTGAAGAAGAACTTGAAAAACGCAAGGCAGAAACAACCATTCCACCGCTTTATAGCCGTGGGGTACTTGGTAAATATGCCCACATGGTATCTTCTGCAGCAAAAGGTGCTGTTACCGACTTCTGGAAACCAGAAGAAACAGGTAAGAAATAGTTTGTATAGTTACCAAAAGAACCCGCTAGTTTTTCTAGCGGGTTTACTATTTGCATTTTAGATGTGGATGAGTGTTCATCTTTTTATCTAGGACTAATCCCCAAGGCAATGCGGCCGAAACGGCTGATACGGGTGATTTTCCAAGCGGGAGACCAAGTGACTTCAACAGAGACAGTTTCGATGCCCTCGATTTGCTTCAGGGACTCGACGATTTCAATGGGAACGGTCTCGGTACAGTCGCAGGCTGTGTCTGTGAAGGTCATGACAATCTTGCAGTGGCCAGTCTCGTCAAGATTGATTTCATAGATGAGCCCGAGATTGTAGACATCAAGCTCGACCTCTGGATCGTAAATCGTTTCGAGTTTTTTAATTAATTCTTCTTGGATAGCTGCTGCTCGGTCATTGATTTTGATATCGTCTCTCATCTTCAGTCCTTCTTTCTCTATAGAATGGTGGTCTTATTTTCTCATAATTCTGACAATTTTTCAAGAAATTCTGGCGAATGAAAACGGATTTAGTCTCTCGGGGGGAATTTTTCTGCTCTAACTCCTCAAAACATCTGATTTATGGTAAAATAATAGATATCATATAGTTGCAGAGGATTAGAAAATGAAATTACAAAAACCTAAAGGAACTCAGGATATCCTCCCTCAGGAATCTGCTAAATGGCAGTATCTGGAGGAGTTTGCTCGTAAGACGTTTAAAAAATACAACTATGCGGAAATTCGAACACCGATTTTTGAGCACTATGAGGTTATCAGTCGCTCGGTTGGAGATACGACAGACATCGTGACCAAGGAAATGTATGATTTCTACGATAAGGGAGACCGTCATATTACGCTACGGCCAGAAGGAACTGCACCGGTCGTTCGTTCTTATGTCGAAAACAAACTCTTTGCACCAGAAGTTCAAAAGCCAGTCAAGCTTTATTATATGGGCTCTATGTTCCGCTATGAGCGACCTCAGGCTGGTCGCTTGCGCGAATTTCACCAAATCGGGGTGGAGTGCTTCGGCTCTGAAAATCCAGCGACAGATGCAGAAACGATTGCTATGGCTGCTCAGTTCTTCAAGGAAATTGGAATTGGGCAGGTGACGCTGCAGCTGAATAGTTTGGGCAATGCAGCGAGTCGAGCTGCCTACCGTCAGGCCTTGATTGATTATTTGACTCCGCTGAAAGACAGCCTTTCTAAGGATAGCCGGCGTCGTTTGGATGAAAATCCGCTGCGGGTGCTGGATTCGAAGGAAAAAGAAGATAAGGCAGCCGTTGAGCAGGCTCCTTCGATTTTGGACTTTCTGGACGAGGAGAGTCAGGAGCATTTTGCGGCTGTCCGCTCAATGCTAGAGTCTTTGGACGTTCCTTATGTCATTAACACCAATATGGTGCGCGGTCTGGACTACTACAATCACACGATTTTTGAGTTTACGACTGATGTGGCAGGCAGCGAACTAACTATCTGTGCGGGTGGCCGTTATGATGGCTTGGTTGACTACTTTGGTGGACCAGAAACCCCTGCCTTTGGTTTTGGTATGGGAATGGAGCGTCTCCTCTTGATTTTAGAAAAACAGGGAGTAGCTCTGCCACTTGAGACAGGTTTGGATGCCTATATTGCCGTTCTAGGTGAAGCTGCCAATCGCAGTGCTTTGGAATTAGTGCAAGCTCTCCGTAATCAAGGATTTGCGGCTGAGCGGGATTATCTGAACCGCAAGCTTAAGGCTCAGTTCAAGTCAGCAGATGCTTTTGGAGCCAAGACCATCATTACTTTAGGTGAAAGTGAGATCGAAAGCAACCAAGTCACTGTGAAGAATAATGAAACTCGTCAAGAAGTGGTGGTTGGACTGGATCAAGTTCAAGAAAACTATCAGGCTGTTCTCGAAAAATTGGGTTGTTAATAGACTTTTAGATTTAAATAACCAATTTATTAAAGCTGAAAAACTAGGCTGAATCCAGTAAATCAAATTACAATTAGGCTTTAAATTATCTGTAGATTATTAGTATTTAGATAAAAATGTATTTATTTTTATCTAAATACTTGAAATTATAGATATTAATTGTTACAATTATATTATCATTATTTATTTTAAGGAGAAAAATATGGCACAAATTAAATTAACTCCAGAAGACCTTCGTCAGTCTGCAACTAAATATACTAGCGGTTCTGAAAATGTGACCCAAGTTCTTAATGACTTGACTCGTGAGCAAGCAGTTATTGCTGAAAACTGGGACGGTTCTGCTTTTGATAGTTTCGAAGCACAATTCAATGAATTGTCTCCAAAAATCAAAGAATTTGCACAATTACTTCAAGATATCAATGCTCAGTTGGTTAAAGTTGCTGACATCATTGAGCAAACTGACCAAGATATTGCAGCACAGATCCATTAATTTTTTATAAGTGGCTTTAGGAAGGCGAGAGCCTTCCTGTTTTTATATCATAACAACATAGAGATTAAATAAGGTAAATGCGAAACAATAAAATTTTAAAATATATAGGTAATACTTTAATAGTGGCTTTCTTACTTGCTACGATGATTATTCTAAATATAGCTGTACAAAAAAATACGAGCAGTAGTAATGAAACGAAGCTAAAGGCAAGCCAGCAGACGAAGCTTAATGTGGCGATTGTCAATGAAGACCAATCCGTTAATGTAGACAAGAAAGAATATAATCTTGGCGCTAGCTATGTTAAGAATATTGAACGAGACAATTCACAAAATTGGTTTGTTGTGACACGCGGAGCAGCGGATTCTGGTCTGGAAAAAGGGAAGTATCAGTTGGTTCTGACCATTCCGAGTGACTTTTCTGAAAAGATTCTAGATATCAACAATATCAATGTGGATAAAACAACAGTGACCTACAAGGTCAATGCATCAGGAAATTTGCAGGTTGAAAATGATGCGAATAAGCTAGCAAAGGATATCATTGCTGACCTGAACAGTCAATTGGTTGATATGTATATGGCGAGTATCTTGAGTAATCTTTATACGGCTCAACAGAATGTGCGAGCTAGTTCTCAGGTTCAAATTACCAATATCGGGAATTATAAAACGAATTTGCTAGATACTGCTATTAGTTCTAAAAATATTTTTCCAACACTATATAGTTTATCCACATCTTCTGTTGATGCGAATAACACGTTAAAAACGACCTTAGAAAGTTATTCTCAAGTATTTGATACTTTCGGTCACTCTCAGACAACTTATGGTAATAACTTTAATAGTTTATTGAAGCAAAGAGGTGAGGATCAGATTAGCTATGCTGATTTCATGAATCAGCTGATGGGGATGAGCCGTGATACTTTAAGTGCTGAGACGAAGAAGCTTTATGACGATTTACAAACAGGGCAGGAAGCTCTTGATAAAAAGATTGGTTCGTTGGGGCAAACTGATGTGAAAGATGCTAGGACCTATGCGGGATTAACAGAGAATATTACACAACAGGTTGATGATTTAGAGAAAAATCTTGAAGCTGAGCGTACAAAGTTTAAAGAACATGAAAATAGGATTAATGAATTTATTTCTAAAAAGCTGTCAGACTACTATAGTGTAAAGGAAGGTGATGTAATTACTCTAAGTCAAGTACTTGATAAGGGTAATATTACTGCATTGACCGATGTAGAAAATACACTAAAAGCAGAACTAAGTTCAGCTATTGCAGCTTTACCGTCTGAAGACTTTAGTGGAAAAAGCTTCACTGCTTTTGACCTTTCTATAAATATACCGACTCTTAATCCTGATGTAAAAAACTTTGGGACTCCTAGTGATAGCACTACTAGCGCTGAACTCAATGCTTTAGCTGCTAAAGCTATCACGGCTAGCAATCCTCTTCCTGCACCAGCTGGTACGAAGGTAAAAGTAGCTTGGAAGGCGAAAACGGGTGTAACAGTGGACTCAGTTTCTTATAACGGTGCTACTATCACAGAAAACCAAGAGGTCCTACTAGCTGAGAATGCACAGTTTGAAATTCACTATAGTGTGACGAATGATGTTGCATCTACAACGACAGCAGGGGCTATAGAGATTTTTCTAGATGGGGTACCTGCTGCTAGTGCACCTATTGATGTTCAAGCTCTTCAGCAGGCAGCGGCTAGTTATGGAGATAAAGCGCAAAGAATCGCCTCCTCTTATCAGCATGTCAATTCTTTACTTCAAGTTTATTCTTCCATAGAGCAATTGAAAACAGGGAGAATGAATGAAGTGCTAACATCTCTTCTATTGGAAGCTATCCAATCTAATTTAGATGAGTATAAAGGAAGCCTTTCTAAGACGGAAAACACTTCAGATAACAAAAGTGTGCAACAAAGACTTGATGATACATTGGGGCAGTTGAAAAAAACAGGTCCTGAGTTAAAGCAGAATTTAGAAGAAATTGCTAAGAATAATGAACAGCTAGCGAGCGGTATTACTAAACAGATGGCGCATTATGAGAGTTTGAAGGAGCGCTTGGCCAATATAGCTACTGCTCAGACTAGCAGTACGGCAGCTTTAGCTAAAACGGACTCCGATTTGTCTGCGCTTAATTCTGAATTTAGCTCGTTGTTAACAGAAACATCGGGTGTGAAGGCGTCATCTCAAAGTAATATTCAGGCCGCTGAATCTGCAAATCAAATCTTTACTAACTTTAATCGTGAGCTAGCCAATGCTCAAGGTAGTACAGAAAAGTTGTCTACTGATGCGGAGACTCTAATGGCGCAGTTTAATGAAGAGTTAGCTACTAATGGAAACTTTGTTGAATCCTTTGTCAAAGTTCTTAATAATGCCTATGAAAATGGGGTTCCAAATGAAGTTCTACTCAAATTCTTATCTAATCCAGTGGCACAAAATTCATCTTCTGTTAAGGCAACAATCAATGTTTATCGTCCATTTACCTGGATTTTATTATTAGAGATTGTCAGCTTATTTACAGCTTATCTTTTTGCGACACAAAATATTATCCGCAAGGTCAAAGATAAGTTTAAACTAGATAGACTACATGATACAGATGTTATGAATGTCGGCATCTTATCTTTCTTGGCTTTGACTATTGGCTTGATTGTTGGGGTTGTATCTAGCGTCCAGCTTCAAGTTGGTAGAGAATATTTACCGTCATGGGTCCTATTAATAGTCTCAGCTTCCTTCATTCTGGTTCAAGGACAATATTTGTTGCTTAAGCATTCTCGTGTTATTGGTATGGGCCTTGCCTTCTTTATGATGATTAGCTTTGTTTATCTTTCGAATGCTATCGGTACAACAGCTAGCTTGACAGGCTTCCCTTCCTTTATCAAGAGTCTCAATGTCTTGTCAGTTTTAGAAGGCCTTCTTTCAGGATACTTTGACGGTCAGCCAGCGAACTTCTTTGTCTTCTTTGCGATGTTGATTGTTATAACTTTGTTACTTATGACAAATATCTTTGTTAAAGTGAAAAGTTTGCAATATCAAACGCTTCAAACTGAGAAAGTATAGAAAATAAGGATATGAAAAAAATAGTTCTCTTATTTCTTTCCTTGGGGATAACTGCAGCAGTCTCAATGGTTGCTGCAGATGACCTGAAGGACAATAGCCTACAAATTGATAATTCCAGACTTGAGAGAGAAGAGGAATTGAGTTTTGGTGTGCAGTCTGAACAAATCAAGGATCTTTTTAATGAATCGACTCGACAGAAACTGCAGGAAATCCAACACTATCAAGACAAACAGTTGATCACCGAAAGGGGCCAGCTGTTTTCTGCTATACAGGGGCCAATGAAAAAATCACCTGAAGAGCAGCTGTTTCAACTTGATTCTCAAAAATTATCTAAATTACAAACAAACATAGGCGATGAAGACGCTAGTGATTTGAGTGACGTTCTTCCTGGGATTCTTTACTCTGTGCTCGTTATATTGCTTATTGGAGCAACAGGTATTATGAGCTATCGAGTAGCGAAGGCGGAGATGGATTAGCTGCATTTTGGGAAGACGGCTTTGTGTGATTAGCTGAATCGACTCAGTAAGTAATAATCATAGAATGACATATCAAACAGGAGAGACGTGAGAAATGGAACAACATATCAATATTACTCTGCGCTTAAGAAATAGGGATGTAGATATCAGAATTCCCCAGCGGATTGAAGTACGCAGGCTGATTCGAGAAATTGATAATATTTTCAATCCAGATATAAAGCGAAAAAAGTACCAGCTACGGATTGTCAATAAAGGTTTACTAATTGATGAGGGTAAGTATTTGTCGGATTATCCTATGACGACAGGAGATTTAGTAGAGATAGAGGAGATACTAGGTGACTGAAGAAAGATTTGTATTTGGCGAACAGCCATTTATCTATGAAAAAAATGAAACAAGCTGGCAGCTGAGACTGAAGAGATCTGATGTAGCCAGTCAGGATTTGCGGGAGCTCCTGCTTTTGGATTTGCATCATCCCCTCTTTTTGGAGCAGACCATGGAGGCAGATGAGGATAGTGTGACGTTTACATATGAATTAGAGCCTCACGGACTTAGCTATGGAGAACTCAAGACTCGTACGATTTCAGAGCGGCTTCGTTTAGCGCTGAATGTTTTTTCTCTAGAGTCAGCCTTAGATCTACCAGTGACTTTTCTGCTCCATCCAGATAATCTCTTTATCACTAAGAATGCTCAAGCTAAAATCGCTTATAGAGGTGTACCAGGGATCATGACTCCCCAGTCTTTATCAGCAGAGGACTTTTTACGTCAGGCTAAATGTTTTACAGTGACACTTTTTAGCGACTCAGACTTTATGGATCTCTACAATGGATCGCTAGAATTAGAAACTCTACCAGACTTTCTTAACGAGCTACGCCAGACAACGACCATATCAGATGCGATAGCTGTCTTAGAAAAATATTATTTGGAGAAAGCGGCTCAGGAAAAGGCAAATTTAGTTTTGGTGCCAAGCAGGCGCCACCGAGTTTTTAAATTAGCGACGATCTGGTTGACAGCAGGTATCATTCTGCTCTTCATTCCTTTAGTCTATCTGATTTTCCTACAAAATCCTTTTAAAGAAAAACTTTTGCAGGCAGATACTGCTTTCATCAAGGTTGACTATAGTGGGGTAATCACAGAGTTAGAAGGAATAGCACCCTCTAGCCTGCCAAATACTCAAAAGTATGAATTAGCTTACTCTTATATCCAAGGGTTGGAGTTTTCTTCCGATCAAAAGAAGGTTATTCTTAATAATGTGACCCTTAAGTCAGATGAGCTTTATCTGATTTATTGGATTCAAATTGGTCGCAATAAGTTTGAGGATGCTCTAGATACTGCGAAACGTATTAATGATAGCGACTTGATTCTTTATGCTTTGACCCAAGAAATCAAGCAAGTTCGTGAGGATGATAAGTTGTCAGGTAAAGACCGTGAAGCTAAACTGGATTCCTTGGAAAATGAGTACAAGAAATATTGGGATAGTCGAAGTGAGCTTTTAGCAAGTGAGTCTAGCTCTAGTGCATCCAGTCAGCAAGATGAAGCCTCTGATAGCAAGTCTTCAACTGAGACGAAATCTAGTGCGTCCTCGAGCAACTAAAATAGGCCAAGGAGTAAGAAAACATGACAAAACAAGTAATTTTCTATACAAAAGGCCTACGCTATGAAGTAGGAGTGGAGGGAGATAAAACATTCCTGCTCGGTGCAACGGAGAAGGCTCAAGTCTATCTCCAGCAACAAGACAGACCTATACAGCTGAAGTCAGATGGTGAGGAGGTCTTCTACCAATATGGTGAGGAAGTTGGACTATTGAAGGACGGCTTGGCACTAGGGGATATAGTCTTTTATCTGCGGGATGCCGAGCCACGAGTCTATGATCTTTTAGATCAGCAGGAGCTCCATGTCGGATCTCAAAAAGGCGCTCTTATCAAACTGGACGAAGATATTGAGCTTCTTTTGAAAAAGTCTCAAGGTAGCTGGACTCTGACACGACTCAAGGGAGACTTTTATCGAAACAACCACTTAGAAAAAAAGGATCAGCAGCTCCTCAACTTTGGTGATGAAATTAGTATTGGGTCTGTGACTATCAAGATATATCCAGATGAAGTATGGCTTTATGGCTTTGCTCAGGCCGGTAGTCAGTTAGCTTTGAGAGATCCATCTCGTTACGGCTTTTATGAAGATTATCCCGACTATCATCGTTCTCCTCGGATTATCTATCGGAGCTCAGAGGAAAAAATCCAGATTGCTCCGCCAAGTAAAGAGCCTAATAAGCCTAGTGATGAGCTCTTAAGACTGATTGTGCCTCCCCTTCTCATGGTTGGGGTGACGGTGCTGATTACACTAGTCCAGCCACGGGGGATTTATATTCTGGCTACGGTTGTTATGTCTATTGCCAGTGTTATCTTTTCTGTTCGTGGCTTCTTTAAAAATCGTAAGAAATATAAGGCTGAAAAGAAGGAACGGATCGATCTTTATCATCTCTATCTGAAAGATAAGGCTATGGAATTGGCTCGTTTGGAGCGGGAACAAAAAGAAGGAATGCATTATCACTTTCCGACTGTTCTGGAGTTGACCGATCTAGTTGAGAGCTACAATCACCGGATTTATGAAAAGACATCACTCCATTTTGACTTTCTTTACTACCGTTTAGGGCTAGGCAAACTCCCAACTAGCTACCAGCTAACCTATGGGCAAGAGGAGCGCAGTGGGAAGAAAGATGCGCTAGAGGAAGAGGGATACGCTCTCTACAGTCGTCATAAAAAGATTCCAGATATGCCTATTCCTGCTAATCTTAGCCATGGGCCGGTGGGCTATGTTGGCCCGAGAAATCTTGTTTTAGAACAGCTCCAGCTTTTGGTCATGCAGTTAGCGACTTTCCACTCTTATCACGATGTGCAGTTTATTACCATCTTGCCTGAAGAGGAAAGGGACCAGTGGTCTTGGATGCGCTGGCTTCCTCATGCTAAGCTTCAAGAGCTAAATGTCCGTGGTTTTGTCTACAACCAACGGACACGGGACCAAGTTTTAAACAGTTTGAATCAAATCTTAAAACTGCGCCGTAGCCAAAAAGAGGAAGCCTCTCATAAGGAGAGCACGGTTTTCCATCCCCATTACGTGGTTTTAGTGACAGATGAAAAGCTGATCTTGGATCATGTGATTATGGAGTTCTTTACCGAAGATCCGACGGAATTAGGCTGTTCTCTCGTATTTGTAGAGGATGTGATGAGTTCCTTGTCTGAGAATATCCAGACAGTGATCAATATCAAGGACCGCAATACGGGACAACTGGTTATGGAAGAAGGGGTTTTGAAAGAAACCGACTTCCACTTGGATCATTTTCCAGCAGATTATGACAAGGAGCAGATTGCTCGTACCTTGGCACCGCTCAATCACCTCCAAAACCTCAAGAGCTCAATCCCAGATTCTGTGACATTTATGGAAATGTATGGGGCAGAGACTTTTGAGGACTTGCAGGTATCGAGTCGTTGGAAAAAGAATGCCCCTTATAAGAGCTTGGCTGTTCCAATCGGTCTACGTGGCAAGGATGACCTGGTTCAACTCAACCTCCATGAAAAGGCCCATGGGCCACATGGTTTGATCGCAGGTACGACGGGTTCAGGGAAGTCCGAAACGATCCAATCCTATATCCTGTCCCTTGCCGTCAACTTTCACCCTCATGATGTAGCTTTCTTGCTTATCGACTACAAGGGTGGGGGAATGGCCAATCTCTTTAAAAACCTACCCCACCTCTTGGGAACTATTACCAACTTGGATGGAGCCCAATCCATGCGGGCCCTGGCTTCGATCAATGCGGAGATCCATCGCCGGGAACGGCTCTTTGGAGAGTTTGAAGTTAATCACATCAATCAATACCAGAAGAAATTTAGGAATGGGGAAGCGACCGAGCCCTTACCTCACCTCTTTCTCATCTCGGATGAGTTTGCGGAGCTCAAGGTCAACCAGCCTGACTTTATCAAGGAGCTGGTATCTATCGCTCGTGTCGGGCGTTCCCTTGGGGTCCACTTGATCCTAGCTACTCAGAAGCCGTCTGGGGTGGTGGATGATCAGATCTGGTCCAACTCCCGCTTTAAGTTGGCGCTTAAGGTAGCCGATCGAGGCGATTCTATGGAGATGCTTCATACTCCAGATGCGGCAGAGATCACCCAGACAGGACGAGCTTATCTGCAAGTCGGTAATAATGAAGTCTATGAACTCTTCCAGTCAGCCTGGTCGGGGGCAGACTACCAGCCGGACAAGGATGATATGGGCATTGAGGACCATACCATCTACCTGATCAATGACTTGGGCCAATATGAAATCTTGAATGAAGACCTATCAGGCTTAGAAGAGGTAGATGAGATCAAGGAAGTTCCGACAGAACTGGACGCGATTGTGCAGAACATCAAACTTCTGTGTGAAGAGCAGAATATTCCTCCAGTACCACAGCCTTGGCTGCCACCGTTGAAAGATAGAATCACGCTAGAGGACTTGGAAGTCGTGCAGCCAGCAGAGGCTTGGAAGCAGAAGAAACCTGTCTCTGTACTACTGGGGATGGCGGACATCCCACAGGCCCAGAAGCAAGAAGCTGTGTCTATCGATCTATCCAAGGATGGTCACATCCTCCTTTACGGAAGTCCGGGTACAGGAAAGACGACCTTCCTTCAAACCGCAGCCATGGACTTGGCGAGAAAGTTCAGTCCCAAGGACCTTACCATGTACTTGATGGACTTTGGGACCAATGGTCTAGCGCCCTTGTCTAAGCTACCACAGGTGGCTGACACCATGCTTTTAGATCAAACAGAGAAGATTGCTAAGTTTGTTCGTATCATGGAGCGTGAACTTAATCGTCGTAAGAAACTTCTATCAGACTATGGTGTAGGAACCTTGGAGCTCTACCGTCAGGCTAGCGGTCAAGAAGAGCCGGCTATCGTCATCCTCTTAGACAGCTATGAGTCTATCAAGGAAGAGGCTTATGAGGCGGAGCTCTTCAAACTCTTGGTGCGCACCTCTCGTGAAGGTCTCAGCATCGGAGTGCATCTCTTGATGACAGCGGGTCGTCAGTCTAACCTTCGTGCTCAACTCTACTCTAACTTCAAGCACCAGCTGAGTCTGCCACAGAATGATGTGAGCGAAGTTCGCTCTATTGTGGGATCTACGCCATTAGCTATGACCATGGAAGACATCAAGGGCCGTGCGCTCATGAAGCGTGACGAGGTGGATGTCATCCAGCTGGCTCTGCCAGTAGCAGGTGCCAATGACGCGCAAGTCCTCAACAACCTGCGTCAGGAAGTGGCTTCCCTCCAAGAAGCTTGGACAGGACAACGCCCAAGTGCCATCCCGATGGTGCCAGAGGAGTTGACGATGGAAGAATTTCTCAATCTGCCTACAACTCAAGAAGCGATTCAGAATCGTGAGTTGCCGATTGGTTTGGAGTTTGAGGAAGTTCAAACTATGAGCTTGCCATTTGATAGGTTTAAGCACTTACTTGTATTATCGGATAAGGATACAGCTATGAGCGCTGTGACAAATCATATAATCAAATTACTTACTCATCTATTTGATAGAGAAAATATTACAATCTTTGATCCTATTGATGAATATCATTCAGTTTCAGATAGGGTTGAGCATTACATAGGAAGTGGTATGTCTTACCGTTCTACACTTGATTCTTTGAAAGAACAGGTTCTTATTGCTAGAAAACAGCGTAGAATGTTAGAACATTTTGTTGTAATAACAGATGTTGGGCAATTTGTGGCGGAAAGTAATATTGAACCAAATGAACTTGCACTGTTGATGGAAGAAGGACAGAGAGTAGGTCTTCATTTAATCTTCGCTACTCACAAATCGTATCTATCGGGTTATACAGACATACCTAAATACATGAAAACTCAATTAGATACGGCTATTATAGCCATGAAGATGGGGGAACAGTCAATCTTTAATCGTTCTGCTACTGGACGTGAAGAAGCATTGCTGGATGATCAAGTTTACCTCCACTATCAAAATGTACAAACAAAATTGAAAATTACAAAACAATAGGAAAAAGAGGTAATAAGTAGATGACCCAAGAAGAATACCTGCGGATAAAAAAAGAATATAAAATTCGCTTAGGATTAGTGATATTTCTCTTTACTATATTTGCAATACTAAGCATAGTACTCATTTTTAACCTTTCTAGATTTATCCCACTTGCAGCAACAGCTATGGGAACAGTTGTGCCTTTTAATCACTTTCTGCTAGTTCCGCTATGGGAACAAAAAAAAGAGATAGAAAAAGAGCATCCTGAATGGAGAGAGCTTAGCACCAGTGGTGTTAAAATTTCCTCATCAGAATCCAGTAAAAGAACTTTAGCAGCTATTGGAACAGTTCTGGCCTTATTCTTCTCTTTTGCGATGCTCTACAGACCAGTTAAAGTGAATAAGCCAATACCTAGTGTTGAAGAAATCAATAAGATACCAAAATTGGACCGCAAAACACCTAAAACACCAAGCGCTTCTAGTTCTGAAAGAGCTAACTCCTCAGATTCCGGAGCATCGTCTTCTACTAAAGAGAGCACCAAGGCAGAAAGTTCAGGAACGGAATCTTCAAAAGAAGAGACACATAACTATGATTTCCATATTCCCGGAGTTGATGATGAGGAATTGCGTAGAATCATTGATAAATCCAAAAAAGATTTTAGTGAGAATCATGCTAAGGAACAGTCTACGGAAGATACGGAGGATAAAAATGAGTGATGCGAGTTTAAGAGCGCAAATTGATAGTGATAAAGCCCAAAAAGAAAAGTACAAGAGAGTACGAAATTCTATCCAATCACATGGTTTGGATTCAGATGTTGACCTTAGTCGTTTTGAAGGCTATGTTGAACTTTGCGATAAAACTATTACGAAAATCGATAGTAATGAGGGGTATCATTATCTTTCAAACTTAAAGTCAAAACTGGAATCTGATAAAAAGACGCTCAAAGAATACATTGATTTTGTTAAGGATGCTAACTCGTCATTTAAAGATTTATATGTAACTCTTGGGGAAAAAATATCAGATTTAGATAATGCCATAGCTAGTAATAGAGCAGCATATAATAAAGGGAAACCATGGTGGGAACAACTTTGGTGGTAAAAGGAGGTGTCTATGGATACAAATATTAATACTATTGATAGTAGTTATACAAGTGATGTAGTAACATATGATGATAGTCAGATTGACACAGTTATCAATGAATTGAATGAAATCGTGAATCTTCTTTCTAGTATAGATACTGAGATATCTGGTTTGGACTCAAATGATACGGAATGGAAGGGAGAAAGCAAGAATCAATACTTAGACCTAAAGCTATTTCTAAAATCTTATCATTCGGACTATGGAAAGAGTATAGAAGAACTTAGGAAAGTGGTATCAGGTTTAAAAACATTACTCGGTTCTATCTCCACTTCAAATGTCATAAAGGAGATTGATAACGCATGATATTTACATTAGAAGCCTTATACACACTACATATATTTAATAATTACTCAGATGATTTGGCATTCCTCCCACTTCCAACTGCTATTGAAGGGAATGAAAATAGAAAAGACAACCTTTTGTGGGTAATTGAGAAAGGTTTTGAAGATTTAAAGGAGATGGGGCTTATCGTTGATAATCGACCTACAGAGGAATGTGTTCAATATGGAGCGTATTTGAAGGAGTATCACGAAGCTAACTATCATTGTCAGATTGATCATCTCCTATCCTATGCGCCTGGAGTGGATGAGTTCAAACGAATGGCTGTTATTATCATGGAAGTCGGTGACAATCAATTTCAACTAGACCGAGCAGGTAGTGCTGTTTTCCTAGCCTTTTTGATGGAGATGCACCCTGTCTTACAAGAAATTGATGATACTATCAAAGATTATATTCATTCGCAATGGGAAGAGGAAGCATTGATGCGCTTGATAGTCCGTCATGGGAATGAAGAGGCCCTTCGTATCCGAATCAATGAGTTTTCCAAAGACACACAAGACATTATCTATCTCACAAGTGATCATCATTTATATGAATATGATGTATCGAAGCAAATGCGCCGTTCGATTGATAGTGAACAGCTAAAAACACAACTGATAAAAAAATTGAAAGTGAGGATGTGATATGGGGGTAGATTTCAAACTCGTTTTAAATGATCAAGAACAACTCATTTACCACTGTCTTAACATAGTCACACTTACGAATCAGGTTTCGACCAAGATTCAACATGTCATTTCAACACTTCCCGACCTATCATCTGAGGGTGCCTATCATGATTTGATTAGTAACAGTAGTAGCAATATGGGCTTGAAGCTATTTTATCTAAAAGCGCAGGAGTTTGAGACACTCAGTGAAGTGCTCTATAGACATGCGCAAAATACTTATAATCAAATGGTAAATACAGATAAGGTTTTAGCTACATCGATTGCCAACCTTTTGTTAGAAGAACCAACCACAAGTGCCGAATATAAGGAGGCTATCAAAAAGGATCCTAAAGGCTCAGTTGAACAAATCATGCGAAAACGCCAAGCAGATGCGAAAGAAAGTGGGGCCCAATGACGAATTATTATAGTAATAAACCCGATTTTACTGGTGATCCAGCCTATCCTCTGCTTTCGTCCAGCAGTTATTTCAAGTCAATGAGTTCTATCATGGATGATATCGAAGCAGCGGGTAAGGTTGTAACAGACGAGGGAGTTGAAGATCTCTATGTTCAAAAAGGAGAGGCCTCATTAGGGACGACAAAGGATAGTTCGACCTTTGACAAATCCCTGAAGCGGATTTACAACATGATAATGAGTGGGAAGAAGATTCATTCAGACATCATGCAGAATATAGATAGCAAGTTCACCAAGGGGATGGATGCGGCCTTCGTGACATTAAATGATGTTAATGGAGCCAATAAACCCTATAAGAGCAAGTATACGAAAAAAACAATTCCGACGAAAGTCTTGGCCGGCTATAGGAGTGATAATACTGCGGTCTATATTGATAGCACAGAACAGCAGTCCTATAGTCTAGCAGAAATCCTAGATGGGAAGGCTAGTCCCATTCAAGCGGCTAAGGATGTCTATGATGATCGTATAAAAGCTGTTAAGGAGATGATGGCTAAGAAGGACCAGCTATCAGATGAGCAAATAAAGGCCTTAGAGGGCAAGAGCGCAGAGGAAATCGTGGCTGTTCGCTATCCTGGACAACTGCCAGACTATCAGAGACTCAAATCCAGTCGCTATTACGAAGAAAATAAGGAAAGTCTTCAGTATGTGGATATCGGCCTCAAGGCTCTAGCGGTTTTAAGTATGATAGGGGGAACTGTCTTAGCACCCGCGACAAGTGGCGCCTCGCTGTATGCCACCTACTCTGGTGGCGCTTATCTAGCAGCTGATAATGCTTATTCGGCCTTTAATGGTCACACCATGATTACCGGAAATCAGTTATCGACCGAGGAGCGAGTATGGGCTGGTATTGATGCGGTGGTTACTCTTGTGAGTATGGGTTCGGCAGGTTATCTGACCAAACTAGCTCAGAGTGAAAAGAACGGCTCTACGATATTGAAAGGTCTAGCAACGGCGGGGAAACATGCGGATGATGTAAACGATGTTTCCAAGGTAGTCTACTCCTTTGCGACAGATCAAGATCCGAACGCGGCGCTTCAGAATTTGGTGCTGGGCCAAGTGATGGGTATTGGGATGAACTCGGCAGGGAATTATATTGGTAAAAAGTTTGGTGTACCAGCCGTAGATGTGCCAAGCACCAAAACATCTCATCTGGATGTCCCGCTTCAAGGCAAGCAAATACCCAAGCTGGATCTAGCTAATGTACGTTTGAGTAGTAGGGCAGACCTGCATCTAAAAGCCAGCCCAGCTGATACGAACCTAGCTAAACTGAAAACCCATCCAACAGTTAGTGCGGATTTGCCGAAGATGAAGCAAATTAGGGCTGATTATAATGATTATGTCGCTCAAAAGACGAGCGTGGGAGAAAAACCGCTCTCTATGTCAGATTGGAAACTGAAAAATAACGTATCTGAACAAAATTTTACTAACTATAAAGAGTTTTCAACTACAAAGATTGATGACTTCAAGACAAATTTCAAAGATGTTGAAACGAAAATAACCGTTGAGACTCGTAATGCAGCAGGTGAAATTCAACGTATCCAATTAAAAGCTGTCGGTGTAGATGAAACTGGAAAAATTCATATTCAAGATTACACGACTGCGAAAGACGGTTTATCTATTAAACGCCAAGGAATCCTTGAGAATTTATCGAAATATGGCGGTACTGTCGTAGGTAAAGGGAAAGGTCGTTTTACGGGTGGTACTAAAATTGAACCAGGAACTCGGATTGATGTGATTTCCAAACAAACAGACAGTTTTACAATTGATAAAGTATCAAGCTTTGACAAGGTGACGCAGTATACCAGTGAATTATACAAAGCTGACTTAAGTTTAGAAGAAAAGGTTCAAAAACTTCAAAAGTATTTTTCTGAGCTTGATGATAAAGTAGATATCAATGTCCCTTCTGATGCTCAATATGTTAAGTCAATTGAAGATGGTTGGATTTCATATGATTGGCCAGAAAGATTAGGATTTAAAAAAGGAACTGTACGTCCTATAACGAGAACTTCTGGTTTACCAAAGCGATGGGACAGATTTGGGCATATGGGAGGAGGTAACTTCTCGGATATTCCTAGCGAAGGGCCATATACGTACAGTCAACGTTCAATTCCATATGTTGAAAATCTTAAAGCTTACCATAACGGTGAATTTAAAACCGATAGTTATTTTGACAAAATTGATGCTATCAGTGAAGGTGATATCAAGACTTTTAATAGGATTTTGAGAGAAGAAGGAATTGAAGCGGTATCACAAGATCAATTTTTAGAACTGTCGGATAAGTATCGAAAGTATATATCAAATACATCTACTTCTTTAGATATGCCTATTGACGATGTTAAATATGGAGTTCATGGGAAAGCAGCAGAATGGGGTGATATGTCAGGTGGTGCTGAACAGATTGTAACACCTTTTGGAGGGATTGATATGATGAATGTGGGTATGATGGAGGAATTTAAATGACGAAACAAGAACTAGTAAATTTCATTAATAAACATAGAGATAAGATAGGGATATTTCATATTGCGCTTGATGAACGATTTGAAGGCCAATTTACCTTGGGATACTATTACGATGAGAAATCTAGCCAATATAAAGTATATGAGGTAAATGAGCGCCAAGATATCTGGATAAGAGACGAATATAAAAATGAAAGTGATGCAATAAATCGACTTTATCGTTTGATAAAAACAAAATTTTGGATAAAAGAACCTCTCATTCAGTTAGATGTTTCAGAGATTGATGCAATCGGAACGAGTGATACAGACTTGGAACTTTTATTAATAGATGGCAATCTTTGGCTTCCAGATACCGAAGAAGAGCATCTCTTGAAACTTCAAGAAAAACTCAACAACTACATCTACTTCCTCGAAAGCAAGCAGTATGTGGAGCGATATGGTGATAAGTTTGATAAAAAAGTCATCCATATTACATTCCAGTATTCTCCATCTGATAATGGACTAGCCTTTCTCGCTGCGGTTCAGAAGGTATTACAGCCTACAGATATGAGCCTAAAGGTAGAATTACCAGAGTGATAAAGAGAGCGGAAACGCTCTCTTTTTGTGGTATAATGGAATAAAGACACCACAGAACAGCAGTCCTATAGTCTAGCAGAAATCCTAGATGGGAAGGCTAGTCCCATTCAAGCGGCTAAGGATGTCTATGATGATCGTATAAAAGCTGTTAAGGAGATGATGGCTAAGAAGGACCAGTTATCAGATGAGCAGAAACGTACTGACGAAAATGGTCTTATTTAAGTTACGTAACTGGAGTTGGTGCAGGAGGAAACTGATACGATGAGGAAGATATTAAAAAATAAGCGTGCTTTTCAATTTGTGTTAGCTAGCCTAATTCTTATCCCTTTTATTATAGTAGGTACTGTTGGGTTCCAACAATTATTTAAAGAACCTGAAAAAGTCGAATATTCTATTGAAGAATACCATTCTGCAAATGAAAACGTATATTTTTTCGGGAATCAACGGAAATTCGTCTTAATGAACACAGATTCCAATGTGAGACCTGGGAGTAGTATCTATCTTTATACAACCGAGCGGAAAGTGATGACAAATAAAGGCGGAGTTGATTTAACATTTAGAGAAAACATGCCCAAATCAGATTATTGGAAGATCCGTCTTTATGACTATAGAACAGAAGAATTAGCCGTTAAAGAAGTGGATCTAAACAAAGTGGTCGAAGACTATGAGGCTGGTTTTTTTCCGATGTATTTTAAATTTGCAGAATATCGTAATAATCCCAAGAACGTCATCAATATAGAAGTTAAAGATAATCAAGGTACTATGAAAACCTTTGTTTTAAACATTGATAGCGGAAAAGTAGAAGGAGAGTATCAAAAGCGTGTAGATATCTATGAAGAGGGTCCTTACTTTTATTATACGACACTGGATCAACATACAGAGAATAAGGGATACTTGGTAAATCACGTCATCGGTACTTATGGTGATTGGAAGGCAGAGGGAAAAGTTATTGATACCAACATCAACCTCTTTGAGGAATATCCTGAAATTGAGAAAAAAATAACTGAAGAAGGTTGGATTCTTAATCCTCAAGAAGAATACGTGACCTCAGAGGAATGGTTTGACAAAGTTTTGTACTGGATGGCGCCTAAGGGAGAAGAGAAACTGACGATTTATGGTATAGATACTAAGGGTCAAGTTTCTGATACCCCACTCACAACCTATGCAGAATATGAAGCCTGGGTTCAAAAACAACGATCAGAAGGGAAAATAAATGAAACGAATTGATCCTGAGAGAATAAAGAGTATAAAAGCGAGTATCAACGCATCTACTAATGAAATACCAGATGACATTCGCTCGCTGATTGATGCGCCAGTGACAGGTAATTTTGAAGACTGTGTTAAGCGAACCAAAGCAACAATGGAGAGCTTGGTAACAACGGTTGATTCGCTCGATCAGTATTTAGATAGTGTAGCGGATGCTTTTGCGGCAACAGAAGCTAGTTTAGTTGCGGCAATTGATGGAGGTATCTATATTAAAGCATCTGAGTCACGAGCGGAGCGTAGAGAACGACATATCCAAGGTGGAAAAAATTCCCAAGAATGCCACAATCGTAGAAAAATGGTTGAAATTGCAGAAAGTCAATATAGCGATTTTCCATAAATATATGAATCACCTGAATTTATTTCAGGTGGTTTTCTTTTGCTTTTTTATTATTACTCTTCTTGTAGTATCATTCATATGGTATAATGGGACAAAGACATTTTTCTTCTAGTATTTTGGAAATTCTATATTTTTCGCTTGTTTATCCCTTCAGCTATTTACAAAAAAATATATCCTGTCCCTCGCTGTCAACTTCCACCCTCATGATGTGGCATTCTTGCTGATTGACTACAAGGGTGGTGGGATGGCCAATCTCTTTAAAAACCTACCCCATCTCTTGGGAACTATTACCAACTTGGATGGCGCCCAATCCATGCGGGCCTTGGCTTCGATCAATGCGGAGATCCATCGTCGTGAACGACTCTTTGGAGAGTTCGAAGTCAACCATATCAATCAATACCAGAAGAAATTTAAAAACGGAGAAGCGACAGAACCGCTCCCTCACCTCTTTCTCATCTCGGATGAGTTTGCGGAGCTCAAGGTCAACCAGCCTGACTTTATCAAGGAGCTGGTATCTATCGCTCGTGTCGGGCGTTCCCTTGGGGTCCACTTGATCCTAGCGACTCAGAAGCCGTCTGGGGTGGTGGATGATCAAATCTGGTCCAACTCCCGCTTTAAGTTGGCGCTTAAGGTAGCGGATCGTGGAGACTCTATGGAGATGCTTCATACGCCAGATGCGGCAGAGATCACCCAGACAGGACGAGCTTATCTACAGGTCGGCAACAATGAAGTCTATGAACTCTTCCAGTCAGCTTGGTCGGGCGCAGACTACCAGCCGGATAAGGATGATATGGGCATTGAGGACCATACGATTTACCTAATCAATGACCTAGGTCAATATGAGATCCTGAATGAAGACCTATCAGGCTTAGAAGAGGCTGACGAGATCAAAGAAGTACCGACAGAGCTGGACGCGATTGTACAGAACATCAAACTTCTGTGTGAAGAGCAGAATATTCCTCCAGTACCACAACCTTGGCTGCCACCACTCAAAGAGCGGATCTACTTGACAGATCTACGTAAAGGAAAGTTCAAAGAATTTTGGGGACATACCGACCGACCTTTAAAAGCAGTGATTGGTTATGTGGATGTGCCAAGCCAACAAGCTCAATACGCATTAGAACATGATTTTAATGAAGATGGGAATATTGCTCTTTTTGGAGGTCCTTTAACAGGTAAGTCTACTTTTATTCAAACTTTGACGATGGATTTAGCTCGTCAGTTTACCCCTACTCAAGTTAACTTTTACTTGTTGGATTTCGGAACAAATGGACTTTTGCCACTTCGACAACTGCCCCATGTAGCTGATACCATTATGATTGACGATCAGGAAAAAATAACAAAAGTGATTAGCCGTATAAAAGGAGAGATTCGCTATAGAAAAGCTCTTTTACGCAAACATATGGTTGCTGATGTAAATCTTTATCAAGAAATCAGTGGTCATCAAATTCCTAGACTTTTCTTTATGTTAGACGGTTACGATGCTATCAAAGAATCTCCACTAGTTTTGGATATAGAAAATACTTTTTAAGTTATAGCTCGGGAAGGCCTGAGTCTAGGGATATATCTTGTAATTACAGCTGGACGATTAGGAGTTGTGAAAAGTGCTCTATTATCTAGTATTAAAACTCGTATCTCTCTAAAGTTAACAGATGATGCAGACACTCGAACATTAATTGGACGCACCCAATTGATAATTGAAGATAAACCTGGTCGTGCTATGATTAAGCTAGATGAACCAGAGATTTTCCAAGTGGCTCTACCAACGAACGGAAATGATACATCTGAATTAATTGAGCAGATTAGCTCTGAGGCAGGAATGATGTCAGAAGAGTGGGGCGGAGATAGGCCTAAGCCTATTCCGATTGTTCCAGAGGAATTAAGCTTTGATACGTTTGCTAAAACTGCAAGTGTTCAAACAGCTTTGAAAGAAAATAACTTACCGTTAGGTCTAGACTTTGTTAATGTTGAGAGTGTTGATATACCGATGAAAGGTTTCAAACACCTACTATATATAGCTAACGAAGGTGAACAT
Source organism: Streptococcus cristatus (assembly GCF_008369405.1). GTDB lineage: Bacteria > Bacillota > Bacilli > Lactobacillales > Streptococcaceae > Streptococcus > Streptococcus cristatus_G. The sequence continues at coordinate 107,864 of NZ_VSJJ01000002.1, forward strand.
TTGGAGAATATTACACGCCACCTTTTAGAAATGTTCACCACCCTCATTCCAAGTAAGAAAGTCATGTTTATGGATGTAGATGATGAATATGATGGTCAGTTTGATTTATTTGCTCGTATTTCTGAACCAGAAGCTCTTGCGGATATGGCGAATCAACTTATGCTTGAATTAGAGGATCGTAAAAAAGGTGAAACTGGACACGACTTTATCATCTTTATCCCTAATTTAGAGAAATTTGTTCAGGCAAGCGGGCTGACAGGCGAACAAGTATCAACACTCTACCAAGAGGGATGGAAATACAATATGCATTTTGTTGTTGGTAGTTTTTATTCTTATATTAGCAACAATGCTATTGGCAGCCCTGCTCGTCAGGTTAAGGCATATAATCAATACTATCTTTTGGGAATGCGCTTAACAGATCAAACAATATTAGAAAAGCCTTATAACAGCAAGGAACCTTATTTAAATAAGGATGAGTTGTACTTATATGGACATCAATCAAGCGTTAAAATAAAAATAACAATATAAAAGGAGGATCTTATGTCAGTAGGAACAACACAGGGGGTAGGCATTCAGTCTGATCCAGGGGCTGTTCAAACCTATGCAAATGGAATCGCTACAGCTTATCATTCAGTAGGAAAAGAAACTGCTACAAAGGATTCAATTAGTCAGTATGCTGCTTCTGCAACTATTAGTAGTCATATTGATAATGAAGTTAAAGCAAGCGAGCAGGCAGCAGAGCAAGCTGTTGATTTTATACAGGTCTTACATGGTATTCATGCAGAGTTTCAAACAACGGATGCAAAGATTGCCAATTATATTAACAGAAATACAGGCCCAGTCGAATCAGGAACTGCTGGTAGTAATTCTGGAAAGAAGAAAAATAAACAGCTATTTAGTGAGGGAACTAATTAATTATTGTTCAACTAGAAAGGAAGTATATGGTAAAGGTAAATTATGCCAGCCTACAGACGCAGTCTTCCACGATGTCGTCTGTCTCACAGTCACGTGTAGCGGGCTTCAATCAGTTGCTTAGTGCCTTTAATAGCTTTGGCGACAGTGGCAATGAGCTGATAGGAACAGGTTATGATGCAGCCCGTGTATATGCGACAAGTGTCATGAGTCCCTATTATAAAGGTTTCATTCTCTACTCTGAAGCCGTTGCAGATGCGGCCAACACACTGGCGGATAACTATGTAGCCAAGTGCGGGGCTGAAAATTTAGATGAAGAACAGTTACAAGCAGAGATTCACCATGCAACATCGGCTTGCATTAGTTTAGGTAATTCGATTGTTAGGCTAGAGTCCGTTAAGCAAACAGAAGCTATCAAAACTAGACTTAATAATCTTAGAAATCAATACGATGCTGCTCAGAGTCAATTAACTGTAGCCCAGGAGAAACTGGACAAGCTGTTAGCTTTCAGCGCAGAGTCTCTCCTTGCCTGCACCTCAGCAGATACATATCAGCTCTTGATTTATCAGGCTATGTCAGGTATTTCAACCTCCTTTGGAGGAGGTAGCTTTGCTTTGCCACAGGACTTATCGTGGGTAGGTGATGTTGAACAAGGCTGGGCTGACCGAGAGATAGCAATGGAGAATAATTACCTGTCAGCGCTGGAGAAGGTGAACAATGGGGAATCTCTGACTGAAGCGGAGCTGACAGCGATAGAGCGATATGCGGCAGCCTATCCGGATCGTGTGGATGATTCCGTTATACAGTATGTACAGCAAGCACGTCAAGTCAAGGAAGAGGAGATGAAATATCGATCTATCATTGACAAGGTGGATGCAGGGAAAGAGTTGACAGATGAGGAATTTGTCAATCTAGTAGCCTGTGCAGAGCAAAAACCAGATAAAGTATCAGATGTTCATAAAGAAAAAATAAATAAAATGCTTAAAGACTACAGAGATGCTAAAACAGTGGTAAATAAATTAGAAAAGAAATCTGGAACTAATACAGACAAAAAGCAGACGGTTTTAGATTATTTGAATAATGTTTTAATTGAATCTGGTTATTTGGAAGAGTTTAATGAAGGTATGTTAGAGCAATTAATTACTCAAACGGATAAAACGATAGCTTCAAATCCCCAGTTGTTGAAACAATTAGAAAAAGCAGGAATTACATGGGAATTGATTAAACAATTAAAGGCGTATGCAATGGGAATAGACAATATTCCTGTTGGGTCTGGTGCCGGTATTGTTTCGTCCACTCAAGTTGTCGTATCTAATGGAGTTCCATCTCTTCAACTTCAAACTGAAACACCAATAGGACAATTATCTGGTCCTTTGTCAGCTGGATTAGCTATCTTAGATTTTAAGGAGCAAATGGATAAGGGCGAAGATATTGAAGATGCAGCTTTAAAGACAGGTGGTCATTTTTTGATAGGATTAGCTGCAGGGAAAGCTGGAGCAGTAATTGGAGCTGGAATCGGTTCAATTGTTCCAGGTCCTGGCACTGCTATCGGTGGAGCGATAGGCTTTATAGCTGGAATTGGTATGAGTGTTTATACAAACAGTAAATTTAATGATTTTTATGATAAAGAAATAAATCCTGTTGTAGAAAAGATTAAAACTGCTATTGATGATGACTTAAAAGTAAAAACGCCCGGCAGATCAGGTTATCTGGATAACATTGGTTTAGCTGATTAATCAAAACAATCAAACTGACAAGGTTTATAAAGTCAATTAAAAAATTTATGCAATTGGGATGATATATCTTCAATATCATGTAGTCGTTTAATCTTGTAACTCATGAATTATTTTAACTTCCTTTTGTGCGCTATAAATTATAGTTTTCATAATTTGAATTCCTAAAATTATAATGAGTTTTATAAAAATTGATATCTGGTGTTCCAAGATGTTAAGATGTTTTTAAGTGTTAAAAGCTTAAAAAGTTATTTTAAATTTGCATTTAAATTTTTCTCTCTTATACTTTAATCAAGGGGAATAAACGCAATCAAAATTGGTCTTCTGAATAATAATTTCAGATAGGACTATGATTTTAAATGTATCAAACAGGAAGATTATAGTCTAATTAATACAACGAAATCCTAGATATAAAGCAGTATGATTATTACATTAGTTTTATTTCAAGAAAGAATACAATTCTAACAATATTAAAATATTCAATGATTAAGGAGAATAAAATGCCTACATTAAAAAAATTATTGTTTCTTGGAAATTTTCAAGAACAAGATATTTTCTATCATTTTGAATCAGGGAAACTCTATTCTTACTCTTATAAACCAGATAAGGTATGGGACATTAAATGGGCCGTTTTAGCTTCTGGACTGGTTCTTACCAACCTACTCTCTTCAATCGGTTTTCTTACTTTTACAAATTTTTTTGTAAAATACGGTTTACTTATAAGTATGATATTCGCCATTGTTGTTTTAGCAGAATGGGCTTTGAGACTCAAACATGATCAAGAATTGATGAGTTTTAATCCTAGGAACTATTTTGGCTGGTCTGACTTTATTAAGAAGTGCAAACATAATTTGTTGTTCCTCTTATTGACAGGTATTGTTTTCTCCGTAATGACATTTCAATTTTTATTGACCTATCTTCAAGAAGCGAACTTGTATAACTATATCCTGTTTAGCCTTTTTTTCCCAGTTTCTTATTTTTCAACATTTAAGGTTAGACCAATCAAAAGATTTTTTATGTTAAAGAAATTATCAGAGGAGGTATCTAATGGTTACCACATATAAAGATAAGCTGATTCAAAAATGGCAAAATTAATATCTGCAAATAATGGCTTGGAATCTATCCCAATGGAAAATAAAAAAGCTGCAGAAAAGGAAAAAATTCGCTCGAATGATTATTATAATGAATTGAAAAAAAGTAGATAATCTCTATACTTTTTCCGATTTTATATTTAATGTGATGATATAACAATGTGGTTATTTCTTTTAGAGCGAGTGATACTTCTCTAGTTTTCATCAGCAATTCTGCCCTGTTATTCTCCAAAGGGTTATAGTTTTTGCCCTAACCTTCCCTGCTTATGCTATAATAGTCTATGGAAAGTTGAGGAAATGATGAAAAAAGTATGGTTTGTAGCGCTGGTGCAGGGAGTGGCCTTGTTTGTGATAACGGGTCTGCTCTGTTATTTTATGCGAGGGGATTTTTTCTTCCGTGCTTTGGCGCCGATTTTTGGTCTGGCAGCTGGAGCCTTTCGCTTCTTGACGGCCATGGTGACAAAAACGTTGGCTCCTAGTCTTTATGAGAATGGGAAGAAAAAGGAATAATCTATATAGCGTTAGCAGGTCTGGGAATATTGATTCCAGACCTTTTTATAAAAGTGGGTACTTTAAATAAAGACTTTTAATTTTTTTCAGAAAAAGGACAGGTAGGGGGGCTTTCCTAGGCTCTTTGTGGTAAAATAGTAACAGAATTAAAATTTTGGAGAGTAAAGATGAAACGTTCAATGTATGCGGGACGTGTTCGTAGTGAGCATGTCGGTCAGGAAATTACTTTGAAAGGTTGGGTTGCCCGCCGTCGCGATTTGGGAGGCTTGATTTTTATTGATTTGCGTGACCGTGAAGGCATTATGCAGCTAGTTATTAACCCTGAGAGTGTTTCAGATGAGGTCATGAAGACAGCTGAGAGCCTGCGCAGCGAGTTTGTCATTGAGGTGACAGGTAAGGTAGCCGCACGTGAGCAGGCCAACGACAAGCTGGCTACAGGAAGTGTAGAGCTTCACGTGGACAGTCTGACGGTACTGAATACTGCTAAAACAACTCCTTTTGAGATTAAGGACGGGATTGAAGCCAATGATGATACGCGCTTGCGTTACCGTTATCTGGATCTGCGTCGTCCAGAAATGCTGGAAAATCTCAAGTTGCGTGCCAAAGTGACCCATTCCATTCGCAATTATTTGGATGAGCTGGAGTTTATCGATGTGGAGACACCGTTTTTGACCAAGTCAACGCCTGAAGGGGCGCGTGATTATTTGGTGCCGAGCCGGGTTAACCAAGGTCATTTCTACGCCCTGCCTCAAAGTCCACAGATCACTAAGCAACTGTTGATGAATGCTGGCTTTGACCGTTATTACCAGATTGTCAAGTGTTTCCGAGACGAGGACTTACGTGGAGACCGTCAACCAGAGTTTACACAGGTGGACTTGGAAACTTCTTTCCTATCTGAGCAAGAAATCCAAGACATTACAGAAGGTTTGATTGCCCGTGTCATGAAGGAAACTAAGGATATTGAAGTGACCTTGCCTTTCCCACGCATGAAATATGACGATGCCCTGGCTCTTTATGGTAGCGACAAGCCAGATACTCGCTTTGACATGTTATTGCAGGACTTGACAGAGCTTGTCAAGGGTGTTGACTTCAAGGTCTTTTCTGAGGCACCGGCTGTCAAGGCGATTGTAGTGAAAAATGCTGCTGACAAATACTCGCGTAAAGACATTGATAAGCTGACAGAGCAAGCCAAGCAGCATGGAGCCAAGGGACTTGCTTGGGTGAAATTCACTAGTGGAGAACTGGCTGGACCTGTTGCTAAGTTCTTGACAGACTTGTCAAGTGAGTTGACAGCTGCTTTACAGCTTGAAGAAAACGACTTGGTTCTCTTTGTGGCAGATACTTTGGATGTTGCCAACGCAGCTCTAGGAGCTCTTCGTGTACGCCTAGGCAAGGAATTAGGTTTGATTGACCCTGCTAAGTTTAACTACTTGTGGGTAGTAGATTGGCCAATGTTTGAGTGGTCTGAAGAAGAAGGACGCTATATGAGTGCCCACCATCCATTCACTCTGCCTCAAAAGGATTCTGAGCAGGAGCTAGAAGGAGACCTGAGCAAGGTTCGTGCGATTGCCTATGATATCGTACTCAATGGCTATGAACTAGGTGGTGGTAGCCTACGGATCAACCAAAAAGATTTGCAAGAACGGATGTTTAAGGCTTTAGGCTTCTCAGCTCAAGAAGCGCAAGACCAGTTCGGCTTCCTTCTAGAAGCCATGGACTATGGTTTCCCACCACATGGAGGTCTGGCTTTGGGTCTCGATCGCTTCGTCATGCTTTTGGCTGGGGAAGAAAATATTCGTGAAGTCATTGCTTTCCCTAAGAATAACAAGGCTTCTGACCCAATGACGCAAGCACCAAGCTTGGTTGCTCCAGCACAATTAGAGGAATTAAGTTTACAAGTAGAATCACATGAAAAAGACTAGTTTGCGGAAACTCTTTCGCTATTATCTTCATCGCTTTGCCTACCATGTCAAGTTGCTAGAAGTCCTGAAAAGTATTTCGCGTGAAAAATATGATGAGAAATTTTCAGCCTCTCTGGTATATGGCTTTCTCTCAGCAGTAGCGGTCAATTTCTTCTTTCAGCCAGGGCATGTTTACTCAAGCGGGGCAACAGGCTTGGCGCAGATTGTCTCGGCTTTGAGTGGTCGCTTTATCGGCTTTACCATTCCAGTTTCCATCACTTTTTATGCCATCAATATTCCACTGATGATTTTGGCTTGGTACCAAATCGGGCATAAGTTTACTGTTTTTACTTTTATCACTGTTTCGATGAGCTCGCTTTTTATCCATTTTGTGCCAGAAGTGACATTGACGACCAATCCCATTATCAATGCTTTGTTCGGGGGAGTTGTCATGGGGACAGGGATCGGCTTTGCCCTCAAGTCAAGCATTTCAAGTGGAGGGACAGATATTGTTAGCTTGACCATTCGCAAGAAAACAGGCCGCAATGTAGGCAGTATCTCCCTGATTGTCAATGGGATTATTATGCTGATTGCTGGTCTGACTTTCGGTTGGGAATACGCTCTTTACTCGATGATTACCATCTTTGTATCCAGCCGTGTGACGGATGCCGTCTTTACTAAGCAAAAGCGGATGCAGGCCATGATTATCACCAGTCATCCTGACGAAGTAATTAACAAAATTCACCACAAGCTCCACCGTGGTGCAACCATTATCAATGGAGCGGAGGGAACTTACAATCACGAGCAAAAGGCGGTGCTGATTACAGTCATTACGCGTGCTGAATTTAGCGAATTTAAGTACATCATGAAGCAGACGGATCCTACCGCCTTTGTCTCCGTATCTGACAACGTACATATTTTAGGAAGATTTGTAGAAGAGTAGTCTCGATTATCGACATTGCTAGTGAATCTTACTCAAACTCAGTGCATACATTTATACATAAAAAAGGAACAAGTTCAGCTGGATGTCTTTCCATCCAAAATGAACCTGTTCCTTTTTATATTTTTACTTTATTTCAGAACCAAGACTTGCTTGGCAGGAACTGTATAAGAGTCTGCTAGCGGGGCGATTGGTTTTTTAGCGTTAATGTGCGGATACTGAAGATGGATGCCTTGCTTGGTTTTATTTTCATAAGTCGCTGCTTCAGTACCAAAGTTAATCAAGATGGTCAGCGCTTGCTTATCTTTTTGAATCTTATATTCAACGAGGCTAGGGCTGAGCCATTTGACCTGACAAGCTTTTTGAATAGCAGAGCTAGTTGCCAGAGTCAGAAGCGGATGAGCCTTTCTAAAGGCAATGAGTTGCTTCAAAAATTCAATGTCTTCAGTGTAGTGAAGTGAGCGCAGCCAGTCTAGCTTGTTGATATCATCAGGTAGGTTGTAGGTGTTGTCAATCAGATTCTTGGTCCGATAAAATTCCTGCCCACTGTGGAGGAAAGGCACTCCTTGCGCTAATAGAACGATATGCATTGCTAGACGAGAGTTTGCTAAGCGCTGACGGAGGCTGATATTTGGATTTTGAATATCAAAATAATCAAACACCGTTGCGTTGTCATGGCATTCTACATAATTGATCGCCTGATGAGGCGCTAGGAAATGTGGCTCTCCTGTCAGGCCGACATTGGCTGTTAGAACATTTTCTAGCCAGCTAGTCGCATGCTCTTTGTTCAGTCGGCTGCCTTGGGCGATGGTTTGCTTGATGGTATCACGGAAATGATCGCTGAAGAAGCCATATTCAGCTAGTTGCTCAGCGTTGAATTGGTGAGCCAGAAGGTCGCTATCAAGTCCAGTCGGCATTTGCCAGCCCTCACCGTAAAGATAGATGTTTGGATAGATAGTTTTTAGTTCCTGAGCGATTTGCTTCATGGTGGCTATGTCGAGGATGCCCATCAAGTCAAAGCGGAAGCCATCAAATCCGTAGAGGCTAACCCATTGCTGGACGGATTGTTGGATATAATGCCGTACCATAGCTTTTTCACTGGCCACGTCATTTCCGCAGAAGGTACCGTTTGTCCGTATGCCTCGCTCGTCTAGACGATAGAAGTAGCCCGGCACAATCTTTTCAAAAGCATAGTTATCTGCTTCATAGACGTGATTATAGACAACATCCATGATGACGCTCATATCGGCCTTGTGATAAGCCGCAATCGCGTCTTGCAGTTCAAAGATACGGCTATAAGAGTTGTGTGGGTCGCTTGACAAGCTGCCTTCAGGAACATTATACTGGACGGGATCATAGCCCCAATTATAAACGAGTTCAGGATGTTTTTCGTCAACGCTACCAAAGTCATAGACAGGCATAAGCTGAACGTGTGTAATGCCCAAATCCTGCAAGTATTTGAGACCAAAGGTCTGGCCGTGTACGCTTGGAGATTCGGACAGAGAAGCAAATTTACCAGGCTGTGAAAAACCAGCTTCCTTTTGCATAGAGAAATCTCGCACGCTCATTTCATAGATAACGGCTTCTGTTGGTTTTACTTGGCTGGCAGCCCGATGAATAGGTCTGCTAATCTTTTTGCGGTCAATGACATAACTATGACCAGAGTTGGCATCTGAAGAGAGGGCATAGGGGTCATGTACCTCTACCCATTTTCCGTTCACCTTGTGGATATAGTAGTAGGCCTTGCCTTCTAAGTCCCCAAGGATCTGCGTATGCCAGACGCCTCTATCTTGCCTTTGGAGAGGAATAATCTGCTCTTCCAGATGCAGCAAGACTTTTTCTGAAATAGGAGCCCAAAGTTTGAAATCTGTTGCCTGAGGGCTATAGCTAGCTCCCAAATCTCTTTCCTGGTAGCTAAATAATTCATCAAAAATTGGCTTCTGGACAATGTGGCGATATTGGAGAATGGTGTGATTGCGATCCTGATCATAGACTGTGTAGGATTCAGTCAAATCAATCGGATCATTGGCTGAAAGAGTGTAGATAATCTGATGTTCTTGATTCTCAATTTTTTTGATGGTCAAAGGACTGGAGCTATGCTTGTCCTCTAGAGTGAAGTGGATAGAATAAGCGTCAAAGGACTTTTCCAATTCGATAGTGATGCTATTTTCATCATCTAAGTAGGCTTGGAAAATACGATAAACCATGAAATTTCTCCTTAACTAACGAGTAAGAATGCTGTGGGGGATAACTTGGCGATAGCAAGTATGTTTGTCATCCTTATTATCTTTAATGATTTGGAGCAAGGTACGGAAAGATTCCCTCCCCAACTCGAGGGTGTTGATATTAATGTAGGCATCCACGTCGATGCGTGGCTTGATAGAGTCAAAAGTGATAATAGGGAAACGGTAGTCAATGTCTTTGAGATAGTGGAGAGCCCCTTCGGCAACCATACTATCTGATGTCACAAAGGCTTCAATTTCCTGAATAGGCATCTTTTCCATAATCTTATAGCTGCTATCTTCCAAGAGGAAACCGAAAGAAAACTTGACGATATTTTCATCAAGAGGGATGCCTGCTTCTTCCAAGGCTTGTTTGTAGCCGGCAAAGCGGTCTTGGGATACGACAAGCTCTTTATTCCCAGCCAGAAAGGCAATTTTTTTATAACCTTGATCTAGGAAATATTTGGTTGCATCGTAGCCAGCCTTGATATTATCATTATCGACCAAAGAAACAAATGGTGACACTGCTTTCCCTAAAATCAAGAAAGGAAATTGGTTTTTAATCGCAAAGTCAACCAGCGGATCGTTTGGCTTAGAATAGAGAAAAATCAAACCATCGACGCGTTTTCCGAAAATCATTTGTTTGATATTTTCTAAGCGGTGCTCTTCGTCCTGTCCGGTGCTAATCTGAATGGCATAGTCATGTTCAGACGCGATGCGCGAAATCCCCCGCAAGACAGTTGGAAAGAATGGGTTTTGGTAAAAAACATCTGAATCATCGGGCAGCACCAGACCGATGACTTGGGTAGACTGACTGACCAGACTTCTAGCATTGAGATTTGGATGATAGTCCAGCTCCTTCATGGCAGCACGGACCCGTTTTTTTGTTTCATCACTGATGGTTGACTTGTTTTGTACGACGCGTGTCACCGTTGAGGGAGACACACCCGCTAATTTCGCTACTTCTTTAATCGTAACGCGCATAATAACCTCCTAATTTCTAAAATCCTCATCACGAAAATGTGTTTTGTAGAAAATAATCACCAAATAAAGAACAAACAAGATATTTTGGACGGTGATAATCGTAGGCAGACTTTGCCCAAATAAGCCGCAGATAAGACCGATAATCGTTGGTAATCCTAGGCAGTTGAGGATAAAGTGATAGCATTCTTTAAAGGTTTTAAAAGAAAATAGCCGTGATTTCTTGGTCAGGTAGAGCAAGAAGGAAGCACCGAGTGCTAGAAAGGCAAAGTTGATGCTAAAGAGGAAGCCTGCGGAGAGGACTAGGAAGAGGCTGATCACCAAGCGGTTTTGCTGGAACCAGTCTTTAGAAATGGCTTTGGTCAGGGCTTCTTTACTTTTTAGAGCCTTCTGGTCTATGGCTTGGTAGCGGATATTGGCCAGTTCTTTTCCTTCTTTAGTGATTTTGAGATTTTCTTTGTCGAAGTAAAGGGTCAGCTCCTTGCCTAATTTAAGCTCCTCGTGATGGCCGATAATGACAGTCCCAGCGGCATTGCGATGAATTCCTTCAGGATTTTCAGTGATCAGCACATGGTCTTTCATCTGGGCATGATGGTCAAAGTCAATCATCACGTCTTCATCCAGAGTGTCAAAAGCCTTATCAACAAAGGTATCCAGAGCATAGCTCGTCAAAGACGCTGTCTGAATGGCCACAGGAATCAAAGACAGAGAAATCAAAAAGACACTGGTAAAGATGAGCTGGAACCAGCTGAGCATGCGACGATTGGCGAAGGTTTTTCTAAAACCAATCAAGCTCGAAAAATAATTAAAAGGATAAGGTAACATAGCTGCCTCTTTCTAAAATTATAATCAGGTGGTGGCCAATAAAGAACTTATTGGCTGCCATATAACTATAATCGCGTTTTAATCAAAAACAGGGTGGGACAAGATTATCCCTTGTCTCCACCACTTGTTAAACCAGATACAAAATTCTTTTGCAGGAAGAAGAAGAGAATACAGATTGGAAGGGCAGTGAGAATCGCACCGGCAGCAAAGAAGGCAATTTTTTGATTCTTGACATCGCTGACGAAGGTACGAAGACCAACTGCAACCGTATAAAATTCTTTTTCACGAAGAAGGAAGCTGGAGAGGATGTAGTCTCCGAAAGGTCCCATGAAGGCCCAGAGAGCTTGCACGGCAATCATTGGACGAACGAGGGGCAGGACAATCTGCCAGAAACGTCTGAAATGACCAGCGCCATCTAATTTAGCTGACTCGTCTAGAGACATAGGAACGGTATCGAAGTATCCTTTCATCAACCAAGCATTCATTGGGATACCACCACCTACATAAAGGAAGATAAGGAACCAGCTTTGGTTGAGGGCATTGAGCATCAGCGCCATAACGAAGAAGGCGGTCAGAGCGGCAATGGTTGGTACCATTTGAATAATCAAGAAGAAGACCAAACTTTGCTTTCTTGCGATGAAATTGTAACGGCTATAAGCATAGCCTGCAAGTACCACTATACTGGTTTGGACAATCATTGTCAAGACGGCAATGATAATGGTGTTAAAGTACCAAGTACCATATAGAGTCTCTGAGAAGAGACGAGAGAAGTTTTCCAGACTGAAGTTGATGTCTGTGTCTAGCTTGAAGGCCACGACATTCCCCGTCTTGAAAGCAGACATGATCGTGATCAAGAGCGGGTAGAGAATGATAATGGAAAGCACTACAAGGTAGAGATAGGTCAAACTATGGTTGATAAAACGTTTAAATTTAACAGAACTATTCATCTTATACATCCTCCATATCAAATGCGTGTAGTTTCTTGAAGGCAATCATAGAGATAGAGATGACGATGATGGAGATGATGAGGGTAACGGCCGCCGCCATTGAATATTGCGGTGCTGTACCTGTGGTCAAACGATAAATCCAAGAGATAAGGATATCAGTTGAACCGGCTCCTCCACCGACACTACCAGGACCACCTGCATTGAAGAGGTAGATGATTGAGAAGTTATTAAAGTTAAAGGTGTATTGACTGATCAAAGTTGGTGCCGCAACTGCCAAGATCATTGGGAAAGTGATGTTGCGGAATTTCTGCCAAGCATTGGCTCCGTCGATGTAGGCTGCTTCGTAAAGGTCATTTGGAATAGACTGCAAAATACCCAAGGTCAGGACGTAGATATAAGGGAATCCAAGCCAACCTTGCATCATGATAAGGGCAATCTTAGTCCAAGTCGGATCAGTCTTCCACGGAATCAGATGTCCATCTAGGAACGGAAGAACCTTACCGAGAAGTGGGATAACCTGAGTATTGATAGCCCCGATACTATCGTTGAACATATTTGAGAAAGTCAGGATAGTGATAAAGGCTGGGACTGCCCAAGGAAGCAAGAAGATAACACCGAAGATGCGTTTTCCTTTGATGAATGGTTGGTTGGCAATAATAGCAGTGAAAATACCGATTACGATTTGTAAAGTAGAGGCTGCCAGTGCCCAGATGATAGTCCAAGTCAAGACAGAACCAAAGGCCGCACGGAAGGTGCTCAATTGCCAAATGTTAGCAAAGTTAGTAAAGCCAACCCAATCCAAGAGTTTATTTGGTGGCAAGTGTTTGAAATCATAGTTGGTAAAGGCAATCAAGAGTGTTACCAATACAGGGAAAATGATGGCAAAGGTCATCGCTAGATAAGAAGGAATAATCAGCAAGTAAGGGAAGCCATTTTCATAGATTCCGTTTGTCATTTCCTTCAAGGTAGTGTGAACAGGATAATCATTGTTCCACTGCTTGGCAACCGTACGGGCATCCTTCAAGTTAAATCCATAGAAAATTAGGAAAAATGCCACAAGGATGAGGTGGAAGGCGCCGCGGATCAGCATGAAGAGTGAGTTGTCCCCACGGACTTCACCAAGAGTGATGAGATTTTCAATTTCTGGTAGGGCAATAGCTACGAAATAAGCTAAAAATGCAACTGTAACCCCAAGAAAGATGTATCCTTTGGCCTTTTGATCATTATAGATTTGCCCCAACCCTGGAATGAGGGAGCGCAACATGGCTTGTTTGGGATCTTTTTTTGTCATTGTAGTCTCCTTAGATACGAGAAAGATTGAGGAATTGCAGTAAGTACAAGTCCTAATCCGAGCTTTTTCTTAATTAGAAGATAGAATAAATCCTCATTCTATCAAACAAGGGGTAGGGAAAATTCCCACCCCTTTATTTAAACTTGCTTATTTGTTGCCGAATTTTTGATCGATAGTTTCTTTGATCAATTTAACAGCATCTTCAGCTGCAGTTTTAGCATCTTTCTTGCCGCTTACAGCATCGAAGAGCATGTTCTTAGCTGGATCCCAAACAGTACTCATTTCAGAGATGTTTGGCATTGGTTCTGCAGATTTGAACTGTTTAACAACCGCATCTGTCAATTCATCTTTCTTGCTTACAGCGTATTCACGTGCTTCTGTGTTAGCAGGAACTTCGTTTGTTGCATCGTAAAGAGCTTTTTGTTGTGCAGTTGATGCAAGGAAGTTAACGAATTTTTGTGCGCCTTCAACGTTCTTAGAACCAGCAGGGATAACCCAAGCTTTACCACCACCAAAGGCTTTGTATTCTTTGCCGTTTGGAAGGGTAGGGATAGTTGCTACGCCGTAGTTCACTTTAGCTTCTTTAAGAGATGCAGCTTTCCAAGGTCCGTCGATGATTGCAGCAGTTTTTCCACCTTGGAATTGAGTTTGGATCAAGTTAGAAGCGCCTTCTGTATCTTGCATACCTTTAGGCCATTTTTCATACCAAGTTTTAGCGTATTCAATTCCTTTGATAGAACCTTCGTTAGCCAAACCGATATCTTTAGGATCTGTACCGTCTTTACCGAAGACATAAGCACCGTTGCCAGCAAGAAGACCGTAAGCGTAGTAGAAGTTTGTCCAGTCAGCGAGGAATGCAGATGTTTTGCCATCTTCTCCTTCGAAAGCGTACTTGCTATCTTTAGCCAACTCTTCAAGTTCAGCAAATGTTGTAGGAGCTTTTTGGATCAAGTCTTTGTTGTAGTACATTACCAAAGTCTCGATAACAGCAGGAGCACCGTAAGTAGTTCCATCGATTGTTACAAGAGATTTAGTAGTGTCATCAGCTTTTGCATCTTTGCCCAACTCAACTTCTGAAAGCTGTCCGTCAGCACCTAGGCTTCCTACGCGGTCGTATGGTGCCATCATAACATCTGGAGATTTACCAGATTGGTTGTCAAGTGAAAGGTTATCAAGACCTGTAAGAGCATCACCAGTTTTGATAGTAACTTTAGTGCCAGTTTCTTTTTCGTAAGCTTTGGCAACTTCTTCCATGTAGCTCTTGTAGCCTTCGTCTACATAGGCAGTCAATTCGTTGCTTGCAGCAGCATCTTTATTAGAAGATTTGCTTCCACAAGCTGTCAAGATGAAGCCTGCCAATGCAACAGTACCGAGAACAGCAACGCTCTTCAACATTTTGTTTTTCATGATTATTCCTCCTAAAGAATAAAAAATAATGCTATCTAAGAACACGCTTGCATAGCGCAAACGTTTTCTTGAACTAAAAATAATTTTAACACAAAAAGTAAACGCTTGCAAGTCTTTTTAGAAAAATTTTAAAAAAATTTTAAGGAAAGATTGTTAGATTTGAATATAATAAAGGAAAGAAATCAAAAAACTATGGTATAATAAATAAAAAAGTTTTTTAAAAAGCTTGCACTTGAAAAAAAAATAGGTTATAATTCAAGCGACGCAAACGTTTTCTCTAAATAAAGTAGGAAACAAGCATGAAAAAATTTTTGAGGTGTTACATATGAAAGCGAGACAAAGTGGTGTATTGATGCACATTTCCTCTTTGCCAGGCAAGTACGGGATTGGTTCTTTTGGTCAGTCTGCCTATGATTTTGTGGATTTCTTAGTTAGAACGAAGCAACGTTATTGGCAAATTTTGCCGTTGGGAACTACCAGTTATGGTGATTCTCCTTACCAATCTTTCTCAGCCTTTGCAGGAAATACTCACTTTATTGATTTGGATTTCTTGATCAAGGAAGGCCTGCTGGCAGAAGAAGATCTAAAAGATGTTGATTTTGGTGATGATCCAAAAGCTGTGGATTATGCAAAAGTATTTGAAGCACGTCGTCCTCTTTTGGAAAAAGCTGTTGCTCGTTTCCTTGAAGTAGGAGATCTTGACAATTTCCGTCATTTTGTTGCAGAAAATGCAGCTTGGTTGGAACTCTTTGCGGAATACATGGCTGTTAAAGAGCATTTTGACTTGAAAGCTTGGACAGAATGGCCAGATGAAGCGATTCGTCGTCGCCAACCAGAAAGCTTGGCTAGCTACCGTGAGCAATTGGCGGACAAATTGGAATACCACCGTGTAACGCAATATTTCTTCTTTAAACAATGGTTGCAACTTAAGAAATATGCCAACGATCATCATATCGAAATCGTTGGTGATATGCCAATCTATGTGGCTGCTGACAGTGCAGATGTCTGGGCTCAACCTCGTTTCTTCAAGACAGACGAGCAAGGCCGTCCAGTCAAGGTTGCTGGCTGCCCACCAGATGAATTCTCAGAAACTGGTCAGTTGTGGGGTAACCCAATTTATAATTGGGAAGCTATGGATCAAGATGGCTATGCTTGGTGGATTGAGCGCCTGCGCGAAAGCTTCAAGATTTACGACATCGTTCGGATTGACCACTTCCGTGGCTTTGAGTCTTATTGGGAAGTGCCAGCGGAGTCTGAAACAGCGGCTACTGGTCACTGGGTCAAAGGTCCAGATTATAAACTTTTCGCTGCAGTCAAAGAAGCTTTGGGTGATTTGAACATCATTGCAGAAGATCTTGGCTTCATGACAGATGAAGTAATTGAATTGCGTGAGCGGACCGGTTTCCCAGGTATGAAGATTCTTCAATTCGCTTTCAACCCAGATGATGAAAGCATTGATAGCCCACACTTGGCGCCACATAATTCTGTGATGTACACTGGTACTCACGACAATAACACCGTACTGGGCTGGTACAAGGATGAGATCGATGATCCAACTCGTGAATACATGGCTCAATACACCAACCGCAAAGAATACGAAACAGTGCCACACGCAATGCTTCGTACAGCCTTTGCTTCTGTTAGCTACATGGCTATCGCAACGATGCAGGACTTGCTGGAGTTGGATGGCTCTGCCCGTATGAACCTGCCATCTACGATTGGCGGCAACTGGGCATGGCGGATGACAGCTGAAGAGCTAAATCCTGCTGTGGAAGAGCAGCTTTATTACCTGACGAAAATCTATCGTCGTCTGAATACTGACTTACTTCCATAAGAAAATAAAAGAAATACTTTCTAATACTAGGAGAAATCATGTCAAACTTACAAACATATATCCAAAATACTTATCAAAAGCAAATTGCTGATTGTAGCAATGAAGAGCTTTACTTGGCTCTCTTGAACTACACAAAATTGGCTAGTGCTCAAAAACCAGTCAATACTGGTAAAAAGAAGCTCTACTACATCTCAGCTGAGTTTCTTATCGGAAAACTCTTGTCAAACAACTTGATTAACCTTGGTCTTTACGACGATGTGAAAAAAGAACTTGCCGCTGCCGGTAAAGACTTGATCGAAGTAGAAGAAGTGGAATTGGAACCATCTCTTGGTAACGGTGGTTTGGGCCGTTTGGCAGCCTGCTTCTTGGACTCTATCGCAACACTTGGATTGAACGGTGACGGTGTGGGTCTTAACTACCACTTCGGTCTTTTCCAACAAGTCCTTAAAAACAATGAACAAACAACTATTCCAAATTTCTGGTTGACTGAGCAAAACTGGTTGGTTCGCTCAAGTCGTAGCTACCAAGTACCATTTGCACACTTTACCTTGACATCAACTCTTTACGATATTGATGTTCCTGGTTACAAGACAGCTACTAAAAACCGTTTGCGCTTGTTTGACTTGGATTCAGTTGATTCTTCCATCATCAAAGAGGGAATCGAATTTGACAAGACAGATATCGCCCACAACTTGACTCTTTTCCTTTATCCAGATGATAGCGACAAGCAAGGTGAATTGCTCCGTATCTTCCAACAATACTTCATGGTTTCAAACGGTGCACAATTGATCATCGACGAAGCGATCGAAAAAGGAAGCAACTTGCATGACCTTGCAGACTACGCCGTTGTACAAATCAACGATACTCACCCATCACTGGTTATTCCTGAGTTGATCCGTCTCTTGACTGCGCGTGGTATCGAGCTTGATGAAGCGATCTCAATCGTTCGTAGCATGACTGCCTACACAAACCACACCATCCTTGCTGAAGCCCTTGAAAAATGGCCTCTTGAATTCTTGCAAGAAGTGGTTCCTCACTTGGTACCAATCATCGAAGAATTGGATCGTCGTGTCAAAGCAGAATACAAAGATCCAGCTGTTCAAATCATTGACGAGAGTGGCCGTGTTCACATGGCACACATGGATATCCACTATGGATACAGCGTCAACGGGGTTGCAGCACTCCACACTGAAATCTTGAAGAACTCTGAGTTGAAAGCTTTCTACGATATTTATCCAGAGAAATTCAACAACAAGACAAACGGTATCACATTCCGTCGTTGGCTCATGCACGCAAACCCACGTTTGTCCAGCTACTTAGATGAACTTCTTGGTCGCGACTGGCATCATGATGCTGCTAAGTTGGAAGGCCTACTTGACTTTGCTGGTAAGCAAGAAGTGAAAGAAAAGTTGGAAGGTATTAAGTCTCACAACAAGCGTAAATTAGCTCGTCACTTGAAGGAAGCCCAAGGTGTGGAAATCAATCCAGATTCTATCTTTGATATCCAAATCAAACGTCTGCACGAGTACAAACGTCAACAAATGAACGCTTTGTATGTCATCCACAAGTACTTGGACATCAAGGCTGGTAACATTCCTGCTCGTCCGATCACTGTCTTCTTTGGTGGTAAAGCAGCTCCTGCTTACACAATTGCTCAAGACATCATTCACTTGATCCTTTGCTTGTCAGAAGTCATCGCAAATGACCCAGCAGTAGCACCACACTTGCAAGTGGTTATGGTTGAAAACTACAATGTTACAGCATCAAGCTTCTTGATTGCAGCTGGTGATATTTCTGAGCAAATTTCACTTGCTTCTAAAGAAGCTTCAGGTACTGGTAACATGAAATTCATGCTCAACGGTGCTTTGACACTTGGTACTATGGACGGTGCTAACGTGGAAATCGCTGAGTTGGTTGGCAAAGACAACATCTACATCTTTGGTGAAGATTCAGAAACAGTTATCGACCTTTACGCAAAAGCAGCTTACAAATCAAGCGAATTTTATGCTCGTCCAGCTATCAAACCGTTGGTTGACTTTATCATCAGTGATGCTGTTCTTGCAGTAGGTAAGAAAGAACGCTTGGAACGTCTTTACAATGAATTGATCAACAAAGACTGGTTCATGACGCTTCTTGACTTGGAAGACTACATCAAAGTTAAAGAGCAAATGCTTGCTGACTACGAAGACCGCGATGCATGGTTGGATAAAGTGATCGTTAACATTGCAAAAGCTGGCTTCTTCTCAGCAGACCGTACGATCCAACAATACAATGATGAAGTATGGCATTTGGAGAACTAATTATTTTAAATAAGTGAAAAAGCCTAGACAGTCCTGTCTTGGCTTTTCTCTTGTTAGAAGACTAGAGTAAGTAGCCTTGGAGGATAAGCTTTTCTAGTAGATAGAGCTTTTAAAATCGTAGCAGACCTTGTCTCTTGTCAGTCTTTTCTTTTGGGTGTATAATAAGAAAAAGTATTTCTTTACAGGAGGTTGTTATGAAAAAGAAACCAATTTATCTCTATGTCTTACTGGGATTAGAAACAGTAGGCACTTTGTGGGAGCTTATTTCGAAGTTCTCCTCTTCTAATGATGCAGTGGAATCCTTGCTTAAGGGGATGGAAGAGCCAGTAAAATCTCAGTTTGCAACTTATTTTAGCAAGAGCGCTGAACTGTCAGGTTCGCTACTAAGTAATGTCTTCTTTTATGCTAGCCTGCTCCTTTTGATAGCAGCATGGTTCTTCGTCTTTAAGAAAGACATCTTTAAAGCAAATCTTATTTACATTGCTGGCATTCTCATTGGACTGATTGGGACAGCGTATAGTTATGTGGCAGCTAAAGGGATTGCAGCTTCTTCCTTCTCGGATCCAACTTTACTTTCAACTCAGATACTGGGGTTGAATATGAGTGTCGGCTTCTCTGTCGTTCTTAGTCTTATCTTCCTGTCTATTGTTGTCTTTAAGCTGATCAAGCAGCAAAAGGAAGCTGAAACTGTAGAAGTAGCTGAAGAAGAATAAGAATAAGATTTGGCAAATAACATTTACTGCTGATAAGCTAGATGAGCGGATAAATGTTATTTTTTGGAATGGAGCAAATAAACATGAAAGTTTCCTTAGTTTATATCAGCTTGAGTGGCAATACAGAGAGTTTTGTCCGTCGTTTGAGCGACTATTTATTAGAGCAGCATCCGAGTCTAGAGATTGAGAAAATCCATATCAAAGACTTAGTGAAAGAGGGACATCCGTTCTTTGAAATGGCCAATCCCTTCATCACTTTTCTACCGACCTATCTGGAAGGTGGCAATGGTCTGGATAATGGCGATGTCGAGATTCTTACGACAGATGTAGCCGATTTTATTGCCTATGGGCAAAATGCTAGCAAGTGTTTGGGAGTTATCGGAAGTGGCAACCGTAACTTTAATAACCAGTACTGCCTGACTGCTAAGCAATACAGCCAACGTTTTGGCTTCCCGGTTTTAGCTGATTTTGAAATGCGTGGTATGTTAGGCGATATTAAAAAAGTAGCTGGCATTATCGAGGAATTGTACGGAATAAAAGCATAAGAAAAAAGCCGTTCAGTCAACAGTTGTTGACCGAGCGGCTTTTGTTTGTATTATTGGTTTGCTTGCTCGCCGGTGATAGTTTCGACCAGCTCTTTTGAATATAAAATTCCTAAACGGTAGTTTTTGTTAACGTAAGCTATAAGGTCATTTTGGTTTTCACTAGTGGCCATTTTTTCTTGGAGTTCTTGTCGAAAATGATCACTTTTTAGGAGTTCCTGCTGCAGCAAAATCTGCAACTTTACCTTTTCTCTTTTGTTGTACAAAAAGAGAATGACCAAGCTAAGGACAACTAAAATATAAGCAGTTTCATTCATAAAATATCTCTTCCTAAGAAAACCTCCCAAAACTGGAAGGTTTGTGTAAGGTTACATTTTTTCTGGAGCTTCTACACCAAGCATGCGGAGAGCTTCCTTCAGTACAACAGCAGTGGTGTAGCTAAGAGCTAGACGGCTGTCGCGTTCAGGCGTTTCGTCCAAGATGCGAGTGTGAGCATAGTATTTATTAAAGGCTTGAGCTAGGCTGATCGCGTATTTGGCAATCAAAGATGGCTCAAAGTTATCAGCTGCACGTTTGACTACGCGAGCGAAGTCTTGGAGCAGTTTGATAATTTCCCAGCTTTCAGCATCGTTGAGGTTGTAGTTAGCATCAAGACTTGGCTTGAAGTCTGCTTTGCGCAGGATAGACTGGATACGCGCGTAGGCATATTGCACATAAGGCCCAGTTTCACCTTCAAAGGAAACCATCGCTTCCAAATCAAAGTCATAACCATTGCGGCGGTCAGTCTTAAGGTCGTAGAATTTAACGGCACCGACACCAACTGCATGGGCAACAGCTTCTTTGTTTTCCAGATTTGGATTTTTCTCTTCAATTTGAGCTTTTGCACGGCTGATTGCTTCTTGCAGAGTTGGTTCCAGAAGGATGATGTTTCCTTTACGTGTTGAAAGTTTTTGGCGATTCTTCGTAACCAGACCAAAGTCCACGTGGATCATGTCATCACTCCAGTCAAATCCCATCTTCTTAAGGACAGCTTTGAGCTGACGGAAGTGGTTTGATTGTTCTTGACCAACGACATAAACATTCTTGACGAAGTTGTAAGTGCGCGCACGGTACATAGCAGTGGCAATGTCACGGGTGATGTAAAGCGTAGCACCGTCTGATTTTTTAATCATAGCTGGTGGGAGGTTGACATCGTCCAAGTCCACAATGCTAGCGCCTTTTGATTCTTTCAGGAGACCTTTGTCTTCCAGAATTTTCACGGCCTCGTCCATCTTGTCATTGTAGAAGGCTTCTCCGTTTAAGCTATCGAACTCAACGCTGAGCAATTCATAGATGCGGTTAAATTCAACAAGACTTTCGTCACGGAACCATTGCCAGAGTTCTGTTGCTTCTGGATCGCCATCTTCCAGTTTCTTGAACCAGAGGCGGCCTTCGTCGTCCAAGGCTGGATCGTTTTCGATTTCAGCATTGATGCGGACGTAAAGTTGCAAGAGTTCATCGATTGGGTTGGCTTCAACAGCTTCCTTGTTGCCCCATTTCTTGTAAGCAACCATGAGGAGACCGAATTGCTTGCCCCAGTCACCTAAGTGATTGATCTTGATGGTATTGTAGCCCATCTTGCGGAAGATATTAGAAAGAGCATCCCCGATAACAGTCGAACGCAAGTGACCGACAGAGAAAGGTTTTGCAATGTTCGGACTGGAAAGGTCAATTGTGATATTTCCGCCATTACCTTCGTTCTGTTGACCATAGTCAGCGCCTTCTTTGATGACTTCTTTGATGACTTGATCAGAGATTTTAGCTTTGTTGAGGAAGAAGTTGACATAAGGTCCAGTTGCGACAACTTTTTCAAAATGACTTGTGTCAATCTTTTCAGCGATATCCGCAGCGATAGCTTGAGGAGCCTTGCGTTCTACTTTAGCAAGTGAGAAAGCTGGGAAGGCAATGTCTCCAAGATCGGAACTTTTCGGCTGTTCTAGTAGGTTAGAGATAGCTGTTTGGTCCAAGCCGTCAATAACTTTGGCCAATTCGCTAGCGATTAATTGTTTATTATCCATATTTGCTCCTTTGGGTCTTTTGTTACTATTCTATCACATTTTATGAGGAATCTTCAATTTTTTTGGTATAAGATAGATTTTTTGATATAATTGAGAGTATAAATATTCAGTCAATGAGGTCGAGTATGAGAAAGAGCGAGCGTCATCAACTTGTCAGAATGATGATCAAGGAAGAAAAGTTAGGAACACAAAAGGATATTCAAAAAAGATTGGAAGACGAGGGGATTTTTGTGACCCAGACAACCCTCTCGCGTGATCTAAGGGAGATTGGTTTGGCCAAGTTGAAAAAGGACGGTCAAGTCTATTATGTGCTGGCTCATGAAGCAGAGGAGCTGGATTTGGCTGGATTTTTGGCCAGTCATGTTCAGGCTGTTTCTCGAGCGGAGTTTACGCTTGTTTTCCGTACAGGACTGGGCGAAGCGACGGTCTTGGCAAATGTGGTAGATGGTTCTCTGGATAGTCGGATTTTAGGAACCGTTGCAGGGGCCAATACCTTGCTGGTGATTTGCCGGGATCAGGAAGCGGCTAGAGAAATCGAGACGAGTGTCAAAGAAGGCATGGAATAGCCAAAAAGCTTAGAATTGACGGAGAGGTTTGAGACAGAAGTCCTGACCTCGTTTGTTTTTAGAAAGGATAGAGATGGCAGTAGAAAAGTTATCGCCAGGCATGCAGCAGTATTTGGATATCAAAAAGGACTATCCAGATGCTTTCTTGCTCTTTCGGATGGGGGATTTCTATGAGTTGTTTTATGATGATGCGGTCAATGCCGCCCAGATTTTAGAAATTTCTCTCACCAGTCGCAATAAAAATGCTGAAAATCCCATTCCCATGGCCGGAGTTCCCTATCATTCGGCTCAGCAGTATATTGATGTTTTGGTCGAATCAGGCTATAAGGTAGCGATTGCGGAGCAGATGGAAGATCCCAAGGAAGCCAAGGGAGTTGTCAAGCGGGAGGTCGTTCAGGTTATCACACCGGGGACGGTAGTGGACTCCAGTAAGCCCGACTCTGCGAATAACTTTCTGGTGGCTCTGGATTACTCAGACGGCCTCTATGGCCTGGCTTATATGGACTTGGTGACCGGTGAGTTTCAGGTGACCAGTCTAGAGGACTTTAGCTTGGTCTGCGGGGAAATTCGCAATTTGAAAGCTAGGGAAGTGGTGCTGGGCTATGCCTTGCCAGAAGCTGAGGAACAGGTCTTGGCTGGACAGATGAACCTCTTACTGTCCTATGTACAGACGGCCTTGGACGATGTCCAGCTGCTGGGCGAGGAGCTGTCTCCTATGGAACATCAGGCGGCGGGGAAACTGCTGGAGTATGTGCGCCGGACCCAGATGAGGGAGCTCAGCCATTTGAAGAAGGCTCAGCATTATGAAATCAAGGACTTTCTGCAAATGGACTATGCCACAAAGGCGAGTCTGGATTTGACAGAAAATGCTCGTTCGGGCAAGAAGCACGGCAGTCTTTATTGGCTGATGGACGAGACGAAGACGGCCATGGGCGGCCGTATGCTGCGCTCTTGGATCCAGCGTCCGCTGATTGATGAAGCGCGAATTAGCCAGCGGCAGAATGTCGTCGAGGTTTTTCTGGATCATTTCTTTGAGCGGAGTGATTTGACGGAGAGCCTCAAGGGAGTCTATGATATTGAGCGGTTGGCCAGTCGAGTGTCTTTTGGCAAGACCAATCCTAAAGATCTGCTACAGCTGGCAGCTACATTGGGCAATGTGCCTCAGATTAAGGCTATCCTGCAAGGGATTGGCAGCCCGCATCTAGCTGGTCTGATTGAGGGATTGGATCCTATTCCAGAGTTGGCGGGCTTGATTAGCTCGGCTATTTCGCCGGATGCACCTCATGTCATCACCGAGGGCAATATCATTCGGACCGGTTTTGATGAGACCTTGGATCAGTATCGACTTGTGCTGAGGGAGGGGACTGGCTGGATTGCAGAGCTGGAAGTCAAAGAACGTGCCAACAGCGGCATCAGCAATCTGAAGATTGATTACAACAAAAAAGATGGTTACTATTTCCACGTGACCAATTCCCAGCTGGCTCATGTGCCTAGCCATTTCTTCCGCAAGGCGACCCTGAAAAATTCTGAGCGTTTCGGAACGGAGGAGCTAGCCCGGATCGAGGGAGAGATGCTGGAGGCGCGTGAAAAATCTGCCAACTTGGAATACGAGATTTTCATGCGGATTCGCGAGGAAGTTGGCAAATATATCCAGCGCTTGCAGGCCTTGGCACAAACGCTGGCAGCTGTGGATGTCCTACAGAGTTTTGCTGCGGTGGCAGAACAGCAGCATTTGGTGTGCCCTGTCTTCACTGCGGAGCGCCGTCTGCAGATTGAAAAAGGCCGCCATCCTGTCGTAGAAAAGGTCATGGGAGCTCAAAGCTACATTCCAAATAGTATTCTGCTGGACCAGGAAACGAACATTCAGCTGATTACCGGGCCGAATATGAGCGGTAAATCGACTTATATGCGCCAGCTGGCTATCATCGTCATCATGGCACAGATGGGATCTTATGTGCCTGCTCAGTCTGCCAGTCTGCCACTATTCGACGCGATTTTCACTCGCATCGGCGCAGCGGATGATTTGGTGTCTGGCCAGTCCACCTTTATGGTGGAGATGATGGAGGCCAATCGGGCCATTCGACAGGCCAGCGAGCGTTCGCTCATTCTCTTTGATGAGCTAGGCCGTGGGACGGCGACTTACGATGGGATGGCGCTGGCTCAGGCTATTATCGAGCACATTCATCACTATACTGGGGCCAAAACCCTCTTTGCCACCCACTATCATGAGCTGACAGCCTTAGAGGATAGCTTGGAGCATTTGGAAAATGTCCATGTGGCAACCTTGGAAAAGGACGGACAGGTGACTTTCCTGCATAAGATTGAGCCGGGTCCGGCTGACAAGTCCTACGGAATACATGTGGCGAAGATTGCCGGACTTCCTGAGAAATTACTAGAGCGGGCGGATAACATTTTGAGTCATTTGGAGAGTCAGGACACTGGACTAGGCTCAGAGCTTCCTGCTGCATCCAGACCGAAGCAGTCACAAGTGGCTGAGCAGATGTCTCTTTTCGCAGAAGGACCGGAAAATCCAGTCCTTAATGAACTACGAGACTTAGACATCTATAACATGACTCCCTTAGAAGTCATGGCAGCAGTGGCTGAGCTCAAGAAGAAGTTGTAAAAACAAAGAACAGACTTGTTAATGCCTCAAGTCTGCTCTTTTTATTTCTCACGATTTGCTAGACAAGCCGCTATTGATTTTTTGAATGTTCTGGTAGGTGTGGTAGTAGATGGTGCCTGAAATGATTAGATAGATAAGGGTGAATTCTCCCATGGCAGTCAGTGTCAGGCTGAGTATTTTTTCTCTTGGGAAAAATCCAGCTAGATTAGCCAACAGTGCAAAGGTCAGAATCATCACACCATAGTGGCTGACGACGGAGCGCAGGATGCTCCAATCTCTTTGGAAGAAGCTTCCACTCCATCTGAAAACCGCTCCCATAATAAACCAGGTAAGCAGGCAGTAGAGCATGATGAGGGAAACATGGACGTGCTGGCTCAAAAAGAAGTGGCCGATAGGCGAGTCAGGGTGAAGCGGTAGATAAGCTGGATTGTAAAAATAAGAAACAATCATGGAGAAGAAGAGACCGATAAAAATCCCTCCAATTCCTCCGAAAAAGAGTTCTTTAAGACGAGTTTTCATAATTGCAACCTTTCTTTGATAGATTTGAGATAACGGCGGGACGAGTAGGTCTGGTCACCGTTTTTCAGAAATATTTGAATCAGACCATTTGGAGTCAGCTTGAGATGGCTGATTTGCCGGCTATTGATAATCTCCGATTGAGAAATCTGCAGGAAATAGTCCGGCAGGACCTGCAGCAATTGATAAAGAGCTTGTTGAGCTCGATAGCTGCCTTTTGCTGTTCGGACCCGAACCTGACGATTTTCTGTGTAGATTCGGTGGATTTCCTTAGCGTCCAGCAGATAGATTTCATCTTCTTTCTTGACATGAATCTTGTCCACTTTGCCTAGATCTTGAGCAAAGTGGACCAATTCCTGAATGCTTTCTGTCATGAGGCGAGCCTCAATGCTGACGGAGTCTTCGGTGACTTGAGAATCGATTCTTAGCTTAACTTTCATAAATTCCTCCTTTCACCCTTATTAAACCGCAACTTGGCAGCGAAAACAAGACCTTTTGTCTATGTGGCAGCTATTTGTGTCTATATGGTTTGGCTGGCGGACAGAATGGTCAAGACAAGGTTGCCCTCTGCTAGAAAGAGCCCAATGTGTTATAATAGATAGCAGAACAAATACGGAGAAAAAGATGTCAAAAATTATCGAACTTCCAGAAATTCTGGCCAATCAGATTGCGGCCGGTGAAGTCATTGAGCGGCCCAGCAGCGTGGTCAAGGAGCTAGTGGAAAATTCAATTGATGCGGGTGCAAGTCAGATTACCGTCGAAATCGAGGAAGCCGGACTCAAGAGTATTCAGGTGACGGATAATGGCGAGGGCATTGACCACCAAGATGTCCCTCTGGCCCTTCGACGCCATGCGACCAGTAAAATCAAGAAGCAGGCGGATCTCTTTCGGATTCGGACGCTGGGTTTTCGTGGTGAAGCCATTCCTTCCATTGCTTCTGTCTCACGTTTTACCATTGAAACAGCGACCGAATCTGGCCAGCACGGGACTCTGCTAGTTGCCCAAGGCGGTGAGATTAAAGAGCATGAGCCTACCAGCAGTCCAGTGGGAACGAAAATCAAGATAGAAGATCTTTTCTTTAACACCCCAGCTCGGCTCAAGTATATGAAGAGCCAGCAGGCTGAGCTGTCCCATATCCTTGATGTGATTAATCGGCTCAGTCTGGCCCATCCGGAAGTGGCTTTCACCCTTATCAGCGATGGCCGCGAAATGACACGGACTGCCGGCAGTGGCAATTTGCGTCAGGCTATTGCGGGCATCTATGGTCTGGCAACAGCTAAGAAAATGGTGGAAATCTCTGCTTCGGATTTGGATTTTGAGGTGAGTGGCTATGTTAGTCTGCCTGAGCTGACTCGTGCGAATCGTAACTATATTACGATCCTCATCAACGGCCGTTATATCAAGAATTTCCTGCTCAATCGTGCTATTTTGGACGGCTACGGCAGCAAGCTTATGGTAGGACGCTTTCCATTAGCGGTCATCAATATTCAGATTGACCCCTATCTGGCTGATGTCAATGTCCATCCGACCAAGCAAGAGGTGCGGATTTCTAAAGAGCGGGAACTCATGGCCTTGATTTCGCAAGCCATTGCCGCAAGTCTCAAGGAGCAGGACCTGATCCCAGACGCCCTGGAAAATCTAGCCAAATCAACTATTAAGCGTGCGACTAAGCCCGAACAGACTAGTCTTCCGCTGAAAGAAAATCGCCTCTACTACGATAAGGAGCAGAATGACTTCTTCCTCAAGCCACAGGTGGCCGAACAACAGATATCCTTTGAAGAATCAGCGGAGCCTGTTCATGAAGCGACAGATGAAAAAGCAGAACCGCAACCGACTTCGGTCAAATTCGCAGAGAGAAAGCTGGTCAGCTATGACCAACTAGACCATCCAGAGCTAGACCAGGCTAGTCTGGAGCGGGTTGTGGATAAGTTGGAACAGGAAGAGAAGTCAAGCTTCCCAGAGTTAGAATATTTCGGCCAGATGCATGGTACCTATCTCTTTGCTCAGGGCAAGGGCGGTCTTTACATTATTGACCAGCATGCTGCTCAAGAGCGGGTCAAGTATGAGTATTATCGGGAGAAGATTGGGGATGTGGACAATAGCCAGCAGCAGCTCTTAGTGCCCTATATCTTTGAATTTCCAGCGGACGATATGTTGCGAATCAAGCAGCGGATGGAGTTGTTAGAAGATGCTGGCATCTTTTTAGAAGAGTACGGAGCCAACCAATTTATTCTCCGCGAGCATCCCATTTGGTTCAAGGAAGAGGAGATTGAAGCCGGCATCTATGAAATGTGTGATATGCTTCTCCTGACCAAGGAAGTTTCCATCAAGAAATATCGAGCAGAGCTGGCCATTATGATGAGCTGCAAACGCTCCATCAAGGCCAACCACAGTCTGGATGACTACTCTGCGCGTGACTTGCTCTTTCAGCTGTCTCAGTGTGACAATCCCTATAACTGCCCACACGGTCGGCCGGTCTTGGTCAACTTTACCAAGTCGGATATGGAAAAAATGTTCCGCCGCATTCAGGAAAATCACACTAGCCTGAGGGAGTTGGGGAAATACTAAACTTTATAGAAGACCAAACAGCCCTAGTCATCGAACTAGAGCTGTTTTTAATGTTTGAGCTGAACTTGTGTTCCAGTAAGCAAATCAGCTGGATGGCGTTTGTCCTTGCGGAGCAGTCCCATCAGCAGAAAGGTCAAGAAGAAAATCCCTGCTTAAGTTGACAAGAAGATTGACAGCCCATCTGCCTGATAAGCACTGCGGATAGCTCCCATATGTCCCAGCTGCCAAGGGAAAAGCTTAATAGCAGAGCGCAAAATGCTGTGAGCAAAGCTCCTATGTTTGTAAATCAGCTGTAAACCTGCCCAACGCTTGCTCTGGGATTCAGTGAATGTAGGAATGCCCCCTAGAACCAGATTGTAAAAGCCCATAGCTAGTAAAAAAAGAGCAATGAGGTAGCCTGAGATGAAGAGCCAGTCGTCAAAGAGTTCTTTCAGACGCGTTTTGACAGGTAAGGAATTATCAGTTTTTAGTTTCATCTTTAGCACCTTCTTTCTTAGAATCCTCATCAAAGCCGATAACCTTGTCCAGATACTTTTCCTTAATCTTTAGCGCCTTGTTAATAGCCATTGCTGATGCGACTAGGAGGAAAAAAGTTAGCCAGACTAGGGCAGTGAATTTTGCTGGAAAGATAGAACCTGCGGAAAAGAGATAAATAGCCAAGGCTGATACAAGAATATACAAAATATGCCAGAAGCCATAAGATTTTACTTGCTTATAGTAGCGGTCTTTTTCGTCTTCTGAGAGGATGGGTTTTATTTCCGGCTTGTCGCTGTCTTCTAAAAGCAGATAATCTGTCGTCACCTGGAAAATCTTGCTCAGTTCTACAATTTTTTCCAGCTCTGGCAGCGCTTGGCCAGATTCCCACTTGGAAATGCTCTGGCGAGAGACATTGATTTGTTCAGCCAGTTTTTCTTGTGACCAGCCTTTTTCTTTTCTTAGTTCAAATAATTTATCAGCGAGTTTCATCGTGACGGCCTCCTTTTCTTTGCTAACTCTATCCTAACAGCTTTTAGTCATCTTGAGAATACAGCTTCCTGTACATTTTGTCAACTACCGGTTGCACTTCTATTTGCAGTTTCCAGACAGAAAATATGATATACTAGATAGGCAAAATGATACAAAAAGAAGGAAGATTATGTACGAATATTTTAAAGGAATTATCAGTAAAATCACAGCCAAGTACATCGTATTGGAAGTCAACTCTATCGGCTATATTCTTCATGTGGCCAACCCCTATGCTTACTCAGGACATCTCCATCAGGAAGCAAAGGTCTATGTTCACCAGGTGGTGAGAGAAGACGCGGAGCTCCTGTACGGTTTTGCGACTGAGGAGGAGAAGCAGCTCTTTCTCAACTTGATTTCAGTCTCAGGTATTGGCCCAGTGTCTGCCCTGGCTATCATTGCCGCAGATGATAATGCTGGCTTAGTGCAAGCCATTGAGCAGAAAAACATCACCTACTTGACCAAGTTTCCTAAGATTGGCAAGAAAACAGCCCAGCAGATGGTGCTGGACTTAGAGGGCAAAGTAGTGGCGGCAGGCGGTTCGGCAGAGAGCAAGGCGCCTGTTCAGACTGTGGATAATCAGGAGCTGGAAGAAGCAATGGAAGCTATGCTGGCTTTAGGCTACAAAGCTGCGGAACTTAAGAAAATCAAGAAATTCTTTGAAGGAACGACGGATACAGCAGAAAACTATATCAAGTCTGCCCTTAAGATGTTGGTGAAATAGGAGTAAGATATGACCAAACGCTGTGGCTGGGTAAAGATGAATAACCCCTTGTATGTAGCTTATCATGATGAGGAGTGGGGCAAGCCCCTCCATGATGATCAGAAATTATTTGAATTGCTCTGCATGGAGACCTATCAGGCTGGACTTTCTTGGGAGACCATTCTCAATAAACGCCAAGCTTTTCGGGAAGCTTTTCATTTCTATGATGCCCAGAAAATTGCTCAGATGACGGATGCAGACTTGGATGCTCTTTTGGACAATCCCGACATTATCCGTAACAAGATGAAAATTTATGCAACCAGGGCTAATGCCCAAGCTTTTTTGGCTGTTCAAAAGCAGTTTGGCTCTTTTAATGACTATATCTGGACCTTTGTCGATTTCAAAACGATTGACAATCAAATTACGAACTACAAGGAAGCACCTACTAAGACAGAGCTGTCAGAAACTATGTCCAAGGCGCTGAAGAAGCAAGGCTTCAAATTTGTCGGTCCAGTTTGTGTCTATTCATTCCTAGAAGCAGCTGGCCTTATCAATGACCATGAAAATAATTGTGATTGGAAGTAGAACAATGAAAACAAGAAAATTTCTCCTCATTTTTATCACCCTCTATACGATCTTCTTTTTAGGTAGAGGCTTGGAACTGCTTGGGATAAATTGGTTGATTTACCCAGTTTATTTCCTTTTATTTATTTTGGGAATCTTAGCTTATCGTGAAGAATTAAAGGAGCAGCTAGCCTTGATTCTGACTAAAAAGAAGGAATTTCTAAAAACGATTTCCTTGTATATGGTCTTTGTTTTCCTCCTGTCCATTGCCTGCAACTTTCTTTCAGCCTTCATCAAGTATAGTCTGGACTTGCCATTGCAGGGGCAGAATGAAGCCAATATTCAAGGTGCCTTGTTGAAAAATCCCTTTCTAATCTTGCTTATCGGCTGCTTTATTGGGCCAATCGTTGAAGAGTTTTTCTTCCGTCGCTTTTTCCTAGGCACCTTCTTGGAAAAATTCCCTAACTGGCTTGGTATTGTGTTAACGACTGTTCTATTTGCTACCCTTCATATGCACAGCTGGGTCTTGTCAGAGTGGGTGACAGCCATTTCCTACATTTCCGGGGGTCTTCTTCTATCCCTTCTGTATCTGAGAAAGGACAAAAATATCTGGTATCCAATTGCTCTTCATTGTTGTAATAATATCATTGCTTTTGTGATTACAATTTTTTCAATAAGCCAGTAGACTGCTAAGTCAATAAAAAGAAGATATTGTGATTTAGTCATTTTTAAGATTATTCAGAAAGGAAATGAAGGATGGATAATAAAGCCTTAGTATATTTAGCGGAGAATCGTATCTTGGAGACGGAGCGTCTCCTCCTACGCCCTATGACTATGGATGATTTGTTGGATTATCATGAATATACTTCAGATGGAGAATTATTAAAATATGATTATCCAGAGCACCAAAGCATAGAAGAGAGCCGAGAGAGTCTTGTTTTATATAATTTAAGCGCTCCTTTGGGTCGCTATGGTATTGAGTTAAAATCTGAAGGCAAATTAATTGGTAATATCTCTCTTCGAATAGATACGGAACAAGAAACGGCGGAAATAGGCTATACTGTCAATGCTAACTATCACAGAAAAGGCTACGCAACTGAAGCAGCCTTAGCTTTGAAAGAATTGGCTCAGAACATGCCTGAGATAAAGACATTCCTTGCCCACACTACTAAGCCTAATCTTGCTAGTCAAGGAGTTTTGGAAAAAATCGGGATGACCCTGATGTGGGAAAAGGAAGGATTGAGCCTTCGAGGAGAGCCAACCATCCGTCTCCGC
Organism: Streptococcus cristatus; assembly: GCF_008369405.1. Taxonomy (GTDB): domain Bacteria; phylum Bacillota; class Bacilli; order Lactobacillales; family Streptococcaceae; genus Streptococcus; species Streptococcus cristatus_G. The sequence continues at coordinate 139,887 of NZ_VSJJ01000002.1, forward strand.
TATGAAAGTAAGTTAAAGAATGACGAGAAAGAAACCTAGACAAATATCTTGTCTAGGCTTTTTCTATACCCTGTGAATATTCTTACTCCTCTTTCTGCAACCAAATCTTTTCCTTGATAAAGATGCGTAGCTCGTAGAAGAGCATGAAGAGAGTAGAGACGAGGAAGCCCGCCATAAAGATATGGTGCAAGTAAGCAAAGATGGCGATTTCAACCAAAACGGAGAAGAGGTAGAAAATGACTAAATAGTGCCATTTCTTGGCCTTGCTGTCTTCGATGACCTTTTTCTCCAAGCGCCCATCCTCCTTGATGAGCTGGTCCAAGCTGAGATCAAACTCGCGGCTAATGGCGATGAGATTGCCAATATCAGGGATTCCTTTTCCACTTTCCCAGCGGGCAATAGCGGAGCGGGAAACCTTGAGCCTTTCTGCCAAAGCTTCCTGAGTGAGCTGATGTTGTTGACGAATATCTTTGAGAACTTGCGAGATTTTCATGATGATTCCCTTTCTAATAACATAAATAATTTTTCTTTCCATCCTTTTCATTTTTATTATAAAAAGAAAATTCTCCTTTGCCAATAGCATCTGCCTAACAAGCCAGTTATTCTCCATAACAAACAGATTTTCAAAAGTTATCCACAGGATGTTGACAACTTTGTCAATCAAGTTGACAGCTCTTTTTATTTCCTGAAAAGAAAATCAACTTTTTTACTCTTTTTTGTGATAAAATAAAGCCAATTCCGAATAGTAAGGTAGGAGGTTCTATGAAAGCAGAAATTATTGCTGTGGGCACCGAGATTCTGACAGGTCAGATTGTCAATACCAATGCCCAATTTTTATCTGAAAAGCTAGCGAGTTTGGGGATTGATGTCTATTTTCAGACGGCAGTAGGGGACAATGAAAATCGCCTCCTCTCTGTCCTAGAAATTGCCAAAGAGCGCAGTGATTTAATTATCCTGACAGGGGGTCTGGGGCCAACAGAGGATGATTTGACCAAGCAGACCTTGGCTAAGTTTGTAGGTCGAGGTTTGAGCTTCGACCCCGAGGCTGTGGAAAAGTTGGACCGTTTTTTTGCCAGTCGACCAGATTATGCTCGAACGCCCAACAATGAGCGTCAGGCCCAGCTGGTTACAGGCTCGACTCCGCTACCAAATGCGACAGGCCTGGCCGTTGGCGGCTTACTAGAAGTTGATGGAGCGACCTATGTGGTCCTGCCAGGCCCGCCTAGTGAGCTCAAGCCCATGGTCAATAACGAGCTGGTTCCCCTCTTATCCACAGGCCAGAAATTATATTCACGGGTGCTGCGCTTCTTCGGTATTGGCGAGAGTCAGTTGGTGACTATTTTGGCTCAGATGATTGATCAACAAAGTGATCCGACCATTGCACCTTATGCAAAGACGGGCGAAGTGACCTTGCGATTGTCCACTAAGGCTTTGAGTCAGGCAGAAGCGGATGCTAAGTTTGAGGCTGTGGAAAAGTCTATTTTGGCCTATCAGACGTTTGAGGGACAGCCTTTGTCTAAGATTTTCTATGGTTATGGGGACGACAATTCGCTTGCTCAAGTGGCCTTTGACTTGCTCAAGAGTCAAGCTAAGACAATTTCAGCGGCGGAGAGTCTGACAGCTGGTCTCTTTCAAGCGACCTTGGCGGATTTTGCTGGAGCCTCTTCCATTTTTTCAGGTGGCTTTGTCACCTACAGCATGGAGGAAAAGAGCCGGATGCTGGATATTCCACTGGGAGAGCTGGAGAAGCATGGTGTCGTTTCAGCTTTTACGGCTGGGAAAATGGCAGAGCAGGCTAGAAAGTTGACTCAGAGTGACTTGGCTGTCAGTCTGACAGGTGTGGCTGGACCAGATTCACTGGAAGGCCATCCAGCTGGGACAGTTTTTATCGGCTTAGCGAGTGAATCAGGAACGGAAATTATTGAGGCCAATATTGCTGGTCGCAGCCGACGTGATGTACGGAAGATTGCCGTCATGCACGCCTTCAACCTCGTACGAAAAACTTTATTAAAGAACTAATTTTTGGTATAATAAACAGATAGCCAAAAGACATTTTAGAAAAAAACAGGAGAAATAAATGGTAAAAAAACAGAAAAATTTGGATGAAATTACAAAGAAATTTGGAGATGAACGCCAAAAAGCTTTGGACAATGCCCTAAAAAACATTGAAAAAGACTTTGGTAAGGGAGCTATTATGCGTCTGGGTGAGCGAGCTGAGCAGAAAGTTCAAGTCATGAGTTCAGGCTCTCTAGCTTTGGATATCGCCCTTGGTGCGGGTGGCTATCCTAAGGGACGGATTATTGAGATTTATGGTCCAGAGTCTTCTGGTAAGACAACCGTTGCTCTTCACGCAGTGGCCCAAGCGCAAAAAGAAGGCGGTATTGCAGCCTTTATCGATGCGGAGCACGCTTTGGATCCGTCCTACGCTGCAGCTTTGGGTGTAAACATTGATGAATTGCTGCTGTCTCAACCTGACTCTGGGGAGCAAGGTCTTGAAATTGCTGGTAAATTGATTGACTCTGGTGCAGTTGATTTGGTCGTTATCGACTCGGTTGCGGCCCTAGTACCGCGTGCGGAAATCGATGGGGATATCGGTGACAGTCATGTCGGTTTGCAGGCTCGGATGATGAGCCAAGCTATGCGCAAACTGTCTGCTTCTATCAACAAAACTAAGACGATTGCCATCTTTATCAACCAGTTGCGTGAAAAAGTTGGTGTCATGTTTGGAAATCCTGAAACAACACCAGGTGGACGTGCCCTCAAGTTCTACGCATCTGTCCGTCTGGATGTCCGTGGCAATACCCAAATCAAGGGTACTGGCGATGCCAAGGATACCAATGTTGGTAAGGAAACTAAAATCAAGGTCGTTAAAAACAAGGTAGCTCCGCCATTCAAGGAAGCCTTCGTGGAAATCATGTACGGAGAAGGTATTTCTAAGACGGGCGAGCTGATTAAGATTGCAACTGACTTAGATATCATCAAAAAAGCGGGTGCTTGGTACTCCTACAATGATGAAAAAATCGGTCAAGGATCTGAAAATGCTAAGAAATACTTGGCTGATCATCCAGAAGTCTTTGACGAAATCGACCGTCAAGTCCGTGTACGATACGGTTTGATTGAAGATGATGAGGCGGCAGAAACTGCGAAGGGTAAGGCTGAGGCTCCTGTTGAAAAGTTGGAAGAAGTCACTCTTGACCTAGATGATGCTTTTGACATTGAGGAATAATTTTTCAAAATAGGTCGCAAGACCGATGGTTTTTGTGGTATAATATACTACGATAGTAGTATCGTGTAGCGAAAGGAGTACTTGCATGATCACAATTTATACGGTTTCAAGTTGTACTAGCTGCAAAAAAGCAAAGACCTGGCTAAACGCCCATCAATTGACTTACAAGGAGCAAAACCTCGGTAAGGAAGGAATTACCAAAGAAGAAATTCTTGATATTTTAGCAAAAACTGAAAATGGCATTGCCAGCATTGTATCTTCAAAAAACCGTTATGCAAAAGGACTCGGTGTTGATATTGAAGATTTGAGTGTAAACGAAGTCATTGACATCATCATGGAAACACCACGGATTCTAAAAAGTCCGATTTTGGTGGATGATAAGCGTCTCCAAGTTGGTTACAAGGAAGACGATATCCGTGCCTTCTTGCCTCGTGCAGTGCGCAATGTTGAAAATGCAGAAGCTCGCTTACGAGCAGCTCTATAATTTAGATAAAGAAAGGCGCCTTTTAGGCTGCCTTTTTCTGTCTCATTACCTAAAAATGATTGACAAGCAGTTAAACTATGATACAATATCTCTGAGGAGGACGGAACGTGAAGAAATTTTTACTAATTTTTGGCTTAGCAGCTGTGATATTGACTGGCTGCACTCATAAGAAAGCAGACAAGCCAAAGGGGAAAAAAGAGGAAATTACAACTAATCTTCCCATTATCAGTCAGGCTGAAAAGCAGGAAGTCATTACCAAGAAACTAGTTTTCCCCAAAGATGAGCAAGGAATTCAATCTAGTCAAATTATCACTTATCAAGGGAAACGTTTTATCAAGGTGATTATGGAGAGAATTACTCCAACGGATGATAGTATCAAAAATGCGATTAAAGAAGTGGGGCTGGAGGAGACTCAGCGGCTCTTGGATGAATCAATGCAAAAGGATACGGATTATACTCAGGCAAAAACTGTTGCTGGTTTCACCGGAACCGTTCAGATTCTTAATGAAAATGAAATGAAAATCATGTCAACTTACGATTTTGACAATTTGGATATTGAAAAGGCACTCACTTTAAATTATTTTAAAAATAGCAATCTAAAAGAAATGACAAAGATGCCACCTGAAGAATATATCAATAATTTATTGATGAACGGGGCTGAGGAGCAACAGTAAGGAAGCTTCTTGTCAATCATAGAAAACCAAAAAGGAGAAAGAAATGAAAAAATCAGTAGTACTTTTAATGGCTAGTTTGGCGGTGTTGACAGCTTGTGGACAACAGTCACATAGTGGAAAAGCTGGTAGCAATCAGTCTGTTCAAAGCAAGGTAAAAGATAAATCGGTTACCAAGTCTTATCAGTTAAATCAAAAGGTACAAGGCCTTGATCAAACGATGACCTTGACAGTTACCTACGCGGGCAAGAAGTATGAAAAAGTTAATATTGCTATTTCACAAAATTTGCCAGAAGAAGCTAAGTCTGCCTTAGCTGGTCAAGACTTGTCCTCTCTGCAAGAAGAGGTGAGCAAGAGCTTCAAGCAAAGTTCAGGAGTGGATAAACTTGAACAAGTAAAAGGTATTCAAGTGAATGTTAAAGTAACCGAAAAAGGCACTGTTGATATTGATTTTATTATTGATCCGACAAATCTTGATTATGATGCGGCTTCTAAAGTACCGACCTATGGGCCAATCTTTAGCCAAATGAAGTCTCAGACTCCAGAAGAATTTATCAAGTCCTTCCAAGATGAAGGGGGCAAGGAAATTAGCAATCCGTCCTAATATTTTTGATTAAAACTAGTCTTTGAAAAAGGGCTAGTTTTTTGATGGGAAGGAGCGGTAAATAGTTGAAAAAATGTCGAAAAAGTAGAAAATTTACATGGATTAAGTTTGTGAAACTGCTGTAATTATGCTATAATGATGGTATTCTTAAAGAAAGAGGGTGTAATTGTGGGATTTACAGACGAAACTGTACGTTTTAATCTTGATGATTCAAACAAAAAAGAAATTAGCGAGACTTTGACCGACGTCTACAAGTCACTCAATGATAAGGGCTATAATCCAATCAATCAAATCGTAGGTTACGTGCTGAGTGGAGATCCTGCTTATGTGCCTCGTTATAATAATGCTCGAAATCAGATTCGTAAATATGAACGCGATGAAATCGTAGAGGAACTGGTGCGTTATTATCTGAAAGGGCAAGGCATTGACCTCTGATGAGAATTATGGGACTAGATGTCGGATCGAAAACAGTGGGCGTTGCAATTAGCGATCCACTTGGCTTCACCGCTCAGGGACTTGAAATCATTCAGATTGATGAAGAGAAAGAGCAGTTCGGTTTTGAGCGCTTGACGGAGCTTGTCGAGCAATATAAGGTGGACAAGTTTGTGCTTGGCCTTCCTAAAAATATGAACAATACCAGCGGTCCACGAGTGGAAGCGAGTAAGGCTTATGGTGAAAAAATTGCAGAGCTTTTTCAAATCCCGGTAGACTATCAGGATGAGCGTCTGACGACGGTAGCGGCGGAGCGCATGCTGATTGAGCAGGCAGATATTAGCCGCAGCAAGCGAAAAAAAGTGATTGATAAGTTGGCTGCTCAGCTGATTTTACAGAATTATTTGGATCGAAACTTTTAGAAAGAATTGAGGAAACAATTATGGCACACGATCATAATCATGACCACGAACAGACACAGCCTGAATTGATTACATTGGTAGATGAGCAAGGTAACGAGAATTTATTTGAAATTCTTTTGACGATTGATGGCAAAGAAGAGTTTGGAAAAAATTACGTACTCTTGGTACCGGTCAATGCTGAAGAAGATGAGAACGGCGAAGTTGAAATCCAAGCTTACTCATTTACAGAAAATGAAGACGGAACAGAAGGCGAATTGGAACCAATCCCAGAAGACTCTGATGCAGAGTGGGATATGATTGAAGAAGTCTTCAACAGCTTTATGGAGGAGTAAAAAGGTCCGGGGGACCTTTTTAGCCCGAGCTTAAAAATTAGAAAGCGAGGAAGGTCCGGGGGACCTTTTTAGCCTGAGTATAGCAACTAGAAACTAGAAAATCAGCCGGCTTGAAAACTTATCTCAGCTTGGCCACAGCTGGTTTCTTTACAAAGAATAGAAAAGAGAGAAGCGAGTGGCGATTCACATTTGAAGTCTGCTTCGCTTCTCTTTTTATGTAGGAAAAGTGATGAATGAAATTGAAAAATGGTTGAATGGTCGTATTGGTCTAAACTTTCGTTCAGGTCTGGAACGGATGCAGAGAGCGGTGGATTTGCTGGGGAATCCTGAACGGGCTTACCCCGTCATTCATGTGACGGGAACGAACGGCAAGGGCTCTACTATTGCTTTTATGCGGAATCTATTTGCCGATCAAGGGAAAAAGGTAGCCAGCTTTACATCTCCGCATATGATCAGCGTTCATGACCGTGTTTGTATCAATGGACTTCCGATTTCGGATGCTGATTTTGTTCGCTTTGGGTGGCAGATTCAGGAGATGGAGAGAGAATTGGTCAAGACGCACGACCAGCTATCCTATTTTGAAATCTTGACCTTGCTAGCCTTTCTTTATTTCAGAGAGGAGCAGGTTGATCTGGCTCTCATCGAAGTGGGAATTGGTGGACTCTTGGACACGACCAATGTCTTGGATGGACAAGTTGCAGTGGTGACATCGGTGGGCTTGGATCATCAGGAAACGCTGGGGCAGACCCTCACAGCGATTGCAGAGCAGAAGGCTGGTATTTTCAAAAAAGGTTGTTCCGTAATCATCGGTCCCTTGCCGGAGGAGGCGCGTCAGGTCTGTGAACAGCGGGCAGCAAGCTTGAATTTGGATTTGTATGAATACGGACGCGATTTTTCGTTTTCTGATGGTTCTTTTAAGAATAAAGACCGGTTTTTATCGCATTTGGTCTTGGGATTACAAGGTGCTTACCAAGAAGAAAATGCAGCGCTGGCCTTGCAGGCTTTTCTGCTTTTTATGAAGCAAATGGGCTGGGAAATTGATTTTTCTATGCTTCCTTCATCTTTGCGGAAGACCCATTGGGCGGGGCGGCTAGAGGAAATTCGTCCGAATATCTATCTGGACGGTGCCCATAATTTACCAGCTTTGGCGCGTTTGGTCGAGTTTATCAAGAGCCAGAAGGGCAAGACATGCAGCCTGCTGTTTGGAGCTTTGAAGCGCAAGGATTATAGCGGTATGCTGGACTATTTGCAGGAGAACTTGCCAGAGGTTCAGGTAACGGTGACCAGCTTTGACTACGGGGAATCTGTGGGTCAGGCAGAAGCTACGGACTTTGATTATGTGGCGGATTATAGAGCCTTTATTGAGAATTTCAAACAAGAGCAGACGGCTGACCAAGTTCTTTTTGTAACGGGCTCACTCTATTTCATTGCAGAGATTCGAGCCTACCTCCAGAGTGTATAAGTTGACCATAGAAAGCCCTGTTTGGTAAAATAGAAGTGGAACAAAGAAAGGAGAAACGATATGAAGGTTTCAAAAAAATTAGTTTTTTCAGCCCTTACGGCTATGACCGCTTTTGTATTGGTAGCTTGTGGCAATTCCGGTCAAAATCCATCCAATCAGGCTGCTCAATCTCAAGCGAGTTCCTCTGTTTCTCAGTCATCTGAGACAGTGTCATCAAATAGCAAGGCAAGTAGCAATACAAACAGTAGCGTAAATACTAGTAGTTCAGAGGCTTCTACTTCCAGTCAAACGGCTGCTAGTGACTTATATGGGACTTATAAGGCGACTCATGAAGGTGATGCTTTAACTCTAGAAGTTTCTGGAAATAAAGGAACCCTGACCAAGGTCGAGCGCGACGGTGAGCAGGAAATTGAACAGGTGCAGGTTGATCCAACCAATCAAACCATGATTGTTGGAGATGACGTTAAGCGTTATCGAATAGAGGGAAAACAACTAACTTTGGAAGATTTATCGCAGGAAAACGATGATGACGACACAATCGTCTTCACCAAGCAATAAATTTCAAAAAGGAATATCCTACAAAAGGCTGGACAGATGCTCCAGCTTTTTGTGTGTTTGGATAATGGAGTGCTAGGGCTTTCTTTAATCTTGGACTAGAGATTGTTTTCTTTTAAAAAATTTTGAAATTGCTGCTAATTATTGTTATACTAGATGAAATATGAGACGAGGGAGGGTTAGGATGAATCTAGGCAAGTTTCGTTTGCTGATGTCCAAGTATGGTTTCAGCATCATTATTATGTTACTAGAATTATTTCTTGTTTTTGCGGCCTTTTTCTATTTTAATCAGTTGGTGCCTAATTGGTTGTCAGCCCTTGTCATTGCTTCTTTATACATTGGGACTATTTTGACCATTGTCAATCGGAATATGCCTCCCGAAAGCAAGGTGACTTGGATCTTATTTGCAGTTGTGCCCGTTTTTGGCTTCTTGCTCTATCTGATGATTGGAGAGCGGCGCCTTTCCAAAAAAGAAATTCAGCAGCTGGAAAAAATGGACTCAATGAAGTTTCGAGAGGACAACAGCTATGACCTGCGAGTCGAACTCAAGCAGGAGAATAAATCAGCCTTTGGCATTGTCAAGTCCTTGCTGAGTATGGATCACAATGCAGATGTCTACGATGGCACGGCTTCGCAATATTTCCCTCTTGGTGAAGAGATGTTTGAGGCCATGCTGGATGATTTGCGCTCAGCCAAGAAATTCATTTTTCTGGAATTTTATATCATTGATCCAGGTGTGATGTGGAACCGTGTCCTTGAGATTTTGGTAGATAAGGTCCAGCAGGGAGTTGAAGTCAAGCTGCTCTACGATGACATTGGCTGTATGGCGACCCTTTCAGGAGATTATACGAAAAGGCTGCGCAAGATGGGAATTGATGCCCATAAGTTTAATAAGGTGATTCCGCGGATGACGGTGGCCTATAATAATCGTGATCACCGCAAGATTTTGGTGGTAGATGGGCAAGTCGGCTATACAGGCGGAATCAATCTGGCAGACGAGTACATCAACCATATCGTGCGCTTCGGGCATTGGAAAGATGGCGGTGTCCGTCTGGAAGGGCGAGCAGTAAAGGCCTTGACACGTCTTTTCTTGATGAATTGGTACATCAATCGCGGGGAAATCACAGACTTTGACCGTTATCATTTTGATAGCCAGCGAGTGGAAGGCAAAGGGCTTTATATCCCGTATGGTAGTGGTCCCAAGCCGATTTATAAGGAACAGGTGGGCAAGGCTGTTTACCAGAATATCATCAATCAAGCCATCGATTATGTCTATATCACGACCCCTTATTTGATTATTGACTATGATTTGACAGAGGATATCAAAAACGCAGCCATGAGAGGGGTGGATGTTCGCATTGTGACGCCATTTATTCCTGATAAAAAGCTGATTCAGATAGTCACTCGTGGTGCTTATCCAGACTTGCTGGAGGCTGGTGTTAAGATTTATGAGTATACTCCTGGTTTTATCCACAGTAAAAACGTTATTTCGGACGATGAGTTAGCCGTGGTCGGAACCATTAATTTTGACTACCGTAGTCTGGTGCATCATTATGAAAATGCCGTCCTCATGTATCAAACAGAATCGATTGCGGATATTAAGCAGGATTTTGAGGGCTTGTTTGATGTTTCCAAAGAAATTTCTCTTGAAACCCTCCAGAATAGCTGGTACCAGCGTTTACTGAAGGAAATCATGCAATTATTTGCTCCGCTACTTTAAAGAGAGTGGGATAGAAATCGGTAATTCGTTAGAATTCGATTTCGTCGTCCCACCTCCGCACAGTTGAGTAGGGCTGTAAAAGCTGATGAAATCAGCGCAGTAGAGCCCACTCAACCCCTGCGTCTTGCTTGACAATCCAAAGACAATTGAGAGGCTAGGACTTTTGTCCCAGCCCCTTTTTTCTGTTTTTTGCTGAGCAGATTTGCTGGAGAAGCTATAAATGACACTTTCTTGCGACGCTCGCCTTTATTTTACGAATAGTAAGTAGGGGACAGAGAATCAAAGGAGGATTATAGATGGAAATAGCAAAAATAATTTATCGGCTTTCTTGTCCAGAAGAGCGGCTAGTTTACCTAAGATTCCGCGATTTGGAGCGCTTGGCAAAGAAGAAACAGGAGAAGAAAGGGAGTCAAAATAAGGCTGACAGAAAGAGTGCTTTTTGATATACTATAGAGTATGGAAATCAAGGAGAACTTTTATGAATGATAGAAACCGACAGGAAAATGTGGAAATTTCAGTATCTTTGTCCGCAGAGACCTGGCAAAATACAAATGAGAAACGGCGGATAGAAAAAGTAATCGAGCCGGTTCCCGCCTTTCAATTATTTTTGTGGAGTATCTTGGTCAGTTTGACCAGCGTGATCAATCCTCTACTGACTAACTTAGCTACCAACCTGCAGTCGCAGAATCTCTACGCTGGCTGGGCGCTGGCACAGGGAGAGGTTGCCTATGCAAATATTTATGGAACCAGCGGTCTCCTCTACTATTTGCTGAGCTGGTTGGGGAATTTGTTCCTTGGTCCGGTAGTGTTTCTACTCTTTCAAGTAGTGGCTCTGACCTTGGCAGGAATATATCTCTTTCAGACAATTTCACAAATAACGCTTAGAAGTGGTCTAGCTCGCCAGATTACAATTCTGTTCTATTTGTTTGTACTAACACTGGGATTTGGCGGAACTTATTCTATTATTTTTGCTTTTCCATTTATCTTTCGGAGTTTGTACCATCTTGTGAAATACTTACAAGGGCGTGTCCGCGATGAGTCTTTTATTCGTTTTGGGATGGTTGGAGCCTTGGCTTTTCTAATCGAGCCAGCTTTTAGTATGCTCTTTTACTCATTGACGACGCTGTTTTTGCTTCTGTACAATATCGCTATCGCTGACAAGCGAAAAGCGCGTGGCTTTTATCAGTTGCTGGCAGGTCTATTAGGTTTTTCTTTAGTCTTTTATCCACTGGGCTACTATACAGTTTTGAATGGTTCTTTTGGTATAGCGATTAGCCAAGCTACTTATGTTCTAGAGGCTTTTCGTCTTAATGGCAACTATATATTAGATCATTTGCTCTATTATGGTTTGCTTTTTCTAGGATTAGGTTTTGCGACAGCGTTGATGACGGCTTTTGCTTTCAAAGAAGAACCAACTGCTGCGCGGGGTATGCGCTTTATTGGTTTGCTAGGTCTTCCTATCAGCTTTGTTGGTGTTCTAGGCTTGCCAGAGAAGGGTGCTTATCAATTGTTGACAACTCTGCCTTTTGCCTTGCTGTTACTGGCCTTGTGGCTAGATACAGGTGGAGACAGGGATGGACATGAAAGACGCCACCGTAAGCCTGCCCAGACTTCTAGCTGGAATCGTTATTTGGGCAAGCAACTTTTTTTGCCTTTGCTTGTGATGCTTTATCTCGTAGCTTATCCATTTGTAAATGAGTATATTTTATCCAATGGAGTTTCAGCAGAGAGAAATCTGGCTGCCCAACATATTCGTGAAAACAGCACTAGTAAGGATAGTATTTATGCTTGGGACAATACAGCTAGCCTCTATAAAAAAGCGCAGCGTTTATCAGCCGTTTCTCTATTGAGTCCGTCACTTTATACAGGAACGGAGGAAAATCGTATTTTCTTGCGTAATGCTTTAAATGAAGCGAGTCCAAAGTTTATCTTAGTCAATAAAGATGTGAAACTCTTTTCGGATGTGAAAAAGAAAATTTCTCAAGATTATGAAGAAGTGAACCTAAAACTCAATCACTTCAAGCTTTATCAAATCAAGTAATCGAATCAATATGTTGTGTGTAAAACAAAAAAATAACATTTTTACCACAACATATTGATTTTTTATTTTGGAGTGATATAATGTTTGGTAGATGATTAATTGAGAAGAGGAAGTGTTTGTGATGATTTTAAGAGAAGCAAAATTTGATACAGCGCCCACCATCTACGTTGAGAAGCGAGACGGTCGGAGAGTAGCTTTTGATGTGACTAAGATTTATAAGGCTATGGTGCGGGCTGCTCAGGACCTTGGTCCTATGACGCCCATGCTGGAGGCTAAGATCGAAACCATCACAGACCGTGTTGTGGCAGAAATCAGCAGTCGCTTCGCCAAGTATGTCAAAATCTATGAGATTCAGAACATCGTTGAGCATGAGCTTTTAAATGCCAAGGAATATGCCATTGCGGAGAACTACATCACTTACCGCACCCAAAGGGATTTTGAGCGCTCAAAAGCGACGGATATCAACTTTACCATTGACAAACTCCTCAACAAAGATCGCACGGTGGTCAATGAGAATGCCAATAAGGACAGTGATGTTTTCAATACCCAACGGGATTTGACGGCTGGGATTGTTGGCAAATCCATCGGCCTTAAGATGCTGCCACCCCACGTGGCCAATGCCCACCAGAAGGGGGACATTCACTACCATGATTTGGACTACAGCCCTTATACGCCTATGACGAATTGCTGTCTGATTGACTTTGACGGCATGCTGAAAAATGGCTTCAAGATTGGCAATGCAGAAGTAGAGAGTCCCAAGTCTATCCAGACTGCGACAGCGCAAATCTCGCAAATCATTGCTAATGTGGCTTCCAGCCAGTACGGCGGCTGTTCAGCCGATCGGATTGACGAAGTCTTGGCGCCCTATGCTGAGCTTAATTATCAAAAGCATCTCAAGGATGCAGAGCAATGGGTTTTGCCGGATAAGCAGGAAGAGTACGCCTGGGCGAAGACCAAGAAGGATATCTACGATGCCATGCAGTCGCTAGAGTATGAGATCAATACCCTCTTTACCTCTAATGGTCAGACTCCTTTTACCTCGCTGGGCTTTGGTCTGGGGACCAATCGTTTTGAGCGGGAAATTCAAAAGGCCATTCTCAATATCCGTATCAAGGGACTGGGAAGCGAGCACCGCACAGCAATTTTCCCTAAGCTGATTTTCACCCTTAAGCGTGGGCTTAATCTTGAGCCAGGAACGCCTAACTATGACATTAAAGAACTGGCTTTGGAGTGTGCCACTAAGCGTATGTATCCAGATGTCCTTTCCTATGACAAGATTATCGACTTAACTGGATCCTTCAAGGTGCCGATGGGCTGCCGTTCGTTCCTACAAGGCTGGAAGGATGAAAATGGGCAGGAAGTTAACTCCGGCCGTATGAATCTAGGTGTCGTTACTGTCAATCTGCCGCGGATTGCGCTTGAATCTGAGGGGGATTTGGATAAATTCTGGGAACTCTTTAACGAGCGGATGAATATCGCTGAGGATGCTCTGGTTTACCGAGTGGAGCGGACCAAAGAAGCCAGTCCGGCCAATGCACCGATTCTTTATCAGTATGGGGCTTTTGGCCAACGCTTGGGCAAGTACGATCAGGTAGACCAGCTCTTCACTCACCGTCGGGCAACGGTTTCCCTAGGCTATATCGGTCTGTATGAAGTGGCAGCAGTCTTTTACGGCGGCGACTGGGAGACCAATCCAGAAGCCAAGGACTTTACGATTGCCATTGTCAAAGATATGAAGCGTCGGGTAGAAGAGTGGTCAGATCAGTATGACTATCATTTCTCTGTTTACTCGACACCATCTGAAAGTCTAACTGACCGTTTCTGCCGTTTGGATACAGAGAAGTTTGGCGTTGTTCCGGATATTACTGACAAGGAATATTATACCAACTCCTTCCACTACGATGTGCGTAAGAATCCAACGCCTTTTGAAAAGCTGGACTTTGAGAAGATCTATCCTGAAGTGGGGGCTTCAGGTGGCTTTATCCACTACTGTGAATATCCTGTGCTGCAGCAAAATCCAAAAGCGCTGGAAGCAGTCTGGGACTATGCCTATGATCGGGTCGGCTATTTGGGAACCAATACACCGATTGACCGCTGTTACAAGTGTAACTTTGAGGGAGATTTCACGCCGACCGAGCGGGGCTTCACCTGTCCAAATTGTGGCAACAGCGATCCCAAGACGGTTGACGTGGTCAAGCGGACCTGCGGTTACTTAGGAAATCCGCAAGCACGTCCGATGGTTAATGGCCGCCACAAGGAAATATCAGCTCGGGTTAAGCACATGAATGGCTCGACTATTAAGTATGAGGGAGATTAAGATGGGAAAGTATCAATTGGACGACAAAGGAAAGGCTCAGGTGCAGCGTTTCCATGAAAAACATTCGCGGGGAGGCAGCGGTAAAAAAGAACGATTAGCCAAACTACGTCAGCAATTTTTAGAAAAAAACAAGAAATAATAGAAGTCAGAGTGGGGCGCAAGGCGGTCTCACTCTCTTCGTATCAGGAGAATCTATGGAGCTGAGACGACCAGAATTAGGAGACAAGGAAAAGATTTTAGAGATGCTGGCTGACTTTGAAGCAGCTGGTAGCCGACAGGATGGCTTCTTTGGCGGAGCAGATTTTGTCTATGAGGATTGGCTGGAGACTATTCAGCTAGCTGAGGCAGGTCTAGGCTTGCCAGAAGGGTTTGTGCCTTACATCCAACTAATCACTTTTGCTGCGGATGGTCAGGCTGTGGGTTTTCTCAATCTGCGCTTGCGGCTAAATGACCATTTGCTCCAAGAAGGCGGGCATATCGGTTATAGTATCCGTCCCTCTGCGCGTGGGCAAGGATTGGCCAAAGAGCAGCTGCGACAAGGCTTGCAAGTAGCCAAAAGTAAAAATATAAAACGAGCCCTAGTGACTTGTGATAGTGACAATGCTGCCAGTCGAGCAGTGATTCTGGCTAATGGCGGAACTTTGGAGGATATTCGAGGCGGGAAAGAGCGCTATTGGATTGATTTAGATTGAGGATAGTTGAGGATAGTTTATGAAGTTACGACGACCAACTTTGGAAGATAAAGATGCGATTTTAGAGATGATTGCGGAGTTCGATGCTGCAAAATCCTATATGCACGGTGGCATGGGCTCCACTTGGAAGCAAGCAAAGGATTATGAGGATTGGCTACAAATGGTGAGATGGCAGGAGGATGTGGCAAACTTGCCAGCAGGTTGGGTTCCTGCCATCCAATTTTTATCCTTTGATGAGACTGGCTTGCCTCTGGGCTTTTTAGCCCTGCGCCTATCCTTGAATGACAAATTATTTGTAGAGGGTGGTCATATTGGATACTCCATTCGTCCCAGCCAACGCAAAAAGGGCTTGGCCAAGTTGCAGCTAAAGCTAGGACTAGCAGAGGCTCGAAAGCAAGGATTGGAACGAGTGCTGATTACCTGCGATGAAGACAACGAAGCCAGCCGACGCACGATTCTCTCTGCTGGCGGTGTTTACGAAAATACAATCGATAGAAGTCAGCGCTACTGGATAGATTTGGAGGATGACGATGAACAATCCCAAACCTCAAGAATGGAAAAGTGAGGAGCTGAGCAAGGGCCGCATCATTGACTATAAGGCCTTTAACTTTGTGGATGGTGAAGGTGTCCGCAACTCCCTCTATGTCAGTGGCTGTATGTTTCACTGTGAAGGCTGCTATAATGCAGCAACTTGGTCTTTCAACGCTGGCATTCCTTATACCCAAGAGCTAGAGGAGCAGATTATGAAAGACTTGGCGGAACCCTATGTGCAGGGGCTGACCCTCCTAGGCGGCGAGCCTTTTCTCAATACAGGCATTCTCCTGCCCTTGGTCAAGCGGATTCGGAGAGAGCTGCCGGACAAGGATATCTGGTCTTGGACGGGCTACACCTGGGAGGAGATGATGCTGGAAACGGAGGATAAGTTGGAGCTGCTGAGTCTGATTGACATCCTAGTGGACGGTCGTTTTGATATCACAAAGAAGAATCTCATGTTGCAGTTCCGCGGTTCTTCTAATCAGCGCATCATTGATGTGCAGAAGTCCCTTCAGTCAGGTCAGGTAGTCATCTGGGATAAGCTCAATGATGGCTTGCAGGCCTATGAGCAAGTTGATCGAGATGGCTTGCTGTAATCCTCTAGATTGAAGCAAAATTTTTAGTATAAAAATAGGACATTTAGTTCAAGTTTGTCCATAATTTTTAAATATGCTTACGATAATGCAAGTGGCTCTCAGAGTTCATGAGCCAAGCTCTATTTTCCTTATCAGAAAAAGGTGGTGTCAATGCCTTGGTATCGCTTTGTTTTTCTGTGTTTTATCTTGAATTCGATTTCAAAGTTGAAGTCGTTGACAAAAAAATAGGATTTTTTTACAATTATGTAATATTCTTAAGAATTTCTTAAAAAAGCTATGTTTTTATGCTATAATAGACTAGAGTAATTTCGCACAGAAAGTAGTAAGGTGAATGTATCAGAGAGCAAAAAAGTCTAAAAAGAAAAACGATCGATTAAAAATAGTTAATAGCACCCTCTTGGGTGTTTATACTTTGTTAGCGGCCTTCTTGATTTTCACGATTTTCCGCTATCATTTTCTAGCTTTTCGCTATGTGAATATCTTGGTGACAGCCCTTATCCTTGCAGTAGCGGTTCTATCAGGATTCCTGATTTTCAAGGGTAAGGCAGGCAAGACCACTAGTGCTATCCTAATAGTAGCCCTGCTTGTGGGGTCTGTGTCTATGTATGCTGTAAAGGGTTTAGTCGACTTGTCGGCTGGCGTCAACTCCACTTCCAACTACTCTGAGTATGAGATGAGTATCGTGGTGCCAGCAGATAGTGATGTCACGGACCTCAAGCAGCTGACAAATGTCTTGGCGCCATCAGGCAATGACCAAGACAATGTCCAAGCACTGATGAAAAATATCAGTCAGACACAGGGACATGAGCTGGCAGTGGATACAGCTTCTTCTTATCTCGCTGCCTATAAGTCGCTGACTTCTGGTGAAGCCAAGGCTATGGTCTTGAATAGCGTCTTTGAAGATACCATTCGTGGTGAAGATCCCG
Source organism: Streptococcus cristatus (assembly GCF_008369405.1). GTDB lineage: Bacteria > Bacillota > Bacilli > Lactobacillales > Streptococcaceae > Streptococcus > Streptococcus cristatus_G. The sequence continues at coordinate 156,901 of NZ_VSJJ01000002.1, forward strand.
ACTATGCTTCCAAGATAAAAAAAATCTACACTCACAAGATAAGCAAGAAGATTGATACAGCTATTGGCAAGCAAGATCCAAATGCAGAAGTCTTCAATATCTATGTCAGTGGTATTGACACTTATGGACCAATTTCTTCTGTGTCACGCTCGGATGTTAACATTATCATGACAGTCAACCGTAAGACCAAGAAAGTCTTGCTGACGACGACACCACGGGATGCCTATGTTCCAATTGCAGACGGTGGTCTCAATCAGCCAGATAAGCTGACCCACGCAGGTATTTACGGCGTAGACGCTTCCGTTCACACCTTGGAAAACCTCTACGGTATTGATTTGAATTATTATGTCCGGCTAAATTTCACTTCCTTCCTCAAGTTGATTGACTTGCTGGGTGGGATTGATATTGAGAACGACCAAGAGTTTACTGTAGGAAATACTCATTATCCTATTGGTAATATTTCATTAAATTCTGAACAAGCGTTGACTTTCGTCCGTGAACGTTATTCTCTAAATGGCGGAGATAATGATCGTGGTAAGAACCAAGAAAAGGTCATTGCAGCAGTCATTAAAAAGCTGACGTCAACAGATGCACTGAGGAATTACAATGCCATTCTTTCAGGGCTACAGGATTCTGTCCAGACCGATATGAGCTTGGAAACGATGATGAATCTGATCAATACTCAGCTGGAGTCAGGTGGAAGTTATAATGTGACTTCTCAGGCCTTGACCGGAACTGGAAATACAGGTCTGCCTTCCCATGCGATGCCAGAAGCCAATCTCTACATGATGGAAATTGATCAAAATAGCTTGGCAGCGGCCAAAGCGGCGATCCAAGAAGTGATGGAAGGGAAGTAAAGCATGATTGATATTCACTCGCATATCATTTTTGATGTGGATGACGGTCCTAAGACGTTAGAGGATAGCCGACGTCTGCTAGAAGAGAGCTATCGTCAGGGCGTTCGTACCATTATTTCTACTTCTCATCGCCGAAAGGGCATGTTTGAAACACCTGAAGAAAAGATTGCAGCAAACTTCAAGCAAGTGCAGGACTTAGCCAAGCAAGTTGCTGGCGACTTGACCGTGCTATATGGAGCTGAGATTTACTATACTAGTGATATCTTGCAAAAGCTGGAAGAGGGGACATTTCCCAGTCTAGGTGACACCAAGTATGTCTTGATCGAGTTTAGTATGAATACACCCTATAAGGATATTCACTCAGCCTTGGGCAATGTTATCCGCCTCGGAATGACTCCGGTGGTGGCCCATATCGAGCGCTATCACTGTCTGGAAAATGATGAAGATAGGGTCAGCGAATTGATCAATATGGGCTGCTATATGCAGGTCAACAGTTCAAATGTTTTGAAACCCAAGCTCTTTGGTGATCGTTACAAATTTATGAAAAAGCGTGTTCAGTTCTTTCTAGAACGGGACTTGGTTCATTTCGTTGCCAGCGATATGCACAATTTCGATGACAGACCGCCTTATATGCAAAAGGCCTATCAGATTGTTGCGAAAAAATACGGCGCTGAGCGTGCGGAAGAACTCTTTAAGACAAACCAAGAAATCTTATTAAGTAACGAGTTTATTTAATCAATCAAACTCTGGAGAAAGTAAATACATGAATCAAGAAAATCAAATGATCGAAATCGATGTATTGTCTTTGCTGAAGACAATTTGGAAACGGAAATTTTTAATTATCTTAACTGCCTTATTGACAGGTATTTTAGCCCTAGGTTATAGCGTTTTTATTGCTAAGCCTGCTTATAAGAGCACGACGCGTATCTACGTTGTCAATCGTCAGCAGGGCGAAAATCCTACCTTGACAAACCAAGACTTGCAGGCTGGTTCTTATCTGGTAAAGGACTACAAGGAAATTATCCTGTCTCAAGATGTCTTGGCATCCGTCATTTCAGAATTGAAATTGTCAGGCTCGCCATCTGATTTGGCATCAAAGGTAACTGTGACTGTACCAACAGATACTCGGATTGTGTCTATTACGGTTACGCATGCGGATCCAGCAGAAGCAAGCCGTATTGCCAATACTTTGCGCGAAGTTGCTGCTGAGAAAATCATCGCTGTTACCAAGGTATCCGACGTTACAACGCTGGAAGAAGCAGAAACGCCAAAAACACCGTCTTCTCCAAATATCCGTCGCAATACCATTATTGGAGTGCTTGTGGGTGGTATCTTGATGGTCTTTGTAGTAGTGATTGTTGAGATTCTTGATGACCGTGTCAAGAAGCCAGAAGATATCGAAGAAACCCTAGGAATGACCCTGCTTGGTGTCATCCCAGATATGAGTAAGGTAGGTTAGGAGATACAATGCCAATACTAGAGTTAGCAAAAAAGAAAAAACTTTCTATTTCACGGGTAGAGGAGTATTACAATGCCCTTCGGACCAATATCCAACTTAGCGGTGAAGATATCAAGGTGATTGCTGTTAGTTCTACCTTCCCAGGTGAGGGAAAGACGACAACTTCAACCAATCTTGCCCTGACCTTTGCCAAGGCGGGTCATAAGACACTTTTGATTGATGCAGATATCCGAAATTCAAAAATGCTAGGTGGAGTCTTTAAGAGCGGTGAGAAGGTTTCTGGCTTGACAGAGTATCTTGCGAGAAATACAGACCTATCTCAAGGACTGTGCGAAACGGATGAGGAAAATCTCTTCGTCATCACCTCAGGACAAGCGTCACCTAATCCAACGGCTCTTCTCCAGAGTGAACGATTTACCACTATGATGAGCGTTTTGCGCCGTCACTACGACTATATTATCGTAGATACACCGCCGATTGGAATGGTAGTAGACGCAACCTTGATTGCCAAAGTTTGCGATGCCAGTCTTTTGGTTGTAGCGACAAATGAAGTCAAACGTAAAATGGTTCAAAAATCTAAAACGCAGTTGGAACAATCATCCACACCATTCCTTGGCGTGGTCTTAAATAAATACAATGTCCAAGCAGACAAATATGGTTTCTATGGTTCCTATGGACACTATGGGGATAATTTGAGTAAAGAATAGAAAAAAATAAAGGGATATTATGGAATTAACACGATCACAAAAAAGAATTATTCTGATGATAGCAGATGCTGTTTTAATATATTTTAGTGGTTTTGTGGCATACTTCTTTTTATCTGAATATGTTTTGCTGTCAGATTTGAGTTTTATACAAACCTTAACAATGACAGTAGTGCTCTATTTTTTAATTGGAATCAAAACGAAACTTTTTTCGATTATCAATCGTTACACGGACTATAAAACTCTCAGCACGATCAGTCTAACCTTGGTAGGTGCTTACTTTATTGTTTTCTTAGTAGAACTTGCGCTATCCTTGCATACAAGTTATCGTTTTCTGTTGCTTAGTTGCATGTTTTCTATTTTGTTTACTATATCTATGCGACTTGGCTGGAGAATGTGGTACAGTTTTAAGAATGGGACTACCTATACAGAAGTTGAAGAAAGTAAGGTTAGCAGAACCTTGGTCGTCGGAGCAGGAGATGGTGGAAGCTTATTTATCACAACCGCTCTAAAAGACTCACCAGAATTAAAAATTGTTGCAGTTGTGGATCGTGATGTAAGTAAGCAGGGTTCGCTCCTGCATGGTATTAAGGTTGTAGGCACAGACGAACAAATTCCAGAAATTGTAGCAAATTATGAGATAAGTCAAATAGTAGTGGCTATTCCGTCGCTTAAACCAGATGAGTATGAGCGCATTCTCTCTCTTTGTAAAAAGACAGGCGCTAAAGTCAGTGCTATGCCAAAGTATGAAGAAGTTGTTACAGGGAAGTTAAAAGTACACAAATTAAGAGAAATTGATATTGCTGATTTATTGGGGAGAAAAGAAGTTAAACTTGACCAAACAAGTTTACAGTCCAATATTGAAGGTAAGACAGTCTTGGTTACGGGAGCTGGAGGGTCAATTGGTTCAGAACTCTGTCGCCAGATAGTTCGTTTTTCTCCTGCAAGGTTATTACTATTAGGTCATGGAGAAAATTCTATCTATTTAATTCATAAAGAATTACTTGCTCAGTATGGAGATAAAGTCGAAATTGTGCCTCTTATCGCGGATATACAAGATCGAGAACGGATATTCCATATTATGCATGAGTATCAACCTGATCGTGTTTACCATGCGGCAGCTCATAAGCATGTCCCACTGATGGAATACAATCCAACTGAAGCAGTAAAAAACAATATTTATGGAACTAAAAATGTGGCTGAAGCTGCGAAAGCGGCTGGAGTTGCTAAATTTGTAATGGTTTCTACGGATAAGGCTGTGAATCCTCCAAATGTCATGGGAGCTACAAAACGTGTGGCTGAAATGATTGTTACGAGTTTGAATGAGGAAGGGAAGACCTTGTTTGCGGCGGTTCGTTTTGGGAATGTTTTAGGCAGTCGAGGCAGTGTAGTGCCTTTGTTCAAGGAGCAAATTGCGAACGGTGGCCCAATTACCATCACAGATCTCCGAATGACACGGTATTTCATGACGATTCCTGAAGCAAGTCGTCTTGTTATTCAAGCGGGAGCGCTAATGCATGGTGGAGAAGTTTTCGTGTTAGATATGGGTGAGCCAGTTAAAATTTTAGATTTAGCTAAAAAAATGATTACCTTGAGCGGTCATACGGAAGAGGAAATCCAAATTGTAGAAGCTGGAATTCGCCCAGGCGAGAAACTATATGAGGAATTGCTCTCTGCTGAAGAGCGAGTTGACGAACAAATCTATGAAAAAATATTTGTAGGAAATGTTCAAGCTTTACCTAATTCAGAAGTAACAGCTTTCATTGATTCTATTTCCAAATTAGATGGAGTAGAATTGAAAGCTAAATTAATAAAATTTGCGCAACAGTAGGAGTATAAATGATAAAGTTCGAAGATTTGCCAGCTCAGCTTAGAAATGAAGATGTGGAACGTTATTATAAATTGTTGAATAATAAACGAACATCATTGTTTTGTAAATTATTAATGGACCGTTTACTAGCTTTGGTACTTCTCATCCTATTTTCTCCTGTGATCTTGATAATTGGGATTTGGATAAAAATAGATAGTTCAGGCCCAGCTATTTATAAACAAGTCCGAATTACACAATATGGCAGAGAATTTAAAATTTGGAAATTTCGAACTATGGTAGTGGGAGCTGATAAAAAAGGATCTCTTGTAACTTCTCACAATGATAATCGCATTACTAAAATTGGGAAATTTATTCGAAAATATCGAATAGATGAACTGCCACAATTGGTTAATGTATTATTAGGAGATATGAGTTTTGTTGGTACCAGACCGGAAGTTCCTAAATATACCGATCAGTATACAGATGAAATGAAAGCAACTTTATTATTGCCAGCTGGGATAACCTCTCCAGCAAGCATTTCGTTCAAAGATGAAGATATTATAATCAATAGATGTGTCGAACGTGGCTTAACGGTTGATGATGCATATGTGAAAGAGGTTTTGCCCGCAAAAATGCACTATAATTTAGAGTATTTAAGAAAGTTTAGTTTTATTAATGATCTAAAAATCATGATTCAGACAGTAGTGGAAGTAGTTAAATAGGAGAGTGATCTATCATGACAGAATATAATATCCCTTTTTCCCCCCCAGATATTACAGAGGAAGAAATCGCTGAAGTTGCAGACACCTTGCGTTCAGGTTGGATTACAACCGGACCTAAAACAAAAGAATTAGAAAGACGTTTATCAGAGTATACCCATACTAATCGTACGGTGTGTTTAAACTCGGCTACAGCAGCTTTGGAGCTTATTCTGCGAGTTTTAGAGATTGGTGAAGGAGATGAAGTTATTGTTCCAGCGATGACTTATACAGCTTCCTGCAGTGTTATCAGTCATGTAGGTGCGACTCCTGTTATGGTTGATATTCAAGAAAATTCTTTTGAAATGAATTATGATTTGCTTGAAGAAGCCATTACATCCAATACAAAAGCGATTATCCCTGTAGAATTAGCAGGAATTATATGTGATTATGATAGAATTTTCGATATTGTTTTTGCAAAACAGCATCTATTTAAAGCGACTGGTAAGTTACAAGATGTCTTTAATCGGATTGTAGTTATTTCTGATAGTGCTCATGCCTTAGGCGCAACGTACAAAAATGTTCCCGCTGGTAATATTGCTGATTTTTCATCATTTTCTTTTCATGCTGTAAAAAACTTTACAACAGCAGAAGGAGGCAGTGTCACATGGAAAGCACATCCTGGTATTGATGATGATGAATTGTATAAAGAATTTCAGATTTTATCACTTCATGGTCAGACCAAAGACGCATTAGCGAAAACTCAATTAGGAGCCTGGGAATATGACATTGTAAAACCGGCCTATAAGTGTAATATGACAGATATCATGGCTTCAATTGGGTTAGTACAATTAAAAAGATATCCTCAATTAATGGAACGAAGAAAAGCGATTGTTGCTCAATATGATAAGGCATTTGAAGGTACGCCTATTTCACCCCTGAAACATGATGGGCCTCACTATCAGTCATCTAGACACTTGTATGTTACACATGTTGAAGGAATCAGTTTAGAAGAACGTAACTTGATTATTCAAAAGATGGCAGAAAAGGGTATTGCATGTAATGTGCACTATAAGCCGCTTCCAATGTTAACAGCCTATAAGGATTTAGGCTTTGATATCAAAGATTATCCAAATGCATATCGCTATTTTGAAAATGAAATTACATTACCATTACATACAAGATTAAGTGATGAAGAAGTGGAATATATTATAGAAAAATATAAAGGTATAATATCAGAAGTTTTAAGATAAGGGGGTTGATATGAGAGATGGCTTAGTATCAATTATTACTCCTACCTTTAACTCTGCTAATTTTATAGAAGAAACTATAAAATCGGTTTTGTCACAAACCTATCCTAATTGGGAAATGATAATTGTTGATGATTGTTCTTGTGACAACACAGAAGAGGTAGTGAGTCAGTATGTCCGAGAAGATAAAAGAATTAAGTATATAAGGTTAGAAAAAAATTCTGGTGCAGCTGTTGCTAGGAATAAAGCAATGAGAGAAGCCGAAGGGGAATATATGGCTTTTCTAGATTCAGATGATATGTGGACTGCTGAAAAATTAAGTGAACAACTGTCCTTTATGCAGGAGAATAGTATCTCTTTCTCCTGTACTAATTATGAACAGATTAGTGAATCAGGGGAAAAAACAGGTAGAATTATTAAAACGCTTTCCAAAGCAAACTATAATAGAATTTTACTGGATTGTCCTGTTGGTAATTCTACAGTCATGTACAGTGTAAAGGAACTAGGAAAGTTTGAAGTGCCCAATATAAGAAAAAGGAACGATGATGCACTTTGGCTGCAAATTCTGAAAAAAACAGAGTATATTTATGGCTTGAATCAAGTACTTATGCAGTATAGAATTCGAAACAATTCGATATCAAGTAACAAAATATCACTGATAAAGTATCATTGGGAATTATATAGAGATATTGAAAAGTTAAGTATTCTTAGAAGTAGTTTTCATATTTTATATTGGATTTTTATAAAGTTAGTGAAAATTAAGTAAATGGAGGGGGAATAATGGATAGAGATAGTTTGTTGTATAAAATAAGGAGAAAATTGCAGACTATATTATTTAATATAGTTCCACATGATACTCTTTCTAAATTATATTATCGTATATATTTAAAAGAGTCGTTGGATTTGAATAATCCTAAAAAATTGAATGAGAAATTACAGTGGTATAAATTGTATTATTGCCCAAACAATCCGACAGTGATCAAATGTAGTGATAAATATCAGGTTAGGGAGTATATTGAGGATAAAGGGTATTCTAAATATCTGACAAATTTAATTGGTGTATGGGATAATGCCAATGATATTGATTGGGACGCCCTCCCTGATAAATTTGTTTTAAAGTGTACTCATGGATGTGCATATAATATTTTATGTCACAATAAAAAAGAATTCGATAAAAAAGCAGCAACTTCTCAGTTAAATAGATGGCTAAAAGAAGATTTTTCAAAATTTAATGTCGAACTACATTATGGAAAAATTAAAGAAAGACGAATTATTTGCGAAGAATACTTAGGTGATGTTATAACTGATTATAAATTTTTCTGTTTTAATGGGAATCCGGCATTCTTTTATGTTTCTTCAGATTTAATACATGATAGGCAAGCAGAGATAGGTTTCTATCAATTAGATGGTCAAAAAATGCCATTGATTCGTAATGATTATAAAGATTTTGGTGAGTTGACTATTCCATCTTTTTTAGATGAAATGATTGATGTTGCTAAAAAATTATCCTCAGAATTTCCATTTGTAAGAGTTGATTTTTTTATTACAGAAAACTCCTTTAAGTTTGCAGAATTGACTTTTACCCCTGCTGCCGGTATGATGCCAATAAATCCTAAGAAATATGATGTCGAATGGGGAGAATTATTCTCTTTACCCAAATTATGATTGCTATAAAGAATTGAGGGTTTGATGAACAAAATTGCGATTATTGGACATTTTGGAGGGAATCAAAAATTCACAGATGGGCAAACAGTAAAAACAATTAATTTATATAATGAATTAAAAAAAGCAACTTCTGAGGATATTCAAATTATTGATACCTACTATAAAAATAAGCGTCCTGTTAGACTTTTTTTAAAAACATTGAAAACTATAATTAGTACAGAAAATATTTTTGTACTTGTATCAGGAAATGGAATGAATATATTTTTTCCATTACTTTATGTTGCAGCGAAAATGTTTAATGTTAAAGTAATTCATGATGTGATTGGTGGAAGATTAGGTGAATTCATAGATGAAAAACCGTTGTTTAAGAAATATTTAAAAAGCTTTACTATGAATCTTGTAGAGACTAAGCAACTTGCTGAGCAACTTGTAGAACGTGGAATTTCGAATGTGGAAGTTATTCCAAATTTTAGAGATATAAAAATAGTTGATGTTTGTGATAAAAGTTGCCGTTCTGATATTCCTTATCGTTTTTGTACATTTTCTAGAGTTACAAAGAAAAAAGGAATTTCAGAGGCGATTAAAGCAGTTCAGCATATAAACCAAACTCATGAAAAAATAGTTTGTAGCTTAGATATTTATGGTCCGGTTGATTTAGAGTATAAATCTGAACTAGAATCTCTTTTAAGACAGACACCTGATTTTATTCATTATATGGGAGAGGTTTCTTTTTCTGAATCTACAGACGTGTTACAAAATTACTACGGATTACTTTTCCCAACGTATTGGGAAGGTGAGGGTGCTGCGGGCACTATCATTGAAAGTTTTTTTGCAGGACTTCCTGTTATAGCAACAGACTGGAACTGTAATAAAGAATCAGTTATTACTGGATATAATGGTATTATTTATCCAAGTCAGTTAGCTTTAAATTTGGAAGAGGGTATTGAATGGTTGATTCAACAACAAGATGGAATTATTGAGATTAGAAAAAATTGTTTGAAATCAGCAGAATACTACTTACCTGATAAACATATACAGAGGATACTCAATCTTATTGAATACTACGATTAAATATTTTTAGTTAGAATCTCATAGAGGGAAAATGAAAATAGAATTCTTCGGTCCACCCGGATGTGGAAAAACATATGTGAAAGAAAAAATAGTAGGCATTAGCAGGGAAGAAATTAGTCAGAAGGCAAACAATCGAGTGCTAGCTAAGGTGAAAAAATTATCTAAATACTCTCCTATTTCTTTATATTATAGTAAGAAATTAAGAGCGATGCTATTTAATGAGGACTTATCTGCGGTTTTTCATGATTTAACAATATCGGATATGTTAGATAGTATTGTTCTAGTAGCAACATCGTATAAAATAGGTTTTAGTTCCCATAGCATATTAGACGAGGGGCTAGTTCATAGAATTATATCATTAGGAGTGAACTATAATCTATCTACTGAGAAAGTTATAGAAATAATTTCTTTTTTTCAGCCTATTTTAAAAAATGTAGATGTGATATTTATTTCAGCTTCAATAAATGAAATTTTAGAATCTATTCGTTTGAGGAACAGAAAAGAATCTAAAATGGATTATTTTGATGAATATAAACTTGAAAAATTTGTTAAGAAATATGATATGATTTGTCATGAAGTCGCTACTTACTTTGATTTTAGAGAAATTCGGCGACAAGAAATAGACGATTTTATTAGGGAGAAAAAGTTACTATGATTGCTTTTGTTATTTTACATTATCAAGCGTTAGATGAAACGATTGATTGTGTCAATACGATAAAAAAAATGGTGAAGGGTTCTAGACATATTGTTATCGTGGACAATGCTTCTCCTAATAAGTCTGGTGAAATACTAATTGCAAAATATCAGCAAGATGAAGAAATTACTGTTTTAGTATCAAAAGAAAATGTTGGATTTGCAAGAGGCAACAATCTAGGCTATGTAGAAGCTAAAAAGTACTCTCCGGAATATATCGTTGTAATGAACAACGATGTATTTATTACACAGACAGATTTTACTGAACGATTAGAAAAATCACACGAACTTCATCAATTTGATGTATTGGGACCGGATATTTTTTCAACTAAGACAAATATTCACCAAAATCCTCAAAGAGAGAATAATTATAGTTTACAAGACTTGAAATCAACTCAAAGGAAGTTGAAATTTAAAAATAAATTCAAATTTTTAATCCGGTTAAAGTATTTATTGCGTAGTACTCCTGATGAAAATATCAATCAAGTAGCGGGCTTTGAATCTGTTCAAATTAATAAACCTTTGCATGGTGCAATCTATATATTTTCGAAATCATTTATAGACACCCATGATGAATGTTTTTATTCTAAAACATTCATGTATTATGAATCTTATATTTTACACTATTTAGGTATGAGAGATAATTTAAAATTTGTATATGATCCGAGCATAAAGGTAATTCACCATGAGGACGTATCTACAAATCAAACTTACAAAGATTTGTATAAAAAAGTTATTTTTGTAAATAAATGTTTGTTAGAATCGTGCAATGCTTTTATTGGATTAATGGAATCGACAGAAGATTGAGGGGAAAATGAGCTTTCTATATGTTCTGTTATTGGGGATGTTGAGTTTATTCTTTTTATCTTATCTACTATCAGATCGAGACATTCTATCACCATCTACAATGATGACAATAATGTTTAGTATCAGTTCACTATTTGCAATACTTAATATTCGGAATTGGAACATTGATTATAATGTTAATGCTGGATTAATTACAATAACTGGTGTTTTTGTTTTTATTGTGAGTGAAATGATAATGAAAAATTTCTTTATAAGGTCACGAAAACAAATAATAGACCAAAAATTGAGTTATGAAACTAAATTTGTGGGCTATTCTGTTAGACACTGGAAATTATATTTACTAATTATTATTAATACTTTAATTATAATTTGGTATTTCTTGCAAATTAGATCCCTTGTTGGTGGTGGAAATATATCTGCAATGTTTCAAGAATACCGAAGAATAGGAGTCAATCAACTGGAAGGGAGAGATGTTGACTCCGTAGGTGGGATGATTACCCATTTACTCAAGATAGTAGAAGGTTCAGGATATGTTGCATCTTATCTATTAATAAGTAATGTTATTTATCGATATAAAAAACATCGTACTAATTTTTTGTTGCTGATACTAATTTTTCTATCAATTTTACCGAGTACATTTGGTGCTGGAAGGACGCAGGTTTTAAAATTACTTAGTGCGATGTTAATTGAATACTATATTCTTTGGCATCAAAAAAATGGTTGGTTTAGAAATTTGTCATGGAAAATGATACGATTGGGTGTGACTAGTTTATTGATAGGGATTCCTCTTTTCTATTATTCCTTGTCTCTTTTAGGGAGAAGTACTTCTAGAACACTATTTGACTATATTTCAGACTATATTGCAAGTGGCATAGTATTGTTTTCAAAATATATTGAATCTCCTGTTCCTGTAAAGGTCTGGGGAGAAGAGTCGCTGTTCAGTCTGTTAAAAATTTTTAACTACTTAGGCTTTGGTGAAAAGTCGACCTCTTACAATTTAGAATTTCGTCCACTAGGAATCGGATTAAGCAATATTTATACATTCTTTAGAAGACCTTTGCATGATTTTGGTTTATTGGGAATGTACATATTTGTAGCTTTAATAGCAATTCTTTTTGCCTATATTTATTACGGAAAAATAAAATATAGGGCTAAAAGTCTAAAGACAGCACGTTGGACTTTAGTCTATGGATATTTGTATTATTGGATTGTTTCATCATCTATTATTCAGTATAGTAGTGCATATATATCCGCTGGTACTATTATTATACTTTTTGTAATTATATTTCTATATAGTTTTTTATCGGGCGAAGGTACGAGAATACGGTTAAGATGGAAATAAATATAGGCTTTACGGAGAGAAAATGAAAGAACAATCTTTAACTAAAAATGCTATCTTAAATATTATACGTCAAGCGATGACAATTGTTTTTCCCTTGGTGACTTTTCCCTATGTTTCAAGGGTTTTAGGTAAGGCAGAGTTTGGTAAGTATAATTTTGCGGTGTCTATTGTAAGCTATTTTGCTTTACTAGCAGCATTTGGATTAACGAATTATGCAGTGAGAGAAGGTGCAAGAATTAGAAAGGATCGAAAAGCTCTTTCTCACTTAACTTCTCAATTATTTTCTTTTAATTTGCTAACATCAGCAGTCGCTTATATATTATTATTTTTTATAACTTTTTATAGCAGTAAATTAAACATTTATTTTACGTTGATAGCAGTTCAAAGCTTATGTATTATACTAACAACAATTGGTTTGGATTGGGTTAATATAGTTTATGAAGATTTTTTATATATTACAGTACGATATATTATCATCCAATTTATCGCATTAATAGCTATTTTTCTTTTTGTAAGAAAGCCAGATGATACAGTTATTTATTGTTGGATAATGATAGGTGGGTCATATGGAGGGAATGTAGTCAATCTTTTTTATATAAGAAAATATGTTGATGTATTTTTCACTTTTTCCATTCCTTTTAGGAAATTTTTTGTGCCAATGGCGATACTTCTTCTGAATTCATTGGCTGTTATTATCTATGTGAATTCTGATATTACTATTTTAGGGATGTTTGAATCCGACTCAGTTGTGGGAGTATATAGTTTTTCATCTAAAATTTATAATATACTTAAGCAACTGGTAAATGCTGTTATAGTCGTTGCAGTGCCTCGGTTAGTCGTTACTTTAGTTTCAGATGTCCAGCGTTATCGAAAATATTTAGAGGATATTTTCAATTTACTAATCCTAATATTATTGCCTATATCCGCTGGATTGTTTATGTTGAGTAAGTCAATAATTTTGATTGTTGGAGGGCAGGAGTACCTTGTTGGGGAATCAGTTTTAAGATTGCTGAGCTTCTCTGTTATATTTGCCTTAATTTCTTCAATTTATACAAATTGTATGCTAATTATAGGTCGTGAGGAAAAGAAAATTTTAATTGGTACCTCTATCTCAGCTATATTTAATATTGTTGGTAATTTGATTCTGATTCCCTATATTGGGATGATTGGTGCAGCTCTTACAACAGTTTTAGCTGAATTTTTGAATATGCTGGTGCAGAGATATTATTCAAAAAAATATGTATTAAGCCATAACTTAGCTAATTGGAAAACATTTATTTGCTCTTTTTTAGGAGCAGTGATTGTTGTTCTTGGATGTTGGGGAATAAATCACATAATTATAGGCGATACAGTTATTATATCAGCTCTTCGAATTATAACAGCTATAGTAGTCTCAGTTCCTTCTTATTTGTTAATTTTAATAGCATTAAAGCATAAAACAATAGTTGCTATGCTAGGCAAATTTAAAAATCGTATATAGAAATTAATGAGGATGATAATAAATGAAAATAGCAGTAGCAGGTACAGGGTATGTTGGTTTGTCCATTGCAGTTTTGTTGTCTCAGCATCATCAAGTAATGGCTGTGGACATAATTCCTGAGAAGGTCGAGCTAATTAATCAAAGAAAGTCGCCTATTCAAGATGACTACATAGAGAAATATCTGGCAGAAAAGGATTTAAATTTAGTGGCTACATTGGATGCAAAAGAAGCATATCAAGATGCAAATTTTGTTGTTATTGCAGCTCCAACTAATTATGATCCGAAAAAGAATTTCTTCGATACGTCTGCTGTAGAGTCTGTCATTAAAACAGTGCTGAAATATAACCCTGAGGCAATCATGGTGATTAAAAGTACAGTTCCTGTGGGCTACACAGAGTCAGCGCGGAAGAAGTTTCAGACTGAAAATATCTTATTTAGCCCTGAGTTTTTACGTGAATCAAAAGCCCTTTATGATAATCTGTACCCGAGTCGAATTATTTTAGGGACAGATAAAAATAGTGAGCACTTGGTAGGCGCTGCTGAAACTTTTGCGGGATTGCTCCAAGAAGGAGCTTTAAAAGAAGATATTGATACATTGTATATGGGCTTTACAGAAGCTGAAGCAGTAAAGCTTTTTGCGAATACTTATCTTGCTCTGCGTGTTTCTTATTTTAATGAGTTGGATACTTATTCTGAGATGAAGGGGCTAGACACTCAAGCTATTATTGATGGAGTTTGTTTAGATCCACGGATCGGCTCTCACTATAACAATCCTTCCTTCGGCTATGGTGGCTATTGTCTTCCTAAAGATACCAAGCAACTTCTTGCAAATTATTCTGATGTTCCTCAGGATATGATGACAGCGATTGTACAAAGTAATCGGACAAGGAAAGATTATATTGCCGATCGGATTTTAGATCTTGCTGGCGCCTATGTTGGCAATGAGGATTATGAACCGTCTAAAGAGCGAGATATTACTGTAGGTGTCTATCGTTTGACAATGAAAAGTGATTCAGATAATTTCAGACAATCTTCTATTCAAGGTGTTATGAAACGTCTGAAAGCCAAGGGTGTCACCATTATTATTTACGAGCCAACGCTTGAGGATAATGTTACCTTCTTTGGTAGTAAAGTGGTCAATGATTTCAAAAAATTTAAGGAACTTAGTCAAGTGATCATTGCTAATCGTTTTGATGAAAGCTTAGAAGATGTAAAAGAAAAAGTCTACACTAGGGATATTTTTAAGAGAGATTAAGATTATTCACATTGCTTGAAATAATTCTCAACCCCCAAATGTCAAAAATATTCCTTGAAATGTCACTTTCTAGCGCCCTACCCTACCTTTTGGCTCTAAAATGAGACAGGATACGATTCTTGCTCCTAATCCTATTCTTTTTACGTTAAACTAGTATAAAAGCAAAAAGATTGGAGTTATAATGGAAATTCAAGAAATTTATAATCAATTCAGAGATTACTATGGGGAGCTTGAGGCTGAGTATGCTCATTGTCAAAAGGCTAGCATGGAGTGGGAAAGCCTGCATCTGCGCTATCTGATTTACTACCTGATGCGCTATGATATTGGGGAGATCAAGTTTTTCAATGCCTATCATTATCGGGCGGCTTACCGCTGGTATTTGCAGTCCTTGATGCTGAGCTCGGCTTGATATTTAGAGAGTGGGACAGAAATCGGTAATTCGTTAGAATTCGATTTCGTCGTCCCACCTCCGCACAGTTGAGTAGGGCTGTAAAAGCTGATGAAATCAGCATAGTAGAGCCCACTCAACCCCTGCGTCTTGCTCGACAATCCAAAGACAATTGAGAGGCTAGGACTTTTGTCCCAGCCTCTTTTTTATTCCCTTGGGAGGATAATTTATGATAAAATATAAGTAATACGGAGGTTGGCAAAATGGAGAAAAGATCTGAAATCAAGCGACAAGCAGCACCAAGTAACCGTACTTTTATCCTTGCCCTGCTGGGAGCGGTATTTGTATCAGCGGCAGCCATTTTATTCTTCCAAAGCATCATGGGGATGCCTAAGGGAAGTGGTAGGAATGCTGTTAAAGATGCTCCCAAGTCTTCCTTGGTGGCAGGAAAGAAGGCTGACTCGAAAACGGTTCGCATTATGGCTAATGGCGATCTTTTGTACCATGATGGACTTTATATGAGCGCTCAGAAGGCTGATGGTAGCTATGATTTTTCGGAAAATTTCACCTATATCAAGGACTGGCTTCATCAAGGGGACCTGGTCTTGGGGGATTTTGAAGGAACCATTCGCTCAGACTATCCTTTGGGAGGCTATCCGCTTTTCAATGCTCCGGAAGCTGTTGTCCCCGCCATCAAAGATGCTGGCTATCAAGTGGTGGATCTGGCCCATAATCACATCCTAGACTCAGGGCTTGAGGGAGTCTTTACGACTGCCAAAGCCTTTGAAGATCATGGGATTAGTCCAGTCGGCGTCTATACTCACAAAAACAGGGAAAAATCGCCCATCCTGATCAAAGAGGTAAAAGGTATCAAGATTGCGATTCTGGCTTACTCCTATGGTTTTAATGGCTTGGAGTCCAATCTCAGTCAGAAGGAGATTGATCATCACCTATCGACCTTTGATGAGGAGAAGATGAAGGCGGAGATTAAGCAGGCGGAGAAAGAAGCGGACATTACAGTAGTCATGCCGCAGACGGGGATCGAATACCAGCTGGAGCCAAATGAGGAGCAGGTCGAGCTCTACCACAAGATGGTGGACTGGGGAGCGGACATCATTTTTGGTGGGCATCCGCACGTGGTGCAGCCTTCAGAAATCCTTGAAAAAGATGGTCAGAAGAAGCTGATTATCTACTCCATGGGGAATTTTATCTCCAATCAGCGGATTGAAACCATGGCTGGTGTGGATACGGCTGAGTGGACCGAGCGTGGCGTCTTGATGGATGTGACCATTGAAAAGACGGATAAGGGGACCATTATCAAAAAAGCTCAGGCACATCCAAGCTGGGTCAGCCGTGTGGAAAAGGGAACTTATTCGCCAGAGGGTTATCCGCTTTACACTTATCAAACCCTTATCTTAGAAGACTTCATTGAGGGTGGAAAATATCGCAATCAGCTGGATCAGGCGACCAAAGATCGGATTGATACAGCCTATAAGGAAATGAAAGAGCATGTGCATCTGAATTGGAAATAAGCACAAAAAGCGACACTCCCTTTTGTTTCTTTGCTTTTCTTTGTTGAAAAACGAACTATTATAGAACCTACGAGCAAAATAGTTTCATTATCAAAGAATTTTATATATAATATAGGATACAAAAGGGGACAGGTATGTACAGCGTAATAGAAATGTATGGTGATTATGAGCCCTGGTGGTTTTTAGACGGTTGGGAGGACGATATCATTGAAAAAAGGTATTTCGATGATTATTACACCGCCCTCAAATACTATAAACACCGCTGGTTAGAGATGTCTGAAGCATCGCCGCTTTATAAAAGCCGTAGTGATCTTATGACGATTTTCTGGGATCCGGCCGATCAACGTTGGTGTGAGGAGTGCAATGAAGATATTCAGCAATACCACTCCCTGCTTTTGTTAGAAAATGAAAGTAAGATCCCCAAGAGCAAGTATCGTCCAGGCTACCGCAAGCAAAATGCTACTGAAAAACACCGTATTTGCAAAATTAAAGTGCGAGCTAGATAGAATAAAAGTCAAAGAATGGAGAAAATTTCTTCATTCTTTTTTTATTTTTTCTCATTTTGTGCGAATAGTAAGGTGAGGAGGACTTATGGTTCAAAAAATTGCAAAGGAAATGATTCAATTGGGCAGGCAGGAAGCGGCCCAAGATATCTATCTGATTCCCAAGAGTTCCTGCTATGAGCTTTATATGCGGGTGGGGGATGAGAGGCGCTTCATTCAGACATATGACTTTGATTTATTATCGTCAGTCATCAGCCATTTTAAGTTTGTCTCGGGGATGAATGTCGGAGAGAAGCGGCGCAGCCAGCTAGGCTCCTGCGATTATGATTGTGGAGAAGTGACGGTCTCGCTTCGTCTGTCAACAGTCGGGGATTACCGCGGCTATGAGAGTTTGGTGATTCGGCTCTTACACGATGAGGAGCGTGAGCTGCGTTTCTGGTTTGACAATCTGCCTGATCTTCGTAAAAAAGTCAATTCTCGTGGCCTTTATCTGTTTTCAGGGCCGGTTGGCAGTGGAAAGACAACGCTGATGCATCAGCTGGCTCAGATGAGATTTGGGCAACAACAGGTCATGTCTATCGAGGACCCTGTGGAAATCAAGCAGGAAAATATGCTCCAGCTTCAACTGAATGAAACGATTGGCATGACCTATGACAGCCTCATCAAGCTATCTCTGCGCCATAGGCCAGATCTCTTGATTATCGGTGAAATCCGAGACCAAGAAACGGCTCGTGCGGTGGTAAGGGCTAGTTTGACAGGGGCCACGGTCTTTTCAACCATCCATGCCAAGAGCATTCGCGGAGTGTATGAGCGTCTGCTAGAGCTGGGTGTCAGTGAGGATGAGCTGCGCATGGTATTACAGGGCGTCTGTTACCAGCGTTTAATCGGGGGAGGAGGTGTGATCGACTTTGTCAACCAAGACTATCAACAGCACGAAGCCAGTCTCTGGAACCAGCAGATTGACCAGCTTTTTGCAGATGGACATATCACAGCTGATCAAAGGCAGGCGGAAAAAATTATCTACGCCTAAGCAAAAGAAGATTATCGAGTTGTTTCGTAATCTTTTTATCAGCGGTTTTCATTTGGCGGAGATTGTTGATTTCCTACGGCGGAGCGCCCTTTTAGAGGAGGCCTATGTCGCAGAAATGCGTTCGGGTTTGGCTGCGGGGCAGTCATTTTCCCAGATTATGAAGCGTTTAGGCTTTTCAGATAATGTAGTCACCCAGCTATCTTTGTCAGAGTTGCATGGAAATCTAAATCTTAGTTTGGGTAAAATCGAGGATTATCTGGAAAATCTATCCAAGGTCCGTAAGAAATTGATTGAGGTGGGGACTTATCCCCTGATGCTGCTTGGATTTTTGGTGCTGATTATGCTGGGCTTGCGCAACTACCTTCTGCCTCAGCTGGATAGTCAAAATATGGCTACTCAGTTCATTCACCATCTACCGCAAATTTTTTTGGGAGGCGTTCTGGTGCTGTGCTTGCTGATTTGCGGTGGATGGCTCTATTATCGCAAGAGCTCTAAGATGAGATTTTTCAGTCGTTTGGCCAAGTTTCCTTATGTTGGCACCTTAGTGCGGGCCTATCTGACAGCCTACTATGCACGTGAATGGGGCAATATGATTGGACAAGGGCTGGAATTAAGTCAGATTTTTCTCATCATGCAGGACCAGCCGTCTCAGCTCTTTCAGGAGCTGGGGCGAGACTTGGAGGCGGCTCTAGGTGCAGGTCAGGGTTATGCCGAGAAGGTCGGTACTTATCCTTTCTTTAAGAAAGAGCTGGCTCTCATCATCGAGTACGGCGAGGTCAAGTCCAAGTTGGGTGATGAATTGGAACTATATGCCGAAAAGACTTGGGAAGAGTTTTTCCTGAGAATCAATCGTGCCATGAATTTGATTCAGCCTCTCGTTTTTGTCTTTGTCGCCCTTGTTATTGTTTTACTTTATGCAGCCATGTTGCTGCCAATTTATCAGAATATGGAGATTCAATTATGAAAAAATTAAAAACTTTGAAGGTTAAAGCCTTTACTTTGGTGGAAATGTTAGTCGTTCTTCTCATCATCAGCGTCTTGATGCTCTTGTTTGTTCCGAATTTGACTAAGCAGAAGGATGCTATCTCAAAAAGCGGCAACGCGGCCGTCGTCAAGGTCGTGGAAAGTCAGGCTGAGCTTTATGAATTGAAGAATGTTAATGAAAAAGCCACTCTAGGAAAATTGGTAGCTGATGGTCGGATTACCGACAAGCAGGTGGCATCCTATAAAGCTTACTATGGGGATAACAGCAGTGAAACTCGCGCAGTTGCGGATTAAGGCTTTTACG
Source organism: Streptococcus cristatus (assembly GCF_008369405.1). Lineage (GTDB taxonomy): Bacteria > Bacillota > Bacilli > Lactobacillales > Streptococcaceae > Streptococcus > Streptococcus cristatus_G. The sequence goes on from NZ_VSJJ01000002.1 coordinate 176,733, forward strand.
CTGCTGGAAAGTCTCCTAGCTTTATTTGTGGTCAGCTTCATTTTATTAGGTTTATCTGGCTCTGTTCAGGCTGGTTTCAATCAAGTGCAGGAGCAGCTGTTTTTCATGGAATTTGAGCATCTTTATCAGGAGAGCCAAAAGCTAAGTATGGCTGGGCATGAAAAGATAAAGCTGACCATTTCTGACCGTAAGATTTCCAATGGCTACCAGCAGGTGGAGTTTCCCAAGACCTTGCAGGAGCATGCTCCTCAGACTATTCAGTTTGATCAGGCTGGCGGGAATTCTTCGCTCAGCAAGATTGTTTTTCAAACGGAGGATAAAAAGGTTGTTTACCAGCTTTATATGGGCAATGGAAAATTTAAAAAGACGACGAATGAAGGCTAGCGTTTTGCTAGAGGCTCTGGTGGCAATGGCGGTTTTTGCAGCTATTGCCAGCCTCTTGCTTGGGCAGATTAGTCAGTCGCGGCAGGAACAGACTCGTTTATTGCAGGAGGAGGAAGTGCTGCGGGTTGCTCGGATGGCCATGCAGACGGGTCAGGAAAGTCTGACAGTCAACAGCATCACAGTCCGTCAAGTCAAGACCGACCAGCAATTAACCGTCTACCACCAAGAGGAGAAGGTGCTCAGTGTTAAAAAACGTTAAAATCAAAGCTTTTACACTTTTAGAAACGCTAGTTGCCCTGCTGGTCTTGAGTGGTGGTATGCTAGTCTTTCAGTCGATGACCAAGCTTCTGGCTTTTGAACTGCGACAGCAACAGGAAAATAAGCAGCAGGAATGGCTCTTATTTGTCGATCAGTTAGAGACAGAGCTATCGCGCAGCCAATTTGACAGGGTCGAAAACGACAAAATCTACGTCAAACAGGATGGCAAAAATATAGCTTTAGGAAAATCTAGGAGTGATGATTTCCGCAAGACGGATGCTTCGGGACGCGGCTATCAGCCCATGATCTATGGGCTCAAGGCTGCTCCGATTACTCAAAAGGGGAACCTTGTCCGCTTTCGTTTCCAGTTTGAAAATGATTTAGAAAGAGAGTATGTCTATCGTGTCCAAGATAAAAGTTAAGGCAGGCATCTTGCTCTACGCCCTCTTTATGGCAGCGGTCTTCAGCTTGCTCTTGCAGTTTTATCTGAATCGGCAGGTGACCAATCAGCGGCTCTTTCAAGCCAATCGAGAAAGAACAGAAGCCTATGCTATGGCTGTTTTGACCAAGGAGACTGTCACGGAGGAGAGTGGACAATTAACCTTTGACCAAGGGAGCGCTCATTATCGGAGACAGGGAAAGATGCTGGAAGTCAGCAGCCAGCTCGCCAATCAGAAGAGCTATTCTTTCTATTTTGAGAGTAAAAAGGAGCCAGAAAAGAAGGCTAAAGATACTAAAGACTCTAAAGAAAGTAAAGAGCCCTTTCCTTCAACTGACAAGAGAAGCGACTAATATAAATGTAAAAGATTTGTAATCCGATAGCCCTTGGAAAGAGGGCTTCTTTTTGGTATCATAAGACAACGGAGGATGCCATGAAATTTGAAAAAATAGAACGAGCTTTTCACCTGCTTTTAGAAAATGTGCAAAATATCCAAAATGCGCTGGGAACTAATTTTTATGATGCCTTGATTGAGCAAAATGGGATTTATCTGGATGGAGATACGGACTTACAAGAAATTCTGAAAAATAATGACAAGCTTCGCGCTTTGCATTTGACTAAGGAAGAGTGGCGTCGGGCTTATCAGTTTATTTTTATGAAGGCTTCTCAGACAGAGCCGCTTCAAGCCAATCATCAGTTCACACCTGATTCGGTCGGCTTCTTGCTGAGTTTTTTGATTGACCAGTTGGCTCAAGGAGAACGAGTTGATTTGCTGGAGATCGGCAGTGGAACAGGCAATTTGGCGGAGACCCTGCTCAACCACACACAGAAAAATATGGATTATCTAGGCCTAGAAATTGACGACTTGCTGATTGATTTATCTGCCAGCATTGCCGAAGTCATGAATTCCAAGGCACACTTTGCTCAAGGAGATGCGGTGCGGCCTCAGGTTCTGAAAGAAAGCGACTTGATTGTCAGTGACTTGCCAGTGGGTTATTATCCCGATGATGCAGTAGCTGCTCGCTATGAGGTTGCCAGCCCAGACGAGCATACTTATGCCCATCATCTCTTGATGGAGCAGTCGCTAAAATATTTGAAACCGGGGGGCTATGCTATCTTTCTCGCGCCAAACAATCTGCTAACGAGCCCTCAGAGTCACCTGCTGAAAAAATGGTTGCTTTCTAGCGCCCAGCTCTTGGCAATGATTTCCCTGCCAGAGAAGATTTTCGCAAGCCGTCAGAGTGCCAAGACACTATTTGTCTTAAGGAAACAAGGCGAATCAGACATCCAGCCTTTTATCTACCCTTTGCAGGACTTGCAAAGTCAGGATGAAATCTTGAAGTTTCGTGAAAGTTTTCAAAACTGGGTCAAAGTTAGTGAAATTCGAACAAATTTCTGATATAATAGTTTGAAAACGCTTAAAGAGGTGACGAGATGTCAAAAACTATTTCTATTAATGCTGGAAGTTCGAGTGTAAAATGGCAACTTTATTCAATGCCAGAGGAAAAAGTGCTGGCTAAAGGTTTGATTGAGCGGATCGGTCTCAAGGACTCAATTTCCACGGTTAAATTTAATGATCGTTCTGAACGCCAAACCTTAGATATTGCTGACCACACTCAAGCTGTAAAGATTTTATTGGAAGATTTGAAACGGTTTGAGATTATTCAATCTTACGATGAAATTACAGGTGTTGGGCACCGTGTTGTAGCTGGGGGCGAGTATTTCAAAGAATCAGCTCTTGTGACGGACGATGTATTGGAGAAGATTGAAGAGTTGTCTCTATTGGCTCCTTTGCATAATCCTGCCAATGCTGACGGTATCCGTGCTTTCAAGGAAATTCTTCCAGACATTACCAGTGTGGCTGTTTTTGATACATCTTTCCACACAACTATGCCAGAAAAGGCTTATCGCTATCCATTGCCAACTAAGTATTACACTGAAAATAAGGTTCGTAAATACGGAGCGCACGGGACTAGCCATGAGTATGTAGCCCACGAAGCTGCAAAGCTTTTGGGTAAACCGATTGAAGAATTGAAACTCATCACTTGCCACATCGGAAACGGTGCTTCTATTACAGCAGTTAAAGGTGGCCAGTCTGTTGATACTTCTATGGGCTTCACTCCTCTTGGTGGAGTTATGATGGGAACACGTACGGGTGATATTGACCCAGCGATTATTCCTTACTTGATGCAGCATACAGATGACTTTAACACACCAGAGGATATCAGTCGAATTCTGAACCGTGAGTCTGGACTTTTGGGTATCTCTGAAAGCTCAAGCGATATGCGGGACATCCATACAGCTATGCGTGCGGGTGATGAAAAGGCATTGTTGGCTAACGAAATCTTTGTAGATCGTATTCAAAAATACATTGGTCAGTATTTAGCAGTTTTGAATGGTGCAGATGCCATTATCTTTACAGCCGGAATTGGGGAAAACTCTGTAACGATTCGTAAGATGGTCATTGAAGGCATTTCTTGGTTTGGCTGTGATGTCGATCCAGAGAAGAATTTCTTTGGTGCAACAGGAGACATCTCAACAGAAGCTGCTAAAGTCAGAGTTCTAGTTATCCCGACAGATGAAGAGTTAGTCATTGCGCGTGATGTAGAACGCTTTAAAAATCAATAATCAAAAAGCTCGGCCTAGCTGAGCTTTTTCTTGTGACTTTGTGATTATTCTTTGATCAGATAGGATGATTCAAAGCGGCTCGGGGCTTGCAGCAGTAAGAACTAATAGTCAAGTATGGACTGGAAATCAATTTGATACAAGGTAGATGACCTATCAAGATAAGATTGCTGCTTGTTGATATCTGGCATGCTAAGTTGCTAGATAGAGGAGAAGAAAAAGACGATGTCCGGTAGGGAATCGTCTTTGAAGCTACTTATATTTTTGGGGAAAAATCTGACTCTTCTAGAGGCTGCAGCTAGTTGAGTGTCTGGAGTGCTAGCCTTGGAGATTCGGCAATCAGGCAAGCTATCCCTTTTTACCCTCGCTTCTGTGCCGTTTGATTTCCGCTTCAAAACTCTCTGATGGTGCTTCCACGCTGATGGTTTCCAGTGTGAACGGATGAGTGAAAGTCAGGCGGTGGGCATGGAGCATGAGGCGACCTTGGGGTTGAGGATGGTAGAGGGGATCACCAATGATGGGATGACCATGATGGGCAAGATGGACGCGGATTTGATGAGTCCGTCCGGTTTTCAATTGACATTTGAGCAGAGTCGTGTTGCCAAAGTCCTTGAGTCGGATTACATGAGTTTCAGCGTAGAGTCCCTTTTTCGGATCAACGAGGCGTTTCCGTCGGTCATGGCGGTTGCGTCCGATTTTATCTTTATAAACGATAGTCTTGCTGGGAAATTTTCCTTGAGCAAGGGCCCAATATTCACGGGAGATTTCTTTGTTTTCCAAGAGGCGGTTGAGAATGGGGAGGACAAAGGGATTTTTAGCAAACAGGATAGCGCCGCTTGTTTCTTTGTCCAGCCGGTGGACGACATAGCAGGTTTGACCGACATAGCTTGAAACATGATTGAGCAGAGCTATTTCTGTCGGCTCATTGGCATGGCTTTTCATGCCGTTAGGCTTATTGACAATGATGAGATGTTCGTCTTGATAGAGCTCTTCGACCAGACTAGGCTGACCAGCAGGGAGTTCTTTTTCTGGATAGTCGTCTTTGTCAAAGGTCAGTTGAATGCTGTCGCCAGGCTTGACCAAAGTCTGCCAGTGGATAGACTCACCGTTGACCAAGACGTGTTTCTTGGTTCGGAGAAAGTGACGGATTTTGCGAGGGATGAGCAGCTGGTCCTCTAGCAGTTCTTTGACGGTCATATGAGATAGACTTGAGGGGAGGGTAATGGTAAATTTCATGTTTTCATTGTAGCAAAAACTAGCCCATTTGGAAATGCTTAGCTGGAAAAGGAAAGAAGCTCTGCTATTTCCTTAAAGAAAGCTAAAAAGAATAGAAAGCAGCGGACTCGTGCCTTGTGTCTACATGGATAAGGTGATAAAATATGTTTTATGAAGAAATTAAATGATGTATTTGAAAAACTAGTCAATTTTTTTAAAACGGATCAGCCTCAGAAGAAGGTTGCTGAAGAGTTGGGAGGTGAGGCTCTTGAGCTTAGCTACAGCCGATCTGGCAAGAGCCGCAAAAAGCCTCTTTCTCAGCATCCCTTCCGCCGTTTTTGGCGCAGATTTCACCTGACCAAGATATTCTTGATTCTTGGCCTGACCTTTGGTCTGGTGGTCGGTGGCTATCTTTTTTATGTAGCTAAGACGACTAATGTCAAAGATTTGCAGAATGCTCTGAAAGCTACGACTTTGATCTATGATAAGGATGGAAACGAAGCGGGTAGCTTGTCTGGACAAAAGGGAACTTATGTCGAATTAGACGCGATTAGTCAGGACTTGCAGAATGCCGTGATTGCAACAGAAGACCGCTCTTTTTATAAGAATGGCGGGATTAACTACAGTCGCTTCTTTCTAGCTATTTTGACTGCAGGTCGTTCGGGCGGTGGCTCGACTATCACGCAGCAGTTGGCCAAGAATGCCTATCTCTCTCAGGATCAGACCATTGAGCGGAAGGCCAAGGAATTTTTCCTAGCTTTGGAAATTAACAAAAAATACAGCAAGCAGGAAATCCTGACCATGTACCTCAATAACTCTTATTTTGGAAATGGGGTTTGGGGCGTGGAAGATGCCAGCAAGAAATATTTTGGTGTATCTGCCAGTCAGCTCAGTCTAGATCAGTCGGCGGTTCTAGCCGGCATGCTCAAAGGACCAGAGATATATAATCCCCTGTATTCAATTGAGAATGCGACCAATCGTCGTGACACCGTTCTTCAAAATATGGTAGCGGCAGGTTACATTGATCAGGCGACGGCGGACCAGGCTGCGACGGTTGGTATTGGAGGCCAGCTAGTCGATGCTTACGAAGGTAAGTCAGAAGACTATCGCTACCCATCTTATTTTGATGCGGTTATCAATGAAGCGGTCAATGATTACGGTCTGACGGAAGAAGAAATCGTCAACAACGGCTATCGGATTTACACCGAATTGGACCAAAATTACCAAGCTAGCATGCAGGTTATTTATAGCAATGTCGATCTCTTCCCACTGGCTGAAGACGGGACGAGGGCCGAGTCCGGAAGCGTGGCGCTGGATCCTAAGACGGGTGGTGTTCGGGCTCTGGTTGGCCGTGTCAACAGCGCTGATGGCTCTGCTTTTCGGACTTTCAACTACGCGACTCAGTCTGCTCGTAGTCCAGGATCGACCATCAAGCCTTTGGTGGCCTACAGCCCAGCAATAGCAGCCGGTTGGTCAACGGATAAGGAACTAGATAATAGTCGGACAGTTTTTGGTGATTATAAGGTTAATAACTATGGCAATATCCAAAGTTCACCGACGGTTCCAATGTATCAAGCCTTGGCTGAATCCCTCAATATTCCCGCGGTTTCAACAGTGGATGAGTTAGGCGTGAGCAAGGCCTTTGAGTATGGCAAAAAGTTTGGCCTTAATATGGATAAGGTAGAACAGAATCTAGGTGTGGCTCTGGGAAGCGGAGTGACGACCAATCCACTTCAGATGGCTCAAGCCTACTCAGTCTTTGCGAATGATGGAGTTATGAATGATGCCCACCTCATCACCAAGATAGAAAATGCCAGCGGTCAGGTTGTTAAAACGCACCGGCAGACTTCTACCCGTGTCCTCAATCGCTCGACCGCAGAAAAGATGACCAGCATGATGCTGGGCACCTTCTCAAACGGGACAGGAGTCTATGCGGCTCCTTATGGCTATACAATGGCTGGAAAGACAGGAACGACAGAGACTGACTTTAACCCTGATTTGTCAGGAGACCAGTGGGTCATCGGCTACACACCAGATGTGGTTATCAGCCAATGGCTGGGCTTCCCTAAGACGGATGAAACTCACTATCTGACTGGTACGAGTGCCAATGAAGCTTCGGCTATTTTCCGCAATGTAGCCAACACCATCCTGCCTTATACGGAAGGAACGTCCTTCTCAGGTCAGAAAAATGCTTATGCTGAGAACGGCATTTCCCCAGTCGATACCTACGGTACTGGCGAAACGAATACGACTAGCGAAAACAAAGACTTCCTGAAAGATGTCCAAGAGCGGGCACAAAACCTAGTAGATGATGCCAAGAAAGCTATTGATGAGTCTGGTATTTCTGAAAAAGCTAAAAATCTCTGGGACACCGTCACCGGCTGGTTCCAATAATCTTCTAAACAACTTGTCAAAGAAGCAGAAAACTGCTATAATAAGGGGAATGGAGGCGTCATGGCATTAAAAAAAGCGAGTCTAGCGTGTACAGTTTGTGGGTCACGAAACTACTCAATCAAACTTAGTAGCACTCCAAAACCTACGCGTCTAGAAGTGAATAAATATTGTAAACACTGCAGTAAATATACGCTGCATAAAGAAACCAGATAGGAGATAGTTGTGAAATTCATTAAAGATGTTTTCATTTTGCTACGAGATACAACTTGGCCTACCCGTAAAGAAAGATGGACTGATTTCCTTTCCGTAATGGAATACACAGCATTCTTTGCTATTGTTATCTATATTTTTGATAAGGTAGTTGCCAGCGGTCTCTTCCGCATAATCAACATGTTTTCATAAGAAAGATAGAGTTGCCTAGGCAACTCTATTTGTCTGTTAAAATATTTACCAAAATGCTTTGTAATTTTAGATTTTATGGTATAATAAGGCTAGATATCAAGCAGAAGCCCTAGGCTTTTTTATTTAGGAAAGGACAAAACATGGACAGTTTTGATAAAGGCTGGTTTGTACTGCAAACCTACTCAGGCTATGAAAATAAGGTAAAGGAAAATCTCTTGCAACGTGCCCAGACCTATAATATGCTGGAAAATATCCTGCGCGTGGAAATTCCAACCCAGACCGTACAGGTCGAAAAGAACGGCAAGAGCAAGGAGGTCGAAGAAAACCGCTTCCCAGGTTATGTATTGGTTGAGATGGTCATGACGGACGAAGCTTGGTTTGTCGTGCGGAATACACCAAATGTTACTGGATTTGTGGGTTCACACGGAAACCGTTCGAAACCAACTCCGCTCTTGGAAGAAGAAATTCGCAATATCCTCATCTCCATGGGACAAACGGTTCAAGAATTTGACTTGAATGTCAAAGTGGGCGATACAGTTCGCATCATTGACGGTGCCTTTGCTAACTATACTGGCAAAATCACTGAAATTGACAATAATAAGGTCAAGATGATTATCTCTATGTTTGGAAATGACACAGTGGCCGAAGTCAACCTCAGCCAAATTGCTGAATTATAATTTTTGAATGCATGAAAAGGAGTCGGAAAGCATTTTCCGCTCTTTTTGTGTGCAATTTTACATCGATTCCACCATCTAGAACTTAAATAAGATAAATATAGTTTCAATAACTTAGCTTATGGTAAGGAAAACGGATACAGAATTCGTTCAAAATGTTATAATAAGTAGTGATATAACCAAGAAGATGTTTAAGGAGGACTTATGAAAACCATTTTTGAAAATCAAGAAATAAAATTTAGTGGTCAAGATGGTCATACTTTAATTGTTAAAAATGAGGGCTTATCCTATCAAGATGGAAAACATAAAAATCTTGATATTTCATTTGATAAAGTTTCTACTATCTTATCACTTCGTTACTGTAATTCTAATTCAAGTTATAATCTCATTTTTCGAGATAAGAACGGAAAGAATATGGCTGAATTTGATACGGATACGACCATTCGCAATAATATCCACAATATATTTGAAACGAAGTCAATACTGTTAGCCTTTGCAGCAAGCAAACTTACCAAAGATTTCCCAAATAATCTGAGGACTCTTGATATAACATTGGCTTTTAGTCTGAAAGAAAAAGAAATTCGTATTGCTAGTGGCGTCATCTATGGCTTAAAGAATACAATCAATATTGAGGACATTCGCAGAGTACAGTGCGTGACAAATGGGACGATTTCCAATCTTGCTCTGTACAGAAATGATAAAAAGAAATTTTGGGACATTCCTGATATGAAACTCCCTTGTAACGAAATAACCTTGCCTTTGCTTGAAGCGATTGTTACTAAAAATACGGGGAAAGGGATTGATTTTACTCGAGGAAATGGTTTCGATCAAAAAACTTCTGAGTTTATGATTATTCGCTATATGGATTCCAGCTTTTTTATCAACAGTGACGGAACTCTAGCTAAAGAATGGCAAAAACAAGTTTACGATAGAATTCTTTTATACCAATATGATCTAGCAGATTTATTAAAACAGCTACCGTAAGTTCAGGTCATAACTTTGGCATGTGAGTTGGCTTGTGGAGGAAGAAAAAGGAGACAAGTAACCTTCGGTTAGCTATTACAATAAGCAATCTGTACAGAATTGAAAGTAAAATAGTAAAATCCTTCTGAATTGCTCAGAAGGACTGTTTGTCCACCAACTTTATCCTATTTGCCCTAGTTCTAGTATAAGCGAAGAGAAAAGAAAAAGCCCGATTTTACGGGCTTTTCATTCGGTTGATTCCTGATAATCAGGTATTGAAAGGCGGTAGACGGATTTGAACCGACGATCAAGCTTTTGCAGAGCCGTGCCTTACCACTTGGCTATACCGCCGCAACTCTTACTATTTTAGCGTATATTTTTCAGGACGTCAACTAAAAGTTACAAACTTTGCAAAAATAATTAAGATGATGTCCCAAAAGATGGTCGGCTAGTAGAAATCAGAAAATAAATCATGAGATGACTAGAAGCTATCAGAGCTTGTCTGGTCTGAGTTTTCCAAAGTGGAGATATTTAGCATATTAGCAGTGACATAATAAAAAGCCGATAAAATCAAAACTTGCTTTTATCGGCTATACTAAATTAGAATTCTTTAAAACTGATACATCAGAGTTTGTGAGCGTACATGTTAATCCCAGGAATCCTCGTCAGTTTCTTTACGTTTTCGGAATCCCAGCAGGGTTATTATTGATGAAAAACGGCTCAATGCTGCTTTGAAATTTTGTTTTTGAGAGTTTTTAAGTGGAGTCGTCGGTGAAGTGGCAGGAACCTCGGTTTGCGTTGTGCCCAGCTTCTTTTTGCGGTAGAAAAAGAAAGATCCGGTTGCAAGCAACATGGCTAGTAAGCTACCGATGACTGGCAAGGTCAGGGTGAATGCAGTCTTCGCCTTTTTTGAAGGTTTGCTGCTCGTAGAGTGCTCCTTGCTTGAGGTACTTGTTTCCTGCTTTGGCTTTTCTTCAAACTCCCATTTACCAATAAAATGCGCATCTTTATCTTGGATAGTTTCCGCATCTTTGTCGTAGCCTTTAAAAATCCATTTTCCTCATGGGACCTGGATTTCTGTTTGGTTTTCTTTTGGCGGATCAGGGATTGCTCTCGTTCCGTTTTGGATATTTTCCTGATTTTGTGGCAAGTATTTCAGGACTTCTGGAGGCAGAGTCTTATTTGGGGTGCCACTGATAAATTCGTATGTTTTATTATAAAGAGCTGGAGCTGCAGGAGTGCTTGAAGAGAAGGTGTTGCTGTCCGTTCCTTGGTTCGGTTGGCTTTCAGAATCTGAATGTTCTTGTCCCTCTTTTTCGTTAGTTGAGAGGTTGGAAGAGATCAGTTCACTCTTCTGATCGTCAGCCTCTCCTTCAATAGAGGTGTGCGCAACTACTGGAAAAAAAGCTGAGAAAAGTAAAGGGAGTATAGGAAAAAGCAGTGTTCTTTTTTTCCGTCTCGATTAAGCCATACAGTAGTTTCCTCCTCTCTTAATGTTTTCTAGTTAAAAGTCTCTATCATTTCATTCTAGTATTTATTTGAGAATCTGTCAAGTAAGTTCAGTCGTCTGAACGTCAAATGGCTGGAAGCTCCATCTTAAAGTAATATTGGATAGAACATAGATAAAAGTAAGCGTTCTTTTATAAAAAAATGCCTCACATCGCTTCATTTTCTGTCCATTTTATACATAAAATCAGAGAATATATATTAGGAAAGTAAAAAAGGTCTATGTTTTCACTCGATTTCATGACATTTTTTACACAATCATTAGATTAGGGTCACATGTTTAACTTGACAAATTACAAGAATATTATTATCATTAAAATAAGTGGTATTTTATACTGTTGCTTCAGCAACATATATATGTATTTTGAGAATGGAGGGGATGCTTTATAATGAAAAAAATAAAGTTTTTCTGACCTCGACGGCGGTTTTATTATCTGCTTTGTATGCAAATCCAGTGTTGGCTCGTGATGTGGAGCGCTCAAGTAATTCGGCACCGGTCGCCACTGTGCCGACAACGGATGATAAAACGACGTCTACGGCATCAACAGACTCAGAAAATGGCAAAAGCCTAGTGCAATCAGATGCTTCGTCGGCAAAACCAGCACCACCTATGGAAGTTGGTGAATCAGCTCCTGCGGATTCATCTGTAAATCCGAGCTCGGAAGTCCTGCCAGAGAAGCCTGAGTCGACTGACCCTGATAAGGGTGAGTCAGTGGAGCCAGAGGTTCCACCGGTGGAGTCCAATCCATCAGTTGAACCAGAAAATCTGGAAGCCCCAGCGACAGAAACGGAATCTCAGATTGCTTCTGAAGAATCCACACCTACAGAGTCACCTGTGCTTCCAGAAGCTTGGCAGCCGACGTCGGGGATTTCAACAGCGTCAGCTAACTTATCAGTCTCATCAGCAGTTTCTATGGCCACTGTAGCAACTTCACTGACTGATGCAGATAATAGAGCAGCCGCCTCAGAACTACAGAGACTTGTAGAAAGAAAACAGGAACAGTCTGAAAAGCGTGAAAAAGATAGCTTGGTAGACTTTGATTTAGCTCAAATGCTAGCTCTTCCTGTGAGAGAAAAGGTTTCCAAGTCATCGGAAGTGATAAGGGTCGTGCTGTTGTCCAAAACTCTGATGGTTCCCAATCAGTCGTTCCGCTAGCACAAGTAGGTGGGACAGCCGATGATGACGGCACTGTTACTGTTAAGTCCAGTGATGGAAAATTTGTATTGTTGCCAGAGCTTGGTGAAACAACGACTCTTTTTGCAACAATCGGTCTGTTCGTTTTATCACTCTTAGGGTTTAAACGAATTAAACCTTTTGAGAGAGAAAATTGGATAATAGGTTAATTATAAAAAAGGAAAGAAGGAACGCGCATGTTCAATCACAATAGTGAGACCAAAGGTCATGGATCTATTCGTAAAAATAAAGTCTATGGTACAATTGGTGTCATTGCTCTTGGTGCTATTGCTATGTTTAGCAATAACAAAACTGCATCGGCGGATGAAGTATCATCTTCTGAACCAACGACTACAACAGCTGTAGCGTCAGCGGCAGATACTAGTTTGGCAGTACAATCTCAGGCTGCATCAGCTGAAGCAGCGGCTCCAGCGACTGCTACGGATTCAACCGCTCCAACTGCGAATGCAACTGCTCCAGTTGAAGCTACTTCCCCAGCAGCTGAATCAACTCCAACTGCATTGGCTTCTTCGGCTAGTGACACAACCCCTGTAACTTACACTGCACCTGCAGCAGCTCCAGCAGCTCCAGCAGCTCCAGCTGAGTCTACAGAACCAAAAGTTACTGTGGAAAATCAAAAGTTGAAAGATGCTGTTTCTGAAGCAAAAGGTTATAACATTGATATAAAACAAAAGCCAACAGAAAACATTGGAACAGCAAACAACCAAGTAGAATCAGATGCTAAAAAGGACCTTGCCAACACTCTTGAGGAAACACAAGCAACTCGTATCAAGACAGGGGTAGATGCCTACAAACTTGATTTGAAAAAAGCTCAGGAAAATGTGGGTACTGACGGTTATCTGAGTGAAGTAGTCAGCCAAGGTCTGAAGTTTGAAAGTGAGCCTAATGGAAAACTATCTATTAGTGGTGCTACAGAATTTGGGCAAAAGGATATGCCTAAAGCGCAGTCCTATGAAGAATATGTGGCAGGTGGTGGAACATTTGGTTCTAACCCAGTAGCACCATTCACAACGACACTTTCAGGTGGCGGGAGCAATTTCGTTATTCCAAAAATTGAAAACAATCAAACTATCACAGCTACTTATAGCAATCTTCAAAACTCAACATATAATGGAAAGAAAATTTCTAAGGTAGTCTATGAAGTTACTAATATAAGTGGTAGTACCGGTATCGTGGGGTTTGCAGAAAAAGATCCAACAAAAGGAATTTATACTTTTTACAAAATTAATGCACCGTCTAGATACCGTGTAAATATTCGTTTTTACGATTCTGATGATAATCCAATTCAATTCACAAAGACGAATCCAGCTATTTTAGCCATGACGAGTTTAACGAAAACAGAACCTACTACGGGTAGGTTAGCTGGTCTAAAGCATGAGGAAAGTATTACCGATTATAATTTCCGACCAGTAAAAATTACCGGATCTTTGGTTGAAAAACAAGCCGATGGACGTTTGGCGGCAACTAGTCCAACTCATGCCATTAAAGATGATTATGATGATCCAAATTTCTATAAGATGGGGATTGCTGGTGTAGCAGAAAGCGGAGATACCATCTCTTTTGTGATGCAACGGAAGTCTCAATGGGATAGAGGTTATTGGCTAGCTCTTACAAGTAAATTACCATCTCGCTTTACACTTGTAAAACCAGATCTTGAATACAACCTAGTTGAGTATAACCTTGCAGGGAATGTCGTGCTTGATAACTATATTCAAGGGACTACTACTAAGCTAACCAATACTCAAACGGTCAAACCTACAGGAACTCCTGTTGGTGAAGACTATACAACAACACACCAAGACAGAATCACAACAGCGGATGGCAAGGTCTATAAATATGTGTCATCAACTAATAATACAACAGGTAAAGTAAAATTAGGTACGACAAACGTAGCAAACTACTATACAGAAGTAAAAGGGAATGTTGTTGTTGATTACCAAGATAAGCAAGGCAACACCATTTCTCCGCGTATTGTGGATACACCAGACACATCAGTTGGAACGGCTTATGACACAACTGATCACAAACCGTCTACGATCACCACAGCTGATGGAACAAGTTACCGTATTGACCCCACAGCTACACAAGGTCAAGAAAGTGGTAGAGTTGTTGAAGGGACAACCCGCGTTATCTATGTTTATGACAAAGTTGAAAAGCCGGTAGAGAAGTATGGTAATGTTGTTGTTGATTACCAAGATAAGCAAGGCAACACCATTTCTCCTCGTGTCGTAGATACACCAACTTCACGGGTTGGTACTTACTATGACACAACTGATCACAAACCAACTACCATTACGGCGGATGATGGCACAACTTATCGTATTGATACCAATGCTACACAAGGTCAAGAAAGTGGTCAGGTTGTTGAGGGAACAACCCGCGTTGTCTATGTTTATGACAAAGTTGAAAAGCCGGTAGAAAAGAAATATGGTGATGTTACCGTTGAGTACAAGAACAAAGACGGCGTGACTATCGCACCGAAAGTGACGGATACACCACGTTCTGAAGTGGGAACTGATTACGATACTACGGATCAACGCAAG